>NZ_CP170460.1:822500-1413403 GCF_042604625.1 Azospirillum sp. A29
ACCTGCACGAATGGCGTAACGACTTCCCCGCTGTCTCCAACACCAACTCAGCGAAATTGAACTCTCCGTGAAGATGCGGAGTTCCCGCGGTCAGACGGAAAGACCCCGTGCACCTTTACTACAGCTTTGCAGTGGTGCTAGGGACTTCATGTGTAGGATAGGTGGGAGGCTTGGAAACATGGGCGCCAGCTCGTGTGGAGCCAACCTTGAAATACCACCCTTGAAGTCTCTGGCATCTAACCGTGGCCCGTTATCCGGGTCCGGGACCCTGCATGGCGGGTAGTTTGACTGGGGCGGTCGCCTCCCAAAGTGTAACGGAGGCGCGCGATGGTGGGCTCAGAGCGGTCGGAAATCGCTCGACGAGTGCAATGGCATAAGCCCGCCTGACTGCAAGACTGACAAGTCGAGCAGAGACGAAAGTCGGCCATAGTGATCCGGTGGCTCCACGTGGACGGGCCATCGCTCAACGGATAAAAGGTACGCCGGGGATAACAGGCTGATGACTCCCAAGAGTCCATATCGACGGAGTCGTTTGGCACCTCGATGTCGGCTCATCACATCCTGGGGCTGGAGCAGGTCCCAAGGGTTCGGCTGTTCGCCGATTAAAGTGGTACGTGAGCTGGGTTTAGAACGTCGTGAGACAGTTCGGTCCCTATCTGCCGTGGGTGTCGGAGTTTTGCGAGGATCTGTCCCTAGTACGAGAGGACCGGGATGGACATACCTCTGGTGCACCGGTTGTCACGCCAGTGGCATGGCCGGGTAGCTAAGTATGGACGGGATAACCGCTGAAAGCATCTAAGCGGGAAACCCACCTCTAAACCAGAACTCCCTTGAGAGCCGTGACAGACCATCACGTCGATAGGAGGCATGTGGACGGGCAGCAATGCCTGAAGCTAAGCCTTACTAATCGCTCGATCGGCTTGATCTCGACACCACTAACCGCGCCATGCGCAGCAGCAAGCCTGCTCGAAAACAGCAGCTTGACCAGCGCATCGCCGTTCGATACATCCTCATCCTCACTTGCACGAACAAGCATACGCGCTTTCGGTAACGATGCGTCGGTCTTGTGCCTCGGTGACCTGGTGGTCATGGCGAGGTGTCAAACACCCGATCCCATCCCGAACTCGGCCGTGAAAAGCCTCCGCGCCAATGGTACTGCGTCTTAAGACGTGGGAGAGTAGGTCGCCGCCAGGTCGCTCAGGCACAAGAGACGCTCGATACTCAAAGCACGCACGCTTGCATCTTCACCAACTCCATGACCCGACAATGATACATCCGCGGGGTGGAGCAGCCCGGTAGCTCGTCAGGCTCATAACCTGAAGGCCGCAGGTTCAAATCCTGCCCCCGCAACCAATGATGCTTGCGATCCTGGATCGCAGATAAGCCCGGCTTCCCCACGGAGGCCGGGCTTCTTCGTATTTGCGGCGAAGCTCAGCATCGCCGCCAGATCACCGCGCAGCACGATCGCCAGCCCGTTGCTGCCCGGCTGCAGCGTGATCTGGTCGACCAGACCGCGGAGGATGTTGGCGGCTTCAGCCTTGGTTTCTTCCGATTGCAGGCGCTCGTGCAGAGCCGCGATCCGTTGCCTGTACACTTCGGCCATGTTCGGGTGCAGAAGGGGAGGGGGCTCGGTCGCGCTCGCCAACATGCCGGTGAGTTCCGCCTTGCGCCCTTCCAGCGTTGCCATCTCGGCTTTCATCGACGGCATGTACATGCCGTCCTTGATGGCGCCGATGATTCCTCTAATCTGCTTCTCGATCTTGGCCAGTTCACGGCGCCAGGCGTCGTGGTCGGTCCGCTGCTCAATCCGCAGCCGGTTCATTTCTCGGGTGAACTCGTCGCAGAACTCCTTGAACAGCGCTGGATCCATCAGGTGGGCGCGCAGCCCGTTCAGTACGGACGCCTCCAAAGCGTCCCGCCGGATGTTCCGCCAGTTCCCGCAGGTGCCCTTATTGCGCGCCGCCGAGCAGCCGAGCAGATCCTTCGAAATCATGCTGTAGCCGCCACCGCAACAGCCGCACCTCACCAGCCCGGCAAACAGATGCTTCGGTCGACGGCGATCGGCCAGGATACTTCCGTCAACCTCTTCGGTCTCCACCGGCGTCAAGGCGAAGGCCTTCTGCCGGGCCTTGACCGCGTCCCACAGGTCCTGGTCGACGATGCGCAGATCAGGGACCTCCTGGATGACCCATTCGCTCTCGGGATTGAGCCGCGATACCCGCTTGCCGCTATCCGGGTCCTTCACGTAGCGCAGCCGATTCCACACCAGCCGGCCGATGTACAGCTCGTTGTTCAGGATGCCGGTGCCGCGTTTCGGGTTGCCATGAATCGTCGACGGTCCCCACGCGCTGCCCTGTGGGCCGGGCACGCCCTCGTCATTCAGCTCCCAGGCGATCCGGCGCGAGGACACGCCGTCGAGATAGGCACTGAAGATGCGGCGCACCACCGCGGCCTCGTTGGCGTTGATGCGGCGGTCGCCGCGGTTTGCCTCGCCGTTGGCGGTTTGCTTGACCACATCATAGCCGTAGCACAGCCCGCCGCCCGACTTGCCCTCTTCAACCCGGCCGCGCAGGCCGCGGCGTGTCTTGTCGGCGAGATCCTTCAGATACATCGCACCCATCGTTCCCTTCAGGCCGATGTGCAACTCGCTGACCTCACCCTCCGATAGCGTCACGATGGTGATGCCGGCGAAACGCATGCGCTTGTAGAAGCCGGCGATGTCCTCCTGGTCGCGCGACAGGCGGTCGAGGGATTCGGTCAGGACGACGTCGAACCGCCGCTTCAGCCCGTCGGCGATGAGGTCCTGAACGCCGGGTCGCAAAAGCGAGGAGCCGGAGATGGCCCGGTCGGAATAGCTGTCGGCGATGTGCCAGCCCTGCCGCTCGGCATAAGCCCGGCATAGGCGCAGCTGATCCTCGATGGAGGCGTCGCGCTGGTTGTCGGACGAGTAGCGTGCGTAGAGAGCAGCCTTCATCGGACGGCCTCCTTATGCGGGAGGCCGCTGGTCGGCTTGGCCCTCCTCAATGCTGCGGGCGAATTCCCGGGCGGCCTGCCGGGCGAGCAGGCGGACCAGATTGACGAGACGCGGGTCGGGCTTTGCGCCGGGGGCCTGAGTGTCGCCGGCCGCCTCAGCGACCAGGCGCAACGTGCAGGCTGTTTTACCCTTGGGCTTCGCCACGGCGGCCTCCCCATGTCCTGACAGTTCGAACCGTCCACGGACCAGGGTGCCTGTCGTAGTTTGGTTGGGGCAGAAAAATACCGTTCTGGATCAATGCGATGGTGGAAGTCCTGGCGCGCATCCGGATGGCGCGGCGCGTCCTGGTGCAGAGGTGCGCAGGTGAGCATAGCGCAAAGACTTGCGCATGTCGCAGCTTGGCCAACGGGAGTGGGATCGGGCTGCGGAGAGATCATGGCTTCTGTCCGTTGAGAGCCGTCATGACCGGGGCGGTGAGCAGAAAGGCGCGTTCAGGGCTGCATGGGAACAGCCGGAAGCCGAAGGAATGGTAGAAGGCGGCGGTGTGCGCATCGTTGACCTCCGCGATGACGGCGATCAAGGGAAGGGTCTTGGCCGCTCCCAGAACACGGTGGATCGCATCCACCAGCAGTCTGGCACCAATGCCCCGGCCATGCACGCGCAGATCCCGCGCCAGCGACCCGATCAGCGCGGCCGGTACCGATCCGGGCCGTGGCAGGAGGTGCGCCTGCGTCTGCGGCAGGTTTTCCAGAGCCAAGGTGATGAAGTTCAGACTGTAGACGCCGACCACGCCGAGCGTGTCGTCAACTGCGACGAACACCCGCGTCCCCTTGTGCGCATCGCGGTCGGCTCGCTGGTGGAACCAGTGGTCGAGATCGGCCTTCCCGCAGGCAAAGGTCCTGCGGTCGTGACGTGGGGAGAGGGGTTCGATGACGAGGCCCATGGGGTCAGCCCCGCTGGCGACCGTGCAGGGCGGCGAGCAGCCGGTCGCTGGCTTCGGGTGGATTTCCGACGGCCTGCAGGAAGGCGTCACGGTCGGCCCCTGCCAGCAACAGGCGTTGATGGTCGTCGAGCACCCGGCGGGCGCCTTCATAGGCCAGGTCGCCCGCCGTCAATCCGCTGACGGCCATGGCCTGCTGGATCACCTCCTTGGCGGACGGGGTGACGCGTAACTCCAACCGTTCCTTCTTGAGTTCGCGTGGTCCTTCATGATCGCACTGCCGCTGCTGGCGGCCTGTGCCACCGAGCCGCCCTTTGTGCCGATTGCCGAGCCACCCGATCCGCCTCGCATCTACACGATGGCCGATCTGCACGTCCCGCCGACGCAGATGGAGCGGGAACCGAAGGAGAAGCCCGGCGCGCGGCCGTCACGGGCGAAGACCCGCAGCTGGGTGGGGCAGGCGAATGAGGCCGCGCTCGACCTGCCGATGCTGACCTGCTTCAAGGGCAAGAGCTGCGAATACTGGTACCAGCCCGACCAGCAATATCTCGTCTACATGGCCGAGGGAAACCAGACGCTGGTCTGCCTGAAGCCGGGCGAGGTGGTGCGCGACATCGTGGCGCCGGGCGCCCAGGTTTGGATCCCGCACCAACCCTACAGCTTCGGCAAGGGCAAGCAACGCACCGAATGCATTGCCTTCATGCCGCGACGCGCCGGGCTGAACCAGCAGATCTCGCTCTTCACCAACGAGCGTAAATACGACCTCAACGTCGAGACCCACCGGCGGGTCCACCATGTCGAGGTGCGCTGGCGCTATCCGGAGGATTGGCTGGCCACGCTGAACGGGCCGCAGGCTCTGACCAGTGGCGTACCGTCGGAAGGACGCGACCGCACCACCGAGCTGGCCTATCGGGAACGCCGCTGCAGCTATGCGCTGGACGGTGACACGCCGGAGTGGCGGCCGGTGTCAACGGCGGACGGTCAGCCGCCGGTGTGCGACGACGGCGAGGTGACCATCATCAACTTCACTCCGGGCGTGCTCGGCGCATTCGGCGCCCCGGTTCTCTGGCGGATCGCTCCCGACGGCACCCGGATGCCGGTGCAGTACGGCCGGATGAACGCGACCTATACCGGGTTGCCGGCATCCACGATCACCTGCTGCTGGGCCTCGGCGCCCAGGAGGTCCACATCCGCAGGAGCAAGCCATGACCGCACCGGAAAACACCCCACTTGCCGACCCATTGGCCCGCCGCCGGGTGGTGGTATCCGGACCGCATCTTGTTCGCATCCTGTTGGTGAGCGGCGCGGTCTTCGGGGTCGGGATAACCGCCTACATGATCGGTCGCGGCCAGGGCGACGGCGGGACGGGCAAGCAGCCGATTTTGTTCGACCAGCGTCTGCCGGACGGCAAGCTGCCGAGCTACGCCGACTTAGCACCTCCTCCTCCGCCAGCCACGCGTGTCGAGGTTCCGAAACCATCCCCGACCGCGGTGAAGCCGACTGTTCGGGGGCCGGTGAAGGAGGACGAGCTGTGGAAGAAGGCGATGGAGGCCGGGGTGGGGGGCTGGAGCCGCAAGGAGCCGGACAAGGCAGCGGTGGGCGGTGCCTCGACAGGATCAGAGTTCGCGTCGGCAAGCGGCGACTGTGTCGTGCCGGCGGGAACGCCGATCCCGCTGCAGACCATCAGCCGGGTGGTGACGGAGCGTGGCGGCCTACTGACCGCCCAAGTGACGCGGGATGTCTGGGACGCTGGCTTCGCCTGCCTGGCGGTGCCGGCCGGCTCGATGATGACGATGGAGGTGGGAACCAGCACAACCAAAGGGCAGAAGCGGATCGCTGTGGCTAAGCCGGTGATTACCCGCCCGTGGCCGCGCAACGACACGGTCCATGTCGCCGCCATCGGTTCGGACGCCACCGGTGCGGCCGGGCTGGCCGGATCGGTGGAGGTCCCGTGGTTCCAGACCGGGCTGCTAATTGCTGCCAGCACAGCCGTGGATACCGGGGTAGCGGCGCTGACCGGCGGCAGCCTGATCGGCGGCATCCTCGGTCACAATATCGACCGTCCGCTCGACAAGGCGGCCAAGGGTCTGCTCGACCAGGCACCGGTGATTACGCTCGATCCAGGGGAACTAATGATCCTTCTGCTGCAAGGTTCCATCCGGGTGGACGATTTCAGGAACTAACCTGGGACAGACAACATCGAGAAATTGCCGGGCTGCGTCGGTGAGGCCAGAAACTGGCCATGCCGCCGCCATCGCCAAGGTAATTATCGGGGAGACAGGACGGATGGCGATCCCTTCCCTATTGAGTTCCAGCTGCGGAGCTGGCAGAGCGGCGATACCGACTCCTGCTCAGACTAGCATAAATCTAAGTTCCACCTCGTGAACCCGTGCCGCAACCGCCAACTCCAATCCAGCGGCATGGCAGGCGGACAGCAGCATCTGATCGGCGGACCCGTTCGACTGTTCATTTCCAAGGATTATAGGAACCTCGGTCAGTTGGTGCAGCTTCAGCATCGGTTCGGCGCACAGCGGGTGCGATGCTGGCAGGGCAACATGAAGCGGAAATTCCCAAAGGACGATGCTGCTGCCGGTGAGAGGAAGGGCGGTTGCTGGCAGTAGCGCCAGATCCAACAGCTCTGCGTCGAGCATCGATAGCAGCCGTGTGGGAGAACCGTCATTGATGAGAAGAAATGTTTCCGGCACGTGCCTCTGAAACGTTGTCAGCAGTTCTGCTAATTGGTGCGGTATGAAATCCGAGACGATACTAAGCCGTAGGGAACCCTCAACTTGAGCCGTTAGCCGCGCGCTTCCAATTGCTCGGTCTAGAGCAGTGAGGATGGCAGTAATCTCATTTAGAAAAATTTTCCCGGCTGGTGTCAGGCGGATGCCAGTGGCGCGGCGTTCAATCAACAGAGTACCGACATGTGCCTCCAAGGCACGAATCGATTGACTCAATGTCGGTTGCCGAAGATTCAGATTGCGTGCGGCGCTGTGCAGACTATGGCTTTTTGCCACAGTTAAGAAATGTCGAAGATGGCGAAGTTCCATAGGGAATCTCGGCATGTACATTGTGAGGTCGACGTTATTTTGGTGCATTGAGATCACGCGAATCGGCGATAGCAGAATCTTAATTTGAAATAACACTCGGCAGATAGATCATATTCTCTATTATTATGTTTTGATGTAATGGTCAGGGGTACGGGCGTGCTGATGGGCGCTGGCATTGCAGCAGATGATGGTCAGGACGACCTCGTCGAGGTGCCATTTATCACCCCGGCGTGGCGCCCGCCGCCGCAACCGACCCGCGATCTCGCGGCCGAACTTTAATGCCCATTGCCGCACCGTCTCATGGCTCATGGTGATGCCGCGCGTGTCAGCATCTCCTCGACCATGCGCAGGCTCAAGGGGAAGCGAAAGTACAGCCACACCGCCGTCGCGATGACCTCGGCGGGGAAGCGGTAGCCGACGTAGCGAGGATCACGGGGCGTCGTCATGGCAACCCTATACTCGCACCCCTGCCGCTCCGTCACGGTGGACTTGACGATGCCATCACAGGCATGGAAAAGCAGATCGTCACCCGTCCGTTCGAACCCGAAATCCCCTTGGATTTTCTGCTGTGCATCGCCCAGGACGCTCGCAACACCCACACCCATCTGGTCTCCGAGTTTGCCAAGGAAACCAAGGCTGTGGCGATGCGCCTGATCGATGAGCTCAAAGGAAGTTGGAGCTGAGGCCGTCGCCCGCGCAGGCATCGCGGCATGCCGCATCACGGGGTGCCTGTTCCGACATGATGCGCGAGCGCCCAGCGCTGTGCTTCGGGAGCGCACTCTCCTTCGTAGACCTTGAGCAGATGGACCTGCAGGCGGTCGGGGGCTCCCTCCTGCTGGACCCGGTCGACATGGGTCCAGTGCCCGTGACTGCGGTGGACGACGACATGAACGCTGTCGTTGCCACCGCGAGCGGCAGTGCGACAGCCGACCAAGCGGCGCCCGGCACAAGGTCCGACATGTATGACGCTGTCGTCGGGCCCAAGCACAAGTGTCAAATCCGGCTTGCAAACCACGCTGTCCGACATTGCTTTCCTCCATTGGCAGGCAGGAGGGCTGACGCTGTGGCTTGGTCCCGTTTGTTTGCCGGACGGCCACATCCTCTCTTACGAGAGCACCACCTTGCCCGGGCAGGCAGGTTGGTGTTGGGCGCCAGCCCAACTCTTGATGTTGCCTCAGCTTGTACAGCCATGGCCTCGTCCACGCAAGAAGAGCCAAGGGACGATCAAGGGAAAGGCAGCCCTCACGATACTTCGTTCATCACCGCCACGGAGAAGCCGGCGCCGCGCATCGTTGCCGTCAGCTTGTCGACATGCGTCTGGTCCCGGGTTTCCAGCACGACGTCGACCTCCGCCATCTTGACCGGCACATTGTGGAACAGACGCTGATGCTGGACCTCGACAATGTTCGCTCCGGCGTCGCCCAGCAACCGGGTGACACGGGCGAGCACCCCCGGCGCGTCGGTGATAGCGATGCGCAGGCGGATGATGCGGCCTTCTTGAATCAAGCCGCGCATCAAGACCTGCGCCAGGATGCGGGCGTCGATGTTACCGCCCGAGATCACGATGCCGACTTTTTGCCCGGCATAAGCGCTGGGCTCGTCCAGAACCGCCGCTAACCCGGCCGCGCCGGCCCCCTCGGCCACCAGCTTCTGCATGCCGGCGAGGCGGAAGACCGCCTCCACCAACCGTGCCTCGCTCATCTCCACCACTTGGTCCACCAGATCGCGAACGATGGGGAGCGTGATGGCGCCGGGGGCCTTGACCGCAATTCCCTCCGCGATGGTGGCGCCGCCGCAGGAAACCCGCTGACCGGCCAGCGCCTGCCGCATGGCGGGATAGAGGCTGCACTGCACGCCAACGATGCGGATCGACGGCTTCACCGCCTTAGCGGCCACCGCCATGCCTGCGATCAGCCCGCCGCCGCCGATGGGGACCACCAGCACCTCGAGATCGGGGACATCCTCCAGCAGTTCCAAAGCCGCCGTGCCCTGGCCGGCGGCCACCAGCGGATCGTCATAAGGATGGACGAAGGTCAGCCCGTTGCGTGCCGACAAGTCATGGGCGAAGGTTGCGGCTTCGCTCAGCGTCTCGCCATGCAGTTCGACCCGTGCGCCAAGTTCCCGGGTCCGTTCCACCTTGGTGAAGGGTGTGAAGCGGGGCATGACGATGGTCGAGCGGATGCCCAGCCGCGTCGCGTGGCAGGCCACCGCCTGGGCATGGTTGCCGGCCGACATGGCGATGACGCCGGCCTTCCGCTCTGGCGCGCTCAGTGACAGCAGCTTGTTCAGCGCTCCCCGCTCCTTGAAGGAACCGGTGGTATGCTGGGTTTCGAGTTTCAAGTGAAGGCGACATCCCGTCAGGGCGGACAGGCGCGGCGCCGATACCGTCGGTGTCACGGCAAGATGGTCCGCGATGCGTGCGGCGGCGTGAACGTCGTCGAGAGTGAGGATCATCGTGGCATCCCGGGAGGTTGCGCGTCGGCATCCGGCGGGGCATTCAGGGTTCAAGCGATTGCGCTCAAGCCGATTGTATCGTCGGCCTTCCTGTGAGGTTGACAGCCCCGCAAACCTCCGCTCGTCATCCTCGCCAAAGCGGCAGGAAGTCTGGCGTCCCCTTCAGAGCATCGACCAGTTGTTCCAGCCGCTCGGCACGCTCACCGGCTTCATAAGGTTCGTAGGGCATCTGGCTCCAGGCCACCTTCGGCCAAAACGGATCGTCGGTGAAACGTGCGACCAGATGGACATGCAATTGCGGGCACAGGTTGCCGATGTCGGCTATATTCAACCGTACCGGCTGATAGAGCCGGTGCAGAACCTGTCCGCACTGGGCCAGTTCCTCCATCAGCTGGGCGCGTTCCTCGGGCGACAGGTCGATCAGCGCGCCGACTTCGGGCCGACGCGGCACCAGCATCAGCCAGGGCATGCGGCGCTCCTCGAACAGGACAACCCGGCAGAGCGGGAAATCGCCAAGTGGGGTGGTGACCGGGGTGAGGCGCGGATGGAGTTCGAAGTTCATATCTGTCTCGTCTGTGGGATAGCGGGTTGAACCGCGATGGCGAGGAGTGAGAGGTGAGGCGCTCTGCTTTCAAGAACCAGGAATCTTGTCCGTCCGCAGACCAAACCGCCCCTGATGGGCCCTACAGGCAGGCTTCTCCGGAAACGCAAGGGAGCTTTCGCTTCGGCGCAGGATAAATTGTTCTTTAAATTCCGGCGTGTGCGGCTTGCGGGAACGGGGGGAACTCCTTTACCCAGGCACCGCAGAACTCGCGATCTTCTGCCCAACAACCGCATACGATGCGGCTCAAAGCACGATCAAATCGTGCAGGTGTGCTTGCAACCCAAGGAATCTGACGACGCGCATCACGCTTAGCGCTTCCCGTTCTCCTCTTTGTCTGCGGAGATGGAGGGAACCTTATTGATAGCGGCGCAGCTAGGTCAAAGACATAATTTTTGCCTGCCTATTCCAATTGTTATGATCGCTGCCATGTGCCGAGGGGCACGACGGATCAATTCCAACCGCCTTTGAGTTCTTCGATAAAGCGTAAGGCCACCGCTTTGGTTTCACGGACGAATTCGGCAATCAGGCGCGCATTGCGGGCATCCTGGGAAAAACACAGCAGGAAATCCAGCGGGATCGTCGGCTCGAACGGGCGGGTGACGATCTGCTTTTCCATTCCGGCGACAAACAGCGGATGTACCAGAGAGACGCCCAGCCCGGCCGCCACGAACTGGCTGACGGTGGGGTTGGCGTCGGCGGTCAGCACCACATTGGCGTTGACCCGGTATTTCTCGAACATGCTCGTGACCTTCTGCCCGGTATAGGTCTCCGGACTGAAGGAGACGAACGGGACGTCGTTGAGGTGGTCCGGCCGAATCACCTTGTGCCGTGCCAGCGGATGGTCGATCGGCATGATGCACAGCAGCGGGTGCTCCAGTAGCGGCTCGGTCACAATGAAGGGGTTGTCGATCCGGGCGGTGACCAGGCCGATGTCCAGCTTGCGCGTCAGGACGTACTCGGCGATCCACCGCGAACTTGGCGATTTGACCAGACAGTAGACGTTCGGATTGTGCTTCAGAAAGCTTATCGTGGTGCGCTGAATGAAGGCGCCGGACAGAGCCGGAATGACTCCGATGACCAGCCGCCCCTGGTCCTCCCGCCGGATCATTTCTATGGCACTTTCCAGTTGGCTCACCCCCATGAAGATGCGAGCGACCTCCTCATGGAGGCGCAGTGCCTGCGTGGTCGGCGCCAGCCTGCCCTTATAGCGGTCGAACAGTTTCAGGCCGGTGTCGCTTTCCAGGTTCATCAGCAGTTTGCTCGCGGCTGGCTGCGATATCTTCAGCACCTCCGCGGCGCGGCTGACCGTGCCGTGCTCGATCAGCGCCTTGAAGATCTCGACTTGGCGAAGATTGATGGCGCGTCGCATGTCATAACCTTTGGAATAGGGCACGTCGATTTCTGTATTGGACACAATAGCATCCATGCCTATAGGCTCGTCAATAAGGTTGGGGTGTCATCCACAAGACCATGCTGATAAGTTAAGTAATATCGGCCGATCATCCGGATGACGATTCGCCCACCTGTATTGAAGCTACAATAAATGCGACAGAGATGTCGCTTGAAGGCTTCGTTGTCTACTATCAACAGGCGGTTCGATGTTCAGGAAGCTGCATGACCCGCAGGGAGGGGTCACCACGGTCTATGTCGACGGGGTCCCCGTCGTCGCCGAGGCGGAGGAGAGTGTCGCGGCCGTGCTGCTGCGCCAGACGCCATTGTGGTCGCGGACCACGCCGGTGTCCGAAGTGCGCCGGGCGCCCTATTGCATGATGGGCGTGTGCTTCGACTGCCTCGCCACCGTCGACGGCATCCCCTCGATCCAGACCTGCCTCACACCGGTTCGCGACGGCATGCGGATCGACCGCCAACTCGGCCGAAGGAGTGCTGCATCATGAGCCGGCGCGTCGATCTGCTGATCGTCGGAGCCGGTCCGGCTGGCCTTTCGGCGGCGACGACGGCTCGGCGTTACGGATTGGATGTGCTGGTGGTCGACGAGCAGCCGTCCCCCGGCGGCCAGATTTGGAGGAACATCGAGGCGGTCGCCGGCACGCCGCGCGCCGCCATCCTCGGCAAGGCTTACGGCGAGGGTGCCGCAGTGGTCGGCCGGTTCCGCGCCAGCGGCGCCCGGTACGAGCCGGGATCCAGGGTCTGGCAGGTCGAACCCGGACCGCGCGCCTTCATGACCCGCAATGGCGCAGCGTCCTCCGTCGAGGCTGGGTGCCTGCTTCTGGCCACTGGGGCGCAGGAACGTCCGGCCCCGTTTCCCGGCTGGACGCTGCCCGGCGTGATGACGGTCGGCGCCGCGCAGATCGTCCTGAAGACCTCGGGCCAGATTCCTTCCGATCCGGTGTGGATCGCCGGCAGTGGGCCGCTGCCGCTGCTCTATGCGGTGCAGTTGCTCAAGGCGGGCGGGCGGATCGCCGGCTTCCTCGACACCACGCGGCCCGGCCGGGCGGCGTCGGCCCTGCCTGAGCTTTTTGCCGCCGCCCTGGCCGCGCCGTTCGACCTGCTGAAGGGAATGGGGTGGCTGGCGACCCTTCGTCGCCGCGTACCCTACGTCCGGCACGTCGTCGAGATCGAGGCGATTGGGGACGGAATGCTCGAACAGCTTCGCTATGCGACCGCCGACGGCCGGAGCACAAAGGTCGAGGCAAGGCTTCTCTTGGTCCATGAAGGAATCGTCCCGACGATCCACCCGACCCTGGCGCTTGGCTGCCGTCATGTCTGGAATGCCGGACAGGACTGCTTCACGCCCGAGTTGGACGGCTGGGGAGAGACTTCGGAAACAGGAATCTTCGTCGCGGGCGACGGTGCGGGCATCGGTGGTGCGGCCGCAGCCTGCCTGCGCGGGGAGATCGCGGCGCTGCGCATCGCCGCCCGCGCCGGCCGCCTCGCCGACGCCCAGGCCGACGCGGTGGCCCGGCCGACCCGGGCGCGACTGGACAAGGCGCTGGCGAACCGTCCTTTCCTCGACCGGCTCTACCGTCCGCGCCCGGCGGTGTTCGTGCCCACCGATCGCACTATCGCCTGCCGCTGCGAAGAGGTCAGTGTGGCGTCGCTACGGGCACAGGCGGCAACGGGACGTCCGGGTCCAAATCAGATCAAGGCTTTTACCCGCGCCGGGATGGGACCGTGCCAAGGCCGGCAATGCAACTACACGGTCGCCCATGTGCTTGCTGCCGCCGAGGGGCGGGCAGTGCCGGACGTCGGGCTCTACCGGGTGCGCCCGCCGTTGAAGCCCGTCACCCTCAGCGAGCTTGCCGCGCTCGATACCGCAGAAGCCGAACCATGAGCATGAACGCAACCGACAGCAAGATCATCGACACGATCGTCATCGGGGGCGGCCTGCACGGGCTGTCGGCGGCACTGCATCTGGCCAGGGCCGGCCGGCGCGTGGTGATCCTGGAGCGGTCCTGGGTCGGCCGCCATGCTTCCGGTGCATCGGCGGCCGGGGTCCGCACGCTGAACCGCCATCCGGCAGAGATCCCGATCTCGCTGGAAGCCATGGAGATGTGGCACAACATCGGGGCGATCGTCGGCGACCATTGCGGCTTTCACGCCAACGGCCAAATCCTGGTCGCCGAGCATCCCCGGCATCTCCCGGTTCTGGAGAAGCGCCTTGCCTTGACCCGCGACGCCGGATACCGGCACGAGGAACTGATCGACCGGGCCGAACTGCTGCGGCTGGTGCCCGCGATCTCGCCTCACTGCACGGCGGCGCTGATCGCCCGGCAGGACGGTGCGGCCGATCCGCACCGCACCCTGCAGGCCTTCCGCCGCAGCGCCGAGGTCGCCGGGGTGGTCATCCACGAAGGGTTTGGCGTCACCGCGATTGAGCGGGCCGGCAGCGACTGGCGGGTCCGCACCGAACAGGGCGACTTCACCGCGCCGACGATCGTCAATGCGGCCGGGGCCTGGGCTGGCAAGATTGCCGCGATGGTTGGCGAGCACATCCCGCTCGGTTACAAGGCGTCGATGATGATCGCGACGGAGCGGGTGGCGCCGCTGCTGAAACCGGTGGTCAGCGTCGTCGGCCGACCGCTCTCCTTCAAGCAATCCGACCAGGGGACCCTGGTGATCGGAGGAGGGCTGCAGGGACGCGCCGATATCGAGGCGCAGAAGAGCTTCGTCGACTTCTCCGAGCTGGCCAAAGGCGCCCGGACGGCGACTGACTTGTTCCCCTCGGTCGGGACGATCCGCATCGTGCGGACCTGGGCGGGCATGGAGGCGAAGACCGACGATCACCTGCCGGTGGTCGGCGCCTCGCCGACCGTGGCCGGGATTTTCCACGCCTTCGGCTTCTCCGGCCACGGATTCCAACTGGTGCCGGTGGTCGGCGCGATCCTGTCCGACCTGATCGTCCATGGAGGAACCAACCGGCCGATCAAGCGACTGTCTGCCGACCGCTTCCTGCAGAAGCATGCGGCCGAATGACATTTCCGAAGCCCCAGCCGGGCTGCCCACAAGAACCACAACGAACCGCGGGAGCGTCCGGCGGTTGGACCAGACGACCTGAAGGAGCACACAGCTAATGTATCGAATTGGCGTCGATGTCGGTGGCACCTTCACCGATTTCACGATCTCGAACACGGACACGGGCGAGAACCTCTATTTTAAGGTGCCGTCGACGCCGGCCGATCCTTCCGTTGCGATCGTGGACGGGATCGAGCAGATCCTTGACATCTATAAGATCGCGCCCACCGCGGTTTCCTACATCGGGCACGGCACGACGGTCGCCACCAACATGATCATCGAGCGGCGGGGCGTTCCCACCGGCCTGATCACCACGAAGGGGTTCCGCGACGTGCTGGCGATTGGCCGGCAGACCCGCCCCGCTCTTTACGACACATCCATCCGCAAACCCGAACCGCTGGTCGAGCGCTACCGCCGCCGCGAGGTGGACGAACGACTGAACGCGAGCGGCGAGTGCCTCAAGCCGCTCGACGAAAGCGAACTGGAGGGCGTGCTTGGCGAACTTGCCGCTACCGGGATCGAGTCCGTCGCGATCTCCTTCCTGCACTCCTACCGCAACGCGGAGCACGAGGAGGCCGCGGCCCGCGTCGTCGCCCGTCGGCTGCCGGGGATCTACGTCAGCGTCTCCTCCAAGGTGCTGCCGGAGTTCCGCGAGTACGAGCGGACCTCTACCACGGTGCTCAACGCCTATGTCGGCCCAAAGATGGCCAATTACTTCGACCGGCTGAATACCCGGATCGCCGAGCTCGGCGTCGCGGTGTCGCCGATGACCATCCATTCCAACGGCGGGCTGCTATCGATCGAAACCGCAAAGCGATTGCCGGTCACCACCTGCCTGTCCGGTCCGGCGGCCGGCGTCATCGGCGCCGCCGTGGCAGGTCGGGCTGCGGGCGTACCCGATCTGGTCACCTTCGACGTCGGCGGGACCAGCACGGACGTCTCGCTGATCGTCGACGGGCAGCCGAAACTGACTTCCAGCCGGGAGGTAGCAGGCTATCCCGTCAAGCTGCCGATGATCGACATCCATGTCATCGGCGCCGGCGGCGGCAGCGTCGCCTATGTCGACGACGCCAACGCGCTGAAGGTCGGACCGCGCAGCGCCGGCGCCTTGCCGGGGCCGGTCGCCTACGGTCGGGGTGGCGACGAGCCGACCTTGACGGACGCCAACATCTGCCTCAACCGCCTGAATCCGGTCGCCCTGCTCGACGGCCGCATGCCGGTTGATCGCGAGGCGGCGCTGGCCAGCATCGAGGCGCGCATCGCCCGCCCGCTGGGGATCTCCGTCGAGGCGGCCGCCTTCGGCATCATCCAGGTCGCCGCCGCCAACATGAGCCGGGCCATCCGCTCCGTGACCACCGAGCAGGGCCACGACGTCGGCGAGCTCGCGCTGTTCGCTTTCGGCGGCGCCGGCCCGCTTCACGCGGCCGAGGTCGCGAGGGAGTCCGGCATCCACCGGATTCTGGTCCCGCAGGAGCCGGGAACCATGTGTGCGCGGGGCGCCCTGCTGTCCGACGTCAGTCTCGACTTCGTGCGTATGCAATTGACCCCGGCGACGGCGGAGAGCTGGTCGCGAGCCTGCGCCGCCTTGCGCGAAATGATCGCGGAGGGAGACCGCTGGCTGTCCTCGGAGAAGGTCGAGTCCGGTGCCCGCCAGTTCGATCTCGCGATCGACGCCCATTATGCGGGACAGAGCCACGAGATCCGCGTGCCGCTCGACAACGTCGACGAGCAGGGGTTCGACAGCTTCCTCGATCGCTTCGGCCGCGCCCATCAGGCGGCCTATGGCTACGACAATCCGGGGCAGCCGGTCTTCTTCGTCGGCTGCCGCGTCCGCGCGGTCGGCCGGGTGCCGAAGACCGTGGCGCCGTCCCACGTCGGGGGTCCCAGCGTCGCCGAAGCGCGGATCGACGTGCGCAGCGTCTATTTCGGTCCGGAAGAGGGCTGGCGCGCCTCCCCTATCTACCGCCGTTCGGCGCTGCCGGTGGGCGAGGCCGTCGCCGGTCCCGCCATTGTCGAGGAGATGAGCTCGACCACCGTCATCCTCGCCAGGCAGAGCGCCGCCATCGACGCCTTCGGCAACATCGTCATCACCAATTGAGTGGAACCAGTCATGGCCGATACCGCGCAACAGACAAACCGTGGCGAAGGACGCCAGTTCGACGCCATTGCCATGGAGGTGTTCAACAATCGCATGCTCTCGATCACCGAAAGCATGGCGATACACATGATGCGGTCCTCCTACTCGACTCAGATCAAGGAACGCCGGGACTTCTCGGTCGGAATCTTCGATAGCCGCGGCAGGCTGATCGCACAGGGGACCCACATCCCGCTGCATCTCGGTTCGCTGCTCGGCGCCGTGGAAGCGCTGCTGGAGCGCTATACCGTCGACGAGATGGCCGAGGGCGACGCCTTCATCTGCAACGATCCCTATCTCGCCGGTGGCACGCATCTGCCGGACATTACTGTGATCACCCCGGTCTTCATCAAGGGCAAGGTGGTGGCCTTTGCCGCCAACATCGGGCACCATTCCGACATCGGCGGGACAGTGCCGGGTTCGATATCCGCCAAGTCGCGCTCGATCTTCGAGGAAGGTCTCCGCATCCCGATCATCCGCATCGTCCGCGGCGGTGTGATCGACGAGGATCTGCTGAACCTGATCGCCAGCAACTCCCGGCTGGACAAGGAACGGCGCCTGGATCTGAAGGTCCAGATCGCGGTCAACATCCGCGGCGGCGACGAGACGCGGGCGCTGTTCCTGCGCATGGGTCTCGCTCGCGCGCAGGCAGCGATCGACGACGTCCTCTTCTACACCGCAGAGCGGCTGCGCCGCCGCGTCGCCGCGCTGCCCGCCGGAAAGCACAGCTTCACCACGTGGCTGGACGATGACGGCAGCGGCAGCGACCCGCTGCCCATCGTCGCCACCGTCACGCTGGGCGGCGATGACCTGCACATCGATTTTGAAGGAACCGGCCCGCAGGCGCAGGGCGCGCTCAACGTGTGCCGCAATGCCCTGCGAGCAACGATCTACTACTGCGTTAAGTCGCTACTTGATCCCGAACTGATGGCCAACAGTGGCATGTTCACCGGGGTGACCATCTCGGCACCGAAGGGAACGATCGTCAATCCCAACTTCCCTGGGGCGTGCGGTGTCCGCAGCATCACCTGCCAGAAGATTGCCGGCGCCGTGTTCGGCGCTTTCCGGGAGGTGCTGCCCAATGAGCGGCTGATCGCGTCGAGCAACGACCTGCTGCCCTCGGCCTCGTTTTCCGGCACGCGCGCGGACGGCAGCTACTACGTCTGCGCCGAGACGCTCGGCGGCGGCAGCGGCGCCCGGTACGACGGCGACGGCATGGATGCGATTCACGTCCACGTCACCAACAGTCTGAACCTGCCGACCGAAGCGATGGAAAACGAATTTCCCCTGATCTGCGAGGAATATGGCCTCGTCGCCGATTCCGGCGGTGCGGGTCGCCAGCGCGGCGGGCTTGGAATTTCCCGCCAGGTCCGTGCGCTTCAGGATGGCACGATCTATTCGGCGCGATCGGATTGCTACATCCACGGAGCAGAAGGGATCGCCGAGGGCCGCACCGGCGGCCTCAGCAGCCTGACACGCAATCCTGGCCGCCCGAACCAGGAGGAGATGCCCTCCAAGGTCGCCCACATCGTTCTGAAGGCGGGTGATAGCATTCGAATCCAGACGCCGGGCGGTGGCGGCTTCGGCCCGTGCAGCGAACGTCCGCTGGAGCGGATCGCCCGCGACATCCGGGATGGCACGGTGACGCGGGCCGCTGCCGAGCGGGATTACGGGGTGGGCAGGGTCGAAGCCGCCCTGAGGACAAGCACCGGCTGACGGGCACTCCGCCGGTCCGGTGAAGTCGCAATCACTTTCAGCAGCAGGGAGGCCCAAAAAATGGTGAACAAAATTGCCAAAGAGCCATCGTTCAGTCTTCCGACCCGCCGTGGTTTCATGGTCGGAGCGGGTGCCGTCGGCGTCGGCCTTGCCGCCGCCGAATTCTGGCCGTCCCATGCGCTGGCCCAGTCCGGCCGGCCGCTGACCTTCGGACTGTCCGCCTATCCGCCGAACTTGCGGCCCTTCGACTGGTCCGGCGGTGCGGCGAGCACGGCGAAGGTGTTGATCCACCGGGGCCTGCTGATCTTCGGGACGGATGGGAAGATCCACCCCGAACTGGCGGAATCCTGGGAGACGCCGGACCCCACCACCTATATCTTCAAGTTGCGCGACAACGCCGTCTTCCATAATGGCGATTCGGTCACCGCCGAGGACGTCAAATATTCCCTGGCGCAGATCGTCGCTCCCAACTCTACCGCCTTCTTCAAGGAAAACTTCCAGATCATCGACCGGGTGGAGGCGACGTCTGCCAAGGTCGTCAAGATCACTCTGAAGCAGCCGACGGCGTCCTTCGCCGCCATGCTGACCAACGCGCAGGTCCCGATCATCTCCGCCAGGGCAGGGGCGGCCAATCCCAACCAGCCGGTCGGCTGCGGGCCGTTCATGCTGCAGGAGTCCGAGAAGGGCGTCAGTTTGACCTTCAAGGCCAACAAGGCCTTCTACAAGCCGGGCCTGCCGAAGAGCGAGACGGTGCGCTTCGTCGTCTATGCCGACGACAATCTGCGCGTTTCGGCCCTGCAGGCTGGCGACGTCGACATCATCGAATACGTGCCATTCCAGAGCATGCAGAGCCTGTCCGACAACGGGGACATCGCCATGCAGTCAGCGCTGGCGGCCTACATGTACCTGGTCTTCAACACGGCGTTCGGTCCCTTCAAGGACGCGCGGGTGCGCCGTGCGGTCGCCCACGCGATCAAGCGAGACGAGGTCATCAAGGGCGCCTTCCTCGGCTACGGGCAGCCGCTGGATGGGCTGCCGATCGATCCCGCCTCGCCGTTCTTCGACGAGGCGACCGCACATCTCTGGCCGTACGATCCGGACAGGGCCAAGGCGCTGCTGAAGGAGGCGGGTTTCGCCGGCACGCCGGTCACCCTGCTGTCCACCGCGACCTACGGCATGCACAAGGATTCCGCCGAGGTGATCCAGCAGAACCTTGCCGCCATCGGGATGCAGGTGGATCTCAGCCTGCCGGAATGGGGTGTGCGCGTCGCGCAGGGGAACCAGGGCAAATACCAGTTCGCCATCAACGGCGGTGCCGGGTTCTTTGGCGATCCCGATGAGCTGACCCCGCTGATCGGCTCGGGACCGGCATCCTATCGGCGCTCTTTCGGGTTCGAGTCCAAGGGGGGCGATGCCCTTCTTGCCAAGGCGCGGTCCGAGCCGGACGAGGCAAAGCGGCGCGCCACCTATGCCGAACTGTCCCGCCTGTGTGCGGAGGAAGTCCCAATGTGCACCTTCGGCTATCGAACGCAGGCTTACGCGCTGCGCAGAAGCGTCAAGGGTTTCCAAACCCTGCCGGGATTTCTGCTTATCACCTCCGGCGCCGCGTTCGATACCGCCTATCTGGTCTGAGGCAGGGCAATATCGATGCTGTCTTTCCTGATCAAACGGTTGCTGACGGCGATGGGGATGATCATCTTCGTCGCCAGCTTCGTGTTTCTCGCCCTCTATCTCGTGCCGGGCGATCCGGCTGAGGTGTTGCTGGCCGCCGACGGCGGCACGCCGACGCAGGAGGCGATCGAAGCGACGCGGGCGAAGCTCGGCCTCGACCGCCCAATGCTGGAGCAATACGTAGCCTATCTCGGCCGGATCGTTTCCGGCGATTTCGGCAACTCCTTTGCCGACGACGAGCCGGTGATCGACAACATCAGGCAACGGCTGCCGCGGACGCTGGAACTTATCGGGGCAGCCACCGTGCTGGCGATCCTGATCGGCCTGCTGCTCGGCACGCTGTCGGCCCTGTGGCGCGGCAGCCTGCTCGACCGCGTGATCGGTTTGTGGTCCAGCCTCGCCATCTCGATCCCCGTCTTCGTCCTGGGCACGTTGATGGTGTTCGTCTTCGCGCTGACCCTGCAGCTCGTGCCGGCCGGCGGTTTCACGCCCTTCTCGGTTTCGCCGGGGCAGCATCTGGTGCAGCTGCTGATGCCGGCGCTGAGCATCGCCGTGGGCTTCTCCTCCATCATCGCGAGGATGAGCCGGTCGACGGTGCTGGAGATGCTGCAACAGGACTGGGTGCGCACCGCCCGCTCCAAGGGCTTGACCGAACGGCGCGTCGTGGTCCGCCATGTGGTGCGCAACGCGCTGGGGCCGGTGCTGACGCTGACCGGCTTGCACATGGGCTCGTTGCTCGGCGGCACCGTGCTGGTGGAGTACGTCTTCAACTGGCCGGGACTGAGCGGTCTACTGGTCCATGCCGTGGAGCGGCGCGATTATCCGGAGGTCCAGGGGATCGTGCTGATCATCGCGACGCTATTCATCCTGCTCAATCTCGTCGTCGATCTTCTCTATCTGGCGTTGGACCCGAGGGTACAGACCCGATGACCGTATTTTCCAAGGCTTCCCCGTCCGACGTCCAGTCCAGCGGCGCGCGCCCGATGACACGTCTGACCAATTTCTGGAGCGATCCACGCACCCGGCGGATCCTTCCCTCGGCCCTTGTCCTCGGCTTCCTCATCCTGGTGGCGATCGCGGGACCGCCGCTGATCGGCTTCGATCCGCTTGCAATGGACATGGCTGGGCGGCTCGCCGGCCCGTCTGGGGCCCATTGGCTGGGACAGGACGAGTTCGGTCGCGACGTGCTCAGCCGCCTGCTGTACGGCGCCCGCACCTCGCTAGGTGTGGCATTCGCCACGGCCATCCTGGCGGCTGCCGTCGGCGTCGCCGCCGGCCTGATCGGCGGCTTCTTCGGCGGCATCGCCGAGGTGCTGACCGTGCGCCTGTCGGAAGCCATGCTGTGCTTTCCACCGATCCTGCTGGCCCTGCTGGTCGTCGCCTTCGCTGGTCCTGGCGCCGGCACGCTGATCGTCACGCTTGGCTTGTTCTACGCTCCGGAGTTTGCCCGCATCACCTATGGCGAGGTCCGGGCGGTGCAGCGCAAAGAGTTTGTCGAGGCGATGCGGGCGCTGGGCGCCGGCCCGGTCCGGCTGATGGGCTGGACCATCCTACCCAACATCTCCGCCCCGCTGTTCGTCCAGTTCGCCCTGGTTATCGCCTCCGCCATCGTGGTGGAGTCGGGCCTGAGCTTCCTCGGCCTCGGCATCGTGCCGCCGACCCCGTCCTGGGGCCTGATGATCAGGGGTGCGCGGTCCTATCTGGCGCTCAACCCGCTCGGGCTGTTCTGGCCCTGTTTGGCGCTGGTCGCGACTATGTTCACCGTCTACAGCCTGTGCGACGCCATCCGCGACGCCTTCGATCCGCGTACCGCCCGTGCTGGACGGACCATCCGCTTCCGGGCGGTCGCCGGGGGCAAAATGGCGGAGTCGGCACCGGCTGCGATCGGCGGGAACCAGTTGCGGGTCAGCGATCTCGTCACCCGCTTCGCCACGCCGGCCGGGCCGATCACCGCGGTCGACGGCGTGTCGATCTCGCTGAAGCCCGGTGAGATCGTCGCGGTGGTCGGAGAATCCGGATCGGGCAAGTCGGTGACCAGCCTTTCGGTCATGGGCCTGCTGCCGCGCCCCACCGCCCGCATCGCCGGGGGCAGCATCCTGCTGCGCCGGCACGACGGCTCCGCCCTCGACATGGCGACTGCATCGTCGCAGGTGATCCGCTCGGTCCAGGGCAACGACGTGGCGATGATCTTCCAGGAGCCGATGACAAGCCTCAACCCGGTCTACCGAATCGGCGACCAGATCGTCGAGGCAGTTCGCGCGCACCGGCGCTGTTCTCGTAGCGAGGCGCTGGCCCTGGCGCTGGAGATGCTCCGCAAGGTCCGGATCAACGAGCCGGAGCGTCGCCTGAAGCAATATCCGCACGAACTGTCGGGCGGCATGCGTCAGCGGGTGATGATCGCCATGGCGCTGGCCTGTGACCCTGGCGTGCTGATCGCCGACGAGCCGACCACGGCACTGGACGTCACCATCCAGGCGGAGATCCTGAAGCTGATCAAGCAGTTGCAGGCGGAGCGCATGGGTGGGATGGGGGTCCTGCTGATCACCCACAACATGGGGATTGTCGCCGAGGTCGCCGACCGCGTCGTCGTCATGTATGCCGGCCGGGTGGTCGAGGAAGCCACCACTGAAGAGCTGTTCGCCCGCCCGCGTCATCCCTACACCTGCAGCCTAATGCGCTGCATTCCGCGGCCCGATCAGGCGCAGCCGGAAAACGGGAAAAGACCGCGGCTCAGCATGATCCCCGGCTCGGTGCCCAGCCCGGCGGCGATGCCGGCCGGCTGCAAGTTCGCCGACCGCTGCGAGTTGGCGATCGACGCCTGCCGCCAGTCCGACCCGGCCCTCTACCAAGTGGACGGGTCGTCGCAGAAAAGCCGCTGCATCCGCTGGAGCGAACTATGAACCCGCTTCTTACCGTCCGGGATCTGCGCAAGGACTACACCCTGAGCCAGGGACTGTTCCGCAAACCGACCACGCTGCATGCCGTGGACGGCGTCAGCTTCGAATTGAACCGCGGCGAGGTAATGGGGCTGGTTGGCGAGTCTGGTTCGGGCAAGACCACGGTTGGACGCTCCATCCTGCGCCTTGTCGAGCCAACCTCCGGCACGGTGATCTTCGACGGCACAGACGTTACCAGGGCGAGCGGCGCCACGCTGAAGGAACTGCGCCGCAAGATGCAGATCATCTTCCAGGACCCGTATGGCAGCCTGGATCCTCGGCGGACCGTGGGGGCCCAGATCGAGGTTGCCTTCCGCATCCACCGGCTCCATACACCGCAGGAACAGCGCCGACGTGCCGAGCGGCTGCTGGACCGGGTCGGACTGCCGCGCTCGGCCTATGACCGTTACCCACACGAGTTCTCCGGCGGCCAGCGCCAGCGCATCGGCATCGCCCGCGCGCTGGCGCTGGAGCCTAAGCTGATCGTTGCCGACGAGTCGGTCTCGGCGCTGGACGTCTCGGTGCAGGCGCAAGTGGTCAATCTACTGCTCGACCTGCGCGACGAGCTGGATTTGACCCTGCTGTTCATCTCGCACGATCTGGCGCTGATCGAATACATCTGCGACCGGGTGCTGGTGATGTACCGCGGTTCCATCGTGGAGTCCGGCTCCGCCCACGACATCTACCGCAATCCGCAGCATGCGTACACCCAGGCCCTGCTGGCGGCGATCCCGATCCCCGATCCCTCCGCCAGACGGCCAGCCTTGAGCTGATCGGCGGCCTGTGTTGGCCCTCAACAGTTTCAATTCCAAGCCAGGACTTCCGGCGGCGCTGCCCCGCTATCGGAAAGCCGACGGCCTGCCTGTCGGTCATCTTCCGGGCAGGACCGATCATTCACAGCCCCGGGGGAGGTGGCTCCGACCATGACGATCAGGTTAAAGATACTGGGCGGCTTCGCCGTGGTCCTGCTGCTTACGGTGGGAGTGGCGCTGGTCGGGCGGATGGGGCTGGTGCAGTTCGCCGAGCGGGTGGAGGCGGCGCGCGCCGCCGACCGGGTTACCGGCCAGGTGGCGGAACTAGCCCTGGTCGGTACGAGGGAACTGCAACTGAGGTCTGACTACGACCCTAATCAGAATGGGCAAGGTGCAACCCTGCAAGCCACTCTGGCTGCAGTACGGCAAGCGATCGCGGACATGGCGGTCCATGGTGCCGACAGCCGCTTTGCCGCCGACCGTGCCAGTCATGCGATCGACGGGGTGGCACAGAGCTTGGCGCAATACCGCGAACTCCAAGCGCAGAAGATGTTGATCTCCGACGGACGAGCCCGTCTGATCGGTCAGTTTCAGTCGGTGGCATCAAAGATTGTTGAAGCCCAGCGGCAGAAGCTGGGTGCCATGACCGACGAGTTGCGGCAGGTACGTCAGGCCCGCAAGGCTGGTCAGGCCGCCGAGCTTCTGTCTCAGACCGTGATGCGCCGGGCTGCCGAACTGCATGAGGCACAGGCGCTGCTGCGTGAAGCTCCGACGCCGGCGGCGTTCGACCGGCTGGTCGGATGCTGGAAGAACGTCGAAGATGCCATCCGATCCCTGGCCGCCCGCCAGGGGCGGGTCGGCGCAGTGCAAGGGCTGGTCAAGGCCGGCACCGATTATGCCGCGGCAATCAAGGCTCTGCCGCCGACGCCTGATCGGATGGGTGTGGCGGTGCTCGACGGACCAGGCGGGGCTCTGGCGGAGGCGGTTAATGCGGTGGACCGGGCGATGCTCGGCAGCAATTCCGCACTTCAGGTCAAGCTGGAGGAGGCGGAGTTCCGTTTCGACACCGTCAACGACCTGACGCACGCGGCGCTGGCCATCGTCGCCTTGACCGAACGCGCCCGCGTCCAGGAACAGTCGTTGCAGACGTCCTCGACGGACGACGCGGCAATCGTCGCACTGACTGCCACTGCCGCCGCCATCGCACAGAACGCCGAGGAGATCATCCGCTGGAATTCCGAGGAGATCATCAATGCCGCTGCGGAGGACGAGAATCGGGTTATCCGGTCGTTGATCCGGGAGATCGGGGATTTCAAGGCCGGCCTGGCGTCGATCGTGGCAGCGACCGCCCAGCAACATGCGGCGCTCAAGGTGGTGAACGACGACGGTGCTGCGGCGGCCGAGGAAGCTCGGCGGACGAGCGAGGCGCAATTCGGGCTGATGCGCGATGAACGTGACCGGGCCAGCCTTCTGCTTCTGTTGGGCAGCGTGCTAGCGCTCAGCCTGGGAGGGGCGCTGGCTTTCTGGATCGGGCGAGACCTTACCCGGCCGCTGTCGGCGCTGGTGGACGTCATGGGCCGACTGGCCGGCGGCGATACTGCGTTCGAGGTTCCGGCGCGCGACAGCCGGGACGAATTGCGAACGGTGGCCGACGCGGTGAGGGTGTTCCGCGACAACAGCATTGAGATGACCCGCCTTGCGGCCGAGCAGGGGCTGGTCAAGAGCTTGGCGGAGGCGGAGAAGCAGGCAGCCTTGCAAGCGCTGGCCCGGCGGCTCGACGAGACGGTCAGTGCTATGGTGTCGGCGATCGGTGGTGCCGCCGGGCGCCTGCGCGGCACTGCCCACTCACTGACGGATAATGCCGGCCAGACCGAGCGGCAGGCGGAAGATGCGGCACACTCCGCCGAAGATGTGCGAGACAATGTCGGCGCAGTGGCGACGGCTGTGGAGGAACTGGCGGTTTCCGTGCGGGAGATCGCCCGACATGTGGCGCATTCGGTGAGGATTTCCGACGAGGTCAAGTGCCAGTCGGAACGGACGACGGCGCGCGTCCAAGTCCTATCAGGGGCGGCGCAGCGGATCGAGAAGGTGGTGCAACTGATCCAGCACATCGCGGGCCAGACCAATCTGCTGGCGCTGAATGCAACGATCGAGGCGGCTCGGGCGGGCGAGGCGGGGAGAGGCTTCGCAGTGGTGGCGTCAGAGGTCAAGAGCCTCGCCACCCAGACCGCTTCAGCGACCGACGAGATCGCCGACCAGATCCGGGCGATTCAGAGTGCCAGCCAGGACTCTGCAGACGCGATCGCCGAGATCCTGCGCACCATCGAGACTGTCAGCCAGGTGACGATGGCGATCGCCGCCGCGATCGAGCAGCAGGACAAGGCGACGCGGGAGATCGCCTGTAACATCCAGCAGGCATCGGTGGAGGCGGCGCAGGCCTCGGCCAGCATTGCCATGGTGACCGATGTGGCGCGCCAGACCGGGCAAGCCGCCGATCACGTGCTGCGCGATGCAGTCGCCCTTACGGAGAGTGCCGGCGCCCTGCGTAAGCAGATCGACTATTTTGTCACCCAGGTGGCGGCGTGATTGGCCGGTGGGCGGACGTTGGTGCACAAAGCCCGGGCTGGTGGTGGTCGGGAGGGCGAGCGGGTATAGAGGCGGCCCGCTGAAGTCGAGCCGCTGATGCCGTACAAAGCCAACGAGAGCCGACGTCACAAGATCCCGAAGGTCCGCTATCGGGTTGAGAACTGGTCGGCCTACGATGCGGCGCTGCGCCGGCGTGGCGACCTGACGATCTGGGTGACGCCGGAGGCGATCGCTGGCTGGACGCCGGCGCGTTCTGGCCGGCGAGGCCGACCATCGCGCTACTCGGACCTCGCCATTGAGGCTGGACTGATGCTGCGCTTGGCGTTCGGTCGGCCATGGCGGCAGACCGAGGGTTTGCTGGGCTCGCTCATGCGCCTGCTCGGCCCGGACCTGCCGGTCCCGGATCACACGACCTTCTCCCGCCGCAGCGCCGATCTTGAGGTCGCGTCGGCGCTGGTCAGGACGGACGGGCCGGTCACCGTGGTCATCGACTCCACGGGGCTGAAGGTGTTCGGCCGGGGCGAATGGCATCTGGAAAAGCACGGCGGCCACGCGCGCAGGAGTTGGCGCAAACTGCACTTGGCGGTCGATCCGGACACCGGTGAGATCCTGGCATCGGCGTTGACGCCCAACGAGGAGGGGGATGCCTCCCTGCTCGGTCCGCTGCTCGACCAGATCGCCCGCCCGATCGGCACGGTGCTGGCCGACGGGGCGTATGACGGTGAGCCGGTCTACCGTGCGGTCGCCGCCCAAAGCCCTGCGGCGGAGGTGATCATCCCGCCGCGCTCGACGGCGGTGCCGAGCGCCACGACCGAAACCTCTCCAACTCAACGCGACCGGCACATCCGGATGATCAAGGAGCGCGGCCGGGCTGGTTGGCAGCGCGCCGTCGATTACGGCCGCCGCTCCTTGGGAGAGGTGGCGATGCTGCGCTACAAGACGCTGATCGGTCGCAGCCTCCACGCCCGGACTCTGCCCCGACAGAAGACCGAGGCCAAGATCGCCTGCAAGGTGATCAACATCATGACCCGCCTCGGCATGCCGGCGTCCCGCCGCGCCACCTGAACACCCTGGGATAGGGCGAAGCGGAGCTATGCGGGAAACTGGGTGACGGTCTGGTCAGGCGGCGTTCTGTGACGCGGCTTCAGTGACCTCGATGCCGTTGCGGAATGTGACGCCCTGGATCACCTTGGGCAACTGGTTTTCCCCTTGCAGGCGGCGCCAAGTCTTGGAGGCGGCGGTGATCAGCTTGAAGACCATCAGCTTGGCGGTCTCCTGCGACAGCGCTCCCTTGGTGCGGACGGTTCGGTGGCGGACGGTGGCGAACACGCTTTCAATGGGATTCGTGGTGCGCACGTGCTCCCAATGCTCGGCGGGGAAGTCATAGAAGGCCAACAGCGCCTCGCGGTCCTTGGTCAGGCATTCGACCGCCTTGGCGTACTTGGCCGCGTACTTCTTCTCGAACGTCGCCAGGGCGGCTTCCGCCGTCTCCCGATCCGGGGCCATCCAGATCTCGCGCAGGTCCTGTTTCAGCGCCGGCTGGACGGATTTGGCCACCTTGTTGAGGACATTGACCGTCTTGTGCTGCCAGCACCGCTGATGCCGGGTGGAGGGGAAGACCTCCTCCAGCGCCTTCCAAAAGCCGAGCGCTCCATCGGCGACGGCGAGTTCGGGGGCGATGGTCAGGCCACGGGCCTGGATATCCACCAGCAACTCACGTCAGCTCTGGGCGCTCTCGCGCACCCCGACCTGGAAGCCGACCAGTTCCTTCTTGCCTTCCGGGGTGGTGCCGATGATCACCAGCATGCACTCGGCGGTCGGCTCCATGCGGGCCTGCAGGTAAACGCCGTCGGCCCAGACATACACGTAGCGCCGGGCCGACAGCTCGCGCTTTTGCCAGCGCGCGTAATCGGCCGCCCAGTCCTCCTTCAGCTGGCCGATCACCGACGGCGACAGGTTCGGCGCGTCCTTGCCGAGCAAGGCCCCGAGCGCCTCCTGAAAGTCGCCGGTAGAGGCGCCGCGCAAGTAGAGGATGGGCAACAACGCATCCAGGCTCTTGGTCCGGCGGGCCCAGCGCGGCAGCAGCGCCGAGGTGAAGCGGATGCGTTCGCCGGCTTCCCCGGCGCCACGGTCGCGGACCTTGACCCGACGAACCGCCACCGGCCCGATGCCGGTCTGGATGGCCCGCTCGGGGCCGTGCCCGTGCCGGACCACCCGGTCGCGGCCGTCCGGCAGCTTTACGTCCTTCATCGACGCCAGGAAGGCGGCCACTTCCGCCTCGATGGCCTGTTCCAGCAACCGGCGGGCACCGGCGCGCAGGATGGTCGTCAGCGGATCGTCGATCTCCTCCGGCTGACGTAACCGGACAACCTTGCTAATCTCGTCCATGGCGTATCGCTCCCTCGTGGAGGTTCGGGCAGGCTCGTCACCCGCCTCGATACGCCGCCTTCCTCATACCGTCATCACCCAGATTCCCGCATAGCTCGGTTGACCAAAATAGGAGCATCAGTGCTCCAATGGAGAGCTTCTTCCACACCCTCAAGGTCGAGTTGGTCCACCGCACTCGGTTCGAAACCCGCGACTAGGCCCGCCGGGAGGTGTTCGCTTACATCGAAACCTACTACAATCGCGAACGCGCCCACTCGGCCGTCGGATACATCACCCCCGAACAGGCCGAGCTAAGATCTGCGTGAACCCGTGTCAACCCAACCGGGGCAAGATCACTCGGCGCCGTTCCCGATCCTAAGGACGCCGCTGCGTACCCCCCGTTGGGGAGCGGCTTATCCGCTGCAATCGACAGGTTGCCACCTCCGCTTCCCGTGACGATCCCGCAGGGGCAGGACCAGGCTATGCCTCCCGCCATCGAGCGGCAGGCGCACCGCTTCGCCGGTCCGGTCGAAACGCGAGCCATCGAGGACCGCGTCCGATGCGTCGCGATCACCGTGCGACGTCGCCTTCACACGGATGTGGTAGTAGGTCAAATCCACGGTTACCGTGGCTTCGAAGCCTGTCCATGAAGCCGGAAGACACGGATCGACGACCAGGAATGCGCCCTCGCGGCGGATGCCGAGGATGCCCTCGGTGCCGGCACGGTACATCCACCCCGCCGCACCCGTATACCAGCTCCAACCGCCGCGCCCTTCATGTGGCGCCACCGAATAGACATCGGCGGCGACAACGTAGGGTTCGACCTTGTAGCGCTCGGCATCCGCCAGCGTGCGGGCGTGGTTGATCGGATTGAGCAGGTCGAACAGGGCGGCCGCCCTGCTGCCGTCACCCAGCTTGGCGAACGCAAGTATCGCCCACATGGCGGCGTGGCTATATTGCCCGCCATTCTCGCGCAGGCCCGGCGGATAGCCACGGATGTAGCCGGGATCGGACGTCGTCCCATCGAACGGCGGCGTGAACAGCAGCGCCAGGCCATCGTCGGGTCGGATCAGCAATCTTTCCAGCGACGCCATCGCCGTCGCGGCACGCTCGGGATCGGCGATACCCGAGAGCACGGCCCAAGATTGGGCGATGGAGTCGATGCGGCACTCCTCGCACGCGGCGGAGCCAAGCCATGTGCCGTCGTCGAATGTCGCCCGGCGGTACCATGCGCCATCCCAAGCCTCGCGCTCCAGCGACTGGCGCAACGCCTCGGCATGGTCACGCCAGCGGCGGGCGCGGTCGGCGTCGCGACTGTCCGCCAGCGGCGCGAACAGCGCGATGGTGCGGAGCAGCAGCCAGCCAAGCCAGACACTTTCCCCCTTGCCGTCCTGGCCGACGCGGTTCATGCCATCGTTCCAGTCGCCGGTACCGATGAGCGGCAACCCGTGCTCGCCGGACAGGACGAGGCTTTGGTCGAGGCCGCGGGCGCAGTGTTCGAACAGCGAGGCGCACTCGTCGGCAGTCGCCGGCTGGAAGAAGGCGTCGTGCTCGCCGGGACGCAAGGGCGGACCGTCGAGGAACGGCACGCTCTCCTCCAGGATCGCTGCGTCACCCGAACTGGCGATGTAGGTGGCGGTGGCGAAGGCAAGCCACACGCGATCGTCCGAGATCCGCGTCCGTACCCCTTGCCCGGACTGGGGCAACCACCAGTGCTGGACGTCGCCTTCGACGAACTGCCGGCCGGCGGCGCGCAGCAGATGGCGCCGCGCCTCATTCGGCATGGCGAAGCTCAGCGCCATGCCGTCCTGCAGTTGGTCTCGGAAGCCGTAGGCGCCGCTCGCCTGATAGAAAGCCGAGCGTGCCCAGATGCGGCAGGCCAGCGTCTGGTAGAGCAACCAACCGTTCAGCATGATGTCCATCGCCCGGTCCGGCGTCTTGACCTGAACGGCGCCGAGCGCGGAAGTCCAGTGATCGGTGACCGCTTCGAGAACGGCGTTGAGATCGGCGTCGCGGTAGCGCGCAATCAGCTCGCGAGCCGCCTCCGCCGAGGCGCATTGCCCGAGGAACCAGACGATTTCGACCGTCTCGCCGGCCTCCAACTCGACAACGCCCTGCAAGGCCGTGCAGGGATCAAGGCCGGCACCGGTCGCCCCGGACAGCGGTGACCGCCCGACGAGTGCCGCTGGCGCCGAGGGGCCGCCGTTGCGCCCAAGGAACTCCGTACGGTCGGCCGTCCACGCCGTCTGCCGGCCGTCGAGATCGGCGAAGGCGACGCGTTCGCCGAAGGTCAGGCTCCAGCGGTTGCGGGCCAGCATGGCTCCAGTGGCCGCGTCGATCTCCGTTGCGATGAACGGAGCCGAAGCGCCACGCGCCGTGCCGAGCACCCACTCCGCGTAGGCGGTGACGGACAGCGTGCGCGGGCCGGGCGAATGGTTGCGCAGGGTCAGGCGGGAAATCTTGATCGGATCGGCCAGTGGCACGTATTGCAGAAGCTCCAGCGCAATGCCGTGCGCCCGATGTTCGAAGCGGCTGTAACCGCGACCGTGGCGGGCGATATAGGTCCCGCCTTTGCGGATCGGCTGCGCGGTGGCGCTCCACAGGTCCCCGGTCACCTCATCGCGGAGATAGATCGCCTCCCCAGCCGGATTGCTGACCGGATCGTTGGACCACGGCGTGAGCTGGTTCTCCCGGCTGTTCCCGGCCCAGGTGGAACCACCGCCCTCCGCCGCCACCTGGAAGCCGAAATCGGGGTTGGCGATCACGTTGATCCAGGGAACGGGCGTCATACGGCCGGCGTCGAGGATGGTCACATATTCCTGTCCGTCCTTGTCGAAGCCGCCCAGACCGTTGAAAAACTCGAGGGATCCCGGCACCGGCACCTGGTCCGACATGGGCTGGGCCGCGGACTGGATCGATACGAGAGTGTCGGCGGGTGCCGATGGAGCCCGCTGCTGCTGCAGGCGGGCGATCTGTTCGGCGATGGAGCCGCGCCGGGCGATCAGCACGACACGGGCCACCGAATGGAGCAGGGCGCGTGCGTCGGCACGCATCAAGTCGGCACGCAACGCGTAGACCGAGCCTTGCGCCGGTTCCTCGCCGAACCGTGGCCGCGACTGGCTGCTGCGCACCGCAGTCTCAATGGCGACCTGAAGATCCTGAACATAGGATGAGGCGCGCTCGTTGACGATCACCAGATCGACGGCCAGACGCTTCATGCGCCAGTATTCGTGGGCACGCAGCAACTGGCGGACCTGGGCGATGTCCTCGACGTCGTCGATGCGCAGCATGACGATGGGCAGATCCCCTGAAATCGCGTGCGGCCACAGGCCCGACTGGGTTCCCGCGCCACCGGCTATTGTCGCGGAGGGAGCCCGGAAGCGGGCATCGGCGTACAGGATCGGCGCGGCCAAGCGCTGGAAGTCGGCGGCCTCGTTGGCCCCGATGGCCAAGTGGCGAAGCTGGACCTGGGCCTGGGTCCATGCCAGGGTTTTCGCCCTGTCGAAGGCATTCCGGTCGACATGCTGATCGACAAGGTCAAGAAGCGCTGCCTGCGACGACGCGACCAAGGTCCAGAAAGCGACCTGCGCGACCCCGCCGGGCGGGATCGTCAGGCGCCGCCTGATCGCGACAATCGGGTCGAGAACCGTCCCGAGGCTGTTCGAAAGCGGCTGGCCGTCGGTGATCGCGGCGGCCGTGCCGACGGTGTGGCCTCGCCCGATGAAACGGGCCCGGTCGGTCTCGTATTGTGGATCGGCCGCAATCCCGCCGTCGACGACGGCGAAGTGGGCGGCCCAGACCGGCGGCTCGCGTGGCGAGCGCGGGCGGCGGGTGGCGACCAGCGCGCCGAACTCGGCGTGGAACCCGGTCTGCACGAACATCTTGGCGAAGGCCGGATGGGCGGCGTCGGCGGCCTGCGTGGTCAGGACCAGCTCGGCATAGGACGTCACTTCGATCACGCGCGGTCGCCGTCCGCCATTGGTCAGCGAGACGCGGCGGACTTCCCCGTCGGCCTCGCCGGAGACCAGAACGTCCATGGTGGTGGTCAAAGTCCCGTCATGGCGGATGAATTCGACGTGATCCTCGGCGAACACCACCTCGGCATGGTCCGCCGCACGCCCGATCGGCTGCGCGCCGGCGGACCACAGCTCGCCGGTCTGCGTGTCGCGCAGGAATATGAAGGTTCCCCAATCGTCCCGCGTGGCATCCTCGCGCCAGCGGGTCACGGCGATGTCACGCCACAGGCTGTAGCCCGCCCCCGCCGCGGTCAGCATCACCGTGTAGCGCCCGTTCGAGAGCAGGTGGGTGACCGGGGCTGCGGCGGAGGGCGGCGCGGTAAGGCGGCGCACCGTCGGCGATGCGATGGCGACGCCCATTGCGGAGGTCTTCACCTCCTCGGCCCGAGGATGCCCGACGACGACGTCGCGCGGCATGCGTTCCTGGAGCAGCAGTTCGCTGGCCATGATCATGGGTTCACGGTGGAAACGGTCGCGCATCCGGCCGTCCTGGAGGGCGTTGGCGATGGCGACGATGGTCATGCCCTGGTGATGGGCCATGACGTTGCGCACGATGGTCATCTCCGCGCCTTCGGGAAGCCTTGAGCGGGTGAAGTCGAGGGCGTCGTAGAAGCCATAGCGTCCGCATGCGCCCATCCCGGCGAGGCGGTCGTAGTTCAGCCGTGCGCCGTGCGGATCCACCATGGCGGCCAGCCCGGTGGCGTAGGGCGCGATGACGAGGTTCTCGGAGAGGCCGCGCTTGAGGCCGAGTCCGGGAACACCGAAGTTCGAGTACTGGTACGTGAACTCCAGGTCGCGGGCGCTGTAGGCGGATTCCGAAATGCCCCATGGTACCCCCAGCGTTCTGCCGTAGGCTTGCTGACGCTCCACCACCAGACGGCTTGTCTGCTCCAGAAGGCTGCCAACCGGCGCGCGCATCACCAGCGCCGGCATCAGATATTCGAACATGGAGCCGGACCAGGAGATCAGCGCGGAGCCGTTGCCGACCGGTGTCGCCGCACGGCCGAGGCGGAACCAATGCCGCGTCGCGACGTCGCCCTTTGCGATGGCGAACAGGCTGGCGAGCCGGGCTTCCGAGGCGAGCAGGTCATAGCAGCTCGGATCCAGGCTGTTGTCGGGAAGAGCGTAGCCGATCGACAGCAGTTTGCGTTCGGGATCGAGAAGGAAGGAGAAATCCATCGCGAGCGCCATGGCGCGTGCCGTATCGGCGAGGGCCACCAACCGGCCCCTCAGCATGTCCGGCGTCCCGGCGCTGGGGAACCGGTCACGGCCATGTTCGATCGCCGCGTTCCGCAATGCCACCATCCAGAACATCAGATCCGCCGGACCCTCGCCACCGGCCGGCGGCCCGCCCGCCGGGATGACGTCGCGGGCCGCCTCGACAGCCTTGTCGGTCAGCCGCTTCAGCGTCGGCAACTGGACCTCGATGGATTGCCCCCCGTCGAGTTGTGCGGCGATCTCGTCGAGAACGGCGCCAAGCCGGCGTATTTGCGCGCTGCCCGCTGTGGAGAGGGCGTCCGCGGCCTCTCGCGCCAGGGCGAGGGTATCCATCATGCCGAGCCGGGCGTCCGCCGCCGGAGCACAGCCCATCCATTCCTCGCAGGCGTTCGCGAGTGCGATCAGATGGCCGGCAAGGTTCCCGCTGTCGACCGACGAGACATAGGCCGGTTCGAGAACCCGCAGATCCTGTGTCCCATACCAGTTGTAGAAATGCCCCCTGAACCGCGAGAGCTTCCGCATGGACTCGAACGTCGCCTCCAGCCGCTCGATGGTTTCCGTCGTTCCCGACCAGCCGAAGTCGCGGGCGGCGACGGTGGAGAGCAGGTAGAGACCGATGTTGGTCGGCGATGTCCGGTGGGCGACCACCGGCTTCGGGTCCTCCTGGAAATTGTCCGGCGGCAGCATGTTCTCGGCCGGTGTGACGAACGTCTCGAAAAAGCGCCAGGTGCGCCGCGCGGTGAGGCGCAGGTCGCGGGCATCCGGATCGGAGAACGACGCCCGCCGACGTATGGCCGGCGGCCGGCTGGTCCACGCGGCGAGGGCAGGGGCCGTCAGCCACAGCAGGGCGAAAGGCAGGGCCAGCGGCCAGGACGATGGCGTCACGGCAACGGTACCGGCCGCCACGACGAGCCCAAGTGCGGTGCCACCCGCCATGTCTCGATAGAAGCCGCCGAGATCCAGCTGCGGCCGGCCGCTTGTCTGCGCCGCCGTCGTCCATTCGAGAAGATGGCGGTGCGTGACGAACAGCCGGGTCAATGTCCTTGCGATGGCATCGGCCATCCGCCACGCCTGGTCGGCCAGGAAGGCAACCGACATCACGGTCCGCATCGCCGCCATCCGCAGATCCTGCATGAGTGAGCCGACATGGCTGCCGAGGCGGGTACCCGGCCGGCCCGGCAGCACCGAGGACATCGACGGCAGGAACGCCGGAACCGCGCTGGCGGCGAGCACGAGCAGGATTCCCGCCAGGGCGGACGGCAGAGGCAGCAGCCAGCTCACGGCCAGCGTCGCAAGGGTGAACGGCGCCAGCAGCGAGCGTCGCAGGTTGTCCAGCATCTTCCAGCGACCGACCGGCGGAGCCGCCTGAGGACCTGTCCTATGGCCGAGGATCCAGGGGAGCAGTTGCCAGTCGCCGCGGGTCCAGCGGTGCTGACGCTTGGCAGCGACGTTGTAGCGCGAGGGGAACTCCTCGACGAGTTCGACGTCGGAAGCGAGACCGGCGCGGGCGAAAACACCTTCGAACAGGTCGTGGCTGAGCAGGGCATTGCGCGGAACCCGGCCGTCCAGCGCCGCTTCGAAGGCATCGACGTCGTAGATGCCCTTCCCGGTGAAGGATCCCTCGCCGAACAGATCCTGGTAAACGTCGGAGACGGCCGACGCATAGGGGTCGATGCCGCCGGGGCCGGAAACGATCCGCTGATAGAGCGAGCCCTCGCCGCCGAGCGACAGCGACGGCGTGATGCGGGGCTGAAGAATGGCATAGCCGTTGATGACGCGCCGCCCGGCCGCGTCGAACGTCGGCTGGTTCAACGGGTGGCCCATCTTGCCGACCAGCCGGAGTGCGGCGTCCCGCGGCAGTCGCGTGTCGGCGTCAAGCGTGATGACATAACGCACGTCGGCCGGCACCTGCGGCGCGCGACCGGCAATGGGCATGAAGCTGGTGTCGGTGCCGCCGCGCAACAGCTGGTTGAGTTCGTGCAGCTTGCCGCGCTTGCGCTCCCACCCCATCCATTTGCCCTCGCCGTCATTGTAGAGCCGGCGGCGATGCAGCAGCAAAAAACGGTCCCCGCCGTCAGGACCGGGGCCATGGCGCAGATTCAGCCGCTCGACGGCCGCGGCGGCCACCGCCAGGAGAGCATCGTCGTCAGCCACCACCTCCTGGTCGGCGTCGGGACCATCCGACAACAGGGCGAAGACGAGGTCGCCGCCGGCCCCGGCGAGGTGGTGAACCTCCAGCCGCTCGATCTGTTCCAGCAGGTCGGCCTCGCCGGTCAGCAGCGTCGGAACGGCGACGAGCGTGCGCTGTGACGGGGGCACGCCGTCCGCCAGTTCGAGCCCCGGCAGGGTGATCGCTCCGAACAGCGCGGTGACCGCGCGGTTGACCAGCGCCGTCGCCACTTCGGAGGCCGGCAGGACGCCGGCAAGGGCGAACAGGACGAGCCAGCCGCCCATACCGGGAAGCCAGGCCGCCCACACCGCGAGACCCAGCAATAGCGCCATCACGGACAGGATCGCGCCGACATAGCCGCCGATCCCCAGATGAACGCTGAAACGGCTGATCCGCAGGCGGGCCGGTGGTCGAAAGCCGATGGACCGCTCAAGTGCGCCTCGCCCTTCCGCGATCAGATGATAGCCGGGATCGCCGACACGCGCGGCGTCCGCGCCGCCGGCTGCCTTAGCCGCCGCGCGTGATGCCGACAGCGCCAGACCGGCGATGGCGAGTTCCGGGAATGACGAACCGCGGGCCAGTTCCTCGATGGCGCTCCGGTAGAGGTTGCGCGTGGGGAAATCCATGGCGGCGAAGCCGCTCGCCGCGCGCAGTTGTTCGTCGATGAGGCTCACGCTCTCGAACAGGTCCGCCCAGTCGATGTCGGAGATCAGCCGCATGCTCGTGATGACGTTTCGCACGGTGACGTTGGAGGCGCCCAACCTCTGCTGGGCGTGCTGGACCACACCGTCGACCGTTACGCCCTGACGGTTGAGCCTCTCCTCCAGCCACCCGAGGGCGGGCATCGTTCGCGGATCCTGGTCCCGCAGCCGCTTCGCCAGTTCCGCGGCGAACACGTCGGACAAGGAACCGGAAGAGCGCGTGGCCATGTCCGCTTCGAGGACGGAACGGCTGTCCCCCGACGCGAGAAGCTGGTCGGCCAGCGCGTCGGCGTCCGCCCGTGCCGCGCGTCCGGCGGTGATCTGGTCGGCGAGCCGGCGCAGGTTCTCGATGAGGACGATGCGAAGCGTGATCGCGACCGCCCACAGCTCGCCGATGGTCAGCGGCTGGACCCGCTGATAGGCGGCGATGAACCGGCGCAGGATCGCGGGATCGAGGTGGCTGTCGGTGTGGGCAACGAAGGCCCAGGCCAGTCCGAACACCCGGGGATAGCCGGCGAACGGCCCGTCAGCGAGCTTCGGCAATTGACGGTAATAACCCGGCGGCAGGTCGATGCGGATTTCACGGATCTGCTCTTCGACGACATGGTAATTGTCGAGCAGCCATTCCGCGGCGGGATCCACGCTGCGGCCGTGCTCCAATTCTGCCGCGCTGGCCCGATAGGCGGCGAGGAGCACCGCGGCGTTGTCGGCGAGGCGGGTGTGCAGGGACAGGACGGCAAGCGGCTTGCGTGTCACTGGCTGCGCGGCGGCGAGACTCTCCGCGTGCCGCTCGAGCCGGTCCAGACCGAAGAGCTCCTCGCGTACCGGTGCCAGATCGCTCCAGGGGGACGGTGGCAGACGACGCCCGAAAGCATGGCGGAGGATCGCATTCATCAGTGCCTTTCCGGCCAGCATCAGCGTGCGACCGCGATTAAGAGAGACGCGTGCCAAATAGCGGTGTGATCATCGCTGTAGGCATCGAGGGTGGCCGCCGCACCATTTTATTCGGGCTATCTTTGTTGGCGCGGGAGCTGAAGGCGGAATTTCTGTGAGTGTCCCGGCATAGGCTGCCGTCTGCTCATTCTTTTGATGCGGGCCACGGACTATCCGATCGCCGCGCATGGGAACGCCGATTGACAGCTCCGCGAGGTTCGGGTTGGCGCGTAGGTTACGGTGATGGGGTGACAGCGGACCGTCCCGCCTTTGATGACGCGAGCCTCAGTTCGGTCCATCCTGCTGAAATCATTTGGGTACAGCGGGACGTGGACAGCGCATCCTTCAAAGGACTTCCGACCGAGGCACTCGAGCATGACGAATCCTTCGGTTCAGACAACGGGACCATGTATCAGGATGAAGAGCAACACCGTCAGCACGACGGCGACCGGAATCACCACCGGTGGCACGAAGTATGCTTTCACGGCGTTCCATGAGGATAAAGAGCCGGTATCCGTCGGGGGACGGGACATGGTTGTGCTCCATATGTACGGCGGACCGAACCAAGGATGCCGCGATGGCTTCCTCATTGCGCCGCGCTTCAACGATTGCGAAATCGCCTATCGAGGAAATGGTGATGAAGCCGGGTCGATATCGTGGCGATTCCGACATATGGACCCATTCGCCGCAAAATCATGTACAATGCATTCCAAGAATAGTCCGCCCGATCACCGCGTGAGCGGTCTCAGCCCGTCTTCTAAGGCAGGCGTTTCGCTCGTGGTTTTCCCCCTGGTTCACGAAGCCCGTCGCCGACACGGCGGCGCCCGGAAGGTGTGCAGGGGGTGGATCGGCGTCCAATCGCAGCCATATGGATCAACAGGTTAGGCCGTTGATTTTGGAAGAGAAATCCCTGTGGAGAGTGGCCCTGCACGGACGCCGATGGAGGAGCGCCCTCCAAACGCTTTCTTTCGAAAAGTAAAAGCGATAACTGAATACAGGTGCTGGCCGAGATTGGACGCCGATCCACAGTGAGGGGTAGCATCGCCGTCGTTGCGAAGGGTCTGAGCTTGTGCAGCCCAGCCGAAGCCTCCACATTGCGCGGCTTTTAGAGAAGATTTCTTATAAGATTCCCCTTATGTATTTTCGAGTCGTGCTTCCAGTGGCGCCAGATACAGTTCGATTTGCTATGATACCGGACGTCCCTGGCGGAGAAGGACGGGAGGTCATTCCATGGAGTCGTTCTTTCGCCGGCTCTTCGAGTCAAGTCCGCACCCCTATCTGGTTCTGCGACCCGATGACGCCTTCACCATTGAGGCGGTGAATGACCGTTACTTGGCTGCCACGGGAACCAAGAGGGAGCAGATCGTCGGCCGCGGGTTGTTCGAGGTTTTTCCGGACGATCCCACCGACCCGACGGCCACCGGCGTGGGCGACTTGCGGATGTCCCTGCAGCGCGTGCTCGCCGATGGCGTCCAAGACATCATGGGCGTGCAGAAGTACGACATTCCCTGTCCCGACTGCGAAGGCTTCGAGGAGCGCTACTGGAGTCCCGTCAACACCCCGGTCATGGGCTCGGCGGGCGGCATCGACCACATCATCCACCACGTGGAGGACGTGACCGAGTTCATTCTGTCCGAGCGGCGCGCTTCGGCGAAATCCGCCCAGACGATCGAGCGCGTGCAGGAGCAGGCAGACCGCATGCAGGCCGAGGTTCTCCGGCGGGCCAGCGAGGTGAAGGAGGCCAACCGGCAGCTGATAGCGACCAGGGACGAGTTGGCCCGTCTGAACGAACGGCTGACCGAGTTGGACCGCGCCAAGACACAGTTCTTCTCCAACATCAGCCACGAATTCCGCACTCCTCTCACCCTGATGCTGGGCCCCCTCGAGGACGCGCTCGGCGACGACGCTGCGACCGGACTGGCCGGCGCCCAGCGCAAGCGTCTTGAGATCGCCCGCCGCAATGCCATGCGCTTGCTGAAACTGGTCAATTCCCTGCTCGACTTCGCACGGGTCGAGGCGGGGCGCGCCCAGGTTTCCTTCGGACCCGTCGATCTCGCTCTGGCGACCCGGGAGCTTGCCGGGCACTACCAGTCGGCCTGCGACAGGGCCGGGCTGCGTCTTGTGGTCGACTGTCCTCCCCTGCCGGAAGCAGTTTTCGTCGATCGCGACGCCTGGGAAACGATCATCCTCAATCTACTATCCAACGCTTTCAAGTTCACGCGCGCCGGCGAGATCGTCGTGCGGCTGCGCGCGGCGAACGGTTCGGCGACATTGACGGTGAGCGACACCGGCAGCGGCATTCCGGCACACGAGTTGCCGCGCCTGTTCGAGCGCTTCCACCGGGTCGAAGGGGCGTCGGGGCGCTCCTTTGAAGGTACCGGCATCGGTCTGGCCCTGGTCCGGGAACTGGTCGAACTGCACGGCGGCACCATCCAGGCGGACAGCATCCTGGGCAAAGGCAGCCGGTTCCATGTGACGCTTCCCCTGGGCCACACCCATCTGCCGGCTGATCGTCTTCGGCTATCGCCGCTTGTGCCGGCCGGCCCGTCGCGTGCCGACGCGTTTGCCGCCGAGGTCGAGCGCTGGCTATCGGACGGCGGGGATGTCGGCGCCGACGGCGAGGCCGGCCACGGCGCCGCCTCCGATCCGACAAGGCCGGAGGGACCGCTCGTTCTCCTGGCGGACGACAACGCGGACATGCGGGGGTATGTGCGGCGCATCTTGACCGCCTCCGGCTATCAGGTCGTAGCGACTGGCGATGGTGAGGAGGCACTAGCTGCTGCACGGAACCGTATCCCGGATCTGGTGCTCAGTGACGTGATGATGCCGACGCTCGATGGCTTCGGCCTGTTGCGGGCGCTGCGCGGCGATCCGCGCACCGGAAACGTCCCGGTGATTCTGCTGTCCGCCCGGGCGGGCGAGGAAGCGCGCGTTGAGGGATTGACGGCGGGTGTGGACGATTATCTGGTCAAGCCCTTTGGCGCCCGGGAACTGGTGGCGCGCGTCGGCGGCAGCCTGCAGTTGGCGCGGATGCGGGAGGAGAAGGCGGCAGCCGAGCGCCGCATCGTCGAGAGGGCGCTCGACCTCAGCGAGGACCGCCTGCATTTGGCGCTCGACAGCGCCGGAATGGGCATGTGGGACTGGGACATCGTCTCCGACAAATTGACGTGGTCGGCGATCTGCAAGGAGATCTTCGGCAAAACTGCCGACACCGCGATGTCCTATCCGATCTTCCTCGACAGCCTGCATCCCGAGGATCGCAATGCGGTCGACGATCTGTGCCGCCGCTGCCTCGACCCCGCCGTCCGCGCTCCCTACGACACCCATTACCGCGTCGTGTGGCCGGACGGCAGCGTGCATTGGGTGCTGGCGCGCGGCAAGGTCTGGTTCGAAGGAGAGCGGCCCCTCCGCTTCACCGGCACGGCGGTCGACGTGACGGAGCAGAAGGAGGCGGAACGCCATCTGCGCGTTCTGGTCGACGAACTGAGCCACCGGGTCAAGAACACGCTGGCGGTTATCCAGTCGCTCGCCGAGCAGACCTTCCGCGCTGGGAGCGACGTGACCCGGATCCGTCAGGCCTTGGCGGGCCGTTTGCAGGCGCTGGCGGATGCCCACACGCTGCTCACGCTGTCGAAATGGGAGAGCGTCGATCTCGAAGCCCTGGCCGAGCGGGTAGCCGCCCCACTGGCGACGAAGGGCGACAGCCGCTTCACCATTGTTGGACCACCTGTCAGCCTGCCCGCCAAGGCGTCGCTGAGCTTCGCTCTGGTGCTGCATGAACTGTGCACCAACGCCGCGAAGTACGGCGCCTGGAGCGCCGCCGGCGGCAACGTGGCGCTGGCTTGGCGCATATCCGGCGACAATATTGTCCTGGATTGGACGGAGAGCGCGGTGACCGCGGTGACACCGCCCGCCCAGCTCGGATTTGGCACCCGACTGATCCGGCAGGTTGTAGAGTATGATCTCGACGGCGAGGTGACGCGCGACTTCCGGATGGACGGCCTCCGCTGCGTCGTGACCGTGCCGGCCTACCGGGCGCTGGCCTCATCGGCCCGTTCCAGCAACTGAGCAAGCGCCTGCCGCAATCTTTCGGGTGGATAAGGCTTATTGAGAACAGGGCGGTCGCGGAAGGCGGCGGGAAGCGCTGCGGGGTCGGAATAGGCGGTGGCGAACAGGAAAGGAATGGAGGCGGCCGCCAGGGCTTCGGCCACGCAATCGACACGCTCGTCACCGAGGTTGACGTCGAGGAGAGCGCCTTGGAAGCCCTCTTCGCTGGCGAGCAGCCTCAAAGCCGTCCGCGTGTTTGAAGCTGGTCCGACGACATCGTAGCCGAAGGCGATAAGCAACTCCTGCAGAGCCATGGCCACCAACCCCTCATCTTCGACCACCAGGATTCTTGCCGCCCGCTCAATCATGGTTCCACCTACCCGAGTTGCAGCCGCTATATAATACACCACTCCGTCTGTTCCGCGCCTGGAATCGGCAAAATCGAGATGATCGACTGCCTATCCGCAATCATATGCGCAAGTCCATGGCATCTACCGGCATCGGCTCGGCGCCCTGTTTGAAGAAGGGAGGCAAAGCTCACCGATTTTGCCTCCATGACCGGTTGCTCCGTGTCCAGGCGAGGCAACGATCATGCTGAGCGGACATGGTTCGGTTTGAGCAGATTCCATAACCGCTACCCTGAATGAAATCGCGACGGAACGTGTCAACGAATGTGAGACAGCCCGAGTTATGAATTAAGCTTGTATGCTTTCCGGCTTTTGCGGTGGATTGATCCAGGCTTCGATGGGCTTGGCGGGCGGTTCGGGGGCTTTGCGAACGAAGCGCTCCGGGGTGCGGCGAAAGGCGCGGTCGAGGGTTTCCTGGCGGATGGCATGGACGGCGTCAGTTGCCCGTAATGGACTTGGTCGGGTGTCATCAGGCCGATCCCGGCATGATGGTGGTCCCGGTTGTACCAAGTGAAGAAGTCACGGCAAGGCCCTGGCATCCTCGATGCCGCCGAAGCGCTTGGGGAATTCCGGCTGATATTTCAGGGTCTTGAAGTGGGCTTCCGAGAACGGATTGTCGTTGGAGGTTAGGGCCGGCCGTGCGATTTGGTGACGCCGAGGTCGGCGAGTAGGAGGGCGGTCGCCTTGGCCTTCATCGGGCCGCCGCGATCGGCGTGCAGGGTCAATTGGCCCAGGGGAACGGCGTTCTTGGCCAGCGTCTCCTCGAACAGCGCCTTGAACAGGGTGGCACTCTCGGCGTCGGCAATGCACCAGCCGACAACGCGGCGGCTGAAGATGTCGAGGATCACGTAGAGATAGTAATAAGACCACTTCATCGGCCCCATCAGCTTGGTGATGTCCCAGGACCAGACCTCATTGGGGGGCCTTGGCCAGCAATTCGGGCTTCCGATAGACCGGATGACGGAGTTGGTCGCGGCGGTCCCGGACCTCGTCATGCTCGGCCAGCAGACGGTACATGGTGCGGATGGAGCAATGATAGACGCCTTCATCGAGTAGGGTGGCGTAGACTTCCGCCGGGGCAAGATCGACGAAGTGCGGCTCACGCAGAAGGGCGAGCACCGTCTGGCGCTTCTGAGCCGCGAGCGCCCGCAGCGGTCGCGGCCGGGGGCGTGGCATCGGCTCCCGGCCAGCCAGCCGCCGGGTCCGATGCCGATGGACGCTGGCGCGGGCGACACCCACGGCGACGCAGGCCGCGCTCACAAGACCGCGGTCAGCCGGCAAGGCGGTGGTCGCGTTCATTGCCGCGTCTCGTCGCTGTCCGCGGATGGCAAGGCAATCCCCAGAAGGTCGGAAAATTTTTTGAACGTCGATGACCGCCTCGGCCCGGTCCAGACGGCGCTGGAGCCGGGCGATGTCCTGACGAGCCTCGGCCAACTCTGCCTCCAGCGGGTTGGCGGGGGCCGTCTTCGGCCCGCGCTTGAGCAGCTTCAACGCCTCGAAGGCACCGGCATCACGCCGTCGGTGCCAGTCGGTCAGGGCCGACGAGTAAAGACCTTCCCGGCGCAGAATGGCGGCGATCCCGCCGGTGTCCGCCGCCCGATCCGTCTCGCTCAGAATCCGCAGCATCTCTGCCGCTGTGAAGTGACGTTGCGGTTCCGGTAGAGGTAGGGTGAGAAGCAGTTTTTCCAGCGCTTGTTGGCGCGTGGCGGAATGTTGGGCGCGGCCCCAGCCTCTTCGATCTTCCGGCGAACAGCGGCGCTGCCGTATCCCTTGTCGCCATGCAGGAGGTCGGTGGCAGGCATCTACTAGTTATAGTAGTGGTAGTTATTATTGCCAATATGGAAAAAGAGAGCTCCATTGGCACGCGGGGCTATTGCTTTTGCCCGGCAACACATCGGTGACCACTGGCTTATCTTCTGGGAAAATCCCGAAACAGGAGAGTTGCGGATGTCTGGAAGGCTGCTGAACGACCGTCGTGTCCTCATCGTTGAAGACGAGTTCCTCGTCACCGTCGTATTGGAGGCGGCAGTCCTGGAGGCAGGCGCCAGTGTGGTTCGGCTTGCCGCTTCAACCGTGGACGCTCTCGCTCTGATCGAAGCCGAAACCTTCGATGTTGCGCTTCTGGATGCCAGATTGGACGAAGAACCGGCCACCGCCGTTGCTGAGGCTTTGGACGCACGGGGCGTCCCCTTTGTTTTTCATTCTGGATATGGTCCGGAGCATCTGCCAAGCTCCCACCGTCATCGTACCCTGCTCCGTAAGCCGTCGCTTTCGTCCACTGTCATACAAGCGTTGCATGAAGCGATGAAATAACTGAAGATGGACGGGCATCTCATCGCAATAAATATCTAATTGGATTAAATATTCAATATTGCTCGATGCGAGCGCCCTATGTCCCTTTGACCAGATCCACGATAAGCGATGGCATTTCGTCGATGTAGAGGACGTAGTCCGGGTGATCGTCACGGAGTGAACTGAGCGGCATCGACGGCGCTTCGGCCTCATGCGGTTGCTGAACGATCATAAGGCCGCCATGCGCCTTGATGGCTCTGGCTCCCGTCGTTGCGTCGAAATCTCCGCCCGTCAGCACAACCCCGACCGTTCTCGACCCGTATGTCTCCGCCGCTGATTCGAAAAGCGGGTCCGCGGCCGGGCGGGTGTGGCGGACCTTGGGGCCATGATCGAGGTGGATGATCCCCGGCTGTAGCCGCATGTGGAGGTCGGGCGGCGCGACGTAGATCCGGCTGCGTTCGATGGGCTGGCCATGAACGGGATGATGGGCCGGCATCGGCCCGGCTCGGCTCAAGAGATGGGGCAGAAGACTGGGGCGGTTGGCGCCGATGTGGACGACGACGAACAGGGTCGCAGCCAAGTCAGCAGGAAGTTGACTGACCAACCGTTGGAGCGCCTGAACGCCACCCTCGGAGGCCGCCACAACGACAATGTCCCTGGTCTGCCGATCCATGCCGGACTCGTACCGTTCGGTTCCGCCCATCACTATCGTCGATCAACAGCGGACGCGGCCATCCGGCATCGTCACTTTCGAATTTTCCCGCCATGCCCGGATTCGCTGTTCCCCATTCAGGCGATGGCATTGCAGAGCACGCGGACAATGGCAGCAGGATCGGAGGGTTTGCGGAGCAACGGCCGGTGCCGGTGCTGTGGCGGCAAATGCTCCGGCCCATATCCGGAGTGGAAGACGAAGGGCTTTGCGCTGGCTTCGAGCGCGTCTGCGATGGTGGTCCCCCGCTCGTCATCCAGGCGGGCATCCAGGACGGCGGCACCGAAATCTTCCCGCTCGATCAGCGCCAGCGTATCCACCACGCAGCCGGCCATGCCGACGATGGTGGCTCCCGCATCCTGCAGAATTTCCTCCAACGCCATGGCAATCAGCAATTCGTCCTCGACGATCACGATCCGGCAGCCGTCCAGCCGCTTTCCGGTCACCGGGCGTTCTCACGGGGGTCGGGAGCTTCGTCGTCGCTCCTCAGTTGGGCGATCGGTATGGTGAAGGTCGCCTCAAGGCCGGTCGGACGGTAATCGACCGTAGCGTCGCCACGCAGTTCGTAGCGGATTTGCTGGGTGATCAGTTTGGAACCGAAGCCATGATGGGAGGGCGGCGACAGCGCCGGACCGTCTATCTCGTGCCAGTGTACAAGCAGCCCCGCATCGGCATCCCTTTGCCCGAATTCCCAGGTCACGACGACGCGCCCTTCCGCCACGGAAAATGCGCCGTATTTCACGGCGTTGGTCACCAGTTCGTGGATCACCATGCCGAGCGCCAGCGCGGCCTTGGGCCGGAGCTGAACGGCAGGCCCGTCAACAACGAACCGTCCTTCGTTGCCGGCATAGGGCTTCGCCTCGTTGAGCACGATGTCGAGCAGGGGGATATTCCCCCAACCGTCGCGGGTCAGCAGATCATAGGTGCTGGCAACCGCCTGCAGGCGCCCGAGAAACGCCGTGCATTCCGGTCTCTCGGCAATCGCCTTCAGCGTCTGCTGGGCCAGGGCGATCACGACGGCGAGCATGTTCTTGACCCGATGGTCGAGTTCGCCGATCAGCTGGCGCTGCTGCTCCTCGGCCTCCTTGAGCGACGTGACATCCACAAAGGTCAGCAACAGGCCCTCCAGATCGTTGCGGGCGTTCCGGTAAGGCAGGATGCGCATGATGTAGTGTCTGGTGCCGTCCCGCGAGCGGACCGCTTTTTCCACCGGCTCCGACCCCGAAAGGGCTTGGTCGAGGTCGTGGTCCAGATCCAGCCGGGCGAGATGACTGACGATGTCGGTCAGCGGGCGACCGCGGTCGCTCGCGATCAGATTGAAAATCCGGGTGACCGCCGGCGTGAAGCTCCTGATCAGCAGGGACCGGTCCAGGAAGACGATCCCGATTTGGGTGCTGTTGAACAGATTCTGGAGGTCGTTGTTGGACTGGTCCAGCTCCTCCACCTTGCCGTTGAGTTCGATGTTGACGGCGTGGAGTTCTTCGTTGACGGACTGGGTTTCCTCTTTGGCCGTTTCCAGCTCTTCATTGGTCGATTGCAGCTCCTCATTGACCGAGATGAGCTCCTCGTTTGCGGACTTCAGCTCCTCCAGCGAGGTCTCGTATTCTTCGATGGTGCTCTGAAGACGTTCCTTGGTGTCGCGGAGTTCACGCTCCAGTTGCTCCACCGCAACCGGATCCTGACCCCATTGGCTCTCCTTGCCGTAAATTTCCTCCGGCGGACTCGGACGGCCGACATCGGAAAACAGCACCAGGAAGAAGGGTTCCTCCCCGCGGTCGAGCGGTTCGATCGTCAGATCCAGCAACTGGACGCGATCGTCCACCTCCACCGCAAGGTGCTTGCGGGTCACCGGCTTGTGGGTCTGCATCGCCTCGTGAAGGGCGCCGCGCAGATCCAGCCGCAATCCCTTGCGGGCCATCGCCAGAAGCTGACGGTTCGGGGCGCCCAGAGGCGCCTGAAGATACTTACCGGTGTTGGCGGAGTAATAGACCACCTCGCCATTCTGGTTGACGACGACATGGGCCGGGGCGAAGCGCTCCAGAACGCGCGCCTCCACAAGCCCGCGCAGGTTGGCGGCATTGGACTGGATGGAGCGGAGCGTCTCAGCCCCTCCGCGGGCCGAGCGGCCGCCATGGTCCGCCAAGGCGAAGGGAATCGTCGCCGAGACGGTGTCCTGCCGGCGGAACAGGCGGTGCTTCTTGTCGATGGGCGCGAACAGGGCCTGATGCTGCCCGATCGTCTCGGCCACGCCGAGGAACAGATAGGCGCTGGGACGCAGCGCATAGTGGAACATCGGGATGACCTGTTCCTGAAGCTCCACCCCCAGGTAGATGAGCAGGTTGCGGCAGGAAATCAGGTCGATGCGCGAAAACGGCGGGTCGCGGACGATGCTGTGCGCCGAGAAGATGCACAGGTCCCGCACCTCCTTGCGGACGAGATAGCTGGTGCCGTCTTCGATGAAGTGGCGCTTGAGCCGGTCCGTCCGGACATCCCGCGCCAGACTGGCGGGATAGCGGCCGGTGCGCGCCACCTCCAGGGCATGCTCGTCGATGTCGGTGGCGAAGACCTGGATCTTCGGCACGGAGTGGAGCGTTTCCGCATGCTCGGACAGCAGCATGGCGATGGAATACACCTCCTCGCCGGTGGCGCAGCCGGGAACCCAGACGCGCACCGCATCACCGGCGCTTTTTCCGGCGAACAGCTGCGGGATGACCAGCTCCTCCAGCGCCTGGAAGGTCTCGCTGTCGCGGAAGAAGGTGGTGACGCCGATCAGCAGGTCGCGAAACAGCGCCGCGGCCTCGGTGCGATCCTCCCGCAGATAGCCGACATAGCTGTCGATGTCCGACAGCCGCAGGGCCTGCATCCGGCGCTGGACCCGGCGCAGAAAGGTGTTGTGCTTGTAGCCGCGGAAATCGTGTCCGATCTGGTTGCGCAGGATGGTGGTGATGCTTCGGCGCGCCGCCTCCAGCCGCGCATCCTCGCGCACCTCCTTCTCGTTCGTCAGGTCGCCCAGCGGCGTGGCGGTTCGTGTGTAGTCCACCAGCGTCGCCGCCATCGTCTCCACCGGGGCGACAAGGTCGACGACGCCGGTGGCGATGGCGCTGTTCGGCATTCCGTCATGACGCGGGATGCCGTCCTGACCCTGCGCGATGGTGAAGCCGCCGCGCTCCTTGATCGCCTTGACGCCCAGGGTGCCGTCGCTGCCGCTGCCCGACAGGATGATGCCGACGGCCCTTTCCCCCCAGTCGCTGGCGAGGGAGTTGAGGAAGAGGTCGATCGGGTTGCGATCGCGATGGGCGGCATTGTCCGGCCGGACACGGAGCCGGCCGCTGTCGATGGTCAGCAGGGTTCCGGGTTGCAGGGTGTAGATGCGGTTGGGTTCGACCGCATCTCCGTCACGGGCTTGGCGTGCCGGTGTCGGCGTGCATCGGCCGATGATCTCCGCCAGCAGGCTTTCGTGCTCCGGCGCCAGATGGGTGACGACCACGAAGGCCATGCCGCTGTCGGCCGGCAAGGCACGGAAAAGTCCCTCCAAGGCCTCCACCCCGCCAGCGGATGCGCCGATCCCGACGATTGGGAAGGATGCCTTGTCACTCATGCTGCTGCCTTTCCGCAAATCCTGACGGACCGGACCAATGTCCTTGGAGGATGCCGGTGATGGCGTGCTGGCTGACAGGATGTTTCTCTATATCTCAACTGGTACGACCCCCGGTACGGCAGCCCGCCGTCCCGGTCGGCGTACTTCCCTGCCATCGACTCCAAATTCCGACGCCAACGGCCGGTTCACTCTTTAGCATTCTCCTGCGGTTGCACACCACCATCGTCGTCCCAACCGCGGAGCTGGGAACTGCCCTCCCGCTGGCGTTGACGCTCATCGGCAATCCCCATGATTGCCGGAAGCACGGACGCGGTCTCGATGAACATCTTCCCGTGCAGGAAATGGACTGACGACGAGCGGCTTTTCAGATGGGCGGCTTGCATGACGATCCCTCCTCTTTGGCATGCTCCGGTATAGAGTAGCCTTGTCAAGGACGGCACGAACGTTATCCTGCGCGTTCCTTGTCGTGATGGTCATCCTGGTGACCGAGGCTTTCCGTCTCCCCCGCCTTCAAAACCCGATCCAACTCATCCGGGTCGATGCGCGCGGTCTGCGACATGGCCATTCCCCCGGTGGCGCTTCCACCGGAACGCGGCAGATGCAGCCAGGTCGCGGTGCGCCGGTACACGGGGAAGGAGAGCGAGTCGACCAGCTCCTCGTCGGTCTCCACGACGTAGCTTCCCGCCGGCTGCATCCCTTCGACGCTGCTCAAGGAAAAGGGATGGCTGAAGGTGACGGTCCTAGTGGTGGTGCGGATGAATGCTGTGGTCATCGAAGGGTGCTCCCATGCGTGCCCGGCGGATTTCCTCGGGGTGCTCCGCAGGTCAGACCGCCGGCCGGACGAGTGACCTGACGATCGCGACACGATGTCGGGGTGGAGCGGTTGGAAGCGGACGGGCTATGCGCCGAAGCCGGAGAACAGAACCTCTGCACGAAAGCCGACCGATATGCCAAGCGTCAGGTAAGCCATGTTCTTCCATTTCGGTGCGGACACCGCCCAGGCCGCACGCTCCGAAGTCCTCCACTCCGACAATGTCATATGCCTAAGCGCCATGATCGCCTCCCTGCCAAATATTTAGTTTTGAAGATGGGATGGAATATTTTATTATGATCGAAATCGCTGAATATCTATAATCCAATCCATTTGGGCCATGACCCTGCCTGTTTCCGTCACCGCGGCGTCTGCCCACGATTGCTTTTGGAAATCGGCCGCGCCGCTCAAGAAGCCATGAAGCGGACCGCCGAGACCGACTGCCAGACGGTGAAGGCCGCGACCAGGATCACGCCGGCCGCCGCCGCCAACGACAATGCCAGCAACACCCCGTCCTCTTCGAGATAGGCCAGGGCGATCAGCATGATCGTCACGGCGGGGACGATGTTGCTCAGCGGAATCGGAATGAAGAAGACGCTGGTCAGCGCGAGAACGACCAAGCCGACCACGCGCTTCGTCGCTTCGAACGGGGTCTTCCATCGCGGGCGTATGACCGTCTCCATCCGCCTCAACAGCGGCACGGCCCGATCAACCAGACGGACCAGACGTGGTGTCGGAAAGCGCCGTGACGCGATGATCCGGGGGAAGGCCGGACTCTCCCGCGCCAGGATCATCTGAATCGCCGGAATCGTCAGCAGCAGGCCGACGATCGGCGAGGTTCCCGGCGCCAGCCCGATCAGCGCCAGCAGCAGCAGAACGATGCCGAAAGACCGGGTGTGGAGCTTGTCCAGCAGCCAGCCGAACGTCACGAAGTCGACAGGAGCCTCGGCCAGCAAGCTGCGCAGAATCTCGGATGTCGGAACATGCGGGTTTATGACCGGGTCCATGGCCGCGCCGTTCCCACCTTTCCGGCCGCCGGCACCGGGCCGGTTCATGCCGGGATCGACACCGTGACGGTCGTGCCCTTGTCGGAACTGACGGTCACGCCGCCGTCGATCTGCTCGGCCAGCAACTCGATCAAGGTGAAGCCGAGCGAACCGGGACGCCGGTTCTCGGGCATGCCGACGCCATCGTCGCTGATGCTCATGCGCAGAAGACTGCGCGAGGTGTGGCGAAACGAGATGGCGATGCGGCCGGACCGGCCGTCGGGGAACGCATATTTCAATGCGTTGATCATCGCCTCGTTGGCGATCAGGGCGAGCGGGATGGCCTGGTCCGGCTTCAGAAATGCTTCGTCGGCGTCGATATCCAGGGCCACCTTCAGGCTCTCCGCCTGGAAGGACGCCAGCAGGTCGCGGCACAGGATCCCCAGATACCCGCCGAATTCGATCTCCTGCATCCCTGCGCCCGGTAGAGCTTCTCATGGATCTCGGACATGCGATCCAGCCTCTCCACCGCGCTACGCAATGCCTCCTGCACGGCCGGCTCCTGGGTTCCGGTGGCGGTCGACTGGATGCGCAGGAAGGACGACGCCATCTGCAAGGTGTTCTTGACCCGATGGTTTACCTCCCGCATCAGGTCGTCCTTGTCGCGCAGCAGCATGTCCTTGTCGTGAAGGGTGTTGAGGAGCACCCGCTCCACGTCGACGCGACGCTCCACCTCGGCGGCGAGCTGACGGTTGAGTTCGTCCAGCCGGGCGGTGCGTAGCGCGACGCGGCGGTCCAACTCCTCATTGAGCTGCCGCAATTCATCCTCTGCCGCCTTGCGGGCGGTGATGTCGACAAAGGACGCGAAGTGATGGCGGATGCGGTCCCCCTCGAAGACGGGAGCGACATGCTGGAGCACCCACAACTCCTTTCCGTCCTTCCGGTAAAGCTGCACCGGACGCACGATGGCTTCCCCGGCGCGCAGGGCGAGGTCGATGGCGCGCGCGACCTCCGGGTCGGTGTCAGAGCCGGACAGGAGGTGATAGCTTCTGCCCAGCACCTCCTCCCGCGCGTAGCCGCTCAGTCTGAGGAAGGCGGCATTGACAAAGACGATCGGGACGTCCGGCAGGGTCGGATCGGCGATCAGCATTGGCATCAGAGTTGATTCCGCGGCGACCACAAAGGGGCCGCCACGCGCCTCTTCCTCCCTCACCATCTTCTCTGCGTCCTTCTGGTCGCGGGAATTACCGGGCATGCAATGCTCCCTGGTCCAACCGTTTCTGCTGAAAGGATATAGCTGCACAGCGCAGCCTTCCCAGGCGAAGAGGTGCAGAGCCCATTCCGTGGCCCAATCCCCAGAGAGAGACAAATATATCAATGAATGCTCCTATGATATTTCCTAGGCTTCCTGCATACATACAAGCTCAGCTCGAAAATAATCAAAAGAACACCTTCTTTTTATTATGCGATTAATCGCGGAAATTTCTAAACGTTATTTATAGAGACATTGAATTTTTGCGGTGCAGCATAATATATGTCTAAGCGATCAAGGTTGAGCACAGCGCTCCCGGACACCCGACCCGAACAGATATGGAATTGATATGGACGACGGCACACACAACCCTCCCACTCCCCACCCGACCATTCACAGTGCAAGCGACGAAACTCCGGTGGGCAAGGATGCGTCAAACGGCGCCACCATCCGAAGCGTCAGCCAGGAGCATGCGCCGAAAGCCGGCCGAGGCTTCGACCAGCAGCCGAGGCCCTGGCCGCCGAAGCTGCCCGGCACCTCGGGCACCCAGGGCTTCCCGGAAACCGTCCAGGCCGCCGGCCAAAGGTTCAACCGCGCTCTCAACCAGGGCGTCGATGACGGGGGCGATCGGGCGATGGCACTCGGCGGTGCCCTGATGGCCAACTATGGGACGGCCTTTTCGGAAGCAGTTTCCTTCATGAACCAGGCCGTCGAGCGTCAGAACGAGATGATGGGCGGCATGCTCAAGGCTCGTGGCCCGCAAGACATCGTGACGGCGGGGAGCCGCTACCTGCTCGGCGGATGGCTCGCCTTCTTCGAGGTCAATGTCCGCGTCGCCCAGGCCGCGTCCCGTCTGACCCAGGATGCCAACCACAACCCGCCGCATCCCGACGCCTGACCGCTCCGGCCCGTCAAGAACCGCAGGAGGACCTCCGTTGACCAGTTCGGAAAACGAGACGCAGACGCTTCTCACCGTCGAAGAGCAGGTGGGCGTCGCCAAGCGCCGGCAGGTCACCGGGACCGTCCGCGCCCGCACCCTCAGCCATGAGCGGGAAGAGACGGTCGAAGCCGACCTGTCGGTGGAGGCGCTGAAGGTCGAGCGGGTGCCTATCGGACGCTTCGTCGATGGTCCGATCCCCGATCGCCAGGATGGCGACACCACCGTCATCTCGGTGATCGAGGAGGTGGCGGTCGTTGAGGTCCGCCTGAAGCTGGTGGAAGAGGTCCGGATCACCCGCCGCACCGAAAGCCGCAGGATGACCGAACACGTCACGCTGCGCCGTCAGGATGTGGTGATCGACCAGGATCCCGCGCCAAACGACCCAGAGGCCTGACCGGCCCGGACCGCTTCAAAAATCCCAAACTGTCGAAATCCCACTGGAGAACATCATGAGCACGATCGTCGTTGGACTTTACAAGGAAACCGGTTCCGCCAAGAAGGCCTTCCAGGCCCTGATCGCCGCGGGCTGCCAGGAAACAGACATCGAGACCTTCGATGGCGCCGACAGCGCCGACAAGGCCGCCCGGAGCCTGCTGGGGCACGGCTTCGAGAAGGAACTGGCGGAACAGTATGGCGCTGCCCTCCGTCAGGGCCATACCCTGGTTGCGGCCGATATCGCCGACCAGGATGCCGATGCGGCGGAGGCGATCCTCGACGAGAATGGGACCATCGACCTGCCCGAGGCTCCCGCAGTGCATAAGCCGGCCCAAAAGGCGCGCAATGGCGGCACCGTCGAGCAGGAGACCCTCCAATCGGTGAAGGAGGAGGTTGAGATCGGCAAGCGCCGGGTCTCCAAGGGTGGGGTGAAGCTCACCTCCGAGGTCACCGAGACGCCGGTCCAGGACACCGTCACGCTGCGCGACGAGACGGTGGATGTAGAACACCGCAAGGTTGACCGCCCCCTGAGCCCCGACGAGGAGAAGGCCGCCTTCGGCGAGAAGACCGTCGAACTGACGGCAACCTCCGAAACGCCGGAGATCACCAAGGAAGCCCGCGTCGTCGAGGAAGTCGTGTTGTCCAAGACGGCTTCCGAACGGGAAAAGACCGTGGAGGCGAGCGCTCGCCGCACCGACGTCAAGGTGGAGCCCGTCGGCGGCAAGTCCGGCAACAAGCGCTGACCCAAAGCGCGCATACCCTGACGGGGCGGCGATCCGGCCGCCTCCCGCCGCAGCCGACTTGATCTGTGGTGTAATGAATTGCGGGGGCGGTTGAGATTTCGCGGAGTTTTCAGCGCCCCTTCTTTGAAAATTCAGAGCAAATAAACAAGGAGGTCGATTGATAATAAATCATCGATAGCCAGGATTTTTTATAATTTCCATTGCGGACTGTCTTGTGGATCACCATTTCAGTTTAATGAAGCCACCCCAGTCTTGCTCTTTTTTGCTGTGGTCCGCAAATCCGAGACCCGTCCTGGTGTGACTCGATCCGGACGGCATGGCCGCTGCCATTGCCGACACGAACCGGTCCACATCGGAGACCGCCCCATGGATACCCGCACCAGGCTTGCCTTCTTCATTCTGAAAACCCACACCGGCTGGATCGTCCGTGTGGATGGGTTCGTCTATCCGCCCTGCGCCAACCAGGCCAATGCGCTTGCTAAAGCCATTCGCGAAGCGCGGGCGGCGGAACGGCTCGGTTTCGCCAGCGTCGTGCTGGCGCAGTCGGCCGCAGGGGAACGCTGCCATGTCTGCTGGTGCTGTGCGGGTATCGGCGGAGTGTCGCAGGCGATTGCCGGCTCACCGCATCCAGCGGTTCCAGGCATGGCGGACTTCCTGACGCCCACATCCGCACCGGAGGAACGCCCATGACACCGCTGTTCCACACCATCGAAGGGCGATGTCCCCACGGCGCCGACGTGCTGCGCGAACAGCTGCGCTGGACGAACGCCGAGCGCCGGTGGCATCCCGCGTTCCACGACACGCCATCCGACCTTCTTCCCCCCGCTTTTTCGCCGCCCGGACAAGCCAGCTTGATGCGGGGAGCCGTGCTGACCCGTCTCACCATGGCCCGCGCCGTGGCTGGCGCAACCGCCCTCAAGGAGCTGTGACCTCATGAGTCTCTCAGCCCATTACATCGTGTCGTGCCGGACGGATGGCTGGTTCATCGGGCTGGAGGGGGAGCGCTACGGCCCCTTCCCCAACGGACAGGTCGGCGCCCTGATCGCCGCGGTGCAGGCCGCCAACCATGCCGGCAAGGACGGCCATGATGCCCGCGTGCTGCTGCGGACGATAGAAGGCGGCACTGCCATCGTCTGGATCTTCGGAACCGACAGCTACCCGTCCCCCTGGGTGGAGGATCTGCATCGGATCGCCCTGCTGCCGCGCCGCGAACGCGCCCGCACACCGGTCCCATCGCCTTGGAGGACCCTGGACACCATGACTTCGGATGCAGTGGTGGCCGGCCAAGCGTAAGCGGGGCGCCTCTTCGTCATCAAGGAGGGCTTCGACCGGAAAGCTCAGGAAATCTGCGCGCTGCCTGAACTGCGTGACGGATTGCGGGCGGGCGACCTCTGGGTGGAGGAGAGTTGCCAGTACCGGGACTTTGGGAACTGCCTCACGCCGTGTCCAACCTTCGACATCCTTCGCGAAGAAGGGGCGTTGCCCGTGGCCGGTCGTCGGCTTGACGTCGTCGGCGCCGTCGGCAACGCTCAGCGAAAGATCAGGCCATGAACGAAGCGCAATTTGCCGATGGCTGTCGGGGCCAGGACGAAGGGGTAGAGATCCGGCAGACCCATGCTGTGGTTAAGGCTGTTGACCGCGTAGGTCAGCGGCAGCCATGCGCCCATGAGAGCGTCGAAGTCGCGCTGGTGGTAAGGGTCGAACTCGATCGCCATGGCGAGTGCTGGATCGAGTTCACCCCGGGGCTGGATGCGCATGCCGAAGGCGTCCGCCGTTTCCAACGTGTCCACGATGTGCAGGTGGTGCGCCCAAGTTTCCGCAAAATCTTCCCATGGATGGACGCTGGCATAGCCGCTCACGAACCGCTGCCGCCAATCATCAGGGGGTCCCCCGGCATAATGCCTCGCCAAGCTGGCCTCGTAATCCTGACGTTCGTCGCCGAACAACTCGCGGAAACCCGCGAGCCACGGGCCGCTGCGGACCAGTCGATCCCAGTAGTAATGTCCAGCCTCGTGGCGGAAATGACCGAGCAGCGTGCGGTAGGACTCGACCATGTCCTGACGGTGTCGCTCCCGCTCGGCATCATCTGCTTCGGCGATGTCGATCGTGATCAGCCCCTTGGCATGGCCCGTAACGATCGGTGCACACGGCTCTCCCATCCTGCCCGAGTTGGCGAGGAAATCAAAGGCTAGGCCCGCCTTAGGATCGTCGAACCGGTTCGTCAGAGGGAGCCGAAGCCTTAGGAGGCCATAGACGAGACGGTGCTTCGCGGTTTCCAGGCTTTGCCAACGCAAACGGTTTTCCCAGTTGTCGAGGTCCGGGATCGTGCGGTTGAGCCGGCAGGCTCGGCAGAAGGGGGTGACGCTCCCGGCCGGAATTAGCCAGTTGCACACGTCATGGACGGCGTTGGCGCACAAGCGTGCGGGATGGGCGGGGTCCGCCAGCACATGCCAGTCATCGTTCGCCAACGGCACGAGTGCGCTCAGCACAGCAAGGTCCACGCTGTAGCCTAGCCGGTGGCCGCAACGCTCACAGCGCGTGTTCGCGAAATACACCATCTGGCCGCAGTGCTGGCAGTGGAAAATCTTCATGAGCAGATATCGCAGCCGGCATCGCCCAGCAGGGCGTGTTCCAGCGAGACGCCGTCCATATCGGCACCGGTGAGCGTCGCTCCACGCAGGTCGGCATGGTCGAGCTTCGCTCCGTGCAGGTCGGCACCCCGGAGATCGGCCTTCCCGAGATTGGCTTGCCAGAGCGAAGCGCTCGCCAAGCGGGTTCCCTGAAGGGAAGCTTCCCCCAGGTTGGCATGATCGAGGTTGCCCCCTGCAAGATCGCTACGGTCGAGGAGAACCCGGCGCAGATCGGCTCGCCAGAAGGAGCGACCGACCAGATCGAGGTCGCGTAGGTCTGCTCGCTCCCCGTGGGTGCCGTCTGTCGCGACCCAGAGGCGGTGCCTCTCCAACAGGGAGGACAGATCGTCCGGACCGGCGTTTCTGGTATTTGGCATCAAGGCTGACTCCGCGGCTGAAGATGCTTCCCCCTGGACAACAGGGGAAAAGCGACGCCGTCCACGTGAGAAAAAGCATGCCGTGCTTTGGCGCCTGACTTCGGCAACTTGTCTTGCTACATTCTATCCTGGCGGCTTCCTCAGCGAGGTGGGGTTGATCGTTGTGCTGATGATCGGTATCGCCGCCGCAGTGCGTGGATGAACGCTGGATACGTCTTCGCAAGGGGCTGTAAACCGCAGTTGCCATCGGTCTTCGGGACAGAGGCTCGTGCGGCAACCCTGTTCCGAGGACACCATGTTCGCCGTCGATCCAGACCAAGCCGCCATCCGATAGACTTTTCGCGAAAGCGAAGAATGGGCGGCGGTTGTCGCGTGTCTTCGGTAGGTTGAGGTTGCTCGTGGACCGCCAACCGGTACGCTGACGACGATGACCGAGGGCAAAATTGCTTTTCAGGAGCTGATTGGAAAGAGCGCCGGCGCCGGCTTGCCTCATGCAAGGTGGTAGGCTTCACATCCAGACGCGATCATGCGTGCTGGCGCCGGTCATTGTGGATCGCCGTGGCGGCAATCGCTCCTTCACCCATGGCGACCGCAATTTGGTTCAGGGTCGAGACCACGTCTCCGGCTGCGTAAAAACCGGGAACGGAGGTGCGCTGATGCCGATCCACGATCAATCGTCCCTCAGCGTCCAGTTTGGCCTTCAACCCTTCCGCCAAAGTGGAACGGGCGAGCGTTCCAAGCGCCGCGTAGAGCGTGTCGAAAGTGAGAACCCGTCCCCTCTGCATGACCACCCGCGTGATCACAGCATCGGGGACGACTTCAGTCACGGGCTCTTCCTCAATCCCGATACCCGCCCCTTCAAGACGGACGCGGTCCTCCCGTGTGAGGTGCATCGGTTGGTCAATGGTCAGAAGTGTGACATGAGGGCTGTAGGTGCGGATAAAAAGGGCTTCCTTGACGGCCTTCGCGCCATGGCCGAGGACAGCGATGCGGTGATCGATGACCTCGTAGCCGTCGCAGATGGGGCAGACCCGGATCAGGCCCCGCTGCATGGCATCCCACAAGCCGGGCATAGCGGGCTGCGCGTCGATCACGCCCGTGGCGAGAAGAACCCTGTCCGTCTCGATCTGCTGCCCATCACCGAGCGTGGCCCGAAAGCCGATGCCGGACGGGTGTTTTTCCAGCGAGCGGACCGAGCCTGCTGTCATGCGCACGCCATAGGTTTCAGCTTGAAGGCGCATACGGGCCAAAAGGTCGATGCCCTTGATGCCTCCTGTGAAACCGGCGAGGTTGTGGGACGTCGGGATCCAGGCGCAGCGGCTTTTCGCCTCGTCCACGATTTGCACGATGCGGCGGTAACGCGCCAAGTAGATGGCGGCGGTAAGACCGGCGGGGCCACCGCCGACGATCAGGCAATCGAGCATGGGGAGCATGGTTTCTCGCCTTGTGCCAGGGCGAACGCATCGAACGCCCTTACGGTCATAAACTGGGATGTGGATCGGCGCCCAACCACGGCCATACGGGATGCGGCATACATCATTGATTTTCGTAGAGAAATCTCATTGCTGGTTGGCCCTGCGCCGGCGCAAAGGCTGCCTTCCAAAATAAATCCTTTAGTAATATCAATAAGATAGCAAGATTTTGGTGCTGGTCGGGCTTGGATGCCGATCCACACAGCGCATCCAGCAACCGGCCTATGTCCGTACTGCGAGGAGGACCGCCAAGTTTCGCCGGCGGGAGCAGCGGCTCGATCAGGCCGTATTGATCGTCACTCAGGGCTTGGCCGGCGGCATAGGTACCAACCGGACGGCGATCTGCGGGTGTACATCGGCGGTATCCAACTGGGAGGGGTATCTCATCAACAGGCGAAAACCCTATTTGCGCCACGCTTCACCTCTACCAACCACACTTTCGAAACAAGCCGTCCGGAGCAAAATTCCCCACCTGCAGGGCAAATAAATGAATAAATCTTTATTTTAGCCTAAATTTATGTTCTTATGTGCTCATATATTTGTAAGATGCCAGTGGGATGTCGCTTTTATTTGTTATCTGCGATGTCCACGAGAATGCGTCGGTGGGCGGGATGATTTGGCTTATGCTTCGATAAGCTCTCGAGCGCGAAGCCAATATTCTTCTTGTCTGCCCTCTGGCCTGCTTTCTTCTTGCCAAATTTGATAAGCTCTTAGGGTCCGGACCCATAAAGAGCGTTTCCCGCAGGGAACCGTTGTGATTCAACGCCTCGGAAAGGGGCATTTTGGTGAACGACAGTCAGTTCTGGTTGACGGTGGAGCAGTTCGGACGGCTTGAGCCGCACCTTCCGCGTGACACCCGAGGTAAGCCGCGCGTGGATGATCGCCGTGTGATCAGTGGGATCGTCCATGTGCTGAAGTCGGGCGGGCGCTGGGCGGATGCACCGCCGGTCTACGGCCCCCGCAAGACGCTCTACAACCGCTTCGTCCGCTGGGCGGCCAAGGGCGTGTGGGAGGACATCTTCCATGCCTTGGCAGCGGCAGGTGGCCCACCGGCTCAGGTGATGATCGACTCCACGGCGGTCCGTGCCCATCGTTCGGCGAGCGGCGGGAAAGGGGGGAGCGCGCCCAGGCCATCGGACGGTCCCGAGGCGGACGAACCACCAAAATCCACGCCCTGAGCGATCAGCGTGGTCGGCCGCTCGCCTTCCTGTTGACCGGCGGTCAGATCGCCGACTGCACCGCCGCCGACCGTCTGCTCGACCGGATGCCCGCCACCGATCTCCTGCACGGCGACAAGGGATACGACAGTGCCGCTGTTCGCCGGAAGATCGAAGAGGCCGGAGCCGCGCCCAACATTCCGCCACGCGCCAACAAGCGCTGGAAAAACTGCTTCTCTCCCTACCTCTACCGGAACCGTAACGTCATCGAGCGCATGTTCGGACGCCTCAAGGATTTCCGGCGCATCGCCACCCGTTACGACCGGTCCACCACAAACTTCATGGCCGCAGTTCACATCGTGGCAATCGTCGCCTACTGGTTATGAGTCCGGACCCTAGCTCGTCTTTGCGCATCATGAAGCGGGCATGGAGCACGGGAAACCTTGAGGTCCTGCGGTGTACGTGAATTTTCTCAATATGCAACCGAGACCGCGACAAGCTAAAACTACTTTACAATCTTAAAGCTGACGCACACTTGTCAGCACTTCAGCGCGGTTTCCAGCGGCCGGCGGCATCTCGCACCGCCAGCCTGGGGATCGAATATTGGCCAAAGTCCAGCTTACGACGTCGCGCTGCGCCGGCGTGGAGACCAGACGATCTGGGTGACGCCGGAGGCGATCGCCGCCTCGACGCCGACCAAGACGGGACGGCGTGGTCGGCCGGCGCGCTACTCGGCCATCGCGATCAAGGCCGGGTTGATGCTGCGCTTAGGCACGGTTTTCAGAACCCGGCGAAGCATCTGGTAATAAAGAAGATGGTAGCGGCGGTGAGCAGGGCGATAGTCAAGAGCCAGATCCTTGATCCGATCGATAATCCCCCGCCACCAACTCTGCTACCTTGGCCTCCTCATGCCGAGGACATGGGAAACCAATGGCAAATCAGCAGGTTTCTGCGACGGGGACTTCAAAGGTAAGTTCTGGGAACCGTCTCTTATGGGGTCAGAGCCCAAAACTGAGAGCCATAACTGTTTTCCCAGAACTTCAACGCACTATTCGTGGCCACCTAAGGGCGCGTCCTCATCCGGCTCGGCGGCGGCTCTCCGTATTTCCGTGCCAGCGTGCACGCTATGGATCACGGTACGGGCTTGCCGGATGTTTTGAAGGTCAAGAACATAGCCGATGCCCGCTTGCCTCAGATCGGCTTCGAACGTATGCACGGCTTTAATCAACTTCTCCCTTGCCTCCCCATGCTCTGGGGCTGACGACAAAGTGATATAGCAACTAAGTTTATAATCCATGACTTCTCCCATTCGGGAAGATCAAAATTATAATATCGTTTTTGTCATGCCAGAAAAAACCGTTTACCAGACATGCAATATTTCGGCATGTATTTTCCCGTGACTGCCAACCGTGCTGTAAGCCGCTTTCACTCCCTGAACTCGCTCACCTCGTCGCGGCGAAGGCGGTCTCTGCCTTATCTGCGCGAAAGGCACAGGAAATCTACGGCGGATCAGCAGGTTTCTAGAAGGGTGATCATCGGATAAGGATTCTGGAAACCGTTTCTAAGCCGCTCTTTGGGCGAGGTGGCCATGATGCGCTACAAGCAACTGATCGGGCGCAGCATCCGGGCTCGGACTCTGCCGGCCCAGAAGGACGAGGCCACCGTCGGCTGTAAGGTCATGAACATCATGACCAGCTTGGGCATGCTGGCCACCCGCAAGGTCACCTGATCACCGCGCCTTCCCGGTGGAATCCGCCGCCACGCCCATTTGCGCACTAAAGTCGCTGGAATAATCTTGGTTCGGGCTTGTGTCCCGCCGCCAATCCGGGGCGGTGGTGCCTCCCATGGATGTGTGCAATGCTCGCATCCGGTCAAGACTGCGGACAATGACGTCATCCTCGCTGCTATAGGCAGGGTGGAGATAATCCAGCTCCAACGCCAGCAACCCATCATAGCCGGCACGCGCCAGCGCGCGCAGCACGCGGGGGAAGTCGATAAGGCCCTCCCCCGTCGGGACGCTTGGCCAGAACCCGAACTCCCGCGGGCTTCCGCGATAGGCCGTGACGTCCTTGAAATGTACCGCACGCGCATACGGAGCCATCCGCTCCGCCGCGACAGCCGGATCCTCGAACATCCGCAACTGATTGGCCGTGTCGAGGCAGATGCCGAGTGCCGGATGGTCGATGGTGGTGACGAGATCCAGCATCTCATCGGTCGAAAGGTCGACGTGGTTCTCGATGGCGAGCACCACCCCCTTGCCGCCGGCATAATCGGCAGCCCGGTGGAGAAGCGGCAGAAGAAGCGGGCGGTGCTCCGCCCAGGTCAGCTTGCGGGTGCGCCGCCCGCCGGCACAGATGCGCATCACATCGGCCCCGATACCGGCGGCGATGTCGACGTGCCTTGTCAGATCCGTCAGCGCTTCGGGCATGGTTCCCGATCCAAGTCCGTGCGGATGGCCCCAGGCCCACATCCGATACAGGTCGAAGCGGTCCAGCCGGTCCTTCAGCATGGCCGGGTCGAGGTCGCCGAGCATGAAGGACTCCAGCGCCACGCCCTCCGCTCCATAGGCATGGGCGCGGTCGACGACGTCGAGAAGCGACATGCTTCGATCGGGGGGGTGCTCCAGCCCCGCATACAGCTCGCCGAAGAAACGATGGTAGCAGTAGGAATCGATGCCGACCTTCATAGCGTGTCTCCGGTGATGGGGCTCATTGGACCGTCTTGACCGTGGCGGCGGCGGCCGAACGCTCGGAGGCGCGGACCTTGGCGATCACCGCCAGCATCGCCAGTCCGATAGGAACGCTGAGGAACATGAAGATCTGGCTGAAGCTCCAGCCGGCGCCGAGGACGAGTCCGCCCACCGTCGCTCCGAAGATCGCGCCGAAACGGCCGATCCCGGTCATCACGCTGGTGCCGGTGGCGCGCATCTCCGTCGGATAGAAGAGCGCTGCCAGCGCGGTCCAGCCGGTGTTGGACGAGTTGATGCAGAAGCCGATACCGAAGACCAGCACCATCAGCAGATCGACGTCGACCGGCGCCACGCCGATCAGCAGAGCGAAGGCCGCCGCCGCCGCCAGCATACCGGCGAGTGTGACGTGCGGCCCGAAGCGGTCCATGCCCCAGCCGATGGTGATGTTCCCAAGGGTGCCGCCGACCTGCATCATGGCGCCGACCAAGGCCGCGTCGGTCATGCTGAACCCGGCGTCGCGGATCATGATCGGCAGCCAGCTGCTGAGCAAATAGACGGTCAGTAGATTCATGAACAGGCCGACCCAGAGCGCCAGCGTCGGCAGGAGATAAGGCCGCGAAATCACCAGCCCGACCGAACTGTGCCCGCGATGCACGGGCTCCGGAATGACGATCATCGTCCGGTCGTCGGCCGTACCCGGTGCGATCCGGTTGACGATGGCGAGCAACGCCCCGCGCCGCTCCGGATGCAGGGTCAGGAACCGGATGGATTCCGGCAGCAGCAGGATATAGGCAAGGGCGAACAGGATCGGCACGATGCCGCCGACGACGAGGATCGACTGCCAGCCATGGGAGCCGATCAGCTGGGCACTGAGAAAGCCGCCGCCGGCCGCGCCGAGCGTGAAGCCGCAGTAGACCACCGTGACGAACAACGACCGGCGCCCTTTCGGTGCATACTCCGACACCAGCGTGGCGGCGTTCGGCTGGGACGCCCCGAGCCCGAGCCCTGTCAGGAAACGGAAGATCGTGAGGGTCCACACATCGGTGGACCAGGCGGAGGCCAGACTCATCACGCCGAAGAAGAGCATTGCGCCGATGATCACCCAGCGCCGGCCGAAGCGGTCGGCGAGCGGGCCGCCGGCGATCGCGCCGATCGCCAGACCGAAGAGGCCGGCGCTGAGAACCGGCGCCAGCGCTTCGCGGGAGATGTGCCAGTCGTTCACCAGAGCCGGCGCGATGAAGCCCATGGCGACGATGTCGAAGCCATCGAGAACGAGCACGATCAGGCAGAGGATCAGCACCCTCCATTGAAAACCGCCGACCGGACGTCGGTCTATGAAATCCTGGATGTCGAGCCGTGCCGCTTGGGACATGGGTGCGCTTCCTCTGATTGACGGAGTTTTTGGTTTGCCGCTGGCGACCCCCGACCGATCCACCTGATTGGATACGGCCGGGCGGGCGCATGGCCGGGTTCCTGCTGCGCTCGACCGGAGCGGCGGCCCGACTTGTTCGTGAGGCACGCTAACAATTCTGATATAGCATTTCAATTGGAATTGTATTTCAGAAACGCGACTTGACTCCACCGGAACGGCGGCTTAGCTGGAACGTCCCGCCGTTTCATCAGGAACCTTGCCCATGCCCAGCGTCCGGGATCGTGCGCTGTCCATTCTCGATCTTCTTGCGCATCATCCCCCGGAGCTGCCTTTGGCGGAGATCGCCGACCGCTTGGACATCCCGCGGGCGGCCGCGCACCGTGTGCTCGCCGACCTCAAGGAAACCGGCTATGTCCGGCAGGATCGCGACGGGGGGCCGTATCGCCTGACGGCGAAGATCGTGACACTGGCCTTCGCCTATCTCGTCGGCAACGGCATTCCGGACGTCGCGCAGCCGGTGCTCGACCGTCTGGCCGAGGCGACCGGGGAACTGGTCCGGCTGGCGGTCGTCGATGGCGACCAGCTGACCTGGGTGGCCAAGGCGCAGGGCAAGCAGCATGGGCTGCGGGTCGATCCCGACGACGGGGCCGAGGTCTATCTGGTCGCCACGGCGAATGGGCAGGCGTGGCTGTCCTGCATGGATGACGACGCCGCGCTGGCGATCGCGGTGCGGCAGGGCATCCGGCGCGAGGGCTATGGCCCGGGCGCCCCCCGGTCGATGGCGGAGCTTCTGCATGCTCTGCAACGAGCCCGGTGCAACGGCTTCGCCATGGTCGTCGATGCTTACGAAGCCGGCACATCGGCGGTGGCCGTGCCCATCCTCCGCAAAGGCGGGGTGGTCGGAACGGTCAGCGTCGCAGGCCCCACGATCCGGCTGACCGAGGCCCGTATGGAGGGGATCGCGCCGATCCTGCAGGAGGCCGCAGCTGAACTTTCTCTGCTTGCCGCCGGTTCGCCCCTGTTCACCACCGCCAAGCGCTGAGGCGGGCCGGAACGGATCATCCCTGCGGCGGGCGGCCCGGCCATGCCGCGAGGGCCTGGTCCGCCACCGCATGCAGCTCCTCGGCGGTGGCGCCGTCCAGGGCCTGTACGGAAAGCCCCTGCAAGACGGTCGCATGGAGGCGGGCGAGCGCCCTCGCGTCGGTCGTCGTAGGAAGATGCCCGACATCGACATCACGCTGGATGCGGTGCTCCAACGCCATGCGCGTGGTGGCGCGGATTGCCTTCAACTCGGCTGCCAGATCGGCGTTTGCGGCGGAGGTCATCAGCATGCCGCTCGATATCATGCAGCCGAGTGGCTTGCCTGGCATGGTTACCGCCGCGATGCCCCGTTCAAGCACCAAGCGAGCCGCCTCGTAGCCCGAGGGCGCCTGGGCGATCTCATCGGGATCGATGCCGCTCGCACCATAGCGACGCAACACCTCGCGGTAGAGATCGGCTTTACTGCCGAACGCGTGATACAGGCTTGGCGCCGCGATGCCGATCGCCTTCGTCAGATCGGCGATGCTGACCCCGTCATAACCGTGCCGCCAGAACAGATCGAGCGCCGTGTCGAGCGCTTCGTTCCGGTCGAAGGTTGGCTGCCGTCCCCGGGGCCGGGGTGCCGTCTGAGGAGGTTTGGTCGGGGGTGTCGCCATGGAGCGACACTAGGTCCTTGACGGGCCGGCCGCAAGTCCACATTGTTTATCGATCGATAAACAAATTGGTGACGCAATGGGATCGCAGTATGAGATCGGGCGGCGGAACTTGATGCTGGGCCTCGCCGGCGCGGCTGCCGTCGGCGTGGTTGCCGGCCCGGCCATCGGGGCCACCACCTCGCAGACCGGTGGGCAAGCCGCAGGGCCGTCCGCAATGCCGCAGGGCTTTTCCGTCCGCTCATCCGATGGGACGGTGCTGACGGGGGATGCGCAGGGCGACCCGCAGGCGCCCGAGATTCTGTTCGTCCATGGTCTGCGACAGAGCCGGCTGAGTTGGGATCGGCAGTTCGCAGACCCGGCGCTGGCGGGCTTCCGTCTGGTCCGTTTCGACCTGCGCGGCCATGGAGATTCGGACAAGCCGGCGTCGCCCGACGCCTATCGGGATGCCGACCGGTGGGCAGAGGATCTGGCCGCAGTGATCGCGGGCACCGGTCTTCGCCGCCCGGTTCTGGTCGGCTGGTCGCTCGGCGGCTATGTGGTCGGCGCCTATCTGCGGGCCTATGGCGGAGCGGCGGTTGCCGGGATCAATCTGGTCGATGCGGTCACCAAACTGTCGCGGGACCTCCTGACTCCGCTGGCAGGGACCTTCGCTCGCAGCACCAGTTCGCATGATCTCGCCGAAAGGACGGCCGCAACGACCGACTTTCTGTCCGCCTGCTTCTACCAGCCGCCGACGGGCATCGACTTGCAGCGGATGCTCGTCGTCAACGGGATGACGGCAAGGGCGGTCAACGAGGGGTTCACCGGCACGCAAACTACCGATTTGGAACCGGCCTTCCAGGCATTCACGGGTCCGATCCTGCTGACGCACGGCGTGCATGACCGGCTTGTCCGGGTGGAGATGTCCGAGCGGATCAAGGCGCTCCATCCCCGCAGCCACCTGTCGCTCTACCCGGACAGCGGGCACTCCCCCTTCTATGAGGAACCGGCGCGTTATGGGCGGGAGCTGTCCGCCTTCGTCACCACGATCGTCAAGGGCTGAACCCTTCGTTCGAAGGCCGCATCGGCAGGGCGCATCCTGATCCCGCCGATGTGGCTCTTGTTCGCATTCGTGAATTGAAATCCCGGCGCTGCAGATGACGTCCCGATGGGCAGCGGGCATCCGGCGGATTAACACCGGCACAAAAAAGAGAGTATTGAGCGGGGAAAGGTAGTTTCGTTCGCGGGGGTATCGCGGAAAACCGCCTTGACCGACTGTTCACATCAAGGTATGTGTTCGTTAATATGAACAAACTCTTTCGGCGCGACCCTTGTTGCGGCACGCCGGATGGAAAATCCCAAATAGCATGGAGGGAGGCGCAATGGAGCGCATGGGCATTGCCGTCGCCGGCTTCGGAGCCATCGGACGGAAGCATGCCGAGGTGCTGCGGTCCTGTGCCGCCTGCAAGCGCGTCGTGATCGTGGAGCCGGGCGCCCAGGGGCGGACACAGGCGGAAGGCATGGGGTTCGACGTCTATCCGGACATTCCGGCTGCGTGGCGCGCGGGTGGACTGGGCGCTGCCGTCATCGCGACGCCGACCGCGGACCATCTGGAAACGGCCTCGCAATGCATCGAGCGTGGCCTGCCGATCCTCGTCGAGAAGCCTCTGGCCGATGGCGTGGAAGCCGCAAGACTCTTGACCGGGCGGGCTGAGGCCGCCGGAGTTCCCCTGCTGGTCGGGCATCACAGGCGGCACAGCCCGGTGGTGCGGATGGCGGCGGAATTGATCGGTGGCGGGCTGATCGGGCAGCCGACCGTGGCGACCGTTCTCTACACCGTCCGCAAGCCGGACGCCTATTTCGATATTCCTTGGCATGTGGAACCGGAGGGCGGCGGTCCGATCCTGATCAACCTCATTCACGAGGTCGACCAGCTCCGCTTCCTGCTCGGCGACATCAGGTCCGTGCAGGCGATGCAGTCGCACGCCGTCCGGCGGCTGCCGGTGGAGGACAGCGCGGTTGTTCTCCTCGGCTTCGCCTCTGGTGCCATCGGGACGATCACCCTGTCCGACTGTGTCGCGACACCCTGGTCCTACGACCTCGCATCGGGGGAATTCGACCTGATGTCCGGCAAGGCGGGGCTGGTGGACCGCGGCAGGGACGACACGCATTTCCTGTCGGGAACCCAGGGGTCCCTGACGCTGCCGAACCTGCGGCACTACCGCTTCTCCGGCGAACAGGGTTGGGCGCATCCGCTGGCGGTGCGGCAGGTGCCTTTCGAGCCGGGCGATCCCTATCGCCATCAGGCCGAACATTTTCTGAGGGTGGCGCAGGGGCTCGAGGCACCGCTGGTGACCGGCGCCGATGCCACGCGGACTCTGGAGGTCACGCAGGCCATCAAGACGGCGGCGAATACCGGGCAGGCGATCCCGGTGTGAAGCGAAACCGCGTGTAAAACGAAAAACGAGGGAGGGAGCGGCGATGAAGCTGCATGGAATTCTGGTCGCGGCCGGCTGCCTGACGGCGGTCCCCGCGCTGGCGGCCGATCCGATCAAGATCATCGGCATTCTGGAGCTGTCGGGCGCCGGGGCGCCCGTCGGGACGGCCTACAAGAACGGCCTGGAGATGGCTGTCGAGGAGATCAACGCGAAGGGCGGGGTACTGGGCTGCAATCTCGAGGCCAAGTTCTACGATACCCAGACCAATCCCGGCATCGCCCGCGGGCAGATGCAGAAGGCGCTCGACGAGAACCCGCTCGTTCTGGTGGGGCCGACCTATTCGGGATCGGTCAGGGCCGCCATGCCGATTGCGCAGAAGGCGGAAATTCCCGAATTCACCGGTGGCGGCGCTGCACAACTGACCGAACTGGGAAACCCCTACATCTTCCGCACCCTGGGCAGCCAGCGGACGAGCATCCCGAAGGTGGTCAACTATCTTGCCGAGACCGTGCATGCCAGGAAGGTCGGCGTGATCTATGCCAACACGGATCTGGGAAAGGGCGGCCGCGACATCTTCCTCCAGTCGGCGAAGGAGAAGGGCATCGAGGTTCCCGTCGACCTGTCCAGCGAGCAGGGGCAGGCCGATTTCGCATCCGACGTCCTGAAGCTCAAGAGCGGCGCGCTCGACGCCATCTTCCTGTCGATCCACGAGGAGGAGGTGGCGCGCTTCCTGAAGGAGGGACAGCGCCAGGGGCTGAAGACCCCGATCTTCGGCGAGCAGACCCTGCTTAACCCCATTGTCCTGCAACTCGCCGGCGATGCCGGGATCGGGGCCAAGGGCTACATCCCGCTCACCGGCGATGCGCCCGTCGCGGCGCTGCAGGACCTGTCGCGCCGCTTTGCCACGAAGTTCCACTACACCCCGGATCACAACGGTTTCCAGGGATACATCGTTGGTCATGTGATCAAGGCGGTACTAGGCAAGACCGGCAAGGTGGACCCGAAGCTGTTCGCGCAAACCCTCCATGGACTGACCATCACCGCCGAGGAGGAGCCAGGCGTCCTGCTGACCACGACTTGGGACAGGAACGGCGACATCGACCGCGACGGGTTCCTGGCGGTCGTGGAAAAGAACAACACGCTCCGGATCGAGAAGACCCTGCCGCGAACCGGCGGGTGAGCGGCAGTCCGGACCTACGGCGCCGGCGCCGGGGTCCGACCGGCAACGGGACTCTTTAAGGAGCCAACAGGATGTCGGACTTCATCAGCCTTCTGATCACCGGCCTCGCGACGGGCGGAATCTACGCCCTGATGGCCATCGGCTTCTCACTGCTGTGGCAGACGTCGCAGACGGTCAATTTCGCCCAGGGGGAGTTCGTCATGGCTCCCGCCTTCTTCATGCTTGCGGCGATGCATGCCGGATTGCCGTTCTGGCTCGGCATTCTGGTCGGCATCGCGGTTTCGGTCGCCCTGCTCGGCTTCGTCTTCAAGCGGCTTCTGGTCGATCCCATGCTGCGTCATGGCGTGCTGCCCCTGGCGATGGCGACCATGGCGCTGTCGATCTTCCTGAAGGAGGGCGTCAAGGACGGGTTCAGCGCGGAGGCGCAGCCCTTCCCCTCCATCATTCCGCCCGCCGACGTAACCATCGCCGGCACGGTCGTTTCGCTGCAAAGCATCGGCACGCTGGCAGTCGCCATCGTCGCCGTCGTGACCCTGCACCTGTTCCTGACCCGGACTTCGACCGGCCGTCAGATGCAGGCGGCGGCGCAAAATCCGGCCGTCGCGACCATCCTCGGCATCCCGGTGCGGCGGATGATCGGCCACGCGTTCCTGATCAACGGCGGGCTGGTCGCGGTGGCGTCGCTGCTGATCAGCCCGATCTACCTCGCCAAATTCTCATCGGGGGAGATATTGGGGCAGGCGGCCTTCATCGCGGCGATCATCGGCGGCTTCAACCAGGTGCGGGGCGCCATCGCCGGCGGCCTGCTGCTCGGCGTCGTGTCCAATCTGGCCGCGGCCTACATCTCGACCAAGTACCGGGATGCCGTGCCGCTGTTCCTGCTCATCGCCTTCATCATGGTCCGGCCGCAGGGACTGCTCGGCCGGACGGAGGAGCGCACGGTATGAACGCCTCCCAAAACCGCAGGCTTTACATCCTGCTCGCCGTGATGGCTGCAGGGGTGCTGGTGGCGGCGCCCTGGCTGCTCAGCCGCTACGGCACCTATATCCTGTCCATGTGGTGCGTGATGTCGATCGCCGCGGTCGGGCTCAATCTGACGCTCGGCTATGCCGGACAGGTGTCGCTCGCGCAGGGCGCCTTCGTCGGGATCGGCGCCTACGCCGCCGCGCTGCTGACCGGTGCGGGATGGCCCTTCCTGGTGGCACTGCCGGCGGCGGTCGTCCTTTGCTTCGCCATCGGCTGGCTGCTCGGCTATCCGGCCCTGCGGGTGCAGCACCATTATCTCGCCTTCGTCACGCTCGGCTTCTCCACGCTGGTCTTCCTGGTTCTCCGCAACGAGGAATGGCTGACCAACGGCGTCGTCGGCGTCGTGGTGGAGCGTCCCACGCTCTTCGGTCTGGCGACCGACAGCCCGGCATCCTTCTATTACCTGTGCCTCGCCATCCTCGGCCTCGTCTCGACCTTCACCTTCGGGCTGATCCGCTCGCCATGGGGCCGCGCCTTCCTGGCTCTGCGGGAAAATCCAGTCCGAGCCCTGTCGCTCGGCGTCGACACGCGCCGCTACACGCTAATGGCCTTCGCGCTCGGCTCGGCGCTCGGCGGGGTGGCGGGGAGCCTTTATGCGCCGCTGCTGGAGTTCGTCGACCCGACGCCGTTCACGCTCGTCTTGTCGTTCAATCTGCTGCTGATGGTGATCGTCGGCGGAGCCGGCTTCTTCTTCGGCCCGTTCCTCGGCGCGCTCATCGCGGTCCTGCTGCCGGAATGGCTGCGCTTCGCCGATGGGCTGTATCTCATCCTTTACGCGACGTTCGTGATGGCGCTGCTCGCCTGGTCGCCCTCCGGCATTCTCGGGATCCTCGACCGCCATCTGGCACGCCGCAGCGCGCAGGCTGCCTCCGCCGCCCGCGCCGCCTCCGTGGCGACCCTGAAGGAGCAGGCGCAATGACGAACGCGATCCTGGAGGTCGAGGGCATCCGCAAGCGGTTCGGCGGCATCACGGCGGTCGACGGCGTCTCGTTCGAGGTCCGCGAGGGCGAAATCCTCGGCATCATCGGCCCCAACGGCTGTGGCAAGTCGACCCTGTTCAACTGCATCCTCGGCCAGCTCCGGCCCACCGAGGGCAAGGTGAGGGTCGATGGCAGGGTGACCACCGGCATGCGCCCGTGCGAGCTCAACCGCCTTGGTGTCAGCCGGACCTTCCAGCTTCTGCAGGTCTTCCCGCAGCTTTCCGTCAGGGAGAACCTGATCCTCGCCGGGCAGGAGCACAAGGGCGGCATGGCCCGGCGGCTGTTCGGGCCGCGCGATGCCGGTCTTGGCCCGGACGCCGACCGGATGATCGCCTTCTTCAAGCTCGATCATCTCGCGCACCAGCGGGCCGGTGGGCTGTCCTACGGCCAGCAGAAGCTTCTGGACGCGGCGATGGCCTTCATGGCCGGTCCGCGTCTGGTCCTGCTGGACGAACCGGCGGGCGGCGTCAACCTGACGATGCTGGGCAACCTGAAGGAGCGCCTGAAGGCCATCAATGCCGAGCAGGGCGCCACCTTCGTCGTCATCGAGCACAACATGGATTTCGTCATGTCGCTGTGCACCCGCGTCATCGTCCTGGCGGAAGGCAAGGTGCTGGCCGAAGGGACGCCGTCCGAGGTGCGCGCCAACGGACAAGTGATCGAGGCCTATCTTGGACACTAAGACGATTTTCGGCAAAACGATCTCCGGCGATCCCATCCTGCGGCTCCGCGACGTGGTCGCCGGCTATGGGGCGATGACGATCCTCAACGGCACCAGCTTCGACGTGCCGCGCGGGGCGATCACCACGGTGATCGGCCCCAACGGGGCCGGCAAGTCGACGGTCTTCAAGACGGTCTTCGGCCTGCTGGCCGTTCGCACCGGAAGCATCCGCTTCGACGGGCGCGATGTCACCAACTGGACGCCGCGCCGCCTGCTGGAGGCCGGCATCTGCTACATCCCGCAAGGTCGCAACATCTTCCCCGAGATGAGCGTGCGCCACAACATCGAGTTCGGGGCGGTGGCGGCGGGCAAGGGCATCGCCGACATGCCGGCCCGCATCGAACTGGCCCTCGACCGCTTTCCGGTGCTGCGCCGGAAGGCCGACCGCCAGGCGGGCACGCTGTCCGGCGGCGAGCAGAAGCAGCTAGAGATCGTGCGCGGGCTGCTGCTCGATCCGAAGCTGATCCTGATCGACGAGCCGTCCATCGGACTGTCGCCGATGATGGTGCAGGAGACCTTCGATATTCTGCTGCACCTGCGCGACAAGGGCGTGTCGACGCTGATGATCGAGCAGAATGCGCGCTCGGCCCTGAAGATGTCCGACTATGGCGTCGTGCTGGAGCTCGGGCAGACGCGCATCTTCGATACCGCCGGGGCGATCCTGAACGATCCGCGGGTTGCGGAGCTGTTTCTCGGTGGTTCCGTCGCGACCGGCGCCGCCGCGTGACATGGCGTGCGGCGGCCGGCGTTCAAACATTCGGGAGTTCACCATGATCGTTGTCAGGGTCGCCTGTTCGGATCCCCGGAAAGCTGCGGAACGCCAGCGCCTGATCGAGGCGCACAAGGCATATCTGAGGAGCGGGGGTGTCCGCATCCTGCAATCGGGGCCGCTGACGGGCTCATCGGTTTCCGGCGGGCTCGTCGTGGCCGAGGTGGGCGCCGTGGAGGAGTTCGTGGCCTTCAGCGACGGCGACCCCTTCGTCCTGCACGGTGTCTACGACGACGTGCGCATCTTCGAATGGACCGTCACGCTTGGAAGTATTGCCCGTTCCGACGGGGCCGAACGGAGGGTTGGATAGAATGACGATGGACGACAGCCTGTTCGAAGGCTTCAGGACCGAACGGGTGCGCACCTCCGGGGCGGACCTCCGCTGCGTGGTCGGCGGGTCGGGGCCGCCGGTCCTGCTTCTTCACGGTTATCCGCAGAGCCGACACGCGTGGCATCGCGTTGCGCCCGGCCTCGTCGCCAAAGGCTTCACGGTCGTCGCGCCGGATTTGCGGGGCTATGGGGAAAGCATCGCCCTCGACCCCAACGAGGCCGAGGCCTATTCGAAACGGACCCTGGCCCGAGATCAGGTCGAACTGATGCAGGCGCTCGGCTTCACACGCTTTGCCCTGGTCGGCCACGACCGGGGAGCGCGTGTCGGCTATCGGCTGGCGCTGGATCATCCGGAGCGGGTGTCGGCCTACGCTTCCCTGACGGTCATTCCCACCGTCGAAATCTGGGAGCGGGTGAACCGGGCGTTCGCGTTCAACGCCTACCACTGGTTCTTCCTGTCCCAGCCCTTCGATCTTCCAGAACGGCTGCTCGCCGGCGATCCGGACGGATTCCTCGCCTGGACGCTGCGGAAGATGGCCGACGGCCGCGACATCTACGATCCACGAGCGCTGGCCGCCTATCACGTCGCGTTCCGCGATCCGGCGGTTCGGCACGCGATGTGCGAGGATTACCGGTCGGCCATGACATTCGATGCCGAGGCGGAGAGCGCGGATCGCGACGGCGGCCGGCGCCTCGCCTGTCCAGTGCTCGTGCTTCTGCCGGAGACGAGTTCGGCGGCATCGCCGCACCCGCTGGACATCTGGCGTTCCTGGGCGGACGACGTTCGCGGCGCGTCCGTCGCGTCCAGCCATATGATGCCCGAGGATGTTCCGGACTTCGTCGTCGGGCAACTCGTTCCATTCCTCGACGGAGCGCGATGACACGACGGGCCGGGCGTCCTGGTGGAGCCCTGGTAAAATAGCAACGGCCGGGCCGGTGGAGATCGCAGGCCCGGCCGTTGCCGTCATTCCGTCATCCTGCCCGTTGCCCCTTCAGGAAATTCACCATCAGATCGAGCTGTGCGTCGAACATGTCGATGCCGCTCTGCGTCGTGCATCCGATGGAGCGCGCATGCGCGAGCAGCGGCGTGATCTCCGGCACCGTGATCACGTCGCCCACATGCATGGTGGAAGACAGCCGCGTGATGTCGACCGGCGGCGGCTCGTCGCCGCCCATCCCCGACGGGGTGGCGTTCACGACGATGTCGGCCCCGGCGGGATCGGGCAATCCGACACGCGCGGCAGTCCAGCCCGCCTGATGAAGCTGGGCTATCAGGTCATCCCGGCGAACGGTGTCCTCGTCGTGGATCGCCAGATCGCGGACGCCCGCTTCCGCCAGCGACAGGGCGATCGCCCGTCCGGCACCGCCGGCCCCGACATGCAGGACACGCTGGCCGGCCGGGTCGCGGCCGGCCAGCCGCATGGCGGCCAGGAAACTGACACCGTCGAGCATGTCGCCGTCCCAGGAGCCGTCGGGGTTGCGCCGCATCATGTTGACGGCGCCGAGGAAACGGGCGCGGTCGCTCAGGCTCGCGCAATGGGGGCTGGCGGCGAACTTGTGAGGAACCGTGACGATGATGCCGTCCAGGTTGCGGATCGGCCCCATCGTGTCGATGAAGCGATCGACATGATCCGGTGAAACATGGATCGGCACGACGATGGCATCATGCCCCCGGCTTTGCAGGGCGGCGGTCAGCGCCCTGGGCGCCTTGACCTGGGCGATGGGGTCTCCGACGATGACGTAGACGCGGGTTGCCCCGCCGAGTCCCAGTGACATGGACGCTTGACTCCTTCGGGTGATTGTCGGGGACGGGCGATCACGTCATGCCGGCTGTCGGATGCGGGCCGGCGCCAGCCGGAAATCGTAGGACATCTCGGCAAAGGACGTAGCGACCATCCGGCCGTCGGGCGCCCTGCCGGCGGGATGTTCGATCAGGTCGACGATGATCGACTCCTTCACGCCGAACACCACGTCGGAGGTCAGGTACGGATCTCCGGAAACGAACAGGTGGGTGACCAGGGGCTCGAAGCCTGGTGCGGCGATCATGAAATGGACATGAGCCGGACGGTAGGGGTGGCGCCCCTGCAATTCGAGCATCGCCCCGACCGTCCCGTCATGGGGGATGGGGTAGGGGACCGGGCGTACCGACCAGCACCGGAACCGCCCGTCCGCGTCCGTCCGCAGCCGGCCCCGTCCGGCACGCATGTCGGGCTGCTGCTGCACGTCGTAGAAGCCCTGATCGTCGGCATGCCAGATGTCGATGACGGCGCCGACCAGCGGCCGTCCGTCGGCCGTCGCGACGGAGCCGTGGATCAGCATCGGCAGGCCCGACATCCCGCCGGACAGGTCGGCGCCGTTCTCGAAGGGCGGCGGGCCTTCGACATAGAAGGGGCCGAGCACGGTCGTGTCGGTCGCCCCCTGCGGATGGCGATGATTCACCGCGTCCACCAGCATGGAGACGCCCAGTGCGTCCGACAGAAGGATGAACTCCTGCCGGGTGTCGCTGCAGAGCTGTCCGGTCCGGGTCAGGAAGTCGATGGCCGCCCGCCATTCCTCCTGCGTCGGTTCGATCTCCCGCACCAGGGCGTGCAGATGGCGGACCACCGCCTCGCTGATGCGTCGCAGGCGTGGATCGGCAGTCGTCTGCATGCGGTCGAGCACGGTCCGGGTGATAGCATCCTCTCGGGTGTCGAGCATTGTTTTCTCCCCAAAGGCGATGGCGGCAAGGCCTTTGCGTCAGGGTGTGATCGGGGCGTCGCCGGCCCAGGCGCGGGCCAGCAGGGTGCGGATGGCATTGCGCTCGACCGGTCGCGGGTTCCAGTAGGGTGACTGGACGGCCAGATCGGCGGCATGGTCGATGCCAGCCTCCGGCATGCCGAGCGCGCGCAACGCCGTTGGCGCGCCGAGGCGCCGCGCGAAGCTTTGCAGGGCGCCGCCGGGCTGCGGCTCCACCCGCGACCCGTCATTCAGGACGGCGGCGAGCCGTCCGGCCATGTCGGGAGCGGCCTCGGCGTTGTAGGCGACGGCATGGGGAAGCAGCACGGTGTGGGTTTCCGCATGCGGCAGGTCGAAGGCGCCGCCGAGCACATGGCAGAGCTTGTGATGAAGGGCCATTCCCACCGATCCCAGGCAGGTGCCGCCGAGCCAGGCCCCGTACAGGGCGTCGGTGCGGGCGGCGGGATCGGCCGGATCGGCGACGACGCCCGGCAAGGCGCGGACGAGGGCGGCGATCGCCTGTTCCGCCATGATCGAGACGATCGGGTTGCGGTCCTGGGCATACAGCGCCTCCACCGCATGGGCGATGGCGTTCATGCCCGAGGTGACCGAAAAGGCGGCCGGAAGACCATGGGTGAGGGCGACGTCATACAGGGCGACCGTCGGCAGGATCGCGCCGCTGCGTCGGGTGGTCTTGATGCCATTGTCGGTCTCCCCCAGGATCGGGGTCATCTCCGATCCCGCGTAGGTGGTCGGGACCGCCAGATGGGGCAGGCCGGTGCGCACCGCGATGGCTTTCCCAAGGCCGATGGCCGAGCCGCCTCCGAGCGAAACAACCCCGTCGATACCCTCCGCCGTGACGCGGGCCAAGGCCTTTTCAGTCACCGCGACCGGCGTGTGCATGACCGCCGCGGGATGGACGCCGGCGGCCCGCTTCCCGAGCAGTTCCGCCAGTCTCTCCGCCTGGTCGCGCTGTTGTGCGGTCGAGAGGATCAGAACCCGCTTGCGGTCGAGACGCTCGACCTCCTCCGGCAGCCGGGCAAGGGTGCCGTCGCCGAATATGACCCGTATCGGCAGGCCGTTGTAGACGAAGCCGTCCCTCATTCGGCGGCCCATCCTTCGCTTTCCGCGAGTGCCGCGCCGCCGTCGAGCCAGTCGCGCCCGCGCCGGTAGAGAGCCTGGACCTCGGGGCCGTCGATGCCCGGCATGTCCGGCTTGACGTCGTAGCCGATGGAGGTTTGGATATAGGCGAGGTGACGGTAGCCCTCGGGGAAGCGGGCGAGCAGGACCGGATCGAGGTCAAGGCTGGCCCCCGGATCAACGGGGTCGAGGCGGTCCTTCTCATAGATGGGCTGGCGCAGGACCATGCCCCATCGTCCCCCGCGCTTTTCCAGCAAGTCGTAGAAGCGTCCGGTGCAGACGACATCGCAGCGCACGCCATGGACGTCGGCGCGCTGGGAGATAGTCATCTTGGTCTGGGCGACGGCGCGGTTGCCGGCCAGTTCCACCGACATGCCGCCCAGGAAGTGGAGGATGCGCACGCCGCGCTCCCACCCCTTGCGGTTGACGGCGATGAACTCCTCGAAGCCGCCCTGGAACCAGGTGGCCATCATGCGGCCCTCCGGGTGCCAGACGGTGCGGAAGCGCTCCCAGTCGCCGGCATCGCGCCACAGCGCCCAATTCTCGATCAAATCGCGCAGTGCAAGCCGGTCCTGTTGTTCGTCGGTCATCGTTTCTGATCTCCTGAGCCACCATGCGTCCGGCATCGCGGCGGTTCTTGAATGGAAAGGAGGGAAGCCGGCACCCGTCCGACGGACCGCCAATCCTCTTGTCAGCCGGCTCTCCGGGAAGCGGTGTGCCGCTCCAGGAAGCGCCGCAGGGCGGCTCCTGCGAGGCGACCGTGTTCGGCCGGCGGGAGTGCCATCAGACGCGTATCGGGCACTTCGAGGCTGAGCGTGATGTCGGGCGGAAGCTGCCCGAGCAGCGTATCGAGCGGCAGTTCCCCCTCTCCCGGCAGGAGCCGGGCGGTTCGAGCTTCCCGGCGCAGGTCTTCGACGGTTTTCGGCGCGCGCAACGGGGCGTCACAGATTTGCATGTAGGAGAATAGCGACGGGGGGAACGCGGCCAGCTCTGCGGGGTCGCTTCCGGATCGGAAGAATTGCAGCGCGTCGATCAACACCCCCGCATTTGTCCCGCTGTCGCGGATGAGGGAAAGCGCCTCGGCCGGGTTGCGGATCGTGGTGTAGGTGATGAACTCCAGCATGGTGCGCAGGCCCAGGGAGCCGGACAGCTCGCACAGGGCCGTAAAATTGTCGAGCAGCCGTGTCCGGTCCGTGTCGAAGCCGACGACCAGGAGGTGGCGTGCCCCGAGCCTCGCGCCGGTTTCGATCGCCGGGCGCAGAGCCGCGACATCGGTGTCCGGTGCCAGCCAGACGGCCTCGATATCCAGCACCTGCACGCCGGTGTCGCGCAGCCTGCGCTCGATGGCCCGCACGGCCGCCTCATCGCCGACGACCGGCACCAGCGGGTCGCCGGGCCGGGGGGCGACGAGACGGAGTCCGCAGAAATCGAACCCGCCGGCAGCGGCGGCCTCGATCAGGGCCACCGGATGGGTGTCGATCCGGCACAGGTGATGAAAGGACAGCAATGGCATCGGAGGATCACCGGTCGGAGTCGGAGAGGGTGGGCGCCCGCCGCAGTTTGTACCACTGCATGAACTAGTTTTCAAATAGGAACTTTTGCGTTTGAGGGTGGTGCGCCTTCCTTGGAAAATTCACGTGTGGGAATAGCTCGCGTGCAGGTTTCTCTGGGCTGCAATCATATTGCGCCATGTGGATGTGAGGCTCCATCGAACGAATTGGCAGGAAAATCCCTGCGGATCGGAACATGCCGTCCCGCATCGCCACGGCCAGGGCAGTGGCGTTGACAGCCCCGGCTTCACCATGTTAGCGATGAGGTAATACGCATATGTGAATGGATTCGTCTGAAATGAACGGCGATGACCGGGCGACGGTGAAATCTGCGGATCGGGTGCTGACCCTGCTCGAACTCCTCGGACGCTGGGACCGCGAGATGTCGCATACCGAAATCGCCGACGCGATGGGAATCCCGAAGAGCAGCCTGACCCAACTGCTGCGCACTCTGGTGGCGCGGGAGTATCTGGCCTATTCGGCGCTGACCAAGGGGTACCACCTGGGCCGGGCAATCCGCCGTTTGGCCGACCGCAGTTCGCAGAGCTACGACCTCGTCGAGTTGGTAAAGCCGCTGCTGGAGGAAATCACCGCGGCGACCAACGAATCCTCGGCGCTGAACATCCTGAGCGGCGACGAGGCGAAGGTGGTGGCGGCGGTGAACAGCCCGATGCGGCTGTTGTCACACATGCGGTTGGGCGATATGGCGCCGCTCTATGCCACGTCAGGAGGCAAGGTCATCCTGGCCTTCCTGCCGCCCGACATGCAGGAAGAGTATCTGAAGCGGGTGCAACTGGTGCCGGCAACCCACAAGACGATCCGCACCATCGCCGACCTGCGGGCCCAGTTGCAGACGATCCGGCGGGAGAACCTTGCCTACTCGTTCGAGGAGTTCACCGAGGGGATCGTCGGCATGGCCTGCCCGATCCTGGACGATCAAGGGACAGTGCTCGGCTCAATCAACGTGGCTATGCCGGCGGTGCGCTACAGCTCCGCTGCGCGCGACCGGACGGCGGCGGTTCTGAACAAGGCCGCATCCGCCGTCTCCCAGCAGTTGCGCCGGACACCGTCAACGTGACGCCGAACGTTGCCCTGTTGTTACCGCAGCGGGGCGCGCTGGGTCAGTGCGAAGCACGCGCGTTCAAATTCACGCGAAAAGGCGCTGGCGTTGCACAGGCGTGAGTCCTGCATCGCCGGGCGCAGGCTCTTGCGGTCGTCGGCGAGCCGGCGGGGATCGGGGATCGGCGGCCAGTGCGGTTGCCGGTTCTGTCAGCCTTTTCGCCAGCTTGTTCAACGGCGCGGGGCTGACGTCGAGGATCACCTCTCCTTTGGAGGTGACTGATGCGCTGCCCCACTGCCACTCGATCAGGACGACGGAGCGTTCGGATCGGACGGCCCACGACTACCGTCGTTTCCGCTGCCTGGAGTGTGGGCGCGGTTTCAACGAGCGCACCGGCTCGGTGCTGAACCGGCTGCAATTGCCTTCCGACGTCGTCTTCCTGATCGTGCTGTGGCGCCTCCGGCTCAAGCTGAGCTTGCGCGATCTGGCCGAAATCCTGCTGCTGCGCGGCTTGGTCTTCTCCCACGAGGCGGCGCGCGATTGGGAGACCAAACTGGCGCCGGAACCTGTCGAACTCCCTGCCTTCTTCAGCGACCGAACCCCGGGTATCTACGCCGGCTATCGCGGCGTTACCGGAACCGTAAACCGACAGGGTCAGTCCGCCATCGAGCCTCTCTTCGGCGGAATGCTCGCCATGCCCGACTGCACATCTGCGGCCGGGATGAGACAGGCACCCGAGATGCGCAAGGACGAAGATCATTTTCAGGCAGCGCCCCCCTTTGCCGCGTGAGCAACAGGGTAAAACACGCGAGTACACCGTTCTAAACACTGGTGCCGCAACCTCGACGTGACGTCTTCAGCAATCCGCTTATCCAACATTTTTAATAACTTATGGGATCAGCAAGCGGACAAATGAATACATGGTTATGCGTTTATTTTAATAGAAAATAGATAATAAATAATGTCGCGCAAATGCAATATTTCGTTATAAACATATAGTATCGGTAACTGATTGTTAACGAAAATGGTCAATCATACGCATATCGTCTCACCGTAATTTTATTTTTTACGCATTCAAATGCATAATTAAGAATATAATTGAGTGCCGTATTTAAATTATATTTATAAATCGTATTTTTTACCCGAGATGCGAAGCGTTCCAATGTCAAGGAGACATGATCATGAGTGTCCTTACGACGCGTTTTGGCGATCTCAATCGCTTGGCGGAACTCATGCGCCGAGACGATGCTTCCCTTCTTACGTCATGGCTTGAACCCGATGGGAAGTACCAACTGCGCCGGATACGGCTCGACAAGTTGACGGATGGAATCGCCGGATCACTGGCCGAGGCGTTTCACCGCATCCCATCGGACGAGTTTCCGATGCTGCACTATGGCTGGGGGCGCTGCCGCGTCGGATCGACGGCGCTTGCTAACCTGTTCGGCGTCGCCGGGCTGCCCGCCTATTTCCAGCCGGTGAAGGCGGCCATGCGCAACTTTCTCACCGACTGCCCGCAGACGCCCTGGGTGCCGCCGTCGGCCGCCGACCAGCCGCATCTGTTCAGCAAGGAGGTGGCCGGCCCCTACCTGATGGCCGAATGCCTATTCATTCCATTGCAAATCCTGATCGAGGCCGGCTATCCGGCGGATCGCCTGCACCTGATCATGCTAGATCGCGAGCCGGCGCTGTCGCTCTCGTCCTGGTTCACCAAATGGAGCGACCGGGTGCCGCGCAGCCGGTTGCTGAAACATTTCGTCATTGCATCCCTCAACGCCATCCGCGTCGAGGCCTACGCCAAGCGCGAGGGCGTGCGGACAACCCACTATGTCCATGAGGCGAGCCGCCAGCCGGAGAAGGCCACCGCCGCCCTCTTCCATTGTCTCGGCCTGTCCGATCGCTTCTTCACCGAGGCGGTGACCGACTGGAACGGGATCGAAGAATTCACCTCCGACCGGTCGAGCCTGATCTTCACCAGGGAACCCGACGTCTATTTCGTGCCGGGAATTCATCGCGCCGGCGGCAGCTATCGCTACCTCGACCGCGGTCTCGGCTCCGTCACTGAGGACGATCTCGATCTGCTGGACCGCATGGGCATCCAGGATCTCTACCGGGCCAACGCGGACGCCTGTGCCCGGGAACTTGGGATTACCGTGGACCCGGCGGGCGTGCCCCCCTCTCGGTTGCCCGACCCTGCGATGCTCGCCGCCCGATCCCGGCCAGCCGGATCGCCGATCGCAGCATCCTGATCGCCGCATCGTGATCTTCGCTCCCCGACCGTCCGTCCCGATGGGCGGCCGGCACTTCGACCCGGATGGCGACATCCGACTTCGCTTCCAGCTGTAAGAGACAGAGAGACGTCCATGCTCAAGAATTTGCGCATATCCCATCGCCTGATGCTCTTCATCCCTCTTCTCCTGGTCACGCTGGTCATCGTCACCGGATTCAGCCTCAGCGTCCTGAAGGACAGCCTGCTGGAAGACCGCAAGGAGCAGCTCCGGCAGACAGTCGGCGTGGTGCGCGGCATGGTGGAAGGCTGGTACGAGAAGGAGAAAGCCGGGCAGCTCACCCGCGAACAGGCCCAGCAAGGCGCGCGCGACCAGTTGCGCCCGCTGCGCTTCGGGGCAGGCGATTATTTCTTCGCCACGCGGTTCGATGGCGTCACCATGGTGCATGTCAACCCGGCCTTCGAAGGCAAGAACCGCCTCGACTTCAAGACGGTCGACGGGGTGCCGACGGTGCGTCTGCAAATCGAAGCGGCGCAACGCGGAGGCGGCTTCTACAGCTTCCGCTTCCCCCGCTCCGGCCAGAGCGAGCCGGTGGACAAGATGGCCTACGCCGCCGGTTTCGAGCCGTGGCAGTGGTCCATCGGCACCGGCCTCTACCTTGACGATGTCGAAGCGATCTACAACCGCATCCTGGAAATCTATATCGGGATCGCAGCGGTCGTCATCGCGGCGGGCGGCGGCTTCGCCTTCATGCTGGCCCGCAGCATCAGCCGCCCGGTGGCGACCATGGCTGAAAGCATGGGGGCGCTCGCCGACGGCAACCTCTCGGTCGAGATTCCGCACATCGACGACAGGCACGAGGTCGGCCAGCTCGCCCGTGCCATGGAGATCTTCAAGAACAACCGCCGCAAGGCCGATCAGCTGGTCGCCGAGCAGGAAATCGAGCACGCCGCCAAGGAGCACCGGCAGGCGGCGATCGAGCGGTCGTTGGCCGATTTCCGGCAGCGGACGGCCGAAGTGGTCACGGCGGTGGTCGCCGCCGCCGAGCAGGTCCGGTCCCACGCCGGCAATCTGGCCACCATGGCCCAGCAGAGCCGCAGCATGATCGCGACGGTGAATCACGCCGCCAACGACACCACCGGCAACGTGCAGACCATCGCCAGCGCCGCCGAGGAGCTGTCGGCGGCGGTCAGCGAGGTCAACCATCAGGTCACCCGGTCGACCGACGTGGCCGAACGCGCCGTGCAGGAAGCCGAGCAGACCAACGTCACCATGAAGGGGCTTGCCGAGGCGGCGATGCGGATCGGCGCCATCGTCCAGGTCATCCAGGAGATCGCCAACCAGACCAACCTGCTGGCGCTGAACGCCACCATCGAGGCCGCCCGCGCCGGAGAGACCGGCAAGGGCTTCGCCGTCGTCGCCAGCGAGGTCAAGGTGCTGGCCAACCAGACATCGCAGGCCACCAAGGAGATCCAGACCTACGTCGGCGGCATTCAGGATGAAACCCAGCGGGCCGTCATGGCGATCTCCTCCATCGGCTCGATCGTCGCCGACATGCGGGCGATCTCGGTCGGCATCGCCTCGGCGATGGAGCAGCAGGGCGCCACGACCCAGGACATCGCCCGCAACATCGGCCACGCCGCCGACGGCACGCGCGAGGTGTCGACGAACATCACCGGCGTCGCCGACGCGGCCGAAGTCACCAGTTCCGCGGCCAACGACCTGCACAGCGCCTCGGACTCCCTGCGGCGCGAGGCGTCCGTGCTCAACGATCAGGTCAACAGCTTCTTCAGCCAGCTGCGCGCGATCTGACCGGGCCGGACCATGGATGGAACGGAGGAACGGGGTATGACGGCATTGGCGACGCGGCCGGCGGTGGCCGGCCAGACAGCGCAGGCCACCACGTCCGGGCACCGGCTGGACGGCCATCTGCAAAGGCTGGAGGCGGAAAGCATCCATATTCTGCGCGAGGTCGTGGCGCAATGCCGCAACCCGGTGCTGCTCTACTCCATCGGCAAGGACAGCGCGGTCCTGCTGCACTTGGCGATGAAGGCCTTCTACCCGGCGAAGCCGCCGTTTCCGCTGCTGCACGTCGATACTGGCTGGAAGTTCCGCGAGATGATCGCCTTCCGTGACCGGCGGATCGCGGAGTTGGGGCTCCGGCTGATCGTGCATCGGAACGAGGAGGGCGTGCGCCAGGGGATCGGCCCGTTCAGCCACGGCGCCGCGCTGCACACGGATGTGATGAAGACGCAGGCACTCCGGCAGGCGCTCGACGCCCACGGCTTCGACGCCGCCTTCGGCGGAGCCCGGCGCGACGAGGAGGCCTCGCGCGCCAAGGAGCGGGTCTTCTCATTCCGCACCTCCTCCCACCGCTGGGATCCCCGCAACCAGCGGCCGGAGCTGTGGCGCCTCTACAACGGGCGGGTCAACGCCGGCGAGAGCATCCGCGCCTTCCCGCTGTCCAATTGGACCGAACCGGACGTCTGGCGCTACATCCTGCGCGAAGACATCCCGGTCGTGCCGCTGTATCTGGCCAAGCCGCGCCCGGTGGTGGAGCGGGACGGCACCCTGATCATGGTCGACGACGACCGCATGCCGCTCGGCGAGGGCGAGGTGCCGGTGATGCGCTGGGTCCGCTTCCGCACGCTCGGCTGCTATCCGCTGACCGGCGCGGTGGAGAGCCGGGCCCAGACGGTGGCGGATGTGCTGCGTGAGACGCTGACGGCCACGATGTCGGAACGGCAGGGCCGCACCATCGACCATGATCCGGCCGCGTCGATGGAGATGAAGAAGCAGGAGGGGTATTTCTGATGCCCGACGGTCACGGTATCAATCCAGCCAATGACGGTCCCCTCGACGATCTGCCGGGCGGGCAGCCGAGGTCGCCGCCCGATGAAATGCCCGGGTCGCCGCGGCGCGGGCTTCTGCGTTTCATCACCTGCGGTTCGGTGGATGACGGCAAGTCGACCCTGATCGGCCGCCTGCTCTACGACAGCCGGCAACTGTTCGACGACCAGATCGTCCAGCTCGACGGGGCATCCCGGCGTTTCGGCACCACCGGCAGCGGACAGCTCGATCTGGCTCTGCTGGTCGACGGGTTGGCCGCCGAGCGCGAGCAGGGCATCACCATCGATGTCGCCTACCGGTTTTTCTCCACGTCCCGCCGCGCCTTCATCGCCGCCGACACGCCGGGGCATGTGCAATACACCCGCAACATGGCGACCGCCGCTTCGACCGCCGACGTCGCGGTGCTGCTGACCGACGCCCGCAAGGGTGTACTGCCGCAGACCCGCCGGCACAGCCTGATCGCCCATCTGCTGGGCGTCCGGCAGGTCGTCCTGGCGGTCAACAAGATGGATGCGGTGGATTGGGACCCTGCGGTCTTCGAAGCCATCGCGGCGGAATACACCGATTTCGCCGGCCGGCTCGGCATCGGCGCGGTCACCTGCATCCCGCTGTCGGCGCTGACCGGCGACAATGTCTGCTCCCCCTCTCCGGCGATCGGCTGGTATCGCGGGCCGTCGCTGCTCGGCTTCCTGGAAACGGTGGAAAGCGCCGATGGACCGGCCGGACCGTTCCGCATGCCGGCGCAGTGGGTGAACCGGCCGCACGCCGATTTCCGCGGCGTGGCCGGCACCGTGGCTGCGGGACGCGTGCGGCCGGGCGATCCACTCGTCGTCCTGCCTGCCGGCCGCGCCGCCACGGTGGCGCGCATCGTCACCATGGACGGCGACCTGGACGAGGCGGTCGCCGAACAGGCGGTCACCCTGGTGCTGGCCGAGGATGTCGATGTGGCGCGTGGCGACCTGCTGGCCGCCGCCGGGGCGCCGGTTCCGGTGACCGACCTTCTGGAAGCCCGGATCCTGTGCCTGGATGATGGCGCCCTGCTGCCCGACCGCTCCTACCTGCTGCAGATCGGCACGGCGATCGTCGGCGCGCGGATCGCCGCCTTCGTCCACGCCATCGATGTCGACACGCTGGAACAGCGGCCGACCGGGCAACTGGCGGCCAACCAGATCGGGCTGTGCCGTCTTGTCCTCGACCGTCCGGTGGCCTGCGAAACCTATCTGGAAAGCCGCGACCTCGGCGGCTTCATCCTGATCGACCGCGTGAGCAATGCGACGGTCGGCTGCGGTATGGTCACCGCCACCCGGTGGGCGGCATCGGACCTGCACCCGCACCCGATGGCGGTGGACCGCAAGGCCCGCGCGGCTGCCAACCGCCAGCACCCATGCGTGCTCTGGTTCACCGGCCTGTCGGGTGCCGGCAAATCGAGTGTCGCCGACCGGGTGGAGCAGGAGCTGCACCGGCGCGGCCACCGGACCATGAGCCTGGATGGCGACACCCTGCGCCGCGGCCTGGGCCGCGATCTCGGCTTCACCGACGCCGACCGCCACGAGAATGTCCGCCGTGTCGCCGAAGTGTCCCGGCTGATGGTCGAAGCCGGCCTGATCGTGCTGGTCAGCCTGATCGCTCCCTTCCGCCGGGACCGCGAGGCGGCGCGGCTCTGTATCGGCGGGGACGACTTCGTCGAAATCTTCGTCGACGCACCGCTCGACATCTGCGAAGGGCGCGATTCCAAGGGTCTGTACCGCAAGGCGCGGGCCGGCGCGCTTCCCGGCTTCACCGGCATCGACAGTCCCTATGAGGCCCCGGTCGACCCCGACCTTCACCTTCACGCCGACAGCGAGACGCCCGAGCAACTCGTCCGGCGGGTCGTCGCCCATCTTGAGAGGCGCGGCGCCCTGACCCCGTTCCCCTGACCGACCCGCCTTTCCACCAGCCGACTTTCCATCTGGAGTGACATCCCATGAGCGACCAGTCCGTCGATACGCCGGCGCCCCCGCCGGTGCACGATGTCCATTTTTCCGTCGCGATGCATCTGAGGAACCTTCTGCGGCTCGACCGCACCTTCAGCATCAAGCAAGCGGTGCGGGCGGCCGTGAAACCCGGCGACCGGGTGCTCGACGCCGGGTGCGGCATGGGGATCCTGTCTTTCCTGGCGCTGGAAGCCGGTGCGTCCGAGGTGATCGCCGTCGATCGTGATCACGTCGACTTGGCCCGCGAGCTGGCGCGGGCCAACGGCTATGGCGACCGCATCCGCTTCCTGGAGGCGGATCTCACCACCGTCGACTCCTCCCAGGTTCCCGGCCTGTTCGATGTGCTGTTCGCTTTCATCTACACCAACCACATCGTCGTCGACGAGCCGCGTTCGGCCACCGTGTGCGCCCTGCGCCGCCGTTTCGGCAAGCCGGGCTGCGTCACGGTGCCGAACCGCGTCCGCTATCTGGCGATCCCCTGCGACTGGCCGCAGATTGACGCTTTTTCCGAGATGGCCGATCTGCGGCGGTCCGTCGCCGATCTGGAAAACCGCTACGGCCTCAGATTCGGCCCGCTGCTCGACGCGATGACCACCGAGCTGTGCTACAACCGGTCCCGGCCGGTGACGTTCGGCGACTATGACTGGTCGCCGGGATTCACCAATGGCGGCTACCGCCATCGGCGTGGGGGTGGACGCTTCCTCGGGGATCCGACACCGGTCGAGGACATCCGCTACGACACCGGGGCCTCCTTCGCGCGTCTGCCCGAGCGCGTTTCGCTCACCATCCAGTCCGCCGGCACGTTGAACGCGGTGATGTGGGTGCAGGAACTGTGGTTCAACGACTTCCTGATCTGGTCGACCGAGGTGTTCAGCCCGCTTGCTTCCGCTGTTCCGGTTCGTGCAGGCGAAAAGGTGGCGGTGGCACTGGACGATGCATGGCGCTCGACCAACAGTCTGTCGATCTGATTCCGCCTGCGAGCGGTGGCCCGGCCGTTATCTGGACGGCTGGGCCACGGTTCCCGGGCACCGTCAAGTTGGCGTCGGCGCAGCTGCTGGTGGCGGTTGGCCTGGGTATGGTGCGGGTATGACGACGCGCTCTGATTGCTGCTGCGCTGGCTACCGCTACCCCGCCGAGGTCATCGCGACGACTTTGGCGTACGAATCGGCGTGAGGACGGAATTCGCCTGCATCCAACGGTAATCAGGCCACCTTGCGGATGGCCGGCATGTCCACGCTGGTCATGATGGTCATGACCTTGCGGCCGACCACGGCCTCGACCTTCTGGGCTGGCAGACCCTGGGCGCAGGGTGCGCCCGATCAGTCGCCGGTCCGCCGCAACGCCCTCCCACGACTGGCGTGGGCGAACCGATTATCCACAGCGGAGCGGTCATGCGACCCCGCGACGGGCGGCGGCCGAAGCGCAAAATCCGGCTTTGGATACATAATTGAACAGTTCCAACGGTGGGGCGGAGCAGAGACCCGCGCAAACCCAAGGAATATCCATAATTATTTTGTCTGCGAATGATCAGTTGTATACAACAATCGGTGATACTATACTCTTTCCCGAGGCAAGCCACCACAGGGCCAGAGACGCTGAAAGGCGAAGAGGGAGGAGCCGGTGTCGGACGCCAAGCCATTTCCCATGAATTCCTGGTACGCCGCAGCCTGGGGCCACGAGATCGGGCATGCACTGACGGCGCGGACGATCTGCGGCAAGGACATCGTGCTGTACCGCCGCACGACCGGCGAGGTCGCGGCGCTGGAGGATGCCTGCTGGCACCGGCTGCTGCCGCTGTCGCTCGGCCGGCTGGACGGCGATCAGGTCGTCTGCGGTTATCACGGGCTGGTGTTCGACGCCGGCGGGCGCTGCACCCACATGCCGGCGCAGGAAACCATCAACCCGTCGGCCTGCGTGCGGAGCTTCCCGGTGGTCGAGCGGCACCGGCTGGTCTGGACCTGGATGGGGGATCCGGCGCTGGCCGATCCCGACCGCATTCCCGACTTCCACTGGAATGACGGCACCGACTGGGTCGGCGAGGGCGGCACCTTCTACAGCCTGAAATGCGATTACCGGCTGGTCACCGACAATCTGATGGATTTGACCCACGAGACCTATGTCCATGCCGGCAGCATCGGCGACGATGCCATCACCCGCACCCCGTTCGAGGTCACTCATACCGACCGCACCGCGACGGTGGAGCGCTGGATGGAGGACATCGAGCCGCCGCCCTTCTGGGCCCGTCAACTGGCGTCGACCGGCCGCAGCGGCCGGGTGGACCGCTGGCAGATCATCCTGTTCCAGGCGCCGTCGATTGTGGTCGGCGACGTCGGCGTGGCGCTGACCGGGACCGGTGCCCGCGCCGGCGACCGCTCGCAGGGGGTCAACGGCTGCTTCCTCGCCGCGATCACGCCGGAAAGCGAGACGAGCTGCCATTATTTCTGGAACTTCGTCCGCACCTACCGCACTGACGATGCGGAGCTGACCAGACAGCTCAACCTTGCCCATGTCAACGACGGGCGCGGCGTTTACGACCAGGACCACGCCGTGCTGGAGGCGCAGCAGAGGGCCATCGATCACAACCGGCGCCAACCCTTCTACAACCTCAACATCGACGCGGGCGCCCTGTGGGCCCGCCGGCTGATCGACGGGATGATCGCGGCGGAAAACGGCGCGGCGCCCCAGCCCCAACCCAAGTCCCGCATGGCGGCGGAATGACCGCCGGCTCCGCCGTCGCGGACGACAAGCCGCGTAACGCCCAGACGGTCAAGGCGCTGCTGAAACTGCGCGAGATGGTGCTGAACGGCGAACTGCCGCCGGGCGAGCGCGTCGCGGAGCTGAACATCGTCGAGCGGCTGGGCGTCTCGCGCACCCCGATCCGGATGGCGCTGGTCCGTCTGGAGGAGGAGGGGCTGGTGGATTGCCTCGCCACCGGCGGCTTCGTGGTCCGCGAGTTCAGCGACCAGGATATCGCCGATTCCATCGAGCTGCGCGGCACGATGGAAGGCATGGCCGCCCGCCGCGCCGCCGAACGCCGGCCGGACCGCGCCGAACTGGCGGAGATCCGCGACTGCGTCGGCAGCCTGGATGCGCTGATCCGCCGGCGCGAACTGAGCATGGATGACTTTTCGGACTATATCCGGCTCAACGACCGCTTCCACAGCCTGCTGGTGGAACTGGCGGCGAGCGCGGTGCTGAAGCGGTCGATCGAGCGCATCCTACATCTGCCCTTCGCCTCGCCCAACGCCTTCGTCTTCGTCCAGTCGGAGCTGCCGGAATCGCGGGAGATCCTGTCGATCGCGCAGGAGCATCACCGCTCCATCCTGGAGGCGATCGAGCATGGCGAGGGCGGCCGGGCTGAGGCGCTGGCGCGCGAGCATTCCCGCATCGCCCAGCGCAACCTGCAGATCGCCCTGTCGAACCAGCAGCAGCGCCACCGGATTCCCGGCGCGTCGCTGATCCGCCAACGCGAACGCGCCTGATCCCCGCATTTCTTCATCCGCCTATCGCGTGGAGACCCGATATGCCCACTGAATCCGACTGGCGTGACGCCCGGCTGCGCTCGGTGGCCGACATCGCCGACGACATCCGCCTGCTCGACATTGAGCCCGGGGGATGGTTCGAGCCGCCGCCGCCGGGAAGCCACATCGGCGTAGCGGTCCGGATCAATGAGCGGCCGGACACCCGTTCCTACTCCGTCGTCGGGCCCTGCCGCGACTCTGTATACAGAATCGCGGTGAAGCGCATGCCGCAGAGCCGCGGCGGGTCGGCCTATCTGTGGTCGCTGGCCCCCGGCGCCCGGCTGTCGATCACGCCGCCGCGCAATCTGTTCCCGCTGGCCCATGGCCGGCCGGACTATCTGCTGGTCGCCGGCGGCATCGGCATCACGCCGATCTACAGCATGGCCTTGGCGCTTGCCGAGAAAGGGGCGGAGTTCCGCCTGCTCTACGGTTGCCGTTCGCGCGGCGATCTCGCCTTCGCCGACGAGCTGCGCGAGCGGATCGGCGACCGGCTGGAGGTCGCCGTCGAGGAGGAGGGGCAACGGCCCGACCTGCCGGGCGCCGTGGCGGCGCTGGCGCCCGACGGCGAGCTGTATGTCTGCGGTCCAATCGGCCTGCTCGACGCCGTCCGCCGCCTGTGGTGCGACAGCGGCCGGCCTGCCGCCAACCTGCGCTTCGAGACCTTCGGCAACACCGGCCGCTTCGCGGCGGAGTCCTTTACCGTCCGCATCCCCCGCCTGGGTCTGGAGGTGCAGGTGCCGCAGAACCGGACCATGCTGGACGCGCTGGAGGCGGCCGGCGTGGCGATGATCTCCGACTGTCGGCGCGGCGAGTGCGGGCTGTGCACCGTGACGGTGCTGGAGGTCGACGGCGCCCTGGATCATCGCGACGTCTTCTTCAGCGACCGCCAGAAGGACGAGGGCAAGCGGATGTGCACCTGCGTGTCGCGTGCGGTGCAGGGCGGCATCACCATCGACACGGCGGATCGCAGCGTGTGAGTGCCGGCGCCTGACCGAATCCCGGAACGGGGGCGGCGCCTGTTCAAGTCGAAAAAGGGGAGGGGACGGCCATGATGGTCAGTCTGGGCAATGTGCTGTTCAACGGCCTTGCCTATGGGATGCTGCTGTTCGTGATCTCGGTCGGCCTGTCGGTGACGATGGGGCTGATGGGCTTCGCCAATCTGGCGCACGGCGCCTTCGCGATGCTGGGCGGCTATGTCGCGACGACGCTGATGAACAAGGCGGGGGTGCCCTTCCTGCTGACGCTGCCGATCGCCTTCGTCGCGGTCGCGGCGGTCAGCTTCGTGCTGGAGCGGGTGCTGTACCGCCGGCTCTACCGGGCGGGCGAGCTGGATCAGGTGCTGCTGACCATCGGCCTCGTCTTCATGGCGGTGGCGGGGGCGACCTATGTCTGGGGGCCGGGCCAGCAGCCGGTGCGGATACCCGACTATCTGACCGGCCAGTGGACGGTGGCCGGCATCGACATCGGCGTCTACCGGCTGTTCCTGATCCTGGTCGGCATCGCCGTCACCGCCGCCCTGGTGCTGGGGATCGAGCGCACCCGCTTCGGCGCGATGATCCGTGCCGCCGTCGACAACCCGCGCATGGCCCAGGGCTGCGGCATCAACGTCAACCGGGTGTTCAGCCTGACCTTCATGGCCGGCAGCGGACTGGCCGGTCTGGGCGGCGCGGTCGGCATCAACCTGATCGGGCTCGACCCCGGCTTCCCGATCAAGTTCATGGTCTATTTCCTGATCGTCGTCGCCGTCGGCGGCCTCGGCTCGATCAAGGGATCGCTGATCGCGGCACTGCTGCTCGGCGTCTTCGACGTCGGCGGCAAATACTACGTGCCGGAGGTCGGTGCCTTCATCATCTACGCCGTCATGGTGTCGCTGCTGCTGTGGCGCCCCGCCGGCCTGTTCGGGCGGAGGTAGCCGATGGTGTCGCTTCCCTTGGAGTCCCCGCCGGCATCCGGCCACGCCTCCCGCGGCCGTCCGGTCAGCCGGCTGGAGCGGCGCAGCCGCTGGTGCTGGCACGAGATCCTGTTCTGGCTGGCGGTTGCGAGCTGCCCGCTGCTCGTCCCCGACGATCTGGTGCTGGCGTCGCAGGTGCTGATCGCCGGGCTGTTCGCCCTGTCGCTCGACCTGCTGCTCGGCTATGGCGGCATCGTCTCGCTCGGCCATGCCGCCTTCTTTGGCGTCGGCGCCTATGCCGCCGGCCTGCTGGCGCGTCATGGCTGGGGCGAGCCGGTCAGCGGGCTTCTGCTGTCCGGCGCGCTGGCCGGGCTGCTCGGCTTCGCCCTCAGCTTTATTATCGTCCGGGTGCGCGGGATCGCGCTACTGATGGTGACGCTCGGCGTCTCGCTGGTGCTGCACGAGGCGGCGGTGAAGGGCTACGCCGTCACCGGCGGCGACGACGGCCTGCAGGGCATCGCTCTCGACCCGCTGTTTGGGCTGTTCTCGATGGACATGTGGGGGCGGACCGCCTTCGGCTACAGCCTCGCCGTGGCCTTCGCCGGCTTCCTGCTGGCCCGCCGGCTGGTGTCCTCCCCCTTCGGGCTGGCTTTGCAGGGCATGCGCGAGAACACTCGGCGGATGGTCGCCATCGGCGCGCCGCTGCGTTGGCACAGCGCGTTGATCTACACCGTGTCCGCCGCTCTGGCCGGGGTGGCCGGTGCACTGCTGACCCAGACCACCGAGTTCGTGTCGGTCGAGGTCCTGGGCTTCCAGCGCTCTGCCGAGGTGCTGATCATGCTGATCTTGGGCGGGGCGGGACATCTCTACGGCGCCTTCATCGGGGCGGCGGTCTTCATGATCGTCCGCGACCAGCTGGCGGCGGCCAACCCGGAATACTGGTTCTTCTGGCTGGGCTTGATGCTGGTGCTGGTCGTGCTGTTTGCCCGCGGCGGCATCATCGGCGGGATTGCCGCCATCGCCGCCCGCTTCCGCAAGGGAGGCACACCATGACCGCCGCCTTGTCGACCGAGGGCCTGTCGGTCAATTTCGGCGCGCTGCTGGCGACGCGCAATGTCTCGCTCGACCTGCCGGTGGGCGCGCGCCACGCGCTGATCGGGCCGAACGGCGCCGGCAAGACGACGCTGATCAACCTGCTGACCGGCCTGCTGCGGCCGAGCGCCGGCGCGATCCGCCTGCACGGCGCCACCATCACCCACGCGACCCCGGCCGAGCGGGTGCGGCGCGGGCTGGTGCGGACCTTCCAGATCAACAGCCTGTTCCCGGCGCTGACGCCGCTGGAATCGGTGACGCTGGCGGTGTGCGAGCGGCGCGGGCTGACGCGGAGCTGGCTGTCACGGCTGAGCCGCCGCACCGACGCCATCGACGAGGCGCATGCCCTGCTCGACCGGCTCGGCCTCGGCCCCGATGCGGAACGGCCGACGCGGGAAATGGCCTATGGCCGGCAGCGGCTGGTCGAGATCGCGCTGGCGCTGGCCTGCGAGCCGCGGGTGCTGCTGCTGGACGAACCGGCGGCCGGCGTCCCGGCGCGGGAGAGCGCCGAACTGTTCGAGGTGATCGCCGGCCTGCCGCGCGACCTCGCCATCCTGTTCATCGAGCACGACATGGACCTCGTCTTCCGCTTCGCCGACCGCATCACCGTGCTGGTCAGCGGGCAGGTGCTGTGCCACGGCACACCGGCCGAGATCGCGGAGAACCCAGAGGTCCAGCGGGTCTATCTGGGGAGTGCCGGTCATGTCTGAACCGCTGCTGAGCGTCCGCTCGCTGAGCGCCGGCTACGGCGACGCGTCGGTGCTGGACGAGGTGTCGTTCGAGCTGGAGGAGGGCGGCGCGCTGGCCCTGCTCGGCCGCAACGGCATGGGCAAATCGACCCTGCTCGCCACGCTGATGGGGCACACGCTGCGCCGCGGCGGCAGCATCGCCCTGCGCGGCCTGCCGGTGGAACGGCTCGCCCCGCATCTGCGGCCCGGCGCCGGCTTCGGCTGGGTTCCGCAGGAACGCGACATCTTCCCCTCCCTGACGGTGGAGGAGAACCTGACGGTGGCGGCGCGGCGCGGCCCCTGGACGCTCGCCCGCGTGCACGAGCTGTTCCCGCGCCTGCGCGAGCGGCGGAGCAACCTGGGGTCCCAACTGTCGGGCGGCGAGCAGCAGATGCTAGCGATCGGCCGGGCGCTGATGCTGAACCCGGCGTTGGTGCTGCTGGACGAACCGCTGGAGGGGCTGGCCCCGGTGATCGTCGAGGAGCTGTCCGCCGCCATCCGCCTGATGGTGGAGCGCGAGGGTCTCGCCATCATCCTGGTGGAGCAGCACGCCCACATCGCGCTGGGGCTGACCCGCGAGGCCATCGTGCTGGAACGCGGGCGGATCGTCCACCGGGCGGCCTCGGCAGCGCTGGGGCAGGACCACGCCACGCTGGAACGCTATGTCGGCATGCGCGTCGCCGCCAAGGCGGCCTAGAAACAACATCCAATAAGACTGGGGAGGTTCATGATGACGTCTGTGCTGCGGAATCTGACTGCGGCGGCCGTGCTGGGTACGGTGGCCGGGACGATGCTGGCGGGATCGCCCGCGCTGGCGGCCGACCCGGTGAAGATCGGCCTGATCCTGCCGATGTCCGGCCCCTTCGCCTCGACCGGCAAGCAGATCGAGGCGGCGGTCAAGCTCTACCAGCAAGTCAACGGCGACAGTGTCGCCGGCCGCACGGTGGAGGTGATCGTCAAGGACGACACCGGCGTGGCGCCCGACATGACCAAGCGTCTGGCCCAGGAGCTGGTGGTGAAGGAGAAGGTGTCCGTCCTCGCCGGCTTCGGGCTGACCCCGCTGGCGCTGTCGGCCGCCCCGGTGTCGGAGCAGGCGAAGACGCCGATGATCGTCATGGCGGCGGCCTCCTCCGTCATCACCACCAAGTCGCCCTACATCCTGCGCACGTCGGGCACCCTGCCGCAGTCGGCCGCGACCATCGCCCAATGGGCAGCGAAAAACGGCGCCGTCAAGATGTATTCGATGGTAACCGACTACGGCCCCGGCATCGATGCGGAAACCGTCTTCAAGCAGCGCCTCGCCGCGTCCGGCGGCACAGTGGTCGGCGACGTCCGCATCCCGCTGAAGAACCCCGACTATGGTCCCTTCATGCAGCGCGCCAAGGACACCGCCCCCGACGCGATCTTCGCCTTCGTGCCCTCGGGCGAGGGATCCTCCTTCATGAAGGAGTTCGCCGAGCGCGGTCTGGCCAAGGCCGGGGTGCGGCTGCTCGCCACCGGCGACGTCACGGACGACGACATCCTGCCGGCGATAGGCGATGCCGCGATCGGCACCGTGACCGCGCACTACTACTCAGCCGCCCACCCCTCGCCGGAGAACAAGGCCTATGTCGAAGCGTTCCGCAAGGCGAACGGTGGCCTGCGCCCCAATTTCATGTCGGTCGGCGGCTGGGACGGCATGCATCTGGTCTATGAGGTGCTAAAGAAGACCGGCGGCAAGGCCGACGGCGACAGCTTCGTCGCCGCCGCCAAGGGCATGAGTTGGACCAGCCCGCGCGGTCCGGTCACCATCGACGCCGACACCCGCGACATCGTCCAGGACATCTACATTCGCAGGGTCGAACGGCAGGATGGCGAGCTGATGAACGTCGAGTTCGACAAGGTCGCCGCGGTGAAGGATCCCGGCAAGGGCGGCTGACGCCGCCGGCCGGCCTTGGGCGATCGGAATTGACCCGAAGGGCGTTGTTAGGTTGGCGTTTGCTGCTCCGGCATGGCGGGTTGCTGAGCATGAGCACGGCGTCCGATCCTTGTCCGGTTTCCGCTTTCCGTCCGAGATCATCAGCGAAGCGGTGTGGCTGTACCACTGCTTTAGCTTGAGCCTGCGGGAAGTCGAACTGATCCTTGCGGCGCGGGGCATCGAGGTCAGCTACGAGACCATCCGCGAGTGGGGCCTCCGGTTCGGGCGCGACTTCGCCAACACCCTCAGGCGTCGCCGGCCCAAGCCGGGCGCCAAGTGTTTCCTGGATGAGGTGTTCATCCGACTCCGCGGACCGGGCACCGTCAACTAGGATGTTTAGTCCCAGCGTTTGATGGTGCGGGTTTTCGGTGAAGCTGGAGGGGTCTTTGCGCCAAGCTCTGCAGACGAACTCGTATGGTGTCAGCCCCTTCAGGGTCTTGAGCCTACGTGCGAAGTTGTAGGCGGCCACGAAGTCGGTGAGGTGTTGCCGGAACTTTCGTAGTAGAAGCGCTTGACCGTAGCGTTCTTGAGGGTGCGGTTCATGCGCTCGACCTGGCCGTTGGTCCACGGGTGCTTGGGCTTGGTCGTGCGGTGGTCGATGTCGTGACGCGCACAGGTAAGTTCGAAGGCATGGGCCCGGAAGCGCTCGCCCTTAGCGATGGCTTCCTTGATCAAGGAGACGGCCGATCCGCCGCCGCCCGGTGTGGTGAACTGGATGCCGTTGTCGGTGAGCACCGTGTGGATCTTGTAGGGGACGGCAGCGATCAGGCGCAGCAGGAAGTCCCTAGAGGTAGCTGTCGTCGCCGTCTCATGCAGTTCGACGAAGGCGAACTTCGACGTTCGATCGATGGCGACGAACATGTGCAGCTTGCCCTGTTCGGTCCGAACCTCGGCGATGTCGATATGGAAGAAGCCGATGGGATAGGCCTTGAACTTCCTGCGGACCGGCTTGTCTCCTTCGACATCAGGCAGGCGGGCAATGCCATGGCGCTGCAGGCAGCGGTGCAGTGAAGACCGGGTCAGGTGGGGGATTCTCGGCTGCAGGGCATAGAGGCAGTCATCGAGCGGCAGCAGGGTATAGCGCCGGAAAGCGACGACGACTGCCTCTTCTTCCACCGACAGCACCGTCGAACGAGGTGCCTTGGGACCGGTCTTCTTGTCGGTTACCGTGGGCCGCGCTTTCCACTTGGCAACGGTCTTCGGGTTGATCCCGTAGCGCTTTGCCAGAGCCTTCAGGCTCTCTTGACTATGTTGTATCGCTCGACGGATCGCCTCTGTCGTCGTGGCGCTCCTATGGAGTACTCTTGGCCCATAGTGCATCCCTCCAGTCCTGCACGTAGGATGCACCATCAAATGCCGGGACTAAACATCTAGCCGCGCACAAGATGAATTAGCATTACAGTTGCGTTTTTCTACGATGGGCTTGGCAGGCGAGTGCTTGATGGCATCGCCTCCAAGTTGACCATGCGCCCACAACACACTGGTCGTGCCGCACGGATCGAGCGTCTACAGCTATCACTTCGTCGTGACGCGCCACAACAGCCCGTTCGCCGAGTTCCTGATGATGGCGCCGAAGGCTGACACCGTGGTGCCGATGTTCAACCCGCTGCTTCTCGACGAGCCGGTTCCCGTCAACGGCCGGCTGAAGGTTCCGGACCAGCCGAGCTTCGGCGTCCGCCTGAACCCCGACTGCGCGCTCTCCCGTCCTCACACGCACTGACGGGGCACGCCGTCGGTGTCTTGCATGGTGGGGGGAGAGGAGGTTGCAATGGTGAGGCATGGCCGGCGGATGGACAACGTGCTCATCTCCGGGAAACGGGGATAACCTTGCCACCGATCGGTTCGCCGAATGCCGCGTGGGTGCGTCGGAACGGCGCACGGGCGACATGGGCGAACAGTTCACCCAACAGGATTGCAGGCAGGGCGATCACTGTCATCGACCGGGGCAAGGCGGTGGGATCGCCGAACACATGGTCTGTCTCCAATGCCACCCCGGTCGGACCGATGCAGTTCAGCACGCTGCTGAAGAAGTCGGAAATGCCGAATGCTGCCAGAGCCAGCCATGGATTGCCGGTTGCCGCCGCCAGCGCCACCGCGGCTATTCAGGCGGGCACGCACAGGATCGACAGGCACAGCCGTCCGGCCTGATGGCCGGCGGTCAGGCGGTCGCCGAACAGTCCGCCCACGACGCATCGGGCTCTCCGGCGCTGCCGCAGGGTATCGGGGAGCAATGATGCCAGTTTGGTCTCCCAGTCGTGCACCGTCTCGTGCAAGAAGACCAAGCCACGCAGGAGCAGGATTTCGGCGAGACCGCGCAGGCTCAGCTTGAATCGGAGCCGCCACAGCACGATCAGGAAGACGACGTCGGAAGGCAATTGCAGCCGGTTCAGCACCGAGCCGGTGCGCTCATTGAAACCGCGCCCACACTCCAGGCAGCGGAAACGACGGTAGTCGTGGGTCGTCCGATCCGAACGCTCCGTCGTCCTGATCGAGTGGCAGTGTGGGCAGCGCATTGGTCAACTCCGGAGGGGAGGTGATCCTCGACGTCAGCCCCGCGCCGTCAACCAAGTTGGCGCGAGCGCTGACAGAACCGGCAAGTTTACGGTGCCCGCCAGACATTGCCTAGGCGCCGCCTCCGACCATCGCCCCCGTGGATAGGTCCTTCAAAAGGCTCGACGTCTGGTAGCTGGCTGACAGGGCCGATGCAGTGCCGCACAGGGCCGTGCCGATCCCCCTCGCTGCCGTGCCGGCACCGGCCTTGGCCTTGGCCTTGAATTGTTCAATCTGCGGGCCGTACTTCCCGTTGAGGACTTTCGAGGCATCGCCCGCGGCGGCAAAACCGGCGCCGGACACGAAGCCGGCGATTGCCGTTTTCGCCATGTTCTGGCTCCAGGGCTCATGTTGCTGGGCGTTGGTGAGCATCTGCGACACCTCGTTCCCGACGGCGGTGGCGATGCCCTTGGCTGCATAGCGCGCGGCATATTTGGCGGCCTTGCCGGTCACATTTCCGCTCTTGCCGGGCGCGAAGGCTGGCAGGTCGACGACACCGCCGAGCGCCCCGCGCACCGCCCCGGCGGTGGCGCCGATGGCAATCGATTCGAACAGCCCCTTGGCGTTGAAGTTCTGGCCGCTGTCCTTGGAGTAGGACTTGGCCCCGCCCACCGCTCCTTTGACCGCCGTGGCGCCGGTGCGTCGGGCGAAGAACTCGGAGCGCGACATTGGCTTGGGCGTTCGCTTGCCGGGGGCGTCCCCCGCGGCCTTGCCGGCCGCCTTCGCCGCGTCCAGGGCTCCGCTCGCGGCCTCCTCGTCGGCCATTCCCTCCGACGCGGCGATCAGCGCCGGCGTGTCCGCCCCGTCCGTGAGAACCGCCCCGACGACCAGCGCCGCAATGGTCAGCCCGTCCAGCAGCGCCTGCGCCCAGCCGGCCATGGCGCCGTCGGAGTCCGTCATCGACACCGGGGCGTTGCCGACGAAGATGTAGGGGCTCGGGAACTGCCCGGCCGGGTCCGGGCTGAGGAAGCGCCGCAGCCGGGGTGCGTAGAGCCGGCTGTCGAAGTGGTAGAGGCCGGTCGCGGCGTCCAGGCGCTGGCCCAGGAAGGTGTAGCCGATCCGGGCCGCCGCCGGGCCTTGGGCGCTCAGCGGCTCGCCGAACGGTCCGAAATTGCACCAGGCCGCGAGCCGGTCCTGGTCGTCGACGGCGCCCCAGACGGTGCCCTGCATGTCCGTCAGCGGGAACAGCGGTCCGTCCGGAGCGACCACGGCCAGGACCCCGCCGGGGCCGGCCACCGTGGCGACGGGCGTGCCGTCGGCCCCAACCGCCAGCAGGGGAACCCGGCCGATGCCGCTGTAGGAGACGCCGGCACCGCCGGTATCGCCGCGCAGTTGCCGCACCACGCGCTGACCCTGGCCGCCATAGGCGAACCGGACCGCCGCGCCCCCGTCGGATGCGACGCGCGTGGTCAGCTGGAAGGCCGCGCTGTGCTCCAGCGTGAGTCCGTCGCCGGTCACCAGCCAGCCGTCGGCGGCGTAGGTGAAGCCCGTCTCGCTGCCGCCCAGCGTGGCCGTGGCCAGCCGGTCGGATCCGAAGGCCAGCGTGTATGAATCCTGGGCGCCGTTGAGCGTCGCCGTCCAGATGTTACCGTTGGGGTCGTACAGGTCGATGGTTTCGGTGCCGGGGACGGCGGCACCGAAGCCGTCGGTCGCCGTGGCCGCGACCAGCCGGCGCTGCCCGTCATAGCGGTAGGCGGTGTTGCACTCGGTCCCGGCCGGCCCCACCGTCGGGAAGGCGATCCGGCGTGCGGTCACCGACCCCTGGGCGTCGTAGCCGTAGGTTGCGGCGAAGAGGGCCCGTTGCGCCCCATTGCTCCGGATCTCCAGGGCCTCGACCCAGCCGGGCGAGCCGTAGCGCAACGAGGCCTGGAGCCTGCCGCGGTTGCGCGCGACCGTGACCACCTCGCCGTCGCAGGTGTAGGTGAAGGCCGCGATGTCGTCCGGCGTGCCGGCGGCGCTGCCGATGGTCACCACCTTGCCGCGCTCGTCATAGCCGTAGACGGCCTGGGCGAGCGGCGAACCGGCGGGGTAGAGGATCGAGACGACGTCGGCCAGGGCGTTGTAGCCGTAGGCGATCGTGCCTTCTGCCTGAAGGATCCCGTCGACCGTCTGCGTCACGCCCGCGACGCGGCCGGCCCCGTCGTAAGTGAAGCGCTCGGTCACCGTCACCGTCCCTGCGTCGGGATCGCCCGTCGGGGCCGGATTGACCGCAACCGTCTCGATTTTCTGGCCGATCTCCGTCGGCTCGTCGCCGTTTCCGTCATAGCGCAGGGTCAGCCAGGGCGTGTGCGGCACGTCGGTGCCCGGCCAAGCAACGTCCTCGGCCGCCGCTTGCAGCGCCGCCGGATCCCAGGGTTGGTTGACGGTGCCCTGCTCCAGCAGCCGGCCCAGTGCGTCGTACCGGTGATAGACGAAGTAAACCTCGCCCGGGTCGAGCGGCGGCTGCACGAACCGCAGCCTTCCGCAATCGTCGTAGATGTAGAGCGTGGTGCCGGACGACGGGTCGGTCCTGCGGATGATCCGGCCGAGCGGATTGGTCAGCGTCTCCGCGCTGTAGCTGAGGAAACCCGACTGCGGCCCGGGAGTCTGGCAGTTGGGCAGGTTTACCGTCGCGGTGCGGCCGGCGTCCGCGGCGTAATTAGCGTAGGCGTTGGAGCTTGCGGCGTCGCCGCCGTCCTTGCCGCACAATGTTGCCGCCATCTGGTCGCCAGAGGTGTTGGTGATGACGGTGGCGACCGATTTCAGCGGCGTCGTGACGGTCTTGCAGCCATAGCGTCCGGCCGGCAGGGCACCGTCGGCCGTGTTGGGGGCGTAGGCGTACTGCACGGTCTGGCGGTCCGCCGGGGACGTCGTGTCGATGTCGTGGATGGCGTAGGGCTTGCCGGGCAGGCCCACTTCCACCGGCCGCTTCGCTGCACCCGCCGGGTGGCGGGTGCCGTGGTAGGGATAGCCCTGGTCGTCGGACCGCTGCTGCATGCCCGTGCCCTGGCCGGCGTAATAATCCGACAGGGCGCCGTCGAGGCGCCAGCTGGTCCGCAGCGCGGCCAGGAAGGCGTCGACGTCGATGAAGCGCGGCTGGTAGGCCATGGGCTGATAGCCGGGATCGGCGCCGAAGCTGGCGGGCGCCGACTTGGTGCTGGCGACGACCCGGTTGAGGGCGTCGTGGATCGTGGCGCTGACGATGGCGTCGTCGCCGAGCAGATGCTGCGACTGGTGGGAGCGGCCGGCCGCATCCTGGTACAGGACGGTCAGGCGCGGCTCGGCCACCAGCGACAGGCTGCGGATCGAGATCGCGTTGGGCCCGGAGGAAATCCGGATGGCGTCGAGGTCGCCCGGCTGCGCCGCCAAGCTGAACAGCAGCTGCCCGTCGGCGAAGAACAGGATGCGTTCGCGGGCCATCACCAGCAGCCAACTGCCCGCCATGCCGGGCGGCCGGGCGAGCGGCGGCTGGGCCACGCCGTTGCCCGCCAGTTCATAGCCCGCGGCGGGCTGTGGATCGTAGGACAGCACCCAGCCGTCGCCGAAGGTGATCGCGATCGGTCCGGCGAGCGGGCTATCGGATACCGGGTTGGCGGGCACCCATTCCACCAGCAGGGCCGCGGCCGCAGGCGTCGTGCCGCCCCAGCCGCGCCAGTCCAGGGTCGCCGCCGGTCCCGCCGCATGCGTCAGCAGACCGGCCTCCGCCGTCCAGATTCCGCCGCCCGGCTGCCAGCGCGCCTGCCAGTCGCCGTCTGCCAGGAAGCGCGCGGTCGTGCCGCCGCCGGCCGGTTCCACCGTGATCAGCGCATTGGGACTCGCCGGATCGAACGTCTCATCCGCATTGCCGCGGCGCGAGGCGAAGCCCTGGGTCAGCTTCACCGTGGCCTCGCAGGGATCGACCTCGACGATCTGCTGCTGGAAGCGGTCGTAAACGCTGCGCCGCGTCCTGCCGGCGGCATCCATCGACGCCAGCTCCAGATCGTAGCGCGGGTCGTAGACGGTCGCCTCCAGATCCGCGACCAGGGGCTGCACGAACATGGCGTCGAGCCGCACCGCGTCGCCGGCCGTGTTGGTGGCGGTCACGGTCACCGACGCCCCGTCAAGGACCGGAATGCCGAGCGTGCGGTAGATCCAGGCGCCCTCGGTGTCGGTGAAGGGCAGCGTCCGGGCCGTCGCGCCGGCGGTGGCGGTCCAGCCGGCCCCGTCCGCCGGCTGGAAGCCCGGTGCGGTCTTGTACCAGAATCCCAGCAGATAGCTGCCGGTCCCCGGCGCCGGCGTGACGGTCGCGGTCACGCTGGCGGTCACGGTGGCGCCGCTGCCGGCCGGCAGCTCCAGGCAGCTGTCGCCCAGATGTCCGTCGCCGGACCGCAGGGCAATGCCGGTCGCCGTGAAGCCTCCCGCCACATCCGGCGAGGGCGACCAGAAGGCGCACTGGCCCTTTACGAAGGAGGCGTTGGTTACCTGCGCCGCCGGCAGCGCGGTCAGCGTGTCGAACAGGGTGGCGGACACGGTCCCGGCGGCGTCGGCGGTTTCCAGCACCATGCCGGATGGGCTGCGCGTGGTGGTGAATCCGGCGGGGATCCAGCCGGCCGGGGTTTTCGACGTCACCGGATCGAATCCGGCGAAGGGGAACGAGGCCGGCAGCCCACCGGTCCAGGAATATTGCGCGGCTTCGGCAGGCACCATCACGCCCGGCCCGAGGGCGGAGGGCCAGGACCGGAAGACGGTCGCCTGTGCCTGCGTCACGGTCGGGTCCGCCGGAGTCTGGGCCGCGTCGGCGCCGCCGAGACCGCGGCTGGACGTCGTTTGCGCCTGGGCGTCCAGGATGTTCAGCGTGCGGAACGCATCAACCACCTCGCAGCCGTACAGCGTGGTGGTGGTCAGGGCGATCTCCCGGCCCTGGCCGTCCCAACTGGTCGTCGTGGTGCGCACGGGCTGGCCGGAGAAGGGCGCCTTCAGACCGTCCGGCACATAGACGGTCGTCGTTGTGCAGGGAACCCCGTCGATCACACGTTGCTGGCTGGTCTTGAGGACGTATCCGCCATAGAGGTTGACGGGATCCGCGGCGGCATCGGGCGACAGGGCACGCTGCGTCATGACCGTCCAGCCATAGCTGGTCTCGGCCAGCGACGTGCCTCCGGCATCATAGGCGGAAAGGCTCTGCTGCAGCCCGTCCATCATCGACCAGGACCGGGTCGTGACGTTCTCCCCGAGCTGGAGGCCGTTCAGGTAGGTCGCCTCCACACGCCCATAGGCGGCATCGTCGATGTCGTCCGTTCCCGGATATACGGTCGTCTTGTAGTATTTGACGACGTCGCCCGTGGGGTCGCAGGCCGCCGTGGCGACGTCCTGCACGTAGAGGCTGGACCAAGGGGGGCCGCCGAACCCGTCGGTCAGCGTCAGCTGGGCAACCGCGAAATGCTTGATCGGTCCCTGGAAGGCATCGCCCGCACAGCGGTAGAGAGTGAAGGAGTCGGCGTCGGAGAAGGAGGTGGCGCTGTCGGGATAGGCGATGAAGGCGCCGGGGCCGGCGGCGGTCTGGCCAGGACCGGCGGCACCGCCGTCGCCCGGCATCGGCAGGCGCTGTCCTGCCAGCATTTCGGCCGTGCCGGCGACGCGGCCGTTCTTCAGCAGGACGGCCGCGGCGTGCGCGGCGGTGGAATCATCGGTGTCGTAGAGGCAGCAGGCCAGGAAGTCCGGCGCCTCGTCGATGAGGGACTGGGTGTTCAGGGTCGTGGCGCCGACGCCGCCCGCCGCCTGGTCCGCTAGCGCCTGCAGGTCGGCCAGCGGAGCGAGCCGGACGACCTCCTGCCAGTTGTTGAGGGTGCCGCGGAAATAGAGGTAGGGGCCGATGGCGAGATAATCGTCGGGACCGGCCGACGGCCAGTTCGCCGTGGTGCCGCGGGCAGCGGGCACCGACAGGGAGCAGCCGGGCGCGCTCGGTGCGGTGGTCCACGCCCCGCTTGCGCCGTCGGTGTTGGGATCGAAGGCGAGGACGGACGCGGTCGGCTCGGACTGCCCGTCCGACCGCACCGTCACCAGCAGCGCGTAGTCCGGCCCGTAGGCGTAGCGCAGTTGCAGCGGGACCGGCATCGTTGCGGGGGACAGGTTGGAATTGGCCAACCAGGACTGCCCGTTGAAGCGCAGCAGGTTGCCGCCCACGGCCACCATGGTGTCGGCGACGATGGTCGGCACCCAGCCGGTCTTCAGGGGTGAGTTCGGATCCTGCAGGTCGCTGAGATCGAACGGACCGGCCGGCGCCTGCAGCATGTAGGTTCCGTCCCATTGGACCAGCTGGACCGAATAGTCGGTGACGTTGGGTGAGGCGGCGCGCAGCCAGCTGACGGCCACCATCGAGGAACCGGCCATCAGCGCGACAGCGTCGTAGGAGTCGACCGGGAAGCCGGCCGACGACAAGGTCACCGTCGCCTGCGACCTGACCCATGCCAGCCGCCCGTCCAGATGCGTGAGCGCCAGCACGCCCGTCGCCGCGTCCAGCGTCACGTAATAGTCGGCCCCGGCCGCGACATAGGCATAGCCCGTCACGTCGCCGGGGCTCTCGAAGGTCCAGCTGCGGCTTTCCCAGTTCCAGGTGATCCGCTGGTAGCCGCAAGGCCCCCCGGTCTCGCTCATGCTCACGCACAGTAGAAAATCCATGCCGGCGAGGATCTGCGGCAGCGGCGTGTCCCAGGAGAGGGTGGGCATGTTCAGGCCGGTGGCGGCCCCCGCCGTCCGCGGCGCCTGCGTCCACTGGCCGGGCCGGCCGACGTCCTTGCGGAAAAGATAGAGTTCCGACCCGTCCGTGTTCTCGAAGAACAGCGCGAAATGGTCGGAACCGGCGGCGACGTCCAGGGTCGTCAGGTCGAGCCCGTAGATGTTCTGGAAGATCAGCGGCTGGTCGGCGTCGGGTTGCCAGAGCAGCCAGCTGCCGACCCAGCTGTAGACCTGCAGCGTCAGCTGTCCGGCACCGACGTCGTACCAGCAGGTGACCGCGTAATCGTCGCCGAACCAGCAGCGGGGGATCCCGCCATGCACGGTGCCGCCGGTGCCCACGGGCGGCGTGACGTCCTGCCTGCGGTCGCATTGCGTGAGCGATTGCCGCGCGTAGCGGTAGGTGGCGACGCCGCCCTGCGGATAGGTCACGGACGCGAGCGCGCCGGGGGATTCGCCGTCCGGGACGCTGCCGTCGGCGTCGATGGGCGTCAGGCAATAGTCGAACAGGATGCCGGGCAGCGCCTCCCCGTTGGCGTTGCGCATGACGATGGCCGTCAGGTAGCGCTTGTAGGTATCGCCCAGCAGGTCGCCCGGGTCGGGCGATGTCGCCTGCGGCGTGACGTTGGCGACCGCCGCCGCGTCGTCCTCAACGTCTGGGCGCGGCCGGTAGACCAGCTCGACCGAGAAGAGCGGGCCGCCGGCTGCATCGGTCACAGCGATCCCCGACAGAAAGCGCGTCTCGTACCGGTCCTGATAGGCGTTCGGACTGTCGTCCGGCACCGCCTTGTGCGGATCCGCATATTCACGGATGTCGGCCGGCCCAGTGCCCCGCCACAGCTTCTGTCCGTAGGAGAAGACGGCGCGGCGGCCGAACACATCGGTGATCCGGGTCAGGTAGATCGCCTTGGTGTAGATGCGGCCGGCGTCGCTGCCGACTCTCTGCTCGCAGCCGGGGATCAGGCCGGTTTCCGGGGCGGGATCGAACTCGTTGTAGGCATAGGTGACGGCGTCGCCCCAGATGTTCCGCAGGCTCTCCAAGTACCAGGCGCGGGGGAACTGCGCCTGGCCGTCCGTCAGGCTGCTGGACCCGGCCCATAACGGCGTCCCCGCTACGGTGGTCCAGCGCACGCCCCAGACGATGCTGTTGCCGAGGGAGGCGCGGCGCCCGTCGGAGAGCGTTCCGGCGTCGCCGCCGAAGGACTGGACCTGTCCGGAGTCCATCACCACCACCCAGCGCTCGTAGGGCGGGTAGTAGAGAATCTTCCAGAAGGCGTAGTTGGTGAGCTGGAACGACTGGCCGCCGTCGAAGGCCTGGAGCGATCCGTCCGCCGCCGTCACCAGCTGGAACAGTTGCCGGCGCTCGTCGTCGGCTACGTCGTAGCCGGTGCCGTCCGTTCGGAGCGTGACCGTGGAACCGGCGGACAGGGCGATGCCGTTGGTGGCGAAGGCAGCGATGAGGGACGCCGTGTCGGAGGGCGTCGCCGTGAGATCGGTCGCGACGCCGGCGGGCAGGGTGAACAGGAAGGGAGGGGAGGGCTCGCGGATCAACTGGTTGCGCTGGCCGCCCTGGGTGTAGCTGTAGCTCCACAGGCCCGGAACAGGGGAATCGCCGTCGTCCAGCTCGATGCAGGTCAGCCCGATGCCGAAGCCCAGGCCGGCCACGCCGGTGGGCTGGCCGCGGTTCCAGTTCTGCGCGGCCCGTACGACGTTGCTCTGGTAGGAGAGGGCCACCGTCACGTCGAGCCCCTGATCGTCGGTGCGGCCCGGCAGCGTGAACAGGGGCTGGGTCAAGGTCACGTCGCCGCGGAACAGGTTGACGCTGTTGGCCAGCTGCCCCAGCGAGATCGAGTCCATCTGGAACGGGCGGATGGTGGGGCCCTGGCTGGCGGGAGCAGCGGACGGCATGGGTCACCCCTGTTGTGGCGGACGGGAAAGGCGGCCGGACGGGTCCCGCCGGCCGCGGATCGTCAGGCGTAGGTCGCCACGACCAGCAGGTTGGCGTAACTCTGGCTGCCATCCTGGTGGTGGTCGCTGGCATCCTGCACGCTGGCTGAGGCGTCCGTCAGGGTAACCGTCTTCTTGTCGTCGGAAATGGTCAGCGTGCTGGGGCCGGCGCCAAGGCGATAGACATGGTTGTCGCCGCCCGAACCGTAGCTGACCCTCTCCCCCATCAGGAAGACCGTCGCATCCGAAATCGCCGTGTCGTAGGTCACCGTCAGGTCGGACTTGTTGTTCTGCGGGAACGACTGGAAGTCGACGTTCAGGGTACCGGCCTTGGTGCTGTAGTAGATGAGCCCGCCGTTGACCCAGGCGACGGCGCCGGAGGACGCATCGCCGGTGTTGTTCTTGCTCGAATCCTCCATATACGCGTCCCCCAGGATCTGGATGGCGCCTGCGGAGACCGATCCGGGGTAGACTTCGGTCTTCAGATCCAGCAGGTGCTCGTCGTCCTGTCCGCCATATTTGAGGTCGAAGCCCGACAGCACGGCGGCCTTGTAGGCCTCGCTGCCCGGGACGCCGATCGGGCTGCTGGGATTGCCCTGGGAGATCAGGTCGCCCGAATTCTGCAGGACGATCTGGTCGGAATTCGTGCCGAGCCACGCCAGCGCGGCGATGGTGACGGAGGAGGAGTCCGGGTCGAGGTTGTTGTAACTGGCGTCGTCGAGCGTGTAGGTCACGGTCACGTCGAGCGCATTGTCGGAGCCGCCCGACGGGGTCGCCTTGACCGTCAGGCTGATCTCCTTGATGTGCTGGTCGCCGTCATCCTGATTGAATTCGAAGCTGTATGCCCCGATGCCCACCACGTATTGGATGGGCTTCTTGTCGAAGGTCAGCCGCACCGTCGTGGTGCCTGACGAAGACAGGGCGGTCTGCTTCCACATCACTTGGAAAGGCATGGGTGATCCTCCGAGTTGGGGAGCGGGATGCGCCTAATTCCCCGGCGACGTTCCCGGGGAGGAGGCGGGCAGGCCGGTGCGCGCAGTCCGGCGCTTCGCGTCGGCTTTTCCCCCTTCGCTGGCAATGGTTAGGCTCAATTGTTTGTTGGGTGGAATTAATGCATAATTCTATATAGAAAGTAGAGCAATTTCTTCGATATCGAACGGAATTTGCGGCCTATACGCTTCCGGATGGCCGTGGTTCTAAGAGCTTGCTCGCAACGGTAGCCGTCCTGGCGGGCGCGGCGTATCAGTCTGTCGCTCGACCATTGACCACTGGCTGCAAAAGTGTGGACCCAAGATCGAAAAGCGGCAGCGCTGAGGCACCATCAACTTGTTGGTAGGCAGCTGGGCGAAGCGAGTATCCGATCCGGAGACTGATGGCGTGCTGGTGAACCGTACCGAGTTTGTTCGAGATCCCATCTTCTGAGACAGCGAATCCATTTGTTTTTCAAGGGAGATCACGCTGCCAATTTGGGAATTGTGGCTTCAATTAGTCGCAAGAATCGTTGGTTGCGTGCCCCCGCAACCACCATTACCGAACGCACCCGTTCCCGAAGGTCGGCCGCTTGCGAAGCGCCGGCCTTCGCTGCGTTTGGGCTCATTCCGAGGCTGAGCAATGCCACCAAGTCGCCCTCCAACTCGAGCTCGACGCCGCAGGTACCGGCCGTGCTGAAACGCACCGCCACCCGCTCGATCAGCGGGCGCAGGCGGTCGCGTGCTTCGATCCGGTGGTCCGGGTCCTCCAGTGTCGCCACCAGATCGGCGATCCGCTCCCGATAAAGGGCCGCCAAATTGTCGGGCAGGGGCACCGGCGGCGGGGGAGGGGAGGCCAGCGCCGCCTCCAACGACCCGACCTTCTCCTCCAACTCGACCATCAACCGGCGCAGGCGATCGGTCAGCCGGCCCTGCCGCGCGGTCGCGTCGAGCCCGTCGAGATCCTGGCGCACCCCCTCAGTTCGGCTTCCATCCGCCGCTGTTCAGCGCTCTGTTCCTGGCCATCCGTGCGAACCGCCTCCCGGAAGGCAGCGATGAAGGCCGCCACCATGTCCTCCTGCATCAGCCGGTCACGCAGAGCGTCCATCACCAGCTTCTCTAGCACGCTCCGCCGGATGCTGCCCTGGTTGGAGCAGGAGGCCGACGACAGTTTGGCAGTGTTGCAGGTGAGATAGTCACGACCGCCGTTGCTGAGCGAAGTTTTGCAGCCGGCGCAGACGGCAAGGCCGGTGAGCAGATGCTGGCGGCGGTGCTCCCACGGACGCACGTCGCGGATGGCGCTGGATGCTGCGCCGCTCCGGATGTCCTGCAGCCGCTGCTGGACCCGGTCCCACATGGCCTGCGGGAGGATGGCCAGGTCCGGCCAGGGCACGCGCACCCAATCGGACTCGTCATTGAGGCTGGCAACGCGCTTGGCATCAGCAGCCGGGTCGATCTGCTTGGGGCTGTGGCCGTTGGCGAAGGCGGTGAAGATCTCGCGGACCACCGCCGCCTGCTCCTCGACAATCTCCCAGTGCCGGTCGACCAGTGTGCCGTCCTCGGCATGAACCTTGACCACACGGTAGCCGTAGGCGAGGCCGGTGATAATCTCACCCTTGCGGACCTTGTCGAGGATCGAGCGCCGGGTCTTGAAGGCGACCGCCTCCAGGTAAAGCGCGTTGGAGATGCCGCTGACGGCGACGTGGATGTTGCTGACCTCACCTTCGGCCAGGGTTGACGAGACGGACGCCCCGGTGCTTGAGCCGTTCGAAGAGGGCATGGCTCTCCTCCGGATCGCGGGTCAGGCGGTCGAGTGCCTCGGCGAAGACAATGTCCGCCCCGCCGGCATCGACGGTGCGCAGCATGGCCTGGTAACCCTCCCGCGCCTTGGTCGCGCCACTGATCATCGCATCGGTGAACTCACCGGCCACTTCCCACCCCTTGGAAGCGGCGAAATCCTGGCAGAGTGCCAGCTGGGCCTGGATGGAGGATGGGTCCTGCTTTTGATCGGAGTAGCGGGCGTAGATGACCACCCGGTCACCGATGGTGCCGTTGGCCTGGCTGGAGCTCGGCTTGCGTCTCATGAGGGCGTGTCCTTTCCGGGGCAAGGGGGTCAGGAGAGGGGCGCGGCGATGATGCCGATCGTGATGGTCAGGCAGATCAGGGCGATCAGCAGCAGCAGCCGAAGGTCGGTGACGCCGCGGGACGACCCCAGGAAGCGGCGGGCCTCGGTATGGGCGATCAGGCGCACCAAGTCCAGCAAGGTCTCTTCGACGCGCTGGAGGCGGTGGTCCACTTCCAAGGGCTCGGGTTCGGCGGGCGCGGGGATGGCCGGTTCGATCTTGCGGAGGGATACTGGCATGAAGCGCTCCTGCAGTAGCGGATCGGAGACGCTTTCGATCCGGCTGCAGAGCAGCGTGCCGCACCCATGCTCCTCCTGGTCTCCGCGTTTGCCTCGGAGGAGATGCTCATGGAAATAAAGTTCTTGACACGCGCAACGTATGGCGATGCCGATATCGTCACATGTCCAAGCCGTGCTGTAGAGTCGCAGTGGAGCAGATCACGCCGGATACTGGCGGCCTCATGTCGCCGTGTGCCCAGCTACTCGCCGCCGATCGTGTTAGAATTTTCAGGGTAATTGCAGCTGATCTTCTCGACACTCGAGCTAATCGCCGCTACCTTTACGGCGTACTCGCCCTCATGCTCGAACATCAATTGAAAAGGTTTGGGAAAGGTCCCGAAAGATCGTTATTAGATGCTGATAGTTACGTCCAATTCCTTCGAATTTCTTGTGATCAAACATCATCCTTGCGGTGCCTTGAAATCGCTGCGGCGTCACGCATGCGCTGATGGGCTGTCGCTGGCGGTGGTACAGGAGCTGGAGCCCAATGCGTGATATCGTTATCGGCCACGAATGTTTTAAAATCATCTACCCAATATCCAATCTGCTCCACCCAGCGAACAAAAATACAGTACTCGTCACTTGGCGCGTCCCATGGTTGATATTTCATGAAGTCACTGGACATCGCGACGAGAATCCTCGACCCGTCGCGCGGAGCCGTTTCAATCGGTTGCCAGTCAATCACTGAGTTATCTCCCAGATGATGAGGTTTCGGGTTAAAGGTCAGCAAACGCCAACATCACCGTATCTCCAGTTCATGTCGTTCAGAGGCGCAAGCGGAGCAGGTCATGCTGTATACTGGTAACGAGAAGAGCGAGCAGCATCGTCTCGGGGTCGGCCGTGGTGGCTGCCTGACGCAGTCGAACGGACAAGATTATTAGCTTCGCGTCGACATCGGCCCAATCGTTGGCTGGCAGCTTCGTCAGGCTTTCCAAGGCATCGACCAGACGGTCGCAGCGGCCTGCGGTGTCCTGTTCGCTCTCCTGACGGACGCTTGGGCAGCTGTCGGCCAGCCATCGCCGGGCGAGGCGTCCGATGACCGTATCATGAGATGCATCTGGAGCTGGCATAGCGGGCTGGTTCATCGTTGTGCTCGCCTTTCCATTACTCGCGCAGGCTGAGCGTAGGGATCGATACCGCGGCGGCCCAGCCCTCCTCGTCACGGCGGATCGATTGCCGGACGTCAATCGTCATCGTCAGGTCGACGCCACGGGCCAGGGTCATCGCCCAATCGAGGATTTCCGCGGCATCGGTCAGAAGGCGTCGTATTCGCGTGTAGCAGTCATATTGGCTCACCAACGGCTGCCATGGCTGCGGTGCGTTCCGCCGGGCCGTGACGACCAAGAGGTGCGCATCGTCGAGAGCCTCGGCGATCGCTCCCAAGGCGCAGAGGACATGATCGTCGCCAACCTGGTGCCGCCAGACCATGAGATCGGCGGTCACGACAGGGACAAGATCGGCTGTTTCAATCACCGCTTTTGGTCCGTCCGTGGGTGTCGTGGCGAAGAGTCGGACTTCGAAGGCATTGAGGGTGGCGGAGAGAGGATCGGTGGCCAGTGCGGCCTTGCCCGGTGGGAGCATGAGATCGGTCGAGGTCATGTCGAAATACCTCCAGGGCTGATGGGAGTGTTGTGTCCGGCCGTCGCGGGGCTACAGATTGATTGCGGCGCTTGCGGCTACGGCGACGCGATCGGCGTCTATCGAGGGACGCGGCCGTTACGAGGTCCGGTCGAGCCAATCGAGTTGGACGGCGATGGCCTCATCGTCCAGCCCGGCGGCGGCAAGCAGACTGGCTAGCTGCATGCGTCCGTGAGCGCTGCGGGTCAGATCGAGGATCCGCTTGGCCTGCCGCTCTGCCGCCGTCTGCGACAGGCTGATGTCCACCTCTCCGAACCCGGCAGCCGCGAGTGCCGCGCGGATGTCTTGGAATACAGCAGCGACACGGGGCGGATAGGTCAGAGGATCGGGGCGGTGGTGCTGTAGGTCACGACGACATTACCGAAGCGGATGATCCGCGACGGTAGGATAGCGGGAAAGGGGGCATCATCGATCCGAACCCATAACCGATGAAAGGATCCAACGCGCTCGGTCCCGGAGCCCTCGATGCGCGTTCCGGAAAGCTCTGTGCTTGCACGTACTTACGGACCGTTCCCCGCGCCAGGCCCATCGACCGGGCAATGCCCAGCAGCGTCTCGCCGGCGGCATGGCGGCAACGGACCTCTTTAAAGACGGCCAGCCACCGCTCGTGGCTTGCGACGCTCGCCCCTCTCTCGGCACGCGGGCGCGAAGGCTCGGGTGCGTCGGGGTGCGATAGCCGACGCGTCGGTATGGACCGGCGCCAACCGGCGCAGCCGACCATGGACGGCGAAGAGCCAGCGTTCAAGCATCTGGCGCGTATTGGCGAGCAGGTGCCATCGGTCGGCAACCTGCGTCGCTTAACCAGCGCCATTGGTGGCGGGACGAGCGTATTCGGTGGAGCGATCCCGCGCCACCACGGTGATGCCGGGGTGATCGCGCAACCAAGCCGCAACGGTGTTGGCGGATCGATCGGCCAGCAGGTCAAGGACACGACGACGTTCCAGGTCGACCAGGATGGTGCCATAGGTCCGTCCCTTGCGAAGCGCCCAGTCATCCACGCCGACGACGCGTGGCGGTTCAACGGCCGGCAAGGGCAATGCCCGGATGACGCGTAGCAGGGTGTCCCTGCTGACTGGCATCCCAAGCCCGCGGGCGAGCCGCGCCCCCGCAGCGCCCCCGAGAGCGATCCCGACCCGGCCCAGTGCCTTGGCCAGCCGTTGGGTACGTCGGGCGTGAGGTGCCACAGCGCCTGCAAAGCGCTCGGCGAACGTGCGTTTGGGGCAGGTCGCCTGCCGGCAATAGAACCGCCGGACCAGCAAGGCAACACGGAGTTCATGTCTAAAGGCCGAGAGGTCGGCAGGAGATCGCCGGTACCTGCTGTGAACCGCGCGGCTGATGGCGCCACAGTGCGGGCAACGAGCACTGCCTCGGCGACTATCTGCAAGAATGACAAGGGAGCCGCGGCTGCCACGCTCGATCTGAAGCACGCGGCAGCCCGGAAGGAAAGAGAACGTCTGCATCCTCCTTCCATGTGGGCAACACCCGGCCTGCTCGCCACCGCAACCCAGAACATCCACGCAAAGTGCGCAAGAGCAACCGAACCGGGGCAAGATCAATCAGGCGGTTCCCGGCTCCAAGGACTGGTCCGTCAGTGCGTGTCGTATGGCAGTCAGCAGCGGCTCCGGGCTCAGTGGCTTGTGCAGCAACAGAAAGCCGCTGGCGCTCGCCTCCCGGATGCGCGCGGGCGAGGTGTCGCCGGTCAGAAGAATTCCGGGCAGCCGGGCGGCGAAATGCCGCTCCAGCCGTCGGATTGCCTCCGATCCGGTTTCCGTGCCCTTGAGCCGGAAATCGGCGATGACCAAGTCCGGCACCCGGCTCCCCAACCGCTCCGCCGCCGTGTCGCCATCGGATGCCGCCACCACATCGTAGCCCAGTTCATGGAGGAAGGCGGCGACCCCGTCGAGAACGGCCGTGTCGTCGTCGATCACCACCACCCGCTCGCCGTTGCCGCCGTCGGATACGACCATCTCCTCATCCTTCGGAAGAGAATCGTCCGGACCGGCCAATGGAACCAGGATCTCGAACATCGATCCTTGCCCTGGTGCCGATTGGACCCGTATCGGGTGATGGAGCAGCGCGGCGAGGCGTTCCACGATGGAAAGCCCCAGCCCCAACCCCTGCCGCCGGTCACGCTCCGGATTGTCGACCTGATGGAACTCTTCGAAGATCGACGCCAACTGGTTCGGCGGAATGCCGCGCCCGGTGTCCCAGACCTGAATGCACAGGTTCGGCCCGGCACGGCGGCAACCCACCAGGATGCGACCCTGGTCGGTGTATTTGATCGCGTTGGCGATGAAGTTCCGCAGGATGCGCTCCAGCAGCTTGGGGTCGCTCCGCACCGACAGGCTGGTCCGAACGCTGTGCAATGTCAGTTCGGCAGCCTCGGCCAGTGGTGATAACTCGGCGCAGAGAGAATCGATCATCGTCTGGATCGGACACGACAGGAGCTGCACCTGGATGACGTTGGCGTCAAGACGTGACACATCCAGGATGTCGTCGAGCATGGTGGTCATAGCGCCCAATGCATTGCCCATGCTGACCAGCAGCTTCGCCGCCGCCTCGCCTTGCGGCTGCATCGCCACCAGATGATGGAACATCAGCAGGGCCTGGACCGGTTGACGCAGATCGTGGCTGGCGGCCGCGAGAAATCGGGTTTTGCTGGCGCTTGCCAGTTCGGCGGCAGCCTTGGCGGCAGCGAGGGCTTCGCGCACGCGCACCTGCTCTGTAACGTCTTCCATCGCCAACAGGATCAGCCGGCCCGCCTGATTGAGCCGGCGGGCGTTCAGCAGCAGGGTGCGGCGTCCCTCGGCGCCCTGCTCGCCGACACCCTGACCGATGGTCAGTTCCAGCGCATCGATGACCGTGCCGTCGGGTACGATCCGTTCCAGCGCCCGGTGCAGGGCGGGATCGGCCAGCAGACCGCCGGCCGTCTCGGCCAGTTGGACGCCGAGCACGCCGTCCGGCGTGGTGGCGAAGGATCGGTGGAAGGCCGCACTCGCGCCGACCACCCGCAGCGTCTCGTCAAGCACCAGCAGCGGTTCGCGGACCGTGTCGACGATGGCCTGGGCGAAATCGCGCTCGGCCCGCGCCGTGCGCAGCACCCCCGCCCGTTCGATGACCAGCCCCAGCACGCTGGCGATGGCCTGGACGAATTCCAGGTCGGCATTGCTGAACCGTCCGGCCTTGCGGCTCAGAACCGCGAGAATGGATGGTCCGCGCGCCTCGCCGCCGAAGGGAACCGCCAGACCGCTGATGAAGTGGCTGCCCGATAGCGCCATGGAGGAGCGGACACGTTGATCGGTGGCGAACTCCTCAATGATCGACGGCTGCCGGGACCGGAACACCCGTCCGACCAGTGTCGACATGTCGCTGGGGATCCTGACGGCAGGCTCCTGTGGAACGGAGAGGCCGGCACTGCCGAGCAGGATGAGATCGTCAGCGTCCCCGGTGCGCCGGCCCGACGGGTCCTCGCCGGGACCGAGGATGGCGACGCCGTCCGCTCCCAGCCCTTCGGCAATCAGACGGGCCGCTTCCGTCAGTGTCTCCGGCCCTTCCGCTCCGATGAGGTCCCTGTGTCCGAGATCGGCGATCAGCTTGTACTGGCGGGCCTGCAGAGCCATGGCCAGACTGGTGCGCTTCAGCGGCGTCACGTCGCTGAAGGTGATCACGACCCCCTCCCCCCGGCCTTGCTGCGTCCGGTAGGGCTGGATGCGGCGAAGGAAGGTCGCATCGTCGTCCGTCGACACTTCGCGTTCCGACGGCATCAGGGATGACAGCACCGACCGGATGTCGGGCAGCAGGCAAGGATCGGAGAAATGTCGGGAGATGTCGGTGATCAGCCGTCCGGCGTCCTGCGGCAGCAGAGCGAACAGCCGGGTCGCCGACGGCGTGAAACGCTTGATCCGCAGGTCTGACGACAGGAAGACCGTGGCGATGTCGGTGCTGCTCAGCAGATTGCTCAGATCGTTGGTGGTCGCCTCCAACTCGTCGACCTTTTCATGCAGCTGTGAGTTCAGCGTGCTGAGTTCCTCGTTGAGGGATTGCAGCTCTTCCTTGGATGTCTCCAGCTCCTCGGTGGTCGACTGGTACTCCTCGCCGATCGACAGGATCTCCTCGTTGGCGATCCGCAGCGCCTCGCTGATGGCGCTGAGTTCTTCGATGGTGTCGTTCAACTCCTCACGGGTCATGCGCAGCTCGTTTTCGAGCTGTTCGACGCCCTCGATTTCCATCGGCAGCGGCGCGGTCTCGGCGACCGGCGTGCTTGGTACAGCGCGGTCCGCCGTGAATGTCACCAGAAGCAAGTCACTGCCGGCCCGGGGGAAACGCACCGGGATAACCAGAACGGTCACCGGCACCACGACGCCGTGACGCTTGTGCCGAATTCCGGAGATTTGAACCCGGCCATGCAAGGAGAGCGCCTGCGTGACGGCGCGGCGGAGCTGCAGGCGCAATTCCCCGCGTGTCATCGCCGTCAGATCCCAGGGCGGTTCTCCCGTCGGCAGATCGAGGAAATCGCCGGTCGGACCGAAGAGATATTGGATGCGATGCAGCCCGTCGATCAGGACGGCCGCCGGCGCGTATTCAAGCAGCAGGGCCTGTCGGATGATGTCCGCCGGGCTGGTGCCGCGCAAGGGGGTGGGCAGTGTCGGCACCGGGACCACGGACCGCCCGCCCGTCGGCGGGACCGCCATCGCACTGCTGCGCGTCGCACCGATCTTGCGGTAAAGGCGCCATTTTTTTGAAAGAGGTGCGAACAGGTCGGAGAGCGTGTCAAGGTTCTCCGCCGTACCGAGGAACAGGCCGCCATTATCCAACAAGGCGAAGTGGAACAGGGCGAAGATGGCCTTCTGCACGTCCGGCTCGATATAGATCAGCATGTTGCGGCAACTGATCAGGTCGAGCTTGGAAAAAGGCGGATCGCTGAGCAGATCGTGCTGGGCGAAGGAAACCACATCGCGCAATGGCTTGGCGACCTTGTAGCCGTCCTCGACCTTGGTGAAGAAGCGGGCGAGCCGTTCGACCGACACGTCGACCGTGATGGTTTCCGGATACAGGCCGGTGCGGGCGACGGTCAGCGCCCGATTGTCCACGTCGGTCGCGAAGACCCGGAAGCCGGGGGATACGCCGCTCCGTGCGCAGGCCTCCATCAACAGGATTGCGATGGAGTAAGCCTCTTCCCCGGTGGCGCAGGCCGGGACCCAGACGCGGATCGGCTTGCCCGCCGGCTGGTTCCGCACCAGCGGGACGATGTAGTCTCCGGCCAGGATGTCGAATGCCGGACCATCGCGGAAAAAGCGCGTCACGCTGATCAGGATGTCGCGGGACAGCAGTTCGATTTCGGCCGGGTGGGTGCCCAGAAAGGCCCGGTATTCCGTCATATCGGCGATATGGTGAATCCCCATGCGCCGTTCGATGCGGCGGATCAGCGACCGCGGCTTGTAAGCCTTGTGATCGCGCTTGGTGTGCGCGCTCAGCAGATCGAGGATGCCGTCCAGTGCGCCGTCCGGCGCATCGGCCTTCTGAACCGTTGCCGGGCCGATGTAGGGTTGGTGGACGAAATCGACGATGGCACCGGGCATGCGCTCCGGCGGCAGGATATAGTCGGCCATGCCGGTGGCGATGGCACTGCCCGGCATGCCGTCGAAGTCGGCGGTCGTCGGATCCTGCACGACCACCAGCCCACCGCATTCCTTGATCGAACGCAGTCCATTGGTGCCGTCGGCGCCGGTACCGGACAGCACGACGCAGATCGCCTTCTCCTGCTGGTCGGTCGCCAGTGTGCGGAAGAAGATGTCGATGGGCAGGGTCGCGTCGACAGACTGCCGCGATTCGCGGATGCGCAGTTGGCCGGCCTCCATGGTCGGCAACCGACCCGCCGGAGCGATGTAGATGTGATCGGCCTCCAGCGGAATCCCGTCATGGGCCGTAAGGACCGGCAGCACCGTCACATTTTTCAACAGATCGGCAAGCAATCGTTCATTGTTCGGGATCCGGTGCTGAATCACCACAAAGGCCAAGCCGCTGTCAGCCGGTACCCCTCTAAGCAGGGCCGTTATGGCTTTGAGACCGCCAGCCGAGGCACCGATACCGACGATCGCCAAAGGGCCGGGCCGTATGCGCCGCTGTTCATCCTGATCCATACGGAGAATGTCCTGACAATGACGATCCGTGCCTTCATCCACCGACATCATGATCGCCTCCTGCCAATAGGATGATCCCAGCCAGCGAAACTTTTAACCAAGCCTCGCCGCGCCGGGGTTCATGGCAGGAAAGCATGGGGCTGGCGTACAGACACTAAACAATTAGAGCACTTATAAATTTACCGCATGATCTCAAATAGACAAAAGTTAAAATAATTATACCCATAACTCCACGGTATTTTCAGACCAATCATACAATAACCGCAAAGTTAATGCGCAAATTGCATCTTGTCAATCAATAATTTTTATAACTTCATTATTTTTGATCTGCGTGAGGTTCCGCAAAAACAGATGTGTTATTCTGCACGGAAACGCCACTCGGAACGGGAAAATATTGATTGCGCATCGACGCGATGCAGCGAATATGTGGCTCAGCCACATCTTCTATAACAACAGGTTGGCAGAACCTGTGCCTGGACCTGCGGGATAACCGGCTGATCTGTCCGGTTGCGGCCAACCGCTTCGCAATGGGCCGGAGGACGTCAAGTCCCGTGCGGTGCGTGCCATGTCGCCGGCTTCACGCGTCCGTCCATGGCCGGCAGGGCGGCAATCCCAACATGCCGTCGGAGAAAGTCAGGTCACTCTGCATCCGCAAAGCCGTTGTTGAGGCCCCAAAGGGCGGCCTGCGTGCGGTTCGAGACTTCGATCTTGCGCAGCAAACTCTTGAGGTGAATCTTGACGGTCGCCTCGGTGATCCGAAGGTGGTTGGCGATCGTCTTGTTGGAGCTGCCATTCTGCAGGCAGCGCAGAACCTGAGCCTCGCGCTTGGAAACACCTTTGTGCGGTACCGCCTGATAGGCTGCGCCGTTCAGGCGACCGCCGATCAGCAGTGCGGCCAAGGCGCTGGGGAAGACCGTTTCGCCGATCATGACAAGCCGCAACGATTGCGCCAGCGCCTCCATGGACATGTCCTTCATCAAGAACCCGTCCGCACCGGCCTGGATGGCCTTCGTCATGATTTCGGCGTCCAGCGTGCCGGTAAGCACCACCACATGCGTGTCCGGACAGGCCTCCTTCAACGACCGGACAAGATCCGTGAAGTCGCCGATGCCGACGGGGTCGATCAGAATGACCTGGGATGCGTCGCCCTCCTAGACAATCTGAAGCGCCGCCTTGAGAGACGAGGTCTCTTTGGCGACGTGAAAGCCCTGCTCCGCGAACATGGCTCTCAACCCCTGGCGGAACAGATTGTTGGCGTCTATCAAGGATACGGAAACAATAGACATTGCCATCCACTCCGTGTTTCTAAAATAATCTGGCAGTCTTGCGCTCAAAATATTGGAATGGCGACCCGCTCTTTGGAGAATATTTCAACTCTTGATAAGAGAGAATTTTGAAATTCGTACTTGAACAAACGAGGAAAATCCTGGTCCGTCCGATCACGCCCGGCCAGCGGGCACGGAGTTCGGGATCATGGCGTGCAGAGCTGTCGAAAGAAAGGCCGGGACCGGTGCGCGTGCGCGTGCGCGCCGCGGAAGTTGTGCAATCCGATGCAACTCCTCCACCCAGGGCGACGGGTAGCTGTCCACGCCGAATATCCAGACGGCGTCGGTCCGGCCATCCGCCATACGCAACAGCACGCGGGCATCGTGGCCGTCCTTGCCGGCGTGGTTGGCGGCCTGTACAGCGGCGATCAGGGCACCGACATGTCCGTTGGGGAAGGGGCCGTAGCGTTCCCCCTCAAGCCCGACGAACCACCCGTCTGTACGGCACGACACGGTATAATGGGCTGATAGGCTCATGAGATCACCGTTCCTCGATGGCGGCCGCACCAGCTGCGGCACAGGCTCTGGTAAGGCGGGTCAGCGTGGCACCCTGCGGCAGACTGACATGGCTCGGTGGCGTAAAGGCGGGGGGACGCTGGTCCGGCGATGCGCCGTAGACAGTTGGATGCCAGCGGCGCTCGGCATTCATCCAGCGCAGCTGTTCACGCAACGCATCGGCGCCACGGGGGCATCGCCCCTCGATGGAATGGAGAAGGGGCGTCATGGACGTCCCTCCGATACGGACCCCGGCGTCAGGGTGTCGGCCATCGCCGGAATTACCGGATATGGAGGCTCCATAACCGCCTGTGCCGCTCCGTCATTGCCGGCACAGCACCAGCGGACATGGCAGGGTTCCCCTGCCGCCGATTGCGCCAGCACGACGCTGGCGAAGCCCAGCCGTTCCGCCGCTTGCGCTTCCCGAATGGCTTTGGTGAGCGCATCGATCTGGTCGGTGCAGGGCGGATAGACGAATCCGTCCGCCCGGACGATCCATCCGGCGTGGGTTTTAAGAATGAAGAAGGCCAGCCTTGTCCGGGATTTCATAAAGTGTCTCCGATGTGGGCCGGTTTGTCGGCAATGGCGGCAGCCATGCCATCCGGATCGAGTCACGCCAGGAAACACCTCGGATTTGCGATCCTCGGCAAAAATGAGCAGGCCTGGGGTGGCTTTGAAATAATTAAAGTGGGGTACTCAAAGGTTTTTGCAATGGTGTATCCCCGAAATGCATAAGTGGACATTCGATATTTTAAAATCGTTTTGTATTTCTATTGAGAGAAATCTACCGATAAACGATAATTGAATCTGTGATTTATTTCGAAAGACCTTCAACCGCTCCGCCGCAGGTTATATCCGCTGCGGCGGGAGGCGGCCGAACGGCCGCCCCATCTGTTGTGCACGCTTCAGATCAGCGCTTGTTGCCGGGCTTGTTGCCGACGGGCTCCACCTTGACGTCGCTGCGGCGGGCGACGGTTCCCACGGTCTTTTCCTGTTCGGAAGCGGTCTTTGACAGCACGACCTCCCCGACCACGCGGGCTTCCTTGGTGATTTCCGGCGTTTCGGAGGTCGCCGTCAGCTCGACGGTCTTCTCGCCGAACGCAGCCTTCTCCTCATCGGGGCGGAGAGGACGGTCGACCTTGCGATGTTCCACGCCCACCGCCTCGTCGCGCAGCGTTACGGTCTCCCGAATTGGGGTTTCCGTGATCTCCGACACGGCTTTCAATCCGCCTTTGGCGACCCGCCGCTTGCCGATCTCGACCTCCTCCTTCACCGACTGGAGGGTTTCCTGCTCGACGGTGGCGCCATTGCCCGCCTTCTGGGCCGGTTTCTGCGCTGCCGCAACGACAGGCAGGTTGTCAGGCAGGTCGATGGCTCCATTCTCGTCGAGGATCGCCTCCGCCGCATCGGCGTCCCGGTCGGCAATGTCGGCAGCGACCAGGATGTGGCCGTGCCGGACGGCCATGCCGTACTGCTCGGCCAAGTCCTTTTCAAATCCATGTCCCAGCAGTCCCTGGGCTGCCTCGTCGGCGCTGTCGGCACCGTCGAAGGTCTCGATGTCGACCTCCTGGCAGCCTGCCGCGATCAACGCCTGGAACGCATTCCTGGCCGAACCGCTTTCCTTGTAAAGTCCTACGACGATCGTGCTCATGATGGTCTCCAATGGAATTTCGGGTGTTTCGGGTAGTTTGTGTATTTGTTTGTGTATTTCCGGGCGGGTCAGACCTCGGAGTCCTCTTCCAACGCAGGATCCCGGTCGATCACCACCTCCTGACGGCGCAGCGTGACGGTGTCGGACATCCTGCCGACCGTGGTGCGGCGGGTGATCCGGACCTCCTCCACCAGCTTCAGGCGAACCTCCACCGTCGCCACCTCCTCGATCACCGAGATGACGGTGGAGTCGCCGTCCTGGCGGTCGGGGATCGGGCCATCGACGAACCGCCCGATGGGAACCCGCTCGACCTCCAGCGTTTCCATCGACAGGTCGGCTTCGACCGACTGTTCCCGCTCATGGCTGAAGGTGCTGGCGCGGACGGTCCCGGTGACCTGTCGGCGTTTGCGGACGCCCACCTGCTCTTCGACGGTGAGAAGCGTCTGCGTCTCCTTTTCCGAACCGGTCAACGGAGATCCTCCCGAAATACTGTCATGCGGTTTTGGAGAGCGCCGGCGGCGTCAGGCGCCAGGCCGGGGCGGGCTGTACGCGGTGTCTTGCGACATCCGGGACGCGGCCTGGGCGACGCGGACATTGACCTCGAAGAAGGCCAGCCATCCGCCGAGCAGGTAGCGTTGTCCCGCCGTCATGATGTCCTGCGGGCCGCGGGCCTGGAGCATGCTGCCCAACAGCTCGTTCTGGCGTTCCGCGGCTTGGCCCATGAAGGAGACCGCTTCTGAAATGGCCGTTCCGTAGCCTGCCATCAGGGCGCCGCCGAGTGCCGTGGCCCGACCGCCACTCTCGTCGAGCCCGTCTTTGACAGCACGGTCGAATCTCTGGCCGGCGGTCCGGACGGTTTCCGGAAAGCCCTGGTTGCCTGAAGCGCCGGGCAGCCTCGGCGGCCAGGGCCTCGGCTGCTGACCAAGCTCACGGGCAGGTTTCGCCGTGTGCTCCTCGCTGGCGCTGCGGATGCCGGCGTCCTTCGGCGCGTCGTTGCCCGCCGCGGCTTCGTCGCTGGCGCTGCGAATGGTGGGGCGATTGGTCGGGCGAATTGTGGATGTGGGATGAGTGCCGTCGTCCATGACGTCTCCATGACTGTTTGGGGTGCGAGAGCTGAAAGGGAGCGCTGTGCTCTACCTCGATGACTTAATCCTATATTATGCCGCACCGCAAAATATCAATGGCTTTGAAAATATAATCTGAAATTAAGAACTATAAATTGCTGAATATAAAGGAGATGTTCTTTTGGTATTGCGAAGCTATATTTTACATACGCAAGAATGCCAGGAGATTTTTTGCTGTGGATCAATCGTTATATTTTTCAATTTGGCGCCGATCTGGCGAGCGGGCTCTGCCACTTCTTCGCCTGGGAAGGCTGCATTCAGCGGCTATATCCTTTTCGGACAATGGATCGGACGAAGGAGCGCTGCATGCCCGATAATCCCCGCGACCAACAGGACGCAGAGAGAATGGTCAGGATTGAGGCAGCGCGCGGTGGCCCCTTTGTGGTGGCCGCGGAAACCACCTTGATGCCCATGCTGATCGCCGATCCCACCCTGCCGGATATCCCGATCGTCTTCGCCAATGCCGCATTTACCAGGCTCAGCGGCTATGCGCGCGAAGAGATTCTGGGCAAGAGCTATCATCTGCTGTCCGGCTCCGGCACCGACCCGGAGGTGGCGCGCGCCATTGGCCTTGCCCTACGCGCCGGCGAGGCCATCGTGCGCCAGGTCCGTCTCTATCGGAGGGACGGAAAGCCGCTATGGGTGCTCCAGCATGTCGCACCCGTTTTCGAAGAAGACCGTATCCGCCACCATTTCGTGTCCTTTGTCGACATCACCGAGCGCAAGGCGGCGGAAGACGGATTGCGCCAGCTCAACGAAGAACTCGATCGCCGTGTCTCGGTGCGCACCGGGCGGCTGGATGAACTCAATCGCCAACTTGCCGCCGAAGTGGACCGCCGCACCGAGGTGGAGCATGTGCTGCGCAACACCCTTGCCGACAAGGACGTGCTGCTGCGCGACAAGGACAACCTGATGAAGGAGGTGAACCACCGCGTCAAAAACACCCTCCAGATGGCCTCGTCCTTCCTGCGCATCCAACTGGACCTCACACATGGCCGGGAGCCGGCCGTGCAGGAGGCGCTGCACAGCGCCGTGGAAAGGCTGGACCGCATGGCCGAGATCCATGAGAAGCTCTACCGGACGCAGGGGCTGCAGGAGATCGAATTCGGGGGATATCTGCGGATGCTGTGCCGCGACCTGCTGGTGTCCTTCGAGCCTGCACAGAGTTTGCGGGTGGTGCTGGATGTCGACGCCGACGAGGTGTTCCTGAAACCGGATAGGGCCATCCCGCTCGCCCTCATCGCCAACGAAGCGATGATCAATGCGCTGAAATACGCTTTCCCGGACGGGCGATCCGGCCGCATCGCCGTCTCGTTCCGGGAAATCTCGTACGAAGTCCTGCGCATGAGCATCAGTGACGATGGCATCGGCATGGCCGACGAACGACGCACGGGGTCGCTCGGCCTCACCTTGATGGAGTTGCTAGCCGAGCAGGTCAAAGGCGGTCTGGCCGTCGGGTCCGGCGCCGGCACGACCGTTACGGTGTCGATCCCGGCATGACAGACCGCTGTCGCCCCACCGAAGCGGCCGGAGCGATGTGGTCATGACCTCGGTCTTGCCCCCGCATATCCCGACATCCGAGGTTTTGCGTGGCCTGCTCGCAGAGGCTCCGGCCGAGGGCGTTACATTCGGCTGGCTGCTGGACAGGCTGCACAAGCGCTCCTTCGGCGTCGTTCTGCTGTTGCTGGCAGTGATCGGGCTGACTCCGGGAACATCGCCGGTCGTCGGGCTGCTGCTGACCATTCCCGCCCTCCAGATGATTCTCGCGCGGGAGACTCCGGCCTTTCCCAGGACGATCATGTCCCGGCGTTTCTCGACACAGCGCCTGGTCCGTATGGTCGATCGTACCGTGCCGGTGCTGAGGCGCATGGAGACGGTCATACGTCCACGCTGGAAGATGCCGTTCGAGACGACGACGCGCGTGGTCGGATTGGTCGTCCTCGTGCTGGCAGGCGTCTTCTTCGTTCCCATTCCGCTGAGCAATATCGTCCCGGCGGTGACGATCATGCTGATCGCCTTGGCCTATCTGGAAGAGGACGGGGTGTTGTTGGCAGTGTCGTTGGCGATGGCCGCCGCCGTTCTCATCGCCACGGCGATCACCGTCTGGCAGTCGGTCGAGGCGGTCCGGTCCATGTTTTTTTGAGCCGTGGCTCACATCTGTCAGGGCCGCGTATGGCTCTGCGGGGGGGAAGATCATCCGTCCGGACATGATCGACAATGCTGTTGGACCGGCGTCCCATCCGGCAAAGCGGCGTATGGCAGGTTCTTGCCGCGTGCTTTGGCATGCAAGCCGTTGCTCAATCGCGCCAAATGGAGATAAGGCAGCCATAAGGGATGCTCAAGAATCATTCAGGTAGAGGGTCCTGTCCAGCGGAGTCGGGCGGCAGCATGAATCAAATAAGCATCAATGTAATTATTTGCCCTTCCCCATTGTAATAAAATTTGCTGACACCATATTTTGAACCAAATATCCGGAAGGAGATCGCCATGTCGCTCACGCACGGGACGTTGTCGGAGTGGATGGTTTCAGAGCGTGCCGCCTGGGCTTTGTCCGCGCCGAAATGGAAGAACATGGCTTATCTGACACTTGGCGTCTCAGTCGGCTTTCTTGCCGGGTTGCTGTTCTCCAGTTCGGGCGGATAGACAGCTGCTTTCAAGGAAATCCGCCGGACATGAATGGGAGCACCCTTCGATGACCAACGCATTCACCCGCACCACCAGCAGGACCGTAACGTTCGCCCATCCTTTTGCCTTGAGCGGCGTCGACGGGGTGCAACCGGCGGGAAGCTACATCGTGGAGACCGACGAGGAGTTGATCGACTCGCTCTCCTTCCCTGTGTATCGGCGGAGCGCTACCTGGCTCCGTCTTCCGCAGTCCAATCGCGGAATGGCTATGGAGCAGACGGTGCTCATCGACCCCGATGAACTGGGCCGGCTCCTGGAACCGGCGGAAAACGGAAATCCCCTGCCCGGATGAACACCGTTGCGAGGACCGGGCAGAGCAATGCTCCGTCTATCGCGGAAAGCCGTTCCGCACCGGAGTTTACCGCAGAGGAGGTGTCGTCATGCAAACCGTACAACTGAAACATCGTTCGTCGTCAGTCCATTTCCTGAACGGGAAAATGTTCATTGAAACCGCGTCCGTGCCACTGGTGAGCCTGAAGATCGGCGATGAGCGTCTGCGCCAGCGGGAGCGCGGCACTCCGCTACGCAACTGGGACGATGACGGTGGTGCGCAACCAAAGGAGGGTGCTAAAGAGTGAGTTGACCGTCCGCGTCAGAATTTGGCATTGACTGTGAGGAAGAACGCCACCAGGGACGGCCGGCCATCGTCCCGAGGGGGTGCTCCAGTTGAAATGTAGAAAAGCTCATCGCCGACAAGAGCGCCATCCCCGGCATCCTCAAACGACATCGATCCGGATCGTCAGGATCTGTGGAAGGGCAGCAGCATGAGCGACAAGGCATCCTTCCCAATCGTCGGGATCGGCGCATCCGCTGGCGGGGTGGAGGCCTTGGAGGGGCTGTTCGGTGCCGTTCCCGCCGACAGCGGCATGGCCTTCGTGGTCGTGACGCATCTGTCACCGGAACACGAAAGCCTGCTGGCCGACATCATCGGCCGATGCACGCCCACGCCGGCGCATCAGGCCTGCGACGGGGATTTGGTCGAGCCGAACTGCATCTACACCCTGCAGCCAGGAACCCTGCTGACCATCGACAGCGGCCGGCTGCATGTCCGGCCGGACAGCGCCTCCCGCCGCGAGCGCAACCCGATCGACCTCTTCCTCGGCTCGCTCGCCAGCGACTGCGGTGAAAGAGCGGTGGGCATCATCCTGTCGGGCGGCGGCAGCGACGGCACCTTGGGCGTCAAGGCGATCAAGGAACGGGGCGGCTTCACCATCGCCCAGGGGCATGACGGAATTCCCCGCCATGACGGCATGCCGAACAGCGCCATCGCCACCGGCGTCGTCGACCTTGTCGCGCCGGTGGAAACGATTGCGGCGACGCTGGTGGACTATGCGCGAACCGCCACGTCGCTGGGCGATCTGACGGGTGAGAAGGATGTTCAAGAGGATGCGCGGCTGGAAGCGGCACGCAGGAGCATCACCACCATTCTGCGCAATCAGATCGGGCACGATTTCCAGGGCTACAAACACAACACTTTCCTCCGCCGTGTCCAACGCAGGATGCAGGCCCTGCGGCTGACGGACATCGACAGCTATGTCGAACACCTGCGTGAGGACCGCACGGAAGCCGCGGCACTGTTTCGCGATCTGCTGATCGGCGTCACCACCTTCTTCCGCGACTGCGAGACCTTCCAGGCGCTGGAGGACCTCGTCATCCCGCATCTGTTCACCGGGAAAAGCGCCGGCGATGCGGTGCGCGTCTGGGTTCCGGGATGCGCCACCGGCGAGGAGGTGTACTCCATCGCCATGCTGCTGTCCGAATATGCGGAAACCCTCCACAGCGTGCCGAAGATCCAGGTCTTCGCCACCGACATCGACGAGCATGCCCTGGAGGTGGCACGCACCGGGCGCTATCCCGCCAATCTGGTGCGGGATGTGCCGGCAGACCGGCTCAAGCGCCATTTCACCGAGGACGGCACCAGCTATCTCGTTCGCAAGGAGGTGCGCGACCTGTGCATCTTCTCGGCGCACAGCGTCGTCCGTGACCCGCCCTTTTCACGCATCGACCTGATTTCGTGCCGCAATCTGCTCATTTACCTGGGGATGGGACTTCAGGATCAGGTGATCCCGATGTTCCACTATGCATTGCGCCCCAGCGGCTATCTTTTCCTCGGCGTGGCCGAGACGATCGGGCAGCATCAGACGCTGTTCGTGCCCATGGACAAAAAGCATCGCCTGTTCCGCCGGCAGGATGCGGTCTCCGTAACCATTCCCTTCGCCATGGCGGAGCATGGCGGCCGCACGCCTCGCGGATCGGTCGAGACCCCCCGCTCGATCCAGTCCAATGCCGCCAATCTGCGTGGGCATGTGGAGGCGCGCGTGCTGGAGCGCTTCGCTCCGGCCCATGTGGTCGTCAACCAGAACAGTGAGGTGGTCTACTATTCCGCCAACACCGGCAAGTACCTTCAGGCGCCTCCCGGCGCCCCGAACCGCCAGCTTCTGGCGATGGCCCGCAAGGGGCTGCGGCTCGATCTTCGCGGCGCCCTGCACGAGGCGATGCAGACCCACAAGCCGGTAACCCGCAAACACTTGGCGGTGGAGGTGGACGATCGTGTCCAAGTGCTCGATCTGACGATCGAGCCGTTCGACCGCGACGGGGAGCCCTTCTTCCTGGTCCTGTTTTCCGATGTCGGAGGCCCAAGTCCTGCGGAAGAGATCTACGGCAAGGAGCGTCACTGGGGCCAGGATCCCGTTGCGGTGGAGCAGCTGGAACGTGAACTTCGCGATACCAAGGAGCGTCTCCAGAGCACGATCGAAGAGTATGAAACCTCATTGGAGGAACTGAAGTCCGCCAATGAGGAACTCATCTCGGTCAACGAGGAGCTGCAATCAACCAATGAGGAGCTGGAAACAGCCAAGGAGGAAACGCAGTCTGTCAATGAGGAGCTTCACGCCGTCAATATCGAACTCAACAGCAAGGTCGAGGAACTCGATCAGTCCAACAACGATCTCCAGAATTTGTTCAACAGCACCCAGATCGGGATCATTTTCCTGGACCGATCCCTGCTGATCCGGAGTTTCACGCCGGCGGTCATCCAGATTTTCAATCTGATCTCGAGCGACCGCGGCCGTCCGCTGACCGATATCGTCAGTCATCTCGATCAGGTCGATCTGGATCGGGATCTGAGACATGCGCTTACCGACCCGGCGACCGTGGAAAAGGCGGTTCGGTCCAGGGACGGGACCAGGCACTACATGATGCGCATCCTGCCTTACCGGAAAGCCCGCAACGATCTGGAAGGCCTGTTGTTGACCTTCGTGGACGTGACGTCGCTCAAGGAGGCCGAGGAGCAGCAGCGCCAGCTCATCGGTGAACTCGACCACCGCGTCAAGAACATGCTGGCCGTCGTCACCGCCTTGGCCCAGCAGACGCTGAAGGCGATTGCCGAGGCACCGGAATGCACGGCGTTTCTCGGGCGCCTGCAGGCGATCGCCAGCACCTACGATCTGCTGACCCGTGACGGTTGGGGGAATATTCCCCTCGGTGACGTCGTGCTCAATGAAGTGAAGCCTTATGCCACCAGCGAAGGACGCTTTGCCGTTGACGGACCTGCCGTTCAACTCCGGCCCAAGGCCGCGTTGGCGCTCGGCATGGTGATCCACGAGTTGGTGACCAACGCGCTGAAATACGGTGCATTGTCCGTGGCGGAAGGGCGCGTCGTGGTGACCTGGGAATTCGGGCAAAGGGATGCCGATGCAGTGCTGCTTGTCCATTGGCGCGAGACCGACGGTCCCCCGGTGTCGCCTCCCACCCATCATGGCTTCGGCTCCAAACTGATCACCCAGCAAATCCGCTACGAACTGCGTGGCGATGTCACGGTGGATTACGATCCGACCGGCCTCCAGGCGACGTTCACCGTACCGGTCGCCCAGACGAGGAGCGACGACGAAAGCCCCGCCTCCCTTGAGAATATCCGATGACCGGAAAGCATCTGGAAGGCTGCCGGATCATGATCGTCGAGGACGAATTGCTGATCGCGATGGCGTTGGAGGAAATCCTGCAGGATGCGGGCGCCACCATCGTCGGCATGGCCGGCTGCGTGGCGGACGCCCTGGCGCTGATCGAACGGGAAGATTTCGATGCCGCCATTTTGGATGTCCGGCTCGACGATGAGCGGGTGACTGCCGTCGCCGACGCGCTCGAAGCCGGCGCAAAGCCTTTTGTCTTCCACTCGGGGTACGGGCCGGAGCTCCTTCCGCAACGACACCGACACAGACCTTTACTCCGGAAACCTTCCGCCCCCGCTGCCATCGTTCGCATGTTGTGCACTGCCATTGCTTGAGCGGGTACCGACGAGCCGATCAAAGTGGAAAATTGCGAAAGGCACGGCGCCAAATGGTCGCGTCCAATGTCGATCCAACGATGGTGAGGGACAGAACCGTCCCATAAGAGTCCGACAGAGATCGGCGTCTTTCGCTGCGATGGGCCTTCCGCCCGGTCCCATTTATTTCACCGCTTCGTACAGTGCCTGGACGACACTGGATGAAAGCGATGGTTTACGGAGCAAGGGGCGATGACGGTAGGTGCTTGGAAGATGTTCCGGACCATATCCGGAATGGAAAACGAATGGGATGCCCCGCTTGTCCAAAGCCTCGGCAACGTCAAGGACCGGCTCTTCATCCAATCGGGCGTCCAGAAGCGCCACATCGAAGGGTTCGGCCTCAATCAGCGCAAGAGCGTCCACGGTCGAAGCGGCAAGCCGAACCACATTGGCGCCTGCCTCCAAGACTGCCGCCTCCAATACAACGGTGACGAGGAATTCGTCCTCCACGATGAGAACACGGCGGTCGTTCAGCAGCTTTTCGGACATCCGCCGCTCCCTTTAATCAGGCCTCCCGTAGACCATATGCCTTTGGCCTTCGCTGTACAGTTGGACAAAAGCTATGGCTATGCACGCTGATGGGGATCCGTTTTCTCACATTGGTGGCACCAATATGTGAAAATGCTATAAAAGGTGGTATTTCTGATTTGGGAGGAGAAAAATGTTCCAGCTCCTGCAATTTGGCGTTGGCCCACGTGCCGGCTCCGAAGAAAATTTGGTCCCTCCGTTTCAACCCAGCAATGATTGGATGGACTTGCCCGGAGAAAATAAAGGGGATCCATCTATAGCCCGAGGGACTGGGAAGTTTGGCATGGGTAACGGTCAACGGCGTAAGAAAGAGTTCAAGCAAGAAGCCATTCGGCTGATCGCGACGAGTTGTCGGACCCTCCCAACTCAGAACGTCGAGGCCCGCGTCGGCTGCAAGGTTTTGAACGTCATGACCGGCCTCGGGATGCCAGTTTCTCGCAGGGTCGCCTGAACGCCAACTTCCCAGGATGGAGCCCGTCGACGCCCTGAGTTCCGCATCACTGTCGTGGAGCGATGTAGTGGAAGAACACCCGTTTGATGATCTCCACGAGGACCAGATAGGTGACGACGGCGGCCACCAGGAACAGATAGAAGGAGGCTGGAGGAACCACGAAGCCGAAGAAGGATGCCAGCGGCGTCAGCGGCAGCAGCGCGCCGACGGCGGCAGCTCCCAGCGACAACCCGGCCAGGATTGCGTTGGGTCGGCTGAGCCAGGGGCTGCGGCGGGTGCGGATCACGAAGATGACCAGCACCTGGGTGGCAAGGCTCTCGACGAACCATCCGGTCTGGAAGAGTGCCTCATCGGCGTTGAACAGGTGAAGCAAGGCGTAGAAGGTCAGGAAATCGAACAGGGAACTGACTGGACCCAGCACCAGCATGAAGCGCTGGATCAGCCGCAGATCCCACTGCACCGGCAGGGCCAACGCCTCCGCCTCCACGTTGTCGAGCGGAACGCCGGCCTCCGACGCATCGTAGAGCAGGTTGTTGAGCAGCACCTGGGTCGGCAGCATCGGCAGGAAGGGCAGGAACAGCGACGCTCCCGCCATGCTGAACATGTTGCCAAAATTCGAACTGCTTCCCATCAGGATGTATTTGGTGACGTTCTGCACCGTCCGACGCCCCTCCATCACCGCCTCGTGCACCACCGACAGATCGTGGTCGAGCAGGATCAGGCCAGCTGCCTCCTTTGCAACGTCGGCGGCGCTGTCCACCGAGATGCCGACGTCGGCGGCATGGAGGGCGGAGGCGTCGTTGATCCCGTCGCCCAGGAAACCCACCACCCGGCCGGAGCGCTTGTACGCCAGCAGCACGCGTTCCTTCTGAGCCGGCGTCACCCGGCAGAACACGTTGACCTTGGGGAGGCGGGCCCGCAACGCCTCTTCGCTCATCACCCGCAGATCGTCGCCGGTGATCAGGCCGATGACGGGCAGGCCGAGTTCGGCGCAGACGTGGCGCGTCACCCGCTCGTTGTCGCCGGTCAGAAGGCGCACAGCCACCCCGGCGCCGGTCAGATCGCGGATCGCCGCCATGGCACTCGCCTTGGGGGGATCGAGGAAAACCGCGTAGCCGGCGAAGGCAAGTTCGCTTTCGTCTCCCAGCGCGGCGGAGGCATGATCCGGTCCCATCGCCTTGGAGGCGATCGCCAGCACCCGGAACCCATCCTCTCCCAGCTTCTGGAACAGGGCATCCAGTTCTGCCCGCGCCGCCGGATCGAGCGGCTTCTCGACGCCACCTTCGCCTTCATAATGGGTAGACTGCCGCAGAACGTCTTCCGGCGCCCCCTTGACCACCAGCAGCCGCTCGGTGCCATCGCTAACGAGAACCGAGACGCGCCGCCGTTCGAAATCGAACGGCACCTCGTCGATCTTCTGCCAGCCGGTCACGTCGAGAGTGCGGAAGGCGATGATGGCCTCGTCCAGCGGGCTCTTGATGCCGCTTTCGAAATGGCTGTTCAGGTAGGCCAGCCGAAAGACGCGCTCGCTCTCCGCGCCACGGAAATCCAGGTGCCTGACCATCCGGATCGTCGCTTCCGTCAGTGTCCCGGTCTTGTCGGTGCACAATACGTCCATGGCGCCGATGTTGTGCATGGCCGCCAGCCGTTTGACGATGACACGGCGCTCCGCCAGCCGCATCGCCCCGCGCGCCAACGTGACGGTGACGATCATCGGCAGCAGTTCCGGCGTCAGCCCGACCGCCAGGGCCAGGGCGAACATCAGGGACTCCAGCCAGGGGCGATGGAACAGCACATTCACCGCCAGCACGAACAACACCAGGAAGATCGTCAGGCGCAGTATGAGGAAACCGAATTGGCGGATGCCCAGTTCGAAGGCGGTGGGAGGCGGAGGCGCCTGCAGGGTGCCGCTCAACTGACCGAACGCCGTCGCGTCGCCGATTCGGCAGACCACGGCGGTGGCGCTGCCACTGATGACCGAGGTCCCCATGAATATGGTGTCGAGCGCCTTCTCAACGTCTTCAGCCGGGATCGCGACGGCATCGACCCGCTTTTCCGCCGGGTAGGGCTCCCCGGTCAGCATGGCCTGGTTGACGAACAGATCGCGCGCTTCGAGGAGGCGGCAGTCGGCTGGAACCAGATCGCCGGCGGCCAGACGGACCACATCGCCTGGAACCAGTTGATCCACTGGCTCCGATACCTCCACACCGTCCCGGCGCACCTGCACACGCACAGCGACGGTGCGGCGTAGCGCCTCCACGGCGTTCTCGGCCCGCATCTCCTGGACGAAGTCCAGGGTGACGCTGAGCACGACCATGACGATCACGATGACGAAGCTGGTGATGTTCCCGGTGGCTGCCGACAGGCCGCTGGCAAACAGCAGGATCAGCACCAGGGGATTGAGGAAGCGGGTCAGGAATTGCAGCCAGAGCGGCCGGCGGCGGCGCGCCAGCGGCTGGTTGAGGCCGTATCTGCGCCGGCGGGCCTCCGCCTCGGTCCGGCTCAGCCCGGCGGGGGTCGCATCCAGGTTTTTGAGCACGACGGAGATCGGTTGTTTCCAGATCCCGTCAGCGATGATGCCTTGGTCCAAAGGTCGTGTCCTCGGCAGTTGCACCAGTGTAGGCGCCGGCCGAGGAATGAGAAATGACGCTTACGATAGCCCGCAATTTCATGGTTGGGACTTGGCGCCACACGGCTGGATTCGAAAACGGCGACTGCGGACCGACGCTCCGGATTTTCACTGCCGGCACTCTTTCGGTTGGACAATGCTAAAAATATTTCCGCTGGATTGGAGTAGACGGATGGGCCGATAGAGCCCTGGCCCGATGCGTCATTCGCAACAGCAACCTTTAAGAGCATTTCTATCCAGACCCACCGCTACCATCGAAAGGGCGCCGGCATGGGATAGGATCATGAAAAGCATCACGGCACATCCGGGCGGACAATCATGGGCAGCGGGCGCCGCGACTTTCTGTTCGGCGGCGAAGGGAACGACATCATCGCCGGCAATCGCGGCAACGATTACATGGAAGGCGGCGGCGGCCGCGACCGCTTCATTCTCAAACCCGGCGACGGATGGGACTGCATCGGCAACTTCCAGGGCGGAGCCGACGGGGACTTGTTGGACCTGCGGGCCTGGAGTGGGATCGGCAGCATGGAGGATGTGCTGGCCCGCTCCCATCAGGACAGCGACGGGCTGGTCCTCGATTTTGGACCACGCGACGGCGTGAAGCTGATGGGCCTGTCGCGCGAGGATCTCACTGCCGGCAATCTGCGACTGAAAAACGAGCCGATGAAAGCCAGCGCCGTATTCGCGGCGACGGACAATGCGAGCGGGAACGAGCTGTGGGGAGCGGACGGGCGCCGGGCCACCCTGCTGCGGGACATCGCTCCGGGGGCGGCTTCATCGGAGCCGCGGGGCTTTATCGAACTCCATGGTCATGTTTATTTCAGCGCCGACGACGGCGTCCATGGGCGTGAATTGTGGTCCACCGATGGAACACCGGGTGGAACCCGCCTGCTGATGGACCTCAATCCAGGCGTCGCATCGTCGGCACCCACGGCCCTGACCATAGCGGACGGCCGCCGTTATTTCGAGGCGGACGACGGCCAGCATGGAGGGGAGCTTTGGGTCAGCGACCGGACGGCGGCCGGGACGCATATGGTAAAGGACGTGAGTGCCGGCGGACGGCCGTCCCTTCCCTCCAACCTGACCGCGGTTGGGGACGAGCTGTTCTTCACCGCCAACAACAGCGACCACGGCAGAGCACTGTGGCGGTCGGATGGCACGGCGGCCGGGACGGAACTGGTCAAGGATTTCTTCCCCGGCAGCTTCGCCCCCCGGTTCCCCTGCCGATCCTGCCCACGCATCTGACGGCGGTCGGCGACCGGCTGTTCCTGACCGCCTGGGACGGGACCGGCGGCTATGGCCAGCTTTGGGTCAGCGACGGGACGGATGAGGGCACGGTCAAGCTGGATGGCAGCATTGGCGAGGACCCAAGGGCCGGGCGCTTGGAGGTCCTGACCGCAGTGGGAGACAGGCTGTTCTATAACCACGGCGAGGATTTGTGGACCAGCGACGGAATTCCGGAAGGCACAATGCTGGTAAAGAATTTTCCGCCGGTCGGCCTCTCCCTGCCCAACCAGTATGTCGCCTTCGACGACCGGATTGCCTTTGTGGCCGGGGATGGGGAGCACGGCTTCGAGCTCTGGATGTCGGACGGGACGGAGCAGGGAACGCGCATGGTGAAGGATATCGCCCCTGGCAGCGCCGGGGCCAACATCGGGGACTTCGCCGTTCTGGACGACAGGGTGTTCTTCACCGCGGACGACGGAGTGCACGGACGCAGTCTGTGGATGAGCAACGGTACCGAGGCTGGCACCCGCATGGTGGCGGACAGGTCCCACGACACGATCTGGACGGCGCCCGGCAACCTCCACTCGGTCGGCGACAGCCTCTATTTCAGCGGGATCGACGCCGGGCAAGGCGGCGCGCTGTTCCGATTGAATGCCGACGGGGAAGCGGTGACGAAGCTCGCCACCTCCTACCCCTTCAGCCTGCTTTATGGCACGCTGGAGATCGCCGGGATCTGATGCCACTCATTTCAAGCTGGTGTCGATTGCCACGACCGCCCCCTGAACCGTGTCGGGATTTCTACCTGACCAATTCACCGGAGCCGGGTCGGCGGGCTAGCGCGCAATCAGCACGCGGGCCGCCTCCGCCGAGGCGCATTGCCCGAGGAACCAGACGATTTCGACCGTCTCGCCGGCCTCCAACTCGACAACGCCCTGCAAGGCCGTGCAGGGATCAAGACCGGCGCCGGTCGCCCCGGACAGCGGTGACCGCCCGACGAGCGCCGCTGGCGCCGAGGGGCCGCCGTTGCGGCCAAGGAACTCGGTGCGGTCGGCCGTCCACGCCGTCTGCCGGCCGTCGAGATCGGCGAAGGCGACGCGTTCGCCGAAGGTCGGGCTCCAGCGGTTGAGGGCCAGCATGGCTCCAGTGGCCGCGTCGATCTCCGTTGCGATGAACGGAGCCGAAGCGCCACGCGCCGTGCCGAGCACCCACTCCGCATAGGCGGTGACGGACAGCGTGCGCGGGCCGGGCGAATGGTTGCGCAGGGTCAGGCGGGAAATCTTGATCGGATCGGCCAGTGGCACGTATTGCAGAAGCTCCAGCGCGATGCCGTGCGTCCGATGTTCGAAGCGGCTGTAACCGCGACCATGGCGGGCGATATAGGTCCCACCGTTGCGGATCGGCTGCGCGGTGGCGCTCCACAGGTCCCCGGTCACCTCATCGCGGAGATAGATCGCCTCCCCAGCCGGATTGCCGACCGGATCGTTGGACCACGGCGTGAGCTGGTTCTCCCGGCTGTTCCCGGCCCAGGTGGAACCACCGCCCTCCGCCGCCACCTGGAAGCCGAAATCGGGGTTGGCGATCACGTTGATCCAGGGAACGGGCGTCATACGGCCGGCGTCGAGGATGGTCACATATTCCTGTCCGTCCTTGTCGAAGCCGCCCAGACCGTTGAAAAACTCGAGGGATCCCGGCACCGGCACCTGGTCCGACATGGGCTGGGCCGCGGACTGGATCGATACGAGAGTGTCGGCGGGTGCCGATGGAGCCCGCTGCTGCTGCAGGCGGGCGATCTGTTCGGCGATGGAGCCGCGCCGGGCGATCAGCACGACACGGGCCACCGAATGGAGCAGGGCGCGTGCGTCGGCACGCATCAAGTCGGCACGCAACGCGTAGACCGAGCCTTGCGCCGGTTCCTCGCCGAACCGTGGCCGCGACTGGCTGCTGCGCACCGCAGTCTCAATGGCGACCTGAAGATCCTGAACATAGGATGAGGCGCGCTCGTTGACGATCACCAGATCGACGGCCAGACGCTTCATGCGCCAGTATTCGTGGGCACGCAGCAACTGGCGGACCTGGGCGATGTCCTCGACGTCGTCGATGCGCAGCATGACGATGGGCAGATCCCCTGAAATCGCGTGCGGCCACAGGCCCGACTGGGTTCCTGCACCACCGGCTATTGTCGCGTAGGCTTGCTGACGCTCCACCACCAGACGGCTTGTCTGCTCCAGAAGGCTGCCAACCGGCGCGCGCATCACCAGCGCCGGCATCAGATATTCGAACATGGAGCCGGACCAGGAGATCAGCGCGGAGCCGTTGCCGACCGGTGTCGCCGCACGGCCGAGGCGGAACCAATGCCGCGTCGCGACGTCGCCCTTTGCGATGGCGAACAGGCTGGCGAGCCGGGCTTCCGAGGCGAGCAGGTCATAGCAGCTCGGATCCAGGCTGTTGTCGGGAAGAGCGTAGCCGATCGATAGCAGTTTGCGTTCGGGATCGAGAAGGAAGGAGAAATCCATCGCGAGCGCCATGGCGCGTGCCGTATCGGCGAGGGCCACCAACCGGCCCCTCAGCATGTCCGGCGTCCCGGCGCTGGGGAACCGGTCACGGCCATGTTCGATCGCCGCGTTCCGCAATGCCACCATCCAGAACATCAGATCCGCCGGACCCTCGCCACCGGCCGGCGGCCCGCCCGCCGGGATGACGTCGCGGGCCGCCTCGACAGCCTTGTCGGTCAGCCGCTTCAGCGTCGGCAACTGGACCTCGATGGATTGCCCCCCGTCGAGTTGTGCGGCGATCTCGTCGAGAACGGCGCCAAGCCGGCGTATTTGCGCGCTGCCCGCTGTGGAGAGGGCGTCCGCGGCCTCTCGCGCCAGGGCGAGGGTATCCATCATGCCGAGCCGGGCGTCCGCCGCCGGAGCACAGCCCATCCATTCCTCGCAGGCGTTCGCGAGTGCGATCAGATGGCCGGCAAGGTTCCCGCTGTCGACCGACGAGACATAGGCCGGTTCCAACACCCTCAGATCCTGTGTCCCATACCAGTTGTAGAAATGCCCCCTGAACCGCGAGAGCTTCCGCATGGACTCGAACGTCGCCTCCAGCCGCTCGATGGTTTCCGTCGTTCCCGACCAGCCGAAGTCGCGGGCGGCGACGGTGGAGAGCAAATAGAGACCGATGTTGGTCGGCGATGTCCGGTGGGCGACCACCGGCTTCGGGTCCTCCTGGAAATTGTCCGGCGGCAGCATGTTCTCGGCCGGTGTGACGAACGTCTCGAAAAAGCGCCAGGTGCGCCGCGCGGTGAGGCGCAGGTCGCGGGCATCCGGATCGGAGAACGCCGCCCGCCGACGTATGGCCGGCGGCCGGCTGGTCCACGCGGCGAGGGCAGGGGCCGTCAGCCACAGCAGGGCGAAAGGCAGGGCCAGCGGCCAGGACGATGGCGTCACGGCAACGGTACCGGCCGCCACGACGAGCCCAAGTGCGGTGCCACCCGCCATGTCTCGATAGAAGCCGCCGAGATCCAGCTGCGGCCGGCCGCTTGTCTGCGCCGCCGTCGTCCATTCGAGAAGATGGCGGTGCGTGACGAACAGCCGGGTCAATGTCCTTGCGATGGCATCGGCCCTCCGCCACGCCTGGTCGGCCAGGAAGGCAACCGACATCACGGTCCGCATCGCCGCCATCCGCAGATCCTGCATGAGTGAGCCGACATGGCTGCCGAGGCGGGTACCCGGCCGGCCCGGCAGCACCGAGGACACCGCCGGCAGGAACGCCGGAACCGCGCTGACAGTGAGCACGAGCAGGATTCCCGCCAGGGCGGACGGCAGAGGCAGCAGCCAGCTCACGGCCAGCGTCGCAAGGGTGAACGGCGCCAGCAGTGAGCGTCGCAGGTTATCCAGCATCTTCCAGCGACCGACCGGCGGAGCCGCCTGAGGACCTGTCCTATGGCCGAGGATCCAGGGGAGCAGTTGCCAGTCGCCGCGGGTCCAGCGGTGCTGACGCTTGGCAGCGACGTTGTAGCGCGAGGGGAACTCCTCGACGAGTTCGACGTCGGAAGCGAGACCGGCGCGGGCGAAAACACCTTCGAACAGGTCGTGGCTGAGCAGGGCATTGCGCGGAACCCGGCCGTCCAGCGCCGCTTCGAGGGCATCGACGTCGTAGATGCCCTTTCCGGTGAAGGATCCCTCGCCGAACAGATCCTGGTAAACGTCGGAGACGGCCGACGCATAGGGGTCGATGCCGCCGGGGCCGGAAACGATCCGCTGATAGAGCGAGCCCTCGCCGCCGAGCGACAGCGACGGCGTGATGCGGGGCTGAAGAATGGCATAGCCGTTGATGACGCGCCGACCGGCCGCGTCGAACGTCGGTCGGTTCAGCGGGTGCCCCATCTTGCCGACCAGCCGGAGTGCGGCGTCCCGCGGCAGTCGCGTGTCGGCGTCAAGCGTGATGACATAACGCACGTCGGCCGGCACCTGCGGCGCGCGACCGGCAATGGGCATGAAGCTGGTGTCGGTGGCGCCGCGCAACAACCGGTTGAGTTCGTGCAGCTTGCCGCGCTTGCGCTCCCACCCCATCCATTTGCCCTCGCCGTCATTGTAGAGCCGGCGGCGATGCAGCAGAAAAAAACGGTCCCCGCCGTCAGGACCAGGGCCATGGCGCAGATTCAGCCGCTTGATGGCCGTAGCGGCCACCGCCAGGAGAGCGTCGTCGTCAACCACCACCTCCCGGTCGGCGTCGAGACCATCCGACAACAGGGCGAAGACGAGGTCGCCGCTGGCCCCGGCGAGATGGTGAAAACCCGGCGGCAGGTCGACGCGGATTTCACGGATCTGCTCTTCGACGACATGGTAATTGTCGAGCAGCCATTCCGCGGCGGGATCCACGCTGCGGCCGTGCTCCAATTCCGCCGCGCTGGCCCGATAGGCGGCGAGGAGCACCGCGGCGTTGTTGGCGAGGCGGGTGTGCAGGGACAGGACGGCAAGCGGGTTGCGTGTCACCGGCTGCGCGGCGGCGAGACTCTCCGCGTGCCGCTCGAGCCGGTCCAGACCGAAGAGCTCCTCGCGTACCGGTGCCAGATCGCTCCAGGGGGACGGTGGCAGACGACGCCCGAAAGCATGGCGGAGGATCGCATTCATCAGTGCCTTTCCGGCCAGCATCAGCGTGCGACCGCGATTAAGAGAGACGCGTGCCAAATAGCGGTGTGATCATCGCTGTAGGCATCGAGGGTGGCCGCCGCACCATTTTATTCGGGCTATCTTTGTTGGCGCGGGAGCTGAAGGCGGAATTTCTGTGAGTGTCCCGGCATAGGCTGCCGTCTGCTCATTCTTTTGATGCGGGCCACGGACTATCCGATCGTCGCGCATGGGAGGGCCGATCAACAGCTTTGCGAGGTTCAGGTCGACACGTTGGCCACGGTGATGGGGGTGACAGTGGACCGTCCCGTCCTTGATGACGCCAGCCCCAGTTCGGTCCATCCTGCTGAAATCGGTTGGCTACAGCGGGACAGGGACAACGCATCGTTCAAAGGACTTCCGATCGACGCTCTCGAACATGGCGAAGCCTTTGGTTCAGACAGCGGGACCATGTATCAGGACGAAGAGCAAGAGCGTCAGCATGATGGCGATCGGAATCACCACCGGTGGCACGAAGTATGCTTTCACGGCGTTCCATGAGGATAAAGAGCCGGTATCCGTCGGGGGACGGGACATGGTCGTGCTCCATATGTTCGGCGGACCGAACCAAGGATGCCGCGATGGCTTCCTCATTGCGCCGCGCTTCAACGATTGCGAAATCGCCTATCGAGGAAATAGTGATGAAGCCAGGTCGACATTGTGGCGATTCCGACATATGGACCCATTCGCCGCAAAATCACGGACAATGGATTCCAAGAACAGTCCGCTCGATCACGGTGTGAGCGGCCTCTGCCCGTCTTCTTGGAAAATGTTTCGCTGGTGGTGAGGTGATGTGGTGGACGGCCCCTCCGGTGTAAGAGGGAAATCCGCACTGACTGGCCGAGAGCGGTGCATCCATGTGTCCGGCCTGTTGTCGCAACCAGTGGCAGCAGACCTTGATGAATTCTGGACACTCCCGGCTTCGAGAGCGGCTACAATATCGTGCGCCGTTGGGCCAAACGGCGACGGGTTGCCGAGATGGAGTCGCCCGAGATCGCCCTACCGTCCTGGCGCGTACCGTCCAGCCGCCGGGCCGCTCGTCTGTTGATGAGCCCTCCAGAGACGCTGAGCCGGATCGTGCCCCCTGAGCCGGACTAATCAGCAGTTCGTTACCACTGTCCAGGCCGTCGCACCCGACATCCGCAGCGTGACTGACCTGATCAATGATTTCACCCAGCTCATGAGAAACGGCCCCGTGTTTGTACAAAGGCGATTTGATCGAGGCCATCATCGCCCTTGATCGTCGCAGCCGCGGGTTCGGTAAAGGCCAAATCCTGCCCCCGCAACCAACCTTTACCGAACATACCTAAGGCCGGCCGCTTTCTCAGCGCCGGCCTTCGCTGTTTTTGGGCTCAGCCGAAGGCCGAGAGGCGCTACCAGATCACTCTCCAACTCGATCTCGACGCTGGTCATCAGCGGTGCTGAAGCGCACCGTTACCCGCTCGATTAGCGAACGCAGCCGGTCGAGCGCTTCGATCTGACGCTGGGGATGCCGCAGCTCTGGCCATACGTCGCGCAGATGCACCCTCAAGTACAATGTCTGGAGCCGGGGCGAGTTGGACATCGCGCCAGCTATACCCTCAGCCGAGCAGCCGTTGCCTCCGTTTTGTGACGGGCTCCCAGGGGTTCGGGTCGGAGGGCATGGCCGGTCTCCGGGGCAGCAGGAACTATACCTGATCAACCCCCAGCGCAACCACCTGTACCAGTTCAATGCCGTATCCAAATTTCTTCAATATTTTACCGGATAACACTTTTATAGCGTCGTGCATTTTAAAGGAAACGCACGACGCTATCGGCCTGATGCTGATTCACCTGTCGGATGTGATCGGCAGATTCCGGACACGGTTGCCCGTCGCTGCATACATGGCGTTTGCAACGGCAGGGGCGATGCCCGACGTGCCGGCTTCACCGACACCGAACGGCGCCTCCCCACTTTCGATGAGATGAACGGCCACGCGTGGAGCTTCGTCCATCCGCACCGCGGCGTAGCTGTCGAAATTCCCCTGTTCGACACGCCCCTCGGAGAAGGTGATCCGGCCGTAGAGCGCGGCGGAGAGGCCGAAGATGACGCCGCCCTGGATCTGGGCGATCACCGTGTCGGGATTGACCAGCTTGCCGCAGTCGACGACGGAGGTGACCCTGCCCACCCGGAACGATCCGCCGTCATGGACGGAGACCTCGGCGATCTGGGCGAGGATCGTTCCGCCGAAATCCTGAAGAAGGCTGATGCCGCGTCCGGTTCTCCGAGGCAATGGCTCGCCCCAGCCAGATTTTTCGGCTGCCAGATCCAGCACGGCCCGCAGGCGCGGGTCGTCCCGAAGGTGCCGCCGGCGGAATTCCAGCGGGTCGGTCCCACTCGCCGCGGCCAGTTCGTCGATGAAGCTCTCGACGACGAACACGTTGTGGGTGGTTCCGACGCCTCTCCAGAAGCCGGACCGGAAAGCGTGCTCCTCATGCCGGACATAGTCGACATGCCGGTTCGGGAATTGGTAGGGACCGGTCGCACTGGTCACCGCATCGGGGTCGAGCCCATTCTGGACGGCCGGCGGCAGCCAGCGGGCGAGGGGCGACGGGCCGACGACCCGGTGGAACCAGCTCGTGACCCGGCCGTCCCGATCGAGCCCGGCTCGCAGCGTGTTGTGATAGGCCGGCCGGTAGAAATCGTGCTGCGTGTCCTCCTCGCGGCTCCAGACGACCTTGACCGGGTGGTCCAGCCGCCGCGCGATGGACACGGCCTGGACGATGTTGTCGGTCTCGGCACGCCTGCCGAACGAGCCGCCGAGATATTGGTTGTGGATCGCCACGCGATCCCGCGGCAGGCCCGCGGCGGCAGCCGCGGCGGCCTGGGCGCGGCTCGCCGCCTGGGTGCCGACCCAGACGTCACAGCGCCCGTCGTGCAGATGGACGGTGCAGTTGAGCGGTTCCATCGCCGCGTGGGCCAGGAGCGGCAACCGGTAGGTGGCCTCCGCCCGCCGCGCTGCGCCGGCCAAGGCGCCCGCCTCGTCGCCCGCCTCGTCGCCGATCACGCCGTCCCGCTGCGAGGCCGCCTCCAACTCGCCCTGGAGGCGGGCGGTCGAGAAGTCGGCGTTCGGCCCGTCGTCCCAGACGACGGATAGGAAGTCAAGACCCTTCTTCGCGGCCGACCAGTGATCGGCGACGACCGCCACGGCATCGTCGAGGAGAACCACGCCGCGCACCCCCGTCACCCGGCGGGCCGCGCGGTCGTCCAGGCTGGCGATCCGCCCGCCGAGCACCGGCGAGGCCATCACCGCGGCGATCTTCATGCCCGGCAATCGCACATCCATGCCGAAGATCGCGGTGCCTCTGATCTTGTCCGCCGAGTCCAGCCGCTTCTGCGGCCGTCCGATCAGGGTGAAGGCCGCTGCATCCTTCAGCGTCACCTGCTGCGGTATGGGCAAGGTCGCCGCCCGTTCGGCGAGGTCGCCATAGGCGATGCGGTGCCGCGTCGGATCATGGACGACGAAGCCCTCCGCCGCCCGGCATTCGGCGGCGTCCACCCGCCACTCCGCCGCAGCCGCGGCGACCAGCATCGTCCGCGCCGTGGCCCCGGCGCGGCGCATCGGCTCCCAGGCCGCACGCATCGACAGAGAACCGTCGGTCTCCTGCGCTCCCATGATCGGGTTGCGGTACAGCATGTCGTCGGCCGGCGCGTGTTCGAGCGTCACCGCGGCAAGCGGCACCTCCAGTTCCTCCGCGATCAGCATCGGCACCGACGTGTAAGTGCCTTGTCCCATCTCGACATAGGGCATGGTCAGCGTGACGGTGCCGTTCCGGGCGATCCTGATGAACGCGTTCGGGGCAAAATCGACCGGGCCGTTCTTCGAGAGAACCGGCGCCGCCAGCGGAACGCCGATCAGCAGCCCGCCACCGACGGCGATGCCTGCGGACAGGACGGTGCGACGCGATGGGCCGTGGCCCGGGCGGGTGGCCGGATTTGTCATTGCGCCGTCTCCATGGCCGGCTTGGCGAGGCGGGCGGCGTGCCGGATCGCGTCGCGGATGCGGCTGTAGGTTCCGCAGCGGCAGAGATTGCCCGACATCGCCTCGTCGATCTCGGCATCGGACGGGTCGGGGTTGCCGGCGAGCAGGGCGGCGGCCGACATGATCTGGCCGGGCTGGCAATAGCCGCACTGCACCACCTCCAGGTCGATCCAGGCCTGCTGGACACGCCGGCCGGCGTCGGTGCGGTCCACGCTCTCGACGGTCACGATCCCGGCGGTGCCGACGCTGTCGATCGGAGTCTGGCAGGCGCGCGTCGCCACACCGTCGACATGCACCGTGCAGCAGCCGCAAAGGCCGGCACCGCAACCGAATTTCGTTCCGGTCATCCCGAGGATGTCGCGGAGCGCCCACAACAGGGGCGTGTCGCCATCGGCGTCGATCTCGCGCGCCTCGCCGTTGATGGTCAGCCTGTAAGGCATGTCGTCGATCTCCCGATCCAAGGGGCTCCGATCATCGCCAAGCCCGCGCCAGGACGTTCCGGTGCTGAGCGAAGGACGGTCGGCAGGCCCTGCATTTTCTGGATCAGGAGGTATTGCGGCAGGTTTGCCCGTACAATCCCGGGGCGTTTGACTTGAAAGTTCACATTATGTGAACGTAGACGCCGGCTGGCGTGCCGGTTGCCTCGGATCGGGTTCCGAGATCGCCGAGTTTCGAGGGAGGAGCGTGTGGACAGATTGCGGGCCATGGAAGTCTTCGTCCATGTCGTGGATAGGAACGGCTTCCAGAAGGCCGCCCATGCCCTGTCCCTGCCTCGCTCGTCGGTCACCATGACGATCCAGAGGCTGGAGCAGCATCTCGGGGTCCAGCTGATCAACCGCACGACGCGCCAGATCAAGCTGACCCCGGACGGGGAAGCCTACTACGAACAGAGCCGCCAGATCCTGTCCATGGTCGACACCGTCGAGAATGGGCTGCGGGACGGGCGCGGGCGGGCCAGCGGCCGGCTGAGGGTGAACATGCCGGCCTCCATCGGGCGTTCGATCATTCTTCCCGCGCTTCCAGGATTTCGCGAACGGTATCCGGAGGTGGACCTCGTGATCGGCATGAGCGACCGGCTGGTCGATCTCGTCCAGGAAGGGATCGATTGCGTCATCCGCACCGGAACCCTGCCGGATTCCAGCCTCATTGCGCGGCGCATCGGCAGCTACCGCTGGGTTGTCTGCGCCGCACCGTCCTATCTTGCCGTGCACGGCGAGCCGCAGGCGCTGGCGGACCTCCAGGATCATCTCGCCATCGGCTACTCGTCCTCCCGCAACGGCCGGCCCGATGGGTGGACCTTCAACGAGGGCGGTGCATCGACCACCATGACCATGCGGACCGGCTTGGTGGTCGACGAGACCTTCGCGCTCCGCGACCTCGCCACGGCCGGATTCGGGCTGGCCCGCCTGTCCGATTTCATCATCGCCGACACTGTGAAACGCGGTGACCTGCGCGAAGTGCTCGGTTCATACAGCCCCGAACCGGTCCCCGTGTCCGTCCTCTATCCGTCGTCACGGCATCTTTCGCCTGCCTTGCGTGTCTTCGTCGATTGGGTGCAGAGCATAGCAGGTGCCAGCCTCGCCCCTCCCTCGGCCGCGTGAATTGGCAGGCCACATTTCCGATCCCCGAAGAAGTGCGCTCGGCATCGGTCGGCCGACAGTCCTTCTTCATCATTGTTTTTTTCCAGATGCGTTTGCGGATAGAGGTAAAACCTATGACGGCCAAAGGAGGCCGCGCGGTGGCGTTTGACTTCATTTGCATGCGGAGCTAGGGCTTTATTGCCACACGGCTACGCCGGCCTGTCGCGAAGCGGGCGAATTGGCAGAGTCGTGCGAATACTGCCTGCAAAAGGCGGATTGTACATAAAGCCGGCTGAGCGCTGCGAGCGATCCCCGCTATTTCCGGCGCATTCGGAATGGGAAGGAACGTCATGTCGGACAAGCAGAACTACTCGGATCTTGAAGCGGACGTCGTCGTCGTCGGCGGAACGGCGGCCGGCTGTTCCGCGGCCATTGCGGCGGCCCGCGGCGGCATGAAGGTTATCGTCCTGGAACCGACGCCGACCCTGGGTGGGGTGACGACGAACGGTGTGCATTGCTTCGATACCGGCTCGCTGCAAGCCCTGAGCGGAATCGCGGAAGAGTTCGTGGACCTCGTGCTGAGGCATTACAAGCAGGTCGGCCTGGTCGACCCGATGCTCGCAAGCCGGTCGGATGTCTTCTGGGAGTTCCATGTCGCCGAACGCATCTGGCGCGAGCTTCTGGCGGAGCATCGGAACATCACGGTCATCACCGGTGCCGTCCCCGTCGACGTCGTGGTCGACCGGAAACGCCTCAGGGAGGTTCACTGGGAACCGGCCAGCGATTCCTTCGGCAACCCGCCCGGCGAGCCGACGCAGCCGAACCGGGTGCGCGGAACGGTTTTCATCGATGCGAGTTACGAAGGCGACGTGGCGGCCTGGGCGGGAGCGCCGTTCGACATCGGCCGTGAAGCCCGCTCCGCGGAGGAGCCGCATGCCGGCGTGATCTACACCGCGACGCACGAACGCCGGGTCGACGACCAGGGGTTCCTGCCGTCGACGATCCTGCCGGGCAGCACGGGGGCGATGGACGACAACATCATGGCCTTCACCTACCGGTTGAGCCTGCGTTATCTGAAGGACGGCCGGCCGGGCCGCCTGCAGGCCAGGCCGGCGTCCTACGACCCCGGCAAATACGCATGGAACGCCGCTGCCCTGTCCGCCGACGGCGTTCCCACCTTCGGACCCGACGTCATCCCGACGGTCAACGGCAAGATGATCCTCAATCGGCGGTACGAGGGGAACGATCTGCTTCAGGGGACGCGGGAGTTCATTCTTTCCCATCCCCGTGAGCGGACGGCGATCCGCCGGAATTTCTTCGATCACGTCCTGGGCTTCCTGCATTTCATCCAGACCGAAGGAGAAATGCCGCAACTCGTCCTCGCCGAGGACGAGTATGTCGAGAACAACCATCTTCCCTACATTCTGTATGTCCGGGAAGGGCGGCGGTTCCGCGGGCAGGTGAAGATGACGGAAGCGAACGTCAATCCCTATCTGGCCGGACCGGGGCCGCGCCCACCGAGACAGCCGGATTCGATTGCGATCGGCGACTGGGCGATCGAGAGCAGGCGCTGCAACGACGAACCCAGTTCGGCGACGAAGACCTATGAAGGGTCGATGTTCATGCGGGCGCTCCGTGCTCCCTATCAGGTGCCGTACGGATGCCTGACGCCGCAGGGCGTCGACAACCTGCTGGTCACCACGACCATCTCCGCCAGCCATGTCGCCTTCTGCGCCCTGCGTGTCGAAGCCCTCTGGACGGAAACCGGAACGGCGGCGGGCATCGCGGCCGGATTGTCCATCGGCTCCGGATGCAAGGTGTCGGAGGTGCCGGTTTCCGACATCCAGGAGGAGATGCTCCAGCGCAAATGCAAGCTGACCTATTTCTCCGACGTCGAAACGGGACATCCCGACTTCGTCGCGATCCAGAAGCTGGCGCTCAAGGGATTCGTGCCGGACGACGAGCGCTACCGGTTCCTGCCGGACATGGCGGCGACCTGGGGGGACCTCGTCGAAGCCGCGGTGCTCTGCTTCGATATCCCGATCAGCGTGACCGGCTTCCATTTCGAGGGCATCAATCCCGGCCACCGCTCCTTCCGCTACGTCGAGTCACTCTACGATCTGGCCAGCCGGGCCGGTGTGGCGCTGTTCCCCAACATGCGCCATCCGGTCATCGATGTGCCCGCCGACCATCTCAGGCCGGAACTGCGCACGCGCTGGCTGGAGTTGCAGGTCGATGCCCCAGTGTCGTCCGCGCAAGGCGAAGCGTTTCTGGATCTGCTGCTCCAGTCGCTCGGCCATCCATCCGCTAATCGGTCCGGATTGCCGGAAAGCGTGCCGGCGCCCAGCCCGATGCTCACGCGCGGAGCCCTTGCAAGCCTGCTGGTCGGCGCCGCGCGCGCCTGAGGGCGCGGTACGGCCAACCGTTCCACGTCGCATTCGCTGAATTGATAATAGGTCGGTCGCCAAGACCGGCCAACAGGAGGACACGGCCATGATCCTGACAAAATCCGTCATTGTTCCTTGCATCGCGGCGCTTGCATCCTGCTGGGTCACCGGTGCCGAGGCGGCCGACAAGGTCAGGATCGGCTTCGTTGCGACCCTGTCGGGGACGAACTCCGTCATCGGGATCCATGCGCGCGACGCATTCAACCTCGCCATCGAGCATTCCGGTGGCAAGCTTGGCGGGCTGCCGGTGGAAGTCCTCCTCGAGGACGACCAGCAGAAGCCCGATGTCGCGCGTCAGATCGCGGACAAGTTCGTCGAGTTCGACAAGGTCGACGTCGTCGTCGGGCCGGTGATTTCCAGTGCCCTGCTGGCGGCGTCGGAACGGGTGACGAGCAACAAGACGGTCATGATCGGTCCGAACGCCGGGCCCTCTCCCCTAGCTGGCGACAAGTGCTCCGAATATTATTTCTCGACATCGTGGCAGGGCGACAATCTGGCCGAGGCCATGGGATCGGTGCTGCAGAACAAGGGGGTCAAGAAGCTCTACGTCATGGCGCCGAACTTCCTGTCCGGCCGGGACGTGATCAATGGCATCAAACGGTACTACAAGGGCACCATCGTGGGGGAGGTCTATACGCCTCTGAACCAACTGGATTTTGCGGCTGAACTGGCTCAGCTGCGGGCGGCGAAGCCGGACGCCGTGTTTGCGTTCTACCCGTCCGGGCTGGCGATCCAATTCGTGAAGCAGTTCGTGCAGAGCGGCATGAAGGAGCAGTTCCCGCTCTACATGTCCTACTCCGTCGACAACATGAACCTTCCGGCCATCGGCGACGCCGCGCTCGGTATCACCGTGACCGATAACTGGAGTCATATCGGAGGCAACGAAGAGAACAGGAAATTCGTCGCGGATTTCATACGCAGGTACAAATACGCGCCTTCAGCAACCGCTGCGCAGGCCTATGATGCCGGCCGGCTGCTGGACAGCGCCATCGGAAAGGTCAACGGGAAGATCGAAGACAAGAAGGCCTTCCTCGCGGCGATCAAGGCGGCCGACTTCCATTCGGTTCGTGGAAACTTCAAGTTCAACACCAATCATTTCCCGATCCAGGATCTGTTCGCCGGAACGGTCGTCAAGGGTACTGACGGAGATCCCGTCATTGAACTGGGCGATGCGGTGATGAAAGAGCATGGTGACGTCTACGCGGCGAAATGCCCGTTGAAGTGAGAATGGTTCGGGGCCTGCCGGTACAGGCCTCGGAGATGCAAGACATTCTCCATTCCGAACGCCATTCAGCGAGTACCGGCTGTTCCGCGGAAGAGTGACTGGCCGACGACCTCCGCCACCTCGCGGAGGTCGTTTCCCAGTTCTGCCAGCCGCTCCAGGGAGTGCTGGCCGGAAATCGTGATGCCGCTGATCCCGAACCGCGGCTGGCGGTTTCCGTCGGTCACCAGCGCGGCGACCGTGATGATTCCCCGATAGAGCTGGCCATCGTCGATTGCCCACCCGCGCTCGCGCGCGGCGGCAACGTCCGCCGCGTAGGTCTCGAAGCTAGGGGGCGATTGCCAGCGCAAGGTCGAGAAGCGCCGCCGCAGTTCGGAAGACGGCAGGTCCAGCGCCGCCGCGACGCAGCGGCCGATCGCGCCGATCAACTGGGGCACGCGAAGCCCGATCCGCATCTCGACCCTGACCGCCGTGTGGCTGTGGGCTCGGTCGATCAGCACGAGATGCCCGTTTTCGGTGACCCGCCACAGCACGATCAGCATGTCATAGTTGAGGGCCAGCCGTTCCAGTTCCGGACGGATCAGCTCCGCATGGCCGATCCCGATCATCCCCGCCGCCATTTCTGCCACGGCCAAGCCCAGCGTGTAGCTCTTGTCCGCGCTGTGGAAGGCGACGAAGCGGGCCCGCGCCAGGGTGCGCAGGATGTTGAAACAGGTGCTCGGGCTGATCCCCGTCCCGCGGGCCACGGCAGCCACCCCCACCCGCGCCGTCGCGCTGGAGAGGAAGCGAAGAATATGGACGGCATTCACGACGGCCCCGACATCCTTCGAGGCGGGCGCCGCATCGTTTCCATATACCGATTGATCTTCTGTATTGTGAATGATAGCCTCCCTGATCGTCGGTTGAGCGATGCAAACCGGACGGGCCGTGATATGCTCTCGGAACTCGTCGGCAGCATCATCGGCGCAAAAAAAGAAGTCAAGCTCGAGTTGGCCGGTAAATAAAATAATGGCCGGATAAAGGAAGATGTTTTGGTATCTTCCTACAATATTCGGCGATAACAAGAATTGCCTGCAAGGGAGGAAGAACGTGGAATTTCGGCAGATGAGCTATTTTCTGTCCATCGTCGATCACCGGTCGGTGTCCGCTGCCGCGGCACGTCTTGGAATCGCCCAGCCATCCCTGTCGGACGTCCTCGGAAAGCTCGAAAGGGAACTGGACGTGCAGTTGATGGTGCGGACCCCCCGCGGCACGCGCCTGACGGAGGCCGGTGCGGCGCTGGCCCGTCACAGCCGGGACATCCTGCATAACGTCGATGTCGCCGTGCAGGAGGTCAGGAACCTGGGGGGAACCAATGCCGGGGGCGCCGTTTCCATCGGCCTGCCGCCCTCGATGGCCCTTCTGTTGAGCGTGCCGCTCGCCGAGACGGTCCGCAACGATTTTCCCGCCGTCCGCCTGCGCATCATCGAATCCATGTCGGGCTATGTCCTCGACTGGCTGACGTCGGGGCATGTCGACATCGCCTGTCTCTACGACCCGCCCGATTCCGACCAGCTCGTCGTCAAGCCGCTGCTCAACGAAGAACTGTACCTCGTCACCGCACCCGATCACTGGCCGTCGGCAGAGGTCGTCGACGGCGTCGCCGTCGAAGGGTGCAGCTTCTCCGACGTCTGCAAGCTGCCGCTCGTGCTGCCGAGCCGCCCCCATGGACTGCGGGAGATCATCGAACGCCACGCCCGCTCGGCCGGCACCGCGACCAATGTGGTGATGGAGGTCGACTCGCTTGCGCAGATCCTGAAGCTGGTGGACCGGGCAAGCGCTTATACGATCCTTTCGCATGCGGCCTGCTTCGATGCGGTCCACGATGGCCGCGTCATCCTGGTTCCCATTGAGAAGCCGGCGCTGAAGCGGACCGCCTATCTGGCGCGCCGCGGCGACCGGCCCGCTAGCAGCGCCAGCCTCCAGGTGGAATCGGTGATCGGGACGATCCTGGAGGAGGCGATAAACCGCTTCAACCTGCGGGCCCAACTTGCCGCCACACGCTGACCGGCATGCCCGCTCCCGTGTCAGGAACCGGTGCCTGGCTGAATTGTTTGCCGATCCTGTTTCTGAATAAGATACAAAATTAGAAGACATAAGATCAACCATAAAGAAATATTGGAGCAACGCATAGATTTCGCCTATCCAGTATCAAGGAAAAATAGATGATCGTTCCTCCGTGTGACTTTGATATAGAAGGGCCCAGTTAAAGAGAATTGGCAATCCTGGGAGCGTCTTGCAGGTTCTTCTATTCGGAAGAACGATCCCAAGCCGGAGCGAATGGGCATGGATATGGGAATGAACGGGGTTCTGGAGGGCATCCGGATCCTTGATTTCGGCCGATACATCGCCGCCCCCTATTGCGCGGCGATGCTGGCCGGTCTGGGCGCCGAGGTCATCCGGATCGAGCGGCCCGGCGGCAACGACGACCGTTACGTGATGCCGCTCACCCCGGACGGCGAGGGCGCCGTCTATCACCAGATGAACAGCGGAAAGCGGTCGCTGACCCTCGACCTGACGCAACCGGAGGCGCGGGACATCCTGACCCGCCTCGTGGCGGGCAGCGACGTGGCGGTGGTCAACCTTCCGCCCAAGGCGGCGCATCGCCTGGGATTGGACTATGAGGCGCTGTGCGCGGTGAAGCCGGACATCATCCTGGTCTCGATCACCGCCTTCGGCTCGCGCGGGCCGCGCAAGGACAGCATCGGCTTCGATGTGACCGGCCAGGCGATGAGCGGTGCGATGGCCTTAACCGGCCTGCCCGGCCAGCCTTTCCGGTCGGCCACCTCCTATGTCGATTACAGCACCGGGATTTCCGCGGCCTATGGGGCCTTGGCGGCCATCCTGGCCCGGTACAGGACGGGGAGGGGGCAGCTGGTCGAGGCCTCGCTGCTGGGGACGGCGCTTGCCATCATGAATCCGGTGCTGATCGAGGAGGCTTCCGGCGCCCGCTCCCGAACCGCGACCGGCAACCGCAGTCCGATTTCGGGACCTTCCGATCTCTTCGTGACGCGCGACGGGTGGGTGTTCGTCCAGGTGATCGGCCAGGACATGTTCGAACGCCTGGCACGGCTCGTCGGAGCGCCGGGGCTGATCGACGACCCGCGCTTCGCCGACGACATCGGGCGCGGCGAACATGGCGAGGTCCTGAGCGCCATCGTCGCGGAGTGGTGCGCGCCGCGGACCAGCGCGGAGTGTCTGGCCGAATTGGCGGAAGCCCGTGTCCCGGGCTGCCGGCTGCTGTCGCCCGCCGAGGCGCTGGTCGAACCCCAGCATGCCGAAGGCGGACATTTCGACTGGGTGCGGCCGCCCGGGCTTTCCGCCGCGATTCCGCTCGTGGCGCCGACGGCCAGGCTGACGGCGGGGGCGCGGCCGGAGCGGCGACCGGCGCCGGCGCTGGGAGCGGATACCGACGACATCATGAAGAGCTTGGGTTACGGCGATCCTGAGATCGCCGATTTCCGGAATAGCGGCGTCGTCTGACGCGGCCGCCTGCAGACCCCCCCTGCAACCGTCGCCGGCCGGTCCATTCCCGCCCGCAGACAAGGAGTATGCGGCATGCAGACCGCATTACAAATCATTGCCACGGGGCTTCAGATCGGCGCCATCTATGTGCTGTTCTCCCTTGGCCTCACCCTGACCTTCGGAATCATGCGCATCGTCAATTTCGCGCATGGCCAGTTCTTCACCCTCTCGGCCCTGGTCGTCGCCGTGGCGATGCCGTACTTGGCGTCCGCTGGCCTGCCGCTGCCGGCGGCCTTCGCCGGCTCCGCCGCGGCCGGGGTCGCCGCCTCCCTGCTGCTGGGCCTCGTCACCTATGAGTGGGGATTCAAGCGCCTCCAGCGCGACTTCGTCGGGTCCTTCATCCTGTCGCTCGGCTTGATCCTGCTGCTCGAAGGGCTGTACCTCGACGTCTTCGGCGGCGCGGTGCGATCGGTTCCGCCAATCGTCGACGGTACGGTGTCGGTCTTCGGCGCGTCGCTGACCTCCCAGCGCCTCCTGCTCTGCTTCGTCGCCGTGGTCCTAACCGGCCTGCTCTACGCGGCGCTGGCGATGACGCCGGTGGGCAAGGCCCTGCGCGCGGCGTCGATCGACCACGAGGCGGCAATGCTCCAGGGCATCCCCTACCAGCGCATCGCGCGGCACGGCTTCATGATCGCGACGCTCCTGGCGGCGGTCGCCGGCGCCCTGATCGCACCGGTCTCGGTGGTCACCACGACGCTGGGCTCCGACTACCTGATCAAGGGGTTCATCGCCGTGATCGTCGGCGGGCTGGGCAGCATTCCGGGCGCCATCGTCGGCAGCCTGTTCATCGCGCTCGTCGAGAGCGTCGGCGGCTACTTCTTCGATCCGTCGCGGGCAAGCATCGCCATCTTCGCGCTGGTCATGGTGGTCCTGCTGGTCAGGCCCCAGGGGTTGATGGGACATGGATAATCACGCAATTCTGAAAGCCGGCGCCCCGGCCATCCTCGCCATCGCGCTTGCAGCGTCGCTTCCGGCGTCCTATGCGTCGAACCTGCTGAACTGGATCGCCATCGCCGCGCTGATCGCCGCCAGCCTCAGGATGGTCCTGCTGTTCGGCGAACTCAACTTCGGCACCGCGGCCTTCGTCAGCATCGGCGCCTATACCGCCGGCCTGCTGACGACCCGCTTCGAGGTGCCCTTCCTGGCGGCGATCCTGGCGGCCGGCGTCATGGCCGCCCTGGTCAGCATCCTGTTCGGCTATGTCACGCTGCGGATCAAGGGACCCTATTTCAAGCTGATCGGCTTCGCCTTCGCCGAAGTCGTGCGGCTCTGCTGCACGCAGATCGACTGGCTCGGCGGGAATTCCGGAATGGTCGGCATCTTTCCGCCGGCCGGCCTGGACGCTTGGTACGGCACCTTCGTCATGACCGTGGTCGTTCTGATGCTGGTCGGGCTTTATGCCGTGGAGCGGTCCGATTTCGGCAAGGTCCTGACCGCCATCCGCGACAATGACGCGGTGGTGCGGACGGTGGGCATCGACGTGCACCGGGCGAAGGTGGCCTGTTTCGCCATCGCCTGCTTCGCCGCTGGGATCGCAGGGTCGCTCCAGGCCTTCGCCAACACCGTCATCAGCCCCGGCGATTTCGGCGTGCTGCTCTCGATCATGGCGCTCGCTTACCTGAAGGTCGGCGGCGAGGAGTCGATCTTCGGACCGGTCGCCGGCGCCGCGCTCCTGATCCTTCTCGGCAGCGTCGCGCTGAGCTTCGGGGCGGGCGAACATGTCTTCTATGGCGCCGCGATCGTGCTGTCGGTGCTGATCATGCCCAAGGGGATCGTCGGCACGATCGACGGACTCCTGCGCCGGCCGGGCAGGCCGGCCGCTTCCGCCCCGGCCGTCCGGGAGGCTCGTGGACAATGACCGCCACCACCGCACTTCTGCGAACCGAAGCCTTGACCCGCCGTTTCGGCGGCCTGCTGGCGGTTTCCAATCTCGACATGGACATCCGTCCCAACGAGATCCTCGGCCTGATCGGCCCGAACGGCGCCGGCAAGAGCACGACGTTCAACCTGATCAGCGGCTTTCACAAACCGACGGCCGGACGCCTGTTCATCGGCGGGCGCGACGTCACCGGCCGGTCGCCCGAACAGATCAGCCGGCTGGGCCTGGTCCGGACCTTCCAGCACGGCAGCCTGATGCGCGGCATGACGGTGCGCGACAATCTGCTGGTCGGCGCGGTGGGGGCGCTGCCGCAGGCGCGGGGCGAACCGCGCCGCGCCCGTGTGGCGGAGACGGCCAAGCGCCTGCGCCTCGTCCCCTATCTCGACGAAAGGGCGGGCAACCTGCCGCACGGCCTCCAGCGGCTGGTCAGCATCGGGATCGCCGTCGCCACCGGGCCACGGCTGCTTTGCCTGGACGAGCCCCTGACCGGGCTGAACCAGTCGGAGGTCGCCGGCATCCTGGACCTCTTCCGCTCGATCCGGGACGAGGACGGCAGTTCGATCCTGCTGGTCGAGCACAACATGAAGGCGGTCATGCAGGTCTGCGACCGGATCGTCGTCCTTCACCACGGCCAGAAGCTCGCCAGCGGCACGCCCGCGGAGATCGGCCGCGACGAAGCCGTCATCTCCGCCTATCTGGGGAAGCGCCATGACTCCCACTGACCTTTCCCTGGAGATCACGGATCTCAGCGTCGATTTCGGCGTGGTTCCCGCTCTGCGCGGCGTATCGCTGGCGCTGCGCAGGGGGCGGATCGCCACGATCATCGGCGCCAACGGGGCCGGCAAATCGACGGTCATGAAGGCGGTCAGCGGTCTGGTGAAGCCGCGCGGCGGCAGCGTCAGCCTGTTCGGCAAGCCGATCACCGGCCTGCCCGCCGACGAGATCGTCGTGCGCGGCCTGTCGCTGGTCCCGGAAGGCCGCCGGCTGTTCGGCAGCATGACCATCCGCGAGAATCTCGAGCTTGGCGCCTATCGGCGCAGGGACAGGCAGCGGGTGGGCGAAGATTTCGCGCGCGTGCTCAACTATTTCCCGGCGCTGCGCGACCGGCTGTCCACCCCGGTCGGCAGCCTCAGCGGCGGGCAGCAGCAGATGGTCGCCGTCGGCCGGGCGCTGATGAGCGCGCCGAGGATCCTGCTGCTCGACGAGCCCACCATCGGGCTGGCCCCGGCGGTGGTCGACGACATCGCCGGGATCGTCAAGACGATCGGGCGATCCGGCGTCGACGTCCTTCTGGTGGAGCAGAATGCCGAGGTCGCGCTGTCGATCGCCGACTACGGCTACATCCTAGAAAACGGCAGCATCGTGGCCGAGGACGAGTCCGCCGCGCTGGCGCGCAGCGAGACGGTCCAGCGGGCCTATCTCGGCATCTGAGGCCGCTCCGTCGGGGGAGCGGACCATGGCATACTATTCGTTTGAAGGGCAAACTGTTCGATGACTGAAGTGAACAGCCAGTGTGGAGGGCGTCCGTGACGAAAGAGCAATCCGGTGTCTGGACGCCCAGCGCGAACGACATCGAATCCGCGAAGGTCACCGAACTTGGCAGGCTGCTCGGCGTATCGGATTACGACGCGCTCTACCGCCTGTCGATTGACGATCCCGAGCGGTATTGGAGGACGGTGACCGACTATTGCGGCATCGTCTGGCAACGTCCCTACGACCGGCTGGTCGATCTCAGCGACGGTGTGGAATTCCCGCGCTGGTTCGTCGGCGGCGAACTGAACTGGGTCGACTCGATTCTGGCCCGTGCCGCCGATCCGGACCTGCGCGACAGTCCGGCCATCGTTGCCGAACACGAGGACGGCACCGTCGGCAGCATTCCCTACGGGGAGTTGCCGGACGCGGTCGGCCGCTTCGCCGGCGGGCTTGCGGCCCTGGGCATCGGACGCGGCGACCGTGTCGGCCTGCTGATGGAAACCGGCATCGAAAGCATCGTCTCCCTGCTGGCGCTCTCCCATATCGGCGCCATCGCCGTGCCGCTGTTCAGCGGCTTTGGCGTCGATGCAATCGTGGCACGGCTTGCCTCCTGCTCGGCAACGGCGCTGCTCGGCACCACGGGCTTCCACCGGCGCGGCCGCTGGGTCGGCGTGCTGGCGCATCTGCGCGAGGCGGCGGCGAGCCTCCCGGACCTGAACAGCATCATCGTCAAGCGGCGGTCGGCGGACGAGGAACTGCCGGCCGGGTGGCACGACTGGAACGCCGTATCGGCATCCGGAACGGCGCACGCCGCGAAAGCGTCGGCGCGCATGTCGCCCGACGATCCCTTCATGATCATCTACACCTCCGGCACCACGGGAAAGCCCAAGGGAGCCGTCCACACCCACGGCGGCTTTCCGGTCAGGATCGCCCACGACGCCGCGGTCCACTTCAATGTCGGGCGGGGGGACGTGTTCTGCTGGCCGGCGGACATGGGCTGGATCGCCGGCTCTCTGGTCGCCACCACGGCGCTGATGCGGGAAGCGACGCTGGTCTGCTATGACGGCGCCCCCGACTTTCCAGACTGGTCGCGCATGTCGCGGCTGATCGAACGGCACCGCATCACCCATTACGGATCCGCGCCGACCCTGATCCGCGGACTGGCCGCCAATGCGGCGGTGTCGACGCGGGGCGACCTGTCGAGCGTGCGGCTGCTGATCACCGCTGGCGAGGGCATCGACCCCGAACACTTCCAGTGGTACCAGCAGAATTTCGGCCATGGGATGGCACCGGTCATCAACTATACCGGCGGCACCGAGGTATCGGGGGCCCTGCTGTCCAGCGTCGTGGTCAAGCCGATCGTTCCGTCGGGCTTCAACACGGCAACGCCGGGAATCGTGGTGGACGTGGTCGACGAGACCGGGCGTAGCCTGACCGGCCAGGTCGGCGAACTGGCGGTCCTCGGCCCCTTCATCGGCATGACCAAGGCCTTCTGGCAGGACCGCGAGCGTTATCTCGACAGCTACTGGCGGACCATTCCCGGCATGTGGATCCACGGGGATCTGGCGATGCGGGACGGCGACGGCAATCATTTCCTGCGCGGACGCTCGGACGACACCCTGAAGGTCGCCGGCAAGCGGCTGGGGCCGGCGGAGGTGGAGGACGTGCTGCTGGAACTGGCGGACGTCGCGGAGGCTGCGGCCATCGGGGTGGACGACGCGGTCAAGGGGCAGAAGCTGGTGGTCTTCGTGGTTCCCGCAACGGACGGCGCGCGCGACGACGCGGCGCTGTCGGCGGCGGTCGGGAAGCACATCGAGCTGCGGCTCGGCAAGCCCTTCCGGCCGGAGAAGGTCCATGTGGTGAGCCAGATCCCCAAGACGCGCACCAGCAAGAGCATGCGGCGCGTGATCCGCAACATCTACCAGAACCGCCCGCCGGGCGACCTGACCGCCCTGAGCAACCCCGACGCGCTCGACGAGATCAGGGCGGCAATCGGCCAATAGGCGGCGGCAGCAAGGAGGGGAAAATGGATCTGGAGTTGAAGGGCAGAAAAGTCCTGATTACCGGCGCATCGCAGGGCATCGGGGAGGGGCTGGCCCACGCGTTCGCCGCCGAAGGCTGCTCGCTGCGTCTGGTGGCGCGGTCCGCCGACAAGCTCGACGCGCTGGCGCAGGCGATCCGCGCCGAATACGGAGTTACCGTCGCCGTGCAGGCGCTCGACCTGACCGAACCGGGGGCGATCGACCGCCTCGTCGGGGTCTGCGGCGTGGTGGACGTGCTGGTCAACAATGCCGGTGCCATTCCGGGCGGCGACCTGTGGGAGATCGACGCGGAGCGTTGGCGCGCCGGATGGGAGCTGAAGGTCTTCGGCTACATCGATCTGACACGGACGATGTACCGGCTGATGAAGGCGAACGGCGGCGGCGTGATCCTGAACAACATCGGGAACGGCGGCGAAGTCTTCGATTTCAACTACATCGCCGGAAGCACGGGCAATGCCAGCCTGATGGCCTTCACCCGCGCGCTCGGCGGGCGCAGCCTGGACGACAACATCCGGGTGGTGGGCGTAAATCCGGGGCCGGTGGCGACCGCCCGCATCGAGGGTCTTCTGAAGAAGCGCGCCAAGGCGCTCCATGGCGACGAGGGGGACTATCGGCAATTGTCGCGGGCCTATCCGCTGGGCCGTCCGGCCCATGTGGCGGAGGTCGCCAACCTCTTCGTCTTCCTGGCTTCGCCGCGTTCGGGATACACGTCGGGCGCGATCTTCACCGTCGATGGCGGCATCGCCTCCCGTCGTTCCATAACGTGAAAGACAGTGACATGAGCGACCTCTATGCCAGCTACCAGCGGATCCGGTTCGACCGTCCGGCGGACGGCGTCCTGCGCCTGACGCTGAACCGGCCGGAGCGGATGAACGCGCTGGACGCCATCGGTCATCGCGAGCTGACCGACGTCTGGCGCGACATCGACCGCGACCCCAGTGTCAGCGCCGTTATCCTGTGCGGCGAGGGGCGGGCCTTCTCCGCCGGGGGCGATTTCGAGATGATCGACGAGATGATCGGCGACTTCGACGCGCGCTGCCGGGTCTGGAAGGAAGCCAAGGACCTCGTCTACAACATCATCAACTGCTCCAAGCCGATCGTCTCCGCCATTCAGGGGCCGGCCGTCGGGGCGGGCCTAGTGGCGGCCCTGCTGTCGGACATCCCGATCGCGGCCAAGGACGCCAAGATCGTCGACGGGCACACCCGGCTGGGTGTCGCCGCCGGCGACCATGCCGTGATCCTCTGGCCGCTTCTGTGCGGCATGGCGAAGGCCAAGTATTACCTGATGCTGTGCGAACCGCTGACGGGACAGAGGGCCGAGGAGATCGGGCTGGTCGCGCTCTGCGTCGAGGAAGCGGAGCTTCAGGAAACCGCGCTGAAGACGGCGATCCGCCTGGCCGAGGGGGCGCCGAGCGCCATCCGCTGGACCAAATACGCCCTGAACAACTGGCTCCGCATGGCCGGACCGATGTTCGACACCTCGACCGCCCTGGAAATTCTGGGTTTCAGCGGACCCGACGTGCGGGAGGGCGTGGCGTCCCTGCGCGAGAAGCGCCCGCCGTCTTTTGGGAAATCCTGCTCCGTCTGACCGTTCGCACCGCCCGGACGCCGCTTCCAGCCCGGTGGCGTCCAGGCTGCCCGGCATACGGACCGGTCCGCCGGTAATGGAAGGGTCGATTTTAAAATATAGGAGTGGCCTATATCTGCCACGGCCTTAAAAATCGAAGTCTTCTATTCCAATAATCCCGGTGAGATAATCGTTCCGACAGCTTGGCCGACTGGCTGACCGGCGTCGCTCCCATGAACCGGGACGCCGTCTCTCGCACCGGGCCCGGCTACACGCACCGACAATACATGCGGCGGCACCCAGGGAATTCCCGCGCGAAGGGAAAATCCCGGCGCGGCTCCGCCGCCTGCGGGAACAGCGGATCGCCAATGATCGATGCCGAAAAGCTACTGAAGACAGAAATTCCGGAAATCCGCCAGAGCGTGAGCAAGCGGGACGCGATCCTCTACGCGCTGTCGGTCGGGCTCGGGCAGGATCCGCTGGACGAGCGGCAGCTCGATTTCGTTGATCACCACCGCGATCTGGCGGCGGTCCCCTCCATGGCGGTGGTGCTGGGCCATCCCGGATTCTGGCTCGGCCGCGACGACAGCGGGGTCGATCCCAAATCGGTCCTTCATGGGGAACAGCAGATCGAGCTGCTGCGCCCGCTGCCTGTGGACGGGCAGGTGATCGGACGGACGCGCATCGCCGGCCTGATCGACAAGGGGGTCGGGGGAGCCGCTCTCCTGCTGACCGAAAAGCGAATCGTCGATGCCGCCACCGACGACCTTCTCGCGGTGACGCGCAGCACAACGTTCCTGCGCGGCGGCGGCGGCTTCGGGGGCTCGCCCGGACCGCTTCCGCCGGTGCATGCCGTTCCCGAGCGAGCGCCCGACATGATCGTCGACCTCGCCACCCGGCCCGAGCAGGCTTTGCTCTACCGGCTGAACGGCGACGACAACAGCCTGCATGCCGATCCCGCGGTGGCGCTGCATGCCGGCTTCCCGCGGCCGATTCTGCACGGGCTGTGCAGCTTTGGCGTGGCCTGCCACGCCCTGCTCCGGGCGCTGGCGGACTACCGGCCGGACCGGTTGCGGCGGATGTCCCTCCGGTTCTCCGCACCGGTCTTTCCCGGCGAAACCATACGCACCGAGATTTGGCGCGACGGATCGTTCCGGGCGCGGGTGGTCGAACGCGACGCGGTGGTTCTCAACAACGGGTTCGTCGAATTCACGTAATGGCGGTTCGCTGCCGGCGCGGATGATCGGAATTGAAGGGTGCGGGGCTATGAGTATCGATGCGGACCGGTTGGAAAACAATCGCATGATCCGTGACAGCGCGCAGGCGATCGCCAGGCGCGGTGACTTGCGGCGCGCCCGCGACTGGCGTGACCGGTCGCCCGGCTTCGACCGCGCGGTCTGGCGCGCGATGGGCGATCTCGGCTGGATCGGATTGCGGGTCGACGAGGCGGATGGCGGCTCCGGCCTCGGCATGCTGGAGTTCTGCGCGCTGGTCGAGGAACTGGGCGCCACCCTGACGCCGGAGCCGCTGATCGCCGCCGCTGCTGCCGTCCGCCTGCTCGGCCGCAACGCCGGCAGCGACCGGCTGTCGGGCGACCGTATCGTGCTGCTCGCCTGGCAGGAGCGCGCCGGCAGCCTCGACCCCGCCGGTGGAGCGAGCGTCGCCGGCGGGCGGCTTTCCGGCTGCAAGCGCTTCGTGCCGGCCGCCGACGCGGCGGACGAGTTCCTCGTGACGACGGAAAGCGGCCTAGTCCTGGTGCCGCGCGACGCCGCCGGCCTGACTGTCGAGCGGTCCCCGGGGCAGGATGGCGGGCATCTGGCGACCCTGCATTTCGACGGCGTGCAGGGGGAGCTCCTGCCGGGCGACGCCGGCCGGGTGCTCGACGAGGCTGCGCTCGCCACCGCGGCCTACCTGCTGGGGGTGATCGAGGGGGCGCTGGCGCTGACCGTCGACTATCTGAAGACGCGCCGCCAGTTCGACGTGCCGATCGGCAGCTTCCAGGCTCTGCAGCATCGCGCGGTCGACCTTACGCTCCAGGCGGCGCTGACCCGTGCCAGCGTCGAGAGTGCTGCGGCCTGCCTCGACGGCGGGGCCGTCGGCGCGGAGGCGCAGGCGGCGGTGTCGCGGGCGAAGGCCCGCGCCTCGGACGCGGCGATGCTGGTGACCCGGCAGACGATCCAGCTGCATGGCGGGATCGGCTACACCGACGAATGCGACGTCGGCCTTTACCTGCGCAAGGCGATGGTGCTGGCGCCCGCCTATGGCGGCGCTGCCCTGCACCGGCGCCGCTACGCCGCGCTCCAGTCCCCGGTGGACGAAGTGGTGGACGAAGTGGCGGACGGGCCGTGAAGCCGGCGACCCCAGACGAGAGGCGAACACAGATCATGACGACCCCGACGCAACCGCCGGATTTCGACGCGCTGGGCGACGAGGAATTCCGCGCCGCCGTCCAGACCTTCCTGGCCGACCACCATCCCCGCCACCTGCGCAACCCGGCCAAGCGGCTGCACTGGGACGAGGCCCGGGATTGGTACCTGACCCTCGCCGGCCATGGCTGGCTGGCGCCCAGCTGGCCCCGCCGGTATGGCGGCATGGGCCTTTCGGCCTCCAAGCAGCTGATCTACGTCGACGAGTTCGAGCGGTTCGGGGCGGCCCGGCTGCCTGACCATGGGATTATCCTGCTCGGCCCCCTGCTGATCCGTCACGGCAGCGAGGAGCAGAAATCCCATTTCCTGCCGAAAATCCTCTCGGGCGAGCATATCTGGTGCCAGGGCTACAGCGAACCCAACGCCGGTTCCGACCTCGCCTCGCTGCGGACCGAGGCGGTGCTCGACGGTGAGGAATGGGTGATCAACGGCCAGAAGACCTGGACGACGCTGGCCCAGGACGCCAACTGGATCTTCCTGCTGGTCCGTACGGCCAAGGGCGACAGGAAGCAGGAGGGGATCAGCTTCCTGCTGGCGCCGATGGACAGCCCCGGCATCACGGTGCGCCCGATCCTGAACATCCACCGCCATGACGAGTTCTGCGAAGTCTTCTTCGACAATGTCCGGGTGCCGAAGGGCAATCTGGTCGGGGAGATCAACCGCGGCTGGTCGATGGCGAAGGCACTGCTGGGGTTCGAGCGCATCTTCCTCGGCTCGCCCAGGCAGTCGGCCCATGCGCTGGCGCGGCTGAAGCATCTGGCGCGGCATCTCGGCGTTTGGGACGATCCGGTCTTCCGCGACCGCTACACGCAGCTGGCGCTCGATCTGGCCGATCACAACGCGCTGTTCGAGACCTTCGCCGACCGGCTGCGCCGCGGCGAAAGCCTGGGGGCCGACGTCTCGCTCCTGAAGATCCACCAGAGCGAACTGTTCCAGCGCATCACCGACACCATGATGGAGATCGCGGCGGAGCATGCCGGCCTGCTCGACCCGATCGGCGGCGACCGCGACCTGGATCCGGCCGGCCTGTTCATCACCGCCCGCGCGGCGACCATCTACGGCGGCTCGTCGGAGGTGCAGCGGAACATCCTGGCGAAGAGCGTGCTGGGCTTGCCCTCCTGAATTCAAACCCGAGGATTCTACGAATGCTACTTGAAGGAAAGGCCGTGATCGTCACCGGTGCCGGTGGCGGCATCGGCCGCGACATCGCCATCGCGATGGCCGCCGCCGGGGCTGCGGTGGTGATCAACGACGTGGGGGCATCGCTCGGCGGTGCTGGCCAGTCGGCGACGCCGGCCGAGGAAACCAGGGCCATCATCGAGCGGGCCGGCGGCCGCGCCTGCATCAGCACCGACAGCGTCAGCGAGTGGACCGGCGCACAGAAGATCGTGCAGGCGGCGCTGGACCATTTCGGCCGCATCGACGCGGTGGTCAACAATGCCGGCATCCTGCGCGACGCCATGTTTCACAAGCTGTCGCCGGAGGACTGGCTTTCCGTCATCGCCGTCCACCTGAACGGCAGCTTCTTCGTCAGCCGGGCCGCCGCCGACCATTTCCGTGCGCAGGAAAAGGGCGCCTACGTCCACATGACCAGCACGTCCGGGTTGATCGGCAATCTGGGGCAGTCGAACTACTCCGCGGCCAAGCTCGGCGTCGCCGCCCTGTCCAAGTCGATCGCGCTGGACATGAAACGCTACAACGTGCGCTCCAACTGCATCGCCCCCTTCGCCTGGAGCCGGATGACCAGCGGCATCCCCGCCGAGACACCCGAGCAGAAGGCCCGCGTGGAAAAGCTGATGCGGATGACGCCGGCCAAGAACGCCCCGCTCGCCGTCTACCTGGCGTCCGACGCAGCCCAGGGCGTCACCGGGCAGATCTTCGCGGCGCGCAACAACGAAATCGTCCTGATGAGCCAGAGCCGTCCGCTGCGCACGATCCACCGCGGCGAGGGCTGGACGCCCGACACCATCGTCGAGCACGGCATGGCGGCGCTGAAGCCGTCCTTCGTGCCGCTCGACTGCAGCGCCGACGTGTTCAGCTGGGATCCCGTCTGATCCCGCCACCGGAGTGATCGATGATGAGACGAGCAGCCTTTGTCAGCCCGGTCCGCACGCCGGTCGGCACGTTCGGCGGCAGCCTTCAGCCGGTGCCGGTCGAGGAACTCGGCGCGGTGGCGGTCAGGGCCGTGCTGGAGCGCACCGGCATCGACCCGGCACTGATCGAGGACGTGGTCTTCGCCCAGTCCTATGCCAACAGCGAAACGCCCTGCGTCGGCCGCTGGATCGCCCTACATGCCGGGCTGCCCATCGAGGTTCCGGGGATGCAGCTGGACCGCCGCTGCGGCGGTGGTCTCCAGGCGCTGATCACCGCCGCCATGATGGTTGAGACCGGGGCCTGCGACGTCGTGCTGGCCGGCGGCGTCGAGAGCATGAGCAACATCGAATACTATACGACCGGCATGCGTTGGGGAGCCCGGTCCGGAAACGCCGCTCTCTACGACCGGCTCGACCGCGGGCGGGAGCGGTCGCAGCCCGAGCACCGCTTCGGCCGCATCTCCGGCATGATCGAGACGGCCGAGACCCTCGCCCGCATCCATGGGATCACGCGGGAAGAGGCCGACGCCTTCGCCGCCGAAAGCCATCGCCGGGCCGCCGCCGCCTGGGAGGCCGGGCGATTTGACGAGGAGGTCGTCCCCGTCACGGTTCCCCGCCGCAGGCAGGAGCCGGTGGTCGTCGGTCGTGACGAGGGCATCCGTCCCGCCACGACCCCGGAAAGCCTGGCCCGCCTGAGCCCCTTGACCAAGGGCGGCACCGTGACCGCCGGCAATGCCAGCCAGCAGAACGACGCCGCCGCAGCCTGCCTCGTGGTCGCCGAGGACAGGCTGGAGGCGCTGGGACTGTCGCCGATGGGCTTCCTCTCCGGCTGGGCTGCGGCGGGGTGCGATCCGGCGACCATGGGCTTCGGCCCGGTCCCGGCGGTGAAACGGCTGTTCGGCAAGACCGGGCTGTCCTTCGCCGACATCGATCTGGTGGAACTGAACGAAGCCTTTGCCGCGCAGGTTCTGGCGGTGCTCAAGGGGTGGGACTGGGACGACCGCTCCCGCCTCAACGTGAACGGCTCGGGCATCTCGCTCGGCCATCCGATCGGGGCGACCGGGGTGCGGATGATGACCACGCTGCTGCACGAGCTGCGCCGCCGCAAGGGGCGTTACGGGCTGGAAACCATGTGCATCGGCGGCGGGCAGGGTCTCGCCGCCCTGTTCGAGGCGGCTTGACGCGGTGCCGCGCGAAATCACCCTCGACGCGCTGGACTTCACCGAGTTCGTGCGTCCCGGCGATCTGGTCGCCTGGGGGCAGGCGGCGGCGGAGCCGCTGCCGCTGACTACCGCCCTGATGGCCCAGCGCCATCGCATCGGCGGCTTCCGCGCCTTCCTGGGGATCACGCTGACCGGGACGGCCGATCCGGCGCATGCCGACGCCGTTACCTTCTCCAGCTATTGCGGCAGCGGGGAGAACCGGCGGCTGGCCGCCGCCGGGTTGCTCGACCCGCTGCCCTGCCATTACTCGGACATGGCGGCCAGGCTTCCCGGGGCGGTCGATGTGCTGCTGGTGCAGGTGGCGGAAGGGCCGCATGGGTTCAGCCTCAGCCTTGCGCACGAGTATCTTGTGCCGCTGGTCGCCACGGCCCGTCTGGTCATCGCCGAAGTGAACGGGCGGGCTCCCTGGACCGGTGGGGACGGGGTCCTGCCGGCCGACGCCATCGACGTGATGGTGCGGACCTCGCGGCCGGTGGTGGAGTTGCCGGCGGCCGATGCCGGTCCCGTGGACCAGTTGATCGCGCGGCGGGTCGCCGCCCTGATCGAAGATGGTGCGACCTTGCAGATGGGGCTGGGTGGCGTGCCGAAGGCGATCCTGGGCGATCTCGCCGACCGGCGCGACCTGGGGATCCACTCGGGCGTGATCGGCGACGAGGTGGTCGACCTGATCGAGCGGGGCGTCGTGACGAACGCCAGCAAGACGGTCGATCGCGGCGTGTCGGTGGCCGGAATGCTGATGGGCAGCCGGCGTCTGTACCGGTTCGCCGACCGCAATCCGGCGGTGTCGCTGCGGGCCACCGCCTACACGCACGATACCGGCGTTCTGGAGGGCATCGACCGCTTCGTCGCGATCAACTCCGCGATCGAAGTGGATCTGACCGGCCAGATAAATGCCGAAACGGTCAGGGGGGTCCATGTCGGTGCGGTCGGCGGTGCGGTCGATTTCCTGCGCGGCGCCCACCGCTCGCGCGGTGGACTGCCCATCGTCGCCTTGCCGGCGACCGCCGGCAAGGCGGACCAGACGGTCAGCCGCATCGTCGGCCACCTGTCCGGCCCGGTCAGCACGGCCCGCTCCGATGCCGGCATCATCGTGACGGAGCATGGCGTGGCCGACCTACGCGGCCTCACCCTGTCGCAGCGGGTGAAGCGGATGATCGACGTCGCGGCCCCACCGTTCCGCGAGGGGCTGGACCGCGAAGCCCGTGAACTCGGGCTGGCGCGCTGAAACTTCATTTCCGGCAGGAGGCATCATGGACTTGCGGTTGGCCGGGAAGGTCGCCGTCGTGAACGGCGCCAGCCAGGGCATCGGCTATGCCATCGCGCGCATGCTGGCCGGTGAAGGGATGAAACTGGCGATCAGCGCCCGCAAGGAGGCGGCGCTGGCGGAGGCGGCGGACCGCATCCGCAGCCAGACCGGCGCCGAGGTCCTTCCCATCGCCGCCGACATCCGCAGCGCCGAGGATTGCGAGCGCATCGTCGCGCAATCCCTCGCCCATTACGGTGGAGCGGACGTGCTGGTCAACAATGACGGCGCGCCACCGGTCGGCGGCCTGCTCGGCTTCGACGATGCCCGATGGGCGGTGGCGGTCGAGCAGAATTTGATGAGCGTCGTCCGCATGACCCGCGGCTTCGTCCCGTCGATGCGGCGGCGCGGCGGCGGCAGTGTGGTCAACATCACCGCCATATCGGCCATCCAGCCGATCGCCACCTATGGGCTGTCCGTCGCGACCTGGGCGGGGGTGATCGGCTACGCCAAAACCGCGTCGATCGAACTCGGCGCCGACAACATCCGCATCAATACGGTCTGTCCGGGACCGGTGCATACCGGGCGCCTGGAAAAGGCGGCCGCGAAAATCGGAAGCCGCCTGGAGGATCTGTGGGAGGATCTGGGCCGGGACATTCCGCTCGGCCGTGTCGGCCAACCGGAAGAGATCGCCGACGTGGTGGCGTTCCTGGCCTCGCCACGCAGTTCCTACGTCACCGGCACGACGCTGCAGGTCGATGGCGGCATGCTGAAGGGGATCCGCTGAGGCGGCGGACTTCCCGGCTTGCTCCGGGACGGGCCTGTGGCCCGAACCGGAGAACCCTGTTCAGCCGCGCAGGAAGCCGCTGGCCGGATCGATCCAGTCCTGCCGGGGTGGGTTGAAGATGTCGTATTCGAGCGTGTCCTCCAAGGCCTCGACGCTGTGAGGCAGGTCGGAAGGGATCATCACGATCCCGCCGGCACCGACGACGATCTCCTGCTCCCCCGCTTCGCCGAACGTGAATTTCAAAGCGCCCGAGACGACGTGGGTGAATTGCTCGTTCGGGTGGGAATGGCGGGGCACCGTGTCGCCCTTGCGGAACTTCACCTCGCCGACCATCACGGTCCCGCTCGTAACGAAGCGCCGGGTGATCGATCCGCGCAGATGTTCCGACGGCAGGTCGGACCAAATGTAGTGTGTCGCCTGTTCAGCCATTTTCCTTCGATTCCGACAAACTGTTTGTTTGGTGAGAAAGCATTCTCCGGATGAGCGGCGTGATCGCAATGAAGGAAATTCGGGCCATAGCCAATTTCTATGGAAGAAATAGATAAAAACTGGCGCTGTCCCGCTGGCAATACATGGCTGGGGAATGCACAGTTTCCAGGATATTTGCAGGTGCCCCATGATCAGCGACCGGTAGGCACGCGGCCTGCCGGCTCGACACGGTGCGCTTTGCCGGCACCACAATTCAAATCAGGGAGAGGGACCATGAAGGGAAGCGTCAGGCTGGCTCTGGCCGTCGGCGGCATGATCACCTTGGCGGCCGGGACCGGCCGGGCGGCGGACGAGGTGGTCAGGCTCGGCCTCTCGGTGCCGTTGTCCGGTACCGCGGCCGTCTGGGGCAAGGCGGCGGATTGGCTCTGCAAGCGGGCGGCGCAGGACGTCGCCGCGGCGGGAGGAGTCAAGGTCGCCGGCAAGACCTATGCCTTCGAATGCATTTCCTACGACAACAAGTACAACGCCGCCGACGGGGCGAAGGTGGCGCAGACGCTGCTGAACCGCGACGGGGTGCGCTTCATCGCGTTGAGCATCGGAACCGCGCCGGTGCGGGCGTTGCAGTCGCTGTCGGAACGGAACGGCGCCCTGCTGTTCACGGTTGCCTGGGGCGCCAGCATCAAGGGTCCGAACTTCCCGCTGACCTTCACCCAGATGAACACGCCGTACGAACTGTTCGGGCCGCTGCTGGGCTATGTGAAGAACGAGAATCCCGGCATCAGGACGGTGGCGCTGCTCAATCCAAACGACGCGACCGGACAGGATTCCGAACCGGTCAACCGCAAGGTCTGGGAATCGCTGGGCGTCAAGGTGGTGTCGAGCGACTGGTACGAGCGCGGAACCACCGAATTCCAGCCGATCGCCGCCAAGATCGCCGGCATGAAGCCGGATGCGGTCGACCTCGGAACCTCGCCGCCCGGCGAGAGCGGCTCGATCCTCCGGGAGCTGAAGGTGCTGGGCTGGGACGGCGTGAAGGTCGAAGGCACCGGATCGGGCACCGACGGCATCGTCCAGACCGGCGGCGAGGCGGCCAACGGCGTCTATGTCGGCGCCGCCATTCCCTTCGACGGGCCGTTCGCGACAGACAAGCAGAAGGCGATCAACGAGGAGGCCCGCGCGGCGTTCGGCGAGAACCTGAACGCCATCGAGATCGGCGCCTACAATGCCGTGATGGCGCTCAAGGCCGGCATGGAAAAGGCGCAGAGCGTCGATCCGCGCAAGGTCGCGGCGGCGCTGCCCGAGGTAGTGTTCGACTCCTTCTACGGGCCGGCCGCCTATGGTGGGAAGGCGGACTACGGGTCGGCGCAGCAGATGCTCATCCCCGTGATCGTCAGCCAGATCCAGGGTGGAAAGCTGGTGGAGCGGCAACGGATCCTGCCCGACGAGCTGAAGGCCCGCATCGGACAGTGACGGCCGGCGGCGGACGATGCCGTCGCGTGCCAAACGGGGATTTTCAATGTCCATCAGAACCAGGATCATGGGCGGCTTCCTCGGCCTGCTGCTGTTGACGGCCGCCGTCGCAGCCGCCGGCTGGCAGGGTCTGGAGGCCTTCGCGCGGCATGTCGCCGGCGCCCAGGCGGCACAGCAACTGGCGATGGATGCCGCCGCCATGGTCGCCGCCGGCGACAGGGCGGGGCGGGGTGCGGCGCCGGACGACGGCAAAGACGTGGAGCGGCTGATCCGACAGGTGCTCGCGGACATCGCCCTGGTCGGCCGGCTGTCGGAGATCGCCACCGACGAGCAGGCGGTGCTCGAGGCACCGGTCGGAGTCTTCAGGGCTGCCGTCGAGGAGCAGGCCGCGCAGCAGGGCGCCATCCGGGAGATCAGCCGCTCCCTGAACGAGGTGACCGGGGGATTGCAGACGGTGGCGACCGCCGTCGCCGATGCCCAGGCCAAGGAGGTGTCGGCAGCGCGGACCGCCTTCGCCCAGGTGAAGCAGCGTCAGGCGAAGGTCGCGGTCGCCGATCAGCTGATGAGCGCGCTCGGCCAGGATCTTGCCGAACTTCAAGGGGCGCAGGCCGTCTGGAAGAAGTCAGTCGATCCTGCCGATGCGGAGCGGTTGCGCTGGGTTCTGGACGGGACCGGGGCCGCGGTGACGGCCCTGCGGGCAAGGCTGGGCGAGGGATCGGCGGCGGTGGCGCTGGCCGCCGCGCTGGATGCCTACACAGAGGTGCTCGATGCCGCGCTCCGCACGGCCGACGGGCGGGGGCTCGACGGAGCGCTGGCGCTCGTGCGGGACCGCATGGGCCTGCTGAGGACTGCGGTTCTGGAGGAGCGCAACACCGTGAGCGACCAGATGGAGGAGGCGCAGGATCGGCTGACCAAGGCCACCGATCTCCGCGATGCCGCGCTCACCACGATCGGGCTCGGCAATCGTGCGCAGGCCGAGGGTCTGGCGCTGGTCGCCACCGGAACCGACAGCGCCGATCTCGACCAATCGACCGAGCTGCTGCTGGGGATCACCGAGGAGATCTATTTCCGTGTCGCCGACCCGGACATCCGCCGGAATTTGGGCAGGCTCCGCAACGACATCGGGCAGCTCCGCGCCGGCGCCGGGAAGATCGTCGCCGCCAAATCGGAGCAGCGGCGCCTGACCGCCAGCCTGTATGCCAGTGCCGGAGAGGTCACCGCGCAGGCCGAGCGGTTGCGCCGCCTCGGGCTTGACCGGATGGAGCAGGGGCGGCGGGAAGCTGGCTGGCTGATCGCGGCGGGGGTGTCGTTCGCCCTGGTGATCGGGAGCGGTCTCGCCTGGGGGATCGGGCGGGGGATCACCGGCCCGCTGGCCGGGATCGTCACCGCCATGCGCTGTCTGGCGCGGGGCGAGATGATCGACAGCGTGCCCGGCCATGACAGGCGGGACGAACTGCGCACCGTGGCGGAGGCGCTCGACGTCTTCCGGGCCAACATCCTGGAGATGGATCGTCTGAAGCGGGAGCAGGACGGCATCCGGGAACAGGCGGGGATGGCGCGGCGCGCGGCGATGGAAACGCTCGCCGCATCGTTCGACCGGAACGTCCATCGGGTGGTGGAGGCGGTGGGCTCCTCCGCCCGGAGCTTGCAGGACACGGCGTCGCGCCTGTCCGAGACGACTGGTCAGGCGTCCGGGGAAGCGTCGAGCGCCGCGGATGCGGCCTCCGGCGTCACCATCGACGTCGAGACCGTTGCCTCGGCGACCGAGGAGCTGTCGGCCTCGATCGGCGAGATCGGCCAGCAGATGGACAGCTCGGTCCGGATCACGGCGGAAGCCACCGCTGCAGCCAGGGAGTCGACCCGGAAAATGGCCGCGCTGTCGCAGGCCGCGTCGGAGATCGAAGCCATCGTGCAGATGATCCAAGGCATCGCCGAGCAGACGAACCTGCTGGCGCTGAACGCCACCATCGAAGCGGCCCGGGCCGGGGAGGCGGGGCGCGGTTTCGCCGTGGTCGCGGGAGAGGTCAAGCAGCTCGCCAGCCAGACCTCGCAGGCGACGGAGAGCATCACCGGCCGGATCCTGTCGGTGCAGAGGGCGTCGCAGGACTCGGCACAGGCCATCCAGGCCATCACCGAAATCATCGGCCGGATCGACGCGATCACCGAAGGGGTGTCGGACGCCGTGGAAAAGCAGGGCATCGCGATCCGCGAGATCGCGACCGGAATGCAGCGGGTGGCCGGGAGGACGGGCGACGCCTCCAAAAGCATCGGCGGGGTCTCGGCTGCGATGGCGAGTACCGACGGGATCGCCGGATGCGTCCTTGCCGCCGCGACGGCGCTGGCCGGCGAAGCGGATTCCCTGCGGGTGCAGGTGGACGGCTTTCTCAAGCAGGTGGCGTCGGCCTGACGGCACCGCGCCCGACTGCCGGTGGCGGCATCCCCACCTGCAACCCTTATCCGGCATAGGCCCGTCCTATGGATGGACCGACGGCCCGACTGGGGCCTAGGTCGCCCGTCCGCCGGGTGTTAGTCTTCCAAACAAGTCGGGTCTTACGGACCTCTGCACCGCAGAAAGTTCGTTGGTAAAACGGAAGGTCGGCGCTTCGCTGCGGGATCGTGCGATCTCCTGGAAGCCCCCTCAAGACGCCATGCCCACGGAAAGATCAGCCGCCGCGCCGTCCTTCGACGGCGCGATCCGCATCCGCGCGGGCCGCTTCCACCGGACCCGACCGTCGGCTTCCGGCAATAATCCATGAGACAGGGTGGAGACATGCAAAATACAGAAACGGTCGCCCATCTCCCGGCCATCAAGTCGGGGTCGGCGACATGACCCTCAACCTGATCATCGAGCAGGTGCTGAACGGCTGTCAGCTCGGCGTGATGCTCTTCATGATGTCGGCGGGGCTCACGCTGGTGTTCGGCATCATGAACCTGATCAATCTGGCCCACGGCTCGCTCTACATGATCGGCGCCTACGTGGCGGCGAGCGTGCTGGCTGCGACGGGAAACTTCCTGCTGGCCGTGCTGGTCGCGGTGCCGGCCGCCGCGGCGGTCGGCTACGCGGTCGACCGCGTCCTGCTGAGGCACTTCTATCGCCGCAGCCATCTGGACCAGACGCTGGCGACCTTCGGGCTGATCCTGGCGGCGAACGAGCTGGTCCGCATGATCTGGGGAGCGACGCCCCTGGCCATGCCGTTGCCCGGCCTGCTGGCGGGATCGGTGCCGCTGCTCCCCGACCTGCAATATCCGGTGTTCCGGCTGGTGGTCCTGGCGGTCGGGCTGGTCATGGCCGGAGTCCTCTATGTGCTGGTGACCCACACCCGCGGCGGCATGTGGGTCCGCGCCGGAGCCAGCGACCGGACCATGGCGGCGGCGCTCGGCATCGATGTCTCGCGCGTCTTCTCCGTGGTGTTCGTCGCCGGCGCGGCCCTGGCCGGTCTGGCCGGCGTCATGGCCGGACCGATCCTTGCGGTCCAGGTCGGCATGGGGGAACCGATCCTGATCCTGGCGCTGGTGGTCGTCGTGGTCGGCGGCCTGGGATCGATCCGAGGCGCCTTCGTCGCGGCCCTGCTCATCGGCCTGGGCGACACCTTCGGCCGGGTGCTGCTGCACCCCGCCCTGGGGTCCATGGCGATTTACGTCATCATGGCGACCCTGCTCGCCCTGCGACCGGGAGGCCTGTTTCCGAGCCATGCTTGACAAACCTCAACAGACGACATTCCGCCCGTCGGCGTCCTGGTCCGGCCTGCAATCCCTGCGCCCCCTGGCGCCGGTCATCGTCCTGGTCGGGCTTCTGGCTCTCGTGCCGGTGCTGGCGGAGGGGCTGGACCAGCCGTTCCTGATCCGCGTGTTCACCCGCATGGTGGTGTTCGCCATCGCCGCCGTTTCGCTGAACATCGTCCTGGGCGTGGCCGGGCTGGTCAGCCTGATGCATGCCGCCCTGTTCGGGCTCGGCGGCTACACCGTGGCGATCCTGGCGGAGCACGGCACGACCGAGCTGCTGGTCCTGGTGCCGGCGGCGGTCCTGGGAAGCGGGCTGGCCGCCGCGGTCTTCGGGCTGATCGCCCTGCGGACGGCCGGCGCGTACTTCATCATGATCACGCTCGCCTTCAACCAGATGTTCTTCTACTTCTTCGTCGCGCTGGAGCGGTATGGCGGCGAGGAGGGGCTGCAGGTCTTCGCGCCGCTCGACGTCGCCGGCATGGCGCTCGGCGGGCGGACCACGATCTTCTACCTGTGCCTGGCGGTGCTGCTCGCCGTGCTGGTGGCGGGGACGCGGCTCGCCGACAGCCGCTTCGGCATGGTGATCCGTGCCGCCGCCGGCAACGACCGGCGCGTATCCTCGGTCGGCATCGCGCCGCTGAGCTATCGTCTGGCGGTCTTCGTCATCGCCGGGGCGGTTGCCGGACTGGCGGGAGCCCTGCTGGTCGTGTCGCAGACGTTCATCAGCCCGGCCGAGATGTCCTGGGTGCGATCCGGCGATCTGATCGTCATGGTCGTGCTGGGCGGCATGGCGACGGTCTGGGGCCCGGCCCTGGGGGCCGTGGTGTTCCTCCTGCTGGAACTCGTCCTATCGGCGCTGACCATCCATTGGCAGCTTCCCTTCGGCATCATCATCATCCTGCTGGTCCTGTTCCTGCGCGACGGTCTCGCCAACCTGATCGGCGCCTTGCGCAGCGGCGATGGAGGGCGTGGCCATGACTGAGTCCATTCTGCAGGTCGTCGGGCTGGGCAAGCGGTTCGGCGGGCTGCAAGTGACCCGCGACCTGTCGCTCGACGTCCGCCGGCATGAAACGCATGCCCTGATCGGTCCGAACGGGGCGGGCAAGACGACCTTCATCAACCAGCTGCACGGCGGCATCCTGCCCGACGCCGGCGCCATTCGGTTCGATGGGGTGGAGATCACGCGGGAGCCGGTGCATCGCCGGGCCCTGCTGGGGGTCGCACGGTCGTTCCAGATCACCTCGATCGTCGCCGGCTTCACCGCGCTGCAGAACGTGGCGCTGGCGGTCCAGGCGCGGCAGGGGCACAGCTTCCGCTTCTGGAAGCGGGCCGACGACGACCGCACGCTGCAGGAACCGGCGATGGAGTGCCTGCGGCTGGTCAATCTGGCCGGCCGGGCCCATACCAAGGCGGCCCACCTGTCGCACGGCGACCGCCGCCAGCTGGAGATCGCCATCGCGCTGGCGATGGAGCCGAAGCTGCTCCTGCTCGACGAGCCGATGGCCGGCATGGGACGAGACGAGAGCCAGCGGCTGGTGCAACTGCTGAAATCGCTCAAGGGCCGCTACACCATCGTCATGGTGGAACACGACATGGATGCGGTGTTCTCGCTGGCCGACCGGGTGAGCGTTCTGGTGCGCGGCAGCGTCATCGCCACCGGCACGCCGGCCGAGATCGGCGCCGACCCGGCGGTCCAGGCCGCCTATCTCGGTCATCAGCATTAGAGTGCGATCGGTTCGGACGGACTCGTCTGAAGCGTGAATTGCACGGAAAATCAAACGACCAGAGTCCACCGGATGCTTCGGTGAGCCTCCGGTGGACTCTAAGGGGGCGGCATGCTTCTCGAATTGTCGAACGTCCAGGCCGGCTACGGTGCCGTCCGGATCCTGCACGGACTCTCGCTCCGGCTGGCGAAGGGGGAGGCGATTGCGCTCGTCGGCCGCAACGGGATGGGAAAGACGACCACGATCAACACGATCATGGGCATTTGTCCGCCGCGTGGCGGAACCATCGCCTTCGACGGGGCGCGGATCGACGCGATGCCGGTCCACCGGATCGCCAGTCGCGGCGTCGGTCTGGTTCCCGAGGGGCGCCGGATCTTTCCCAATTTGACCGTCCGCGAGAACCTGTTGATGGCGGCTCGTCCGGCGCCCGCGCGGAATACCGGGCGCAACTGGTCCTACGATCGGGTACTGGAGGTCTTCCCGCGCCTGCGCGAGCGGTTGGGCAATCCCGGCAACCTGCTGTCCGGCGGCGAGCAGCAGATGCTGGCGATCGGACGGGCGCTGGTCACCAACCCGTCGCTGCTGATCCTCGACGAGGCGACGGAGGGGCTGGCCCCGCTGATCCGCGAGGAAATATGGGCCAACCTCGCCATGCTTCGCTCCGACGGCATGTCGATGATCGTCGTCGACAAGGAGATCGAGGCGGTCTGCAAGGTGGTCGACCGGCAGTACATCATCGAAAAAGGGGCCGTGGCGTGGGAGGGCAGGGGATCGGCCCTGCTGGACGACGAGGCCCTGCGCAACCGCTACCTGAGCGTCGGCGAAGCCACGGCCTGAGGCATCGCCGGAGCGGCCGGGCGGCCCCGTGTGGCTATCGGCTATGTCCGGGATAGCCGCTTCCTATGGGGCCGGAGCGGCCGGGCTCCGGCTCTTCCTTCGGTACGGCGAAGATGGAATGCTGCCCTCCGCGCCCCTTGCCCGGCAGGCCATACGCAACCGGCCTTGCGCAGCGGCGCACATCGCTTTCCGGAGACCAGCAGCATGAACACTCCGCGCCGTCCCATAGACCTGACCGCGCTCGACCTGTCCGAGGGCTGGGAATCGCTGAAGGGCTACCCGGCCGACTTGCAGGTGAAACTCCTCTCCGACGACCTGGACGAGACGACGAAGACCGGTGCGCGCACGCGGATCGTCCGCTTCGCGCCCGGATTCGCCACGTCCGCCACCCTGGTGCACGACTACTGGGAGGAGGTCTATCTGCTGGAGGGAGACATGCAGTTCGACGGCGAGGCCGGCGAGTGCGGCATCCAGGCGCCCGCCTATTCCTGCCGGCCGCCGGGCACGCCGCACGGCCCTTACGCATCCCGTCGGGGATGCCTGATGCTCGAATGGCAGTATTATCGGAAATAGCAGGGCGGCGGGACATGCAGAACCCGGCCTGAGCACTTCGAGGACTTCAAATGCCCAGCCTTTTCGACCCGATCACCCTTCGCGGCGTCACGTTGCGCAACCGCATCGGCGTTTCGCCGATGTGCCAGTACAGCTCCGTCGACGGGGAGGTGAACGACTGGCACCTCGTCCATCTCGGCTCCCGCGCGGCCGGCGGCGCCGGACTGGTGCTGACGGAGGGAACCGCTGTGCTGTCGGAGGGGCGCATCACCCCATCCGACCTGGGGCTCTGGCGCGACGGGCATGTCGAGGGACATGCCCGCGTCGTCCGCTTCCTGAAAAGCCAGGGCGCCGCCGCCGGGATCCAGATCGCCCATGCCGGACGCAAGGCCGCCCGGCTCCCGCCCTGGGAGCTCGACCCGCGCGAGCAGCAGGGCCGCCCCCTTACGGAGGAGGAGGGGGCATGGCCGCTGGAGGGCGCCAGCCCGCTGGCGTTCGACGACGGCTATGCCGCCCCGCGCGCCATGACCGGCGAAGAGATCCGGCGGGTCGTGGAGGCGTTCGCCGCCGCGGCCCGGAGGGCCGACGCGGCCGGCTACGACTGGCTGGAGGTTCATGCGGCCCACGGCTATCTGCTTCACTCGTTCAATTCACCGCTGTCCAACCGGCGCGAGGACGAGTATGGCGGCACTCTGGAAAACCGGTGCCGCATCACCCGCGAGGTGGCGCAGGCGGTCCGCTCGGTCTGGCCGGCCGGCAAGGTGCTGTCCTTCCGGCTGTCCCACACCGATTGGACCGATGGCGGATGGAGCACCGGTGACACGGTGCAGCTTGCCCGCTGGCTCAAGGAGGACGGGGTCGATCTGATCGACGTGTCGTCCGGGGGGAACGTGCCGCGTCCCGCCATCCCTTTCGGCCCCGGTTATCAGGTTCCGGGTGCCGAGGCGGTCCGTAGCGGCGCCGGAATTCCGGTGGCGGCGGTCGGGATGATCCTGGAGCCATCCCAGGCCGACGGCATCATCCGGGAAGAACAGGCCGATCTGGTCTATCTCGGCCGCGAAATGCTTCGGGATCCCTACTGGCCGCTGCGTGCGGCGGTGGCGCTCGACCGGACCGGGGAGGCCCGCGTACCGGTCCAATACAACACGGCCTGGATGCGGCTGGGCACCTTTGCGCTGGAGCCGCTGTCCGTTCCCCGGATTTCATCGAAAAGATGAAGGTTGGGATCGCGCCCCTCTCCGGCATGCCTCTTCGACATCGTCCTCAGTTTCCCGCGCTCTGCGCATTCTTCCTCCTGGCGGAGCGCGGGACTTGAGCCGGGCGTGCATCGCCCGGCTCCCTTTCCAAACCATCGCATTTTGCGGGATGCGGCGTCTTCGACGCGCGGCGAAAGGCAGTCAGAACCTCCCGCCGCACTGCGCGTTCCCCGCGAAGTGCGGCGTTCGGTCGGGGTGATGCGAACACTCTCCCCTCTTTTTCGAGGCCCATTGCGCCTCCTCGATGGAAATGCACATGAGTGGACGCGAAAGCTTGGAATTCGACGTGCTTGTCGTGGGCGCGGGTCCGTCCGGCCTGTCCGCGGCCATCCGTCTGAAGCAATTGGCGCAGGACAGCGGAAAGGAGCTGTCGGTCTGCGTCATCGAAAAGGGCTCGGAGGTGGGAGCGCACCTGCTCTCCGGCGCAGTGTTCGAGCCGCATGCGCTCGACGAACTGATCCCGGACTGGCGCGACAAGGGCGCCCCGCTCGACACCCCGGCCAAGGAAGACCGCTTCCTCTTCCTCACCGAGGCCAAGGCGTTCCGCCTGCCGACCCCTCCGCAGATGCACAACGCCGGCAACTTCATCATCTCGCTCGGCAACCTCGGCCGCTGGCTCGGCCAGCAGGCGGAGCAGCTGGGCGTCGAGATCTACGCCGGCTTTGCCGGCGCGGAAGTGCTCTATGATCCATGGGGTGCGGTGAAGGGGGTCGCCACCGGCGACATGGGCATCGGCAAGGACGGCGAGCCTACCGGCAACCACACCCCCGGCGTCGAGCTGCACGCCAAACAGACCGTCTTCGCCGAAGGCTGCCGCGGCAGCCTGACCAAGACGCTGATGGCGCGCTTCAACCTGCGCGACGGCATCGATCCGCAGACCTACGGCCTTGGCATCAAGGAGCTGTGGGAGATCGACCCCGCCAAGTCGAATCCGGGCCTGATCGAACACAGCATCGGCTGGCCGTTGACACCCGACACCTACGGCGGTTCGTTCCTGTACCACCTGTCGGACAATCTGGTGTCGGTCGGTTTCGTGGTGGGGCTGGACTATTCCAACCCGCATCTGAGCCCCTTCGAAGAGTTCCAGCGCTACAAGACGCATCCGGCGATCCGTCCGACCTTCGAGGGCGGCCGGCGTCTGGCCTACGGTGCCCGTGCGCTGAGCGAGGGCGGCTTCCAGTCGATCCCGAAGCTGGCCTTTCCAGGCGGCCTGATCGTCGGCGATGGTGCCGGCTTCCTGAACGTGCCGAAGATCAAGGGCAACCACACCGCCATGAAGTCGGGCATCGTCGCGGCGGAGGCGGTGTTCGAGCACCTGACCGGCGGCGGCGACGGGCGCGAGGTGACCGAATACCAAGCGCGGCTCAGGCGATCCTGGGTGTGGGACGAGCTGTACCGGGCGCGCAACATCCGGCCCGGCTTCCGGAAGGGCCTGTGGGCCGGCCTCGCCAACGCGGCCTACGAGACGGCCGTCGGCGGCAGATCGCCGTGGACGCTGCACCACAAGCACCCGGACCATGCGACGCTGAAGAAGGCCGGCGACGCGCAGCCGATCACCTATCCCAAGCCGGATAGCAAAGTGAGCTTCGACCGGCTGTCCTCGGTGTACCTGTCGAACACCAACCACGAGGAAGACCAGCCGCCGCACCTGACGCTGAAGGACGCGGAGACGCCGATCCGCGTCAATCTGGCCCTCTACGACGCGCCGGAGACCCGCTACTGCCCGGCCGGGGTGTACGAGATCGTCGGCAGCGGGGACGGCGGCGATCCGCGCCTGCGGATCAACGCGCAGAACTGCGTCCACTGCAAGACCTGCGACATCAAGGATCCCACCCAGAACATCGACTGGGTGACCCCCGAGGGCGGCGGCGGACCGAACTACCCGGGACTGTAGAGCCATGCCGCGGAGTGACGCGGAGGCACGACTTGAAATGACGGTCCTCCCCGCCTTCAGGGACGACCGGCCGCACCGCGTTTTCCGCCAAGCCGCCATAGTGGGACCCTATGGCCCGCATAGATGACATCCCATTTGACGGATATCGTCCAAGCGCCGTTTAATTCCCCGAACATCGACCCGCAACACTAATGGAATTGAAATGGACGCGGATTCCTTTCCCGAAATCAGAGAGTCTGTCCGCCGTTTGTGCGCGGGTTTCCCTGGCGAATACTGGCGCAAGCTCGATGCGAACCGCACTTACCCGACCGAATTCGTCCAGGCATTGACCCAGGCGGGCTTTCTCTCGGTGCTGATCCCCGAGGAATACGGCGGCTCCGGCCTCGGCCTCGGTGCGGCGACCGCGATCCTCGAGGAAATCCACCGCAGCGGCTGCAACGGCGGCGCCTGCCACGCCCAGATGTACACGATGGGCACCCTCCTGCGGCACGGCACGCCGACCCAGAAGCAGGCCTATCTGCCGGGAATCGCCGATGGGTCGCTCCGCCTCCAGGCGTTCGGAGTGACCGAACCGACGAGCGGCACCGACACCACCCGCATCCGCACCTTCGCCCAGCGGGAGGGCGACAGATACATCGTCAACGGCCAGAAGGTCTGGATCTCGCGCGCCGAACATTCCGACCTGATGCTGTTGCTGGTGCGCACCACGCCTCGCGATCAGGTGGCCAAGCCCGCGGAGGGCATGAGTGTTCTGCTGGTCGATATGCGCCAGGCGGTCGGCAACGGCCTGACCATCCGGCCGATCCGCACCATGATCAATCACGCCACCACCGAACTGTTCTTCGACAATTTGGAGGTCCCTGCGGAGAACCTGATCGGCCAGGAGGGCAAGGGCTTCCGCTACATCCTCGACGGCATGAACGCGGAACGCATCCTGATCGCGTCGGAATGCATCGGCGATGCCCGCTTCTTCATCGACCGGGCTTCGACCTATGCCCGCGAGAGGGAGGTGTTCGGCCGCCCCATCGGCGCCAACCAGGGCGTTCAGTTTCCCATCGCACGCAATTACGTGGAGACGCAGGCCGCGGCGTTGATGGTCGACAGGGCCTCGTCCATGTTCGACGCCGGCATCCCGTGCGGTACCGAAGCCAACATGGCGAAGCTGCTGGCGTCGGAGGCCTCCTGGCATGCCGCCGATACGTGCCTGCAGACTCATGGCGGATTTGGCTTCGCGGAAGAATACGACATCGAGCGCAAGTTCCGTGAAACGCGCCTCTATCAGATCGCGCCGATCTCCACCAACCTGATTCTGTCCCACGTCGGCACGCACGTGCTCCAGATGCCGAAGTCGTTCTGACCGGGACGCCCGCGAGGGATGGGTATGATGAATTTGGAAAACCTGAAGGACTGGATCGGGCGCGAGGAGGAGAACCTCGACGTCGCTGCGGTGCCGCCGCTTCTGGCGCTGGCCGCCACGCTGGATTACGCGGCTCCGCCCTGGCGATCCGGCGAGGTGCCGCCGCTCGGGCATTGGCTGTATTTCCTGCCGAAAGCCATGCAGGGGATGCTCGACCGCGACGGCCATCCCCGCCGCGGTGGCTTCCTGCCTCCGGTGCCGTTGCCGCGCCGCATGTTCGCCGGCGGACGCCTGGAGTTTCTCGCACCGATCCGCCAGGGCGAGGCCCTGCGCCGGCGCTCGACAATCCTTTCCGTGGAGCCCAAGACGGGACGGTCGGGCCCCATGCTGTTCGTGACGGTTGCGCACGACGTCTTCGTTCAGGACGGTCCCGCGCTGCGCGAAGTGCAGAACATCGTCTATCGCGAGGCCGCGGCTCCTGGTGCCGCGCCATCCGCCGACGCGGCCGACCCGGCACCGTCGGCCGTGTGGGAGCGGACCGTCGAACCCGACCCCATGCTGCTGTTCCGTTTCTCGGCGCTGACCTTCAACGGCCATCGAATCCACTATGACCGACATTACGCCGAGGCGGTCGAAGGATACCCGGGGCTCGTGGTTCATGGTCCGCTGATCGCCACGCTGCTGATGGACCTGTTCCTGCGTCACAACCCCGGCGCCCGGATCTCCGCCTTCCAGTTCCGTGCGCAACGGCCGGTGTTCGACGTGCAGCCCTTTACGCTCCTTGGCACGCCGACCGCGGGCGGGGCGTCGCTGTGGGCACTCGATCCCGCCGGACGGATCGCCATGCAGGCCGAGCTGGAGGCCGGGTGATGCGCCGCCGCAGCTGGCTGTTTACGCCCGGCACCAAGCCGGAGCGCTTCAATCGGGCGGCCGAGGCCGGTGCCGACGTCGTCATCATCGACCTGGAGGATGCCGTCGCGCCCGGCGACAAGGCTGCGGCACGGGCCGCGGCGATGGACTGGCTGTCCCGGACGCCGGATGGCCATACGGGCGGTGCGTTGCGCATCAACGCTCCAGGCACGGCGTTCTGGCTCGAAGACGTGCTGGCCCTCCTGCACTCCGGCGCGCGGCCTGACGCGATCATCGTTCCCAAGGCCGACTCGCCCGACATCCTGCGCTTGCTGGACGAGCTGCTGACCCAGGCGGGAAAGGCCGCCCGCCTGGTCGCTTTGATCGAGAGCGCGGGAGGCGTGGAGAAGGCCGAGGCCATGGCGCGGGCCACGCCGCGTCTCGATGCGCTGTTCTTCGGGGCCGCCGACTTCGCCGCCGATCTCGGTGCGGACTGCGCGTGGGAGCCGTTGCTGCTGGCGCGCAGCCGGGTGGTCCAGGCGGCGGCGCTTGGCGGGCTTGCCGCCATCGATTCACCGTACTTCATGCTGGACGACGATCCCGGACTGCGCGCCGAAACGCATGCATCCATCCGCCTCGGCTTTGCAGGCAAGGCGGCCATCCATCCAAGGCAGGTGGCCGTCATCAACGAAGCGCTGACGCCGGGTGCGGAGGCCGTGGCAGAGGCCCGTCACATCCTGCAGGAAAGCCTCAAGGGCGTCGGCGTGGTCTCCGGCCGCATGGTCGACGAAGCGGTGGCGCGCAGGGCGAGGCTCATCCTCGCTGCGGCCGGGGAGTAGGGGCCGGGAGTTCCGGCCGGAGCCGGTGACGAGACAACGGGCCGTGGCGGTCGCCGTGCAGGGAGATGCGCGACGCCACGGCCGTACCCATACGGAATTAGGGAGGGATGGCGAGTTGAGCAGGGTGCTGGTGCCCGTCAAACGGGTGGTCGACTACAATGTGAAGGTCCGTGTGAAGGCGGACGGTTCGGGCGTGGAGACGGCCAACGTCAAGATGTCGATGAACCCCTTCGACGAGATCGCCGTCGAAGAGGCTGTCCGCCTGAAGGAAGCCGGCAAGGCCACCGAGGTGGTCGCCGTCTCCATCGGTCCGGCCGGTGCCCAGGAAACGCTGCGCACCGCTCTGGCGATGGGTGCCGACCGCGCCATCCTGGTGCAGACGGATGCCGAGCTGCAGCCGCTCGCCGTCGCCAAACTGCTCAAGGTGCTGGTCGATAGGGAGGCTCCACAGCTGGTGCTGCTGGGCAAGCAGGCGATCGACGACGACTGCAACCAGACCGGCCAGATGCTGGCCGCCCTCCTGGGTTGGCCGCAGGGCACGTTCGCCTCCAAGGTCGTCGCAAGCGACAGCAAGCTCGCCGTCACCCGCGAGATCGACGGCGGTCTGGAGACCATCGAACTGACGCTGCCGGCGGTCATCACCACCGACCTGCGCCTGAACGAGCCGCGCTACGCCTCGCTGCCGAACATCATGAAGGCGAAGAAGAAGCCGCTCGACACGCTCACGCCCGACGCGCTCGGCGTCGATGTCGTGCCGCGTCTGACGACACTCAAAGTGACCGAGCCGCCCAGTCGCAAGGGCGGCATCAAGGTGGCAGATGTGGCCGACCTCGTGGACAAGCTCAAGACGGAAGCGCGGGTGATCTGACATGACGATCCTGATCCTGGCCGAGCACGACAACGCGTCGCTCAAGACCGCCACGCTGTCCGTCATCGCCGCCGCCCGGAAGATCGGCGGCGAAGTCCACGTCCTGGTCGCCGGGCAAGGCGCCCGCGCCGCGGCCGAGGACGCCGCCCGGGCCGACGGCGTCGCCAAGGTGCTGCTGGCCGAGGACGCAATCTACGCGCATGCGCTGGCCGAGCCGCTGGCCGCACTGCTGGCAAGCCTGGCGCCGGGGTACGGCCATGTGCTGGCGGCGGCGACCTCCACGGGCAAGAACGTGCTGCCGCGCGTGGCGGCGCTTCTGGACGTGTCGCAGATTTCGGAAATCACCGCGGTGGTGTCACCGGATACGTTCGAACGGCCGATCTACGCCGGCAACGCCATCGCCACGGTGCGATCGGCGGATGCGGTGAAGGTCATCACGGTGCGCAGCACCGCCTTCGATCCGGTGGCGGCGACCGGTTCGGCGCCGGTCGAGGCGCTGGCCGCCGCGGCCGATCCGGGGATGTCCAGCTTCGTGTCGGCGGAGCTGTCGAAGTCCGAACGGCCGGAGCTGACCTCGGCGCGGGTGGTGATCTCCGGCGGACGCGGCATGCAGTCGGGCGAGAACTTCCATCTTTTGGAAGCGGTCGCCGACAAGCTGGGCGCCGCGGTCGGTGCGTCGCGCGCCGCAGTGGATGCGGGGTATGTGCCGAACGACTATCAGGTCGGCCAGACCGGCAAGATCGTGGCGCCGGATCTCTATATCGCCGTCGGCATCTCCGGCGCCATCCAGCATCTGGCCGGGATGAAGGACAGCAAGATCATCGTCGCGATCAACAAGGACGAGGAGGCGCCGATCTTCCAGGTCGCCGACTATGGCCTCGTCGCCGACCTGTTCACGGCGATGCCGGCCCTGGACGCCGCCCTGTAGGGGTGACGCCAACCCTCCGTCAGGTCCGGACGGCTTCCGGATGTTCTCTTTTGGTCGGGATATCATGATGCATGCCTCCCCCTTTCGCAAAATTCTGGTCGCCAACCGGGGCGAGATCGCCATTCGTGCGCTACGTGCGGCTACCGAACTCGGGATCCCGACCGTCGCCGTCTTTGCATACGAGGACCGTTTTTCACTGCACCGCTTCAAGGCGGACGAGAGCTATCGGATCGGCGAGGGCAGGGGACCCATCGAGGCGTATCTCGACATCGACGCCATCATCGCCACCGCCGTCCGCACCGGCGCCGACGCCATCCACCCCGGCTATGGCTTCCTTTCCGAGAACCCGGACTTCGCCGACGCCTGCGCCGCGGCGGGCATCACCTTCATCGGTCCGTCGGCCGACACCATGCGCCTGCTCGGCAACAAGGTGGCGGCGCGCACCCTTGCCGTCTCGGCCGGCGTTCCCGTCATGCCCGCAACGGGCGCACTGCCCGACGACGTCGCCGGGGCGGCGCGCCTTGCCACGGAGATCGGCTATCCCCTGATGCTGAAGGCAAGTTGGGGCGGCGGTGGCCGTGGCATGCGCGTCGTCGAGACGGCCGGGGATCTTCCGGATCTGGTCGCCGCCGCCCGGCGCGAGGCCCAGGCCGCTTTCGGCAACGGCGAGCTTTACCTTGAGAAGCTCGTCCGCCGCGCCCGTCACGTCGAGGTGCAGGTTCTGGGCGATGCGCACGGCACGCTCGTCCACCTGTTCGAGCGCGACTGCTCCGTCCAGCGCCGCAACCAGAAGGTCGTCGAGCGCGCCCCGGCCGCCTATCTGACGGCGGTCGAGCGCGCCGCGCTGTGCGACGCCGCACTCACGCTTGCCCGCGCTGCCGGCTACCGCAACGCCGGCACCGTCGAGTTCCTGATGGACGCCGACACCGGCGCCTTCTACTTCATCGAGGTGAACCCGCGCATCCAGGTCGAGCACACCATCACCGAAGCGGTCACCGGCATCGACCTCGTGAAGGCACAGATCCGCATCGCCGCCGGCGCCCGCATCGGCGATGCCGGGAGCGGGGTGCCGGCCCAGAGCGACATCACCCTGTCGGGCCATGCCATCCAGTGCCGCATCACCACCGAGGATCCGGACAACACCTTCGTCCCCGACCACGGCCGCATCAGCCTGTACCGTGGCGCCAACGGCTTCGGCATTCGTCTGGATGGCGGCACGGCCTATTCCGGGGCACTGGTCACGCGGCACTATGACAGCCTGCTGGAAAAGGTGGTCGCCTGGGCGCCGACACCGGACGAGGCGATCGCCCGCATGGACCGGGCCCTGCGCGAGTTCCGTATCCGCGGCGTGACGACCAACCTCACCTTCCTTCAGGCGCTGATCGCGCATCCGGAGTTCCGCGCCGCCACCTGCACCACGCGTTTCATAGACTTCACGCCCGAGCTTTTCCGCAGCCCGCCGCATTGCGACCGCGCCACCCGGCTGCTGACCTACATCGCCGAGGTGATGGTCAACGGCCATCCCGAGCTGAAGAGCAAAGCCGCTCCCCGTCCGGCACAGCCGAAGCCACCCGCCGTGTCCGCGGACGCGCCGCCGCCGGGCCTCAAGCAGCGTCTGGAGTTGGATGGGGCCGACGCCCTGGCCCGCTGGGTGCGCGAGCAGCGCAAGGTGCTGATCACCGACACCACCATGCGCGACGCCCACCAGTCGCTGTTGGCCACCCGGGTTCGAAGCCAAGATCTGCTCGCCGCTGCGCCGGCCTACGCCCGGCTGCTGCCGCAGCTGTTCTCGGTCGAGTGCTGGGGCGGCGCCACCTTCGACGTCGCCATGCGCTTCCTCAAGGAGGACCCGTGGGAGCGCCTCGCCGGCATGCGGGCGGCGATGCCGAACCTGCTGCTGCAGATGCTGCTGCGCGCGTCGAATGCGGTTGGCTACGCCAACTACCCGGACAATGTGGTGCGCCACTTCGTCCAACAGGCGGCGGCGGGCGGCGTCGACGTATTCCGCGTCTTCGACAGCCTGAACGGGGTCGAGAACATGCGCGTCGCCATCGACGCGGTTCGCGGGACCGGAGCGATCTGCGAGGCGGCCCTCTGCTACACTGGCGATCTGCTCGATCCGTGCCGGCCGAAGTACGATCTGAAATACTACGTGGCCCTCGCCAGGGAACTGGAGGCGGCGGGCGCCCACATCCTCGGCATCAAGGACATGGCCGGCCTGTGCAAGCCGGCGGCGGCCGCTCTGCTGGTGCGCACGCTGCGCGAGGAGGTCGGGCTGCCCATCCACTTCCACACCCACGATACCTCCGGCGCCGGCGCGGCCAGCGTGCTGGCTGCGGTGGAGGCCGGGGTGGACGTGGTGGACGCCGCCATGGACAGCCTGTCAGGGTTGACCTCGCAGCCACCCCTTGGTTCCATCGCCGCGGCGCTTGAGCATACGGCGCGCGATACCGGCCTTGACCGGCGGGCGATTACGGCTCTGTCCCATTATTGGGAGCAGGTGCGGCGATGCTATGCGCCGTTCGAGAGTGACGTGCGTGCCGGTACGTCGGAGGTCTACCGGCACGAAATGCCCGGCGGCCAGTACACGAACCTGCGTGAACAGGCGCGCGCGCTCGGTCTGGAGGAGCGCTGGGATCAGGTGGTGGAGGCCTACGCCGCGGTGAATCGGCTGTTCGGCGACATCGTCAAGGTGACGCCGACGTCGAAGGTGGTCGGCGACATGGCGCTGGTGATGGTCACCGGCGGGCTGGGCGAGGCGGATGTGCTCGATCCGGCAAAGGAGATCGCCTTTCCCGATTCGGTGGTGCAGCTGATGCGCGGCGAGATAGGCCAGCCGCCGGGCGGCTTCCCGGACGCTTTGCAGCGCAAGGTGTTGAAGGGCGGGACGCCGCTGCCCGGCCGGCCCGGTGCGCTGATCCCGCCGGCCGACCTGGAGGCGGAGCGCGGCGCGGCGGAGCGTGCGGCAGGCCATCCGGTCGACGACCGCCAACTCGCCTCATACCTCATGTACCCGACTGTGTTCACCGACTACGCCGGGCACCGCGCGGCTTATGGGGACGTCGGTGTGCTCCCCACCCCGGTTTTCTTCCATGGGCTGGTGCGGGGCGAGGAGGTGTCACTGTCTCTGGAACCGGGCAAGACGCTGGTGGTGCGTTACCTGGCGATCGGGGAGGCCGATGAAGCCGGGCAGCGCGCCGTGTTCTTCGAACTGAACGGGCAGCCGCGCATGATCGAGGTCCAGGATCGCTCGGTAACGCCGGCGCGGGCTGGACGGCCCAAGGCAGAGAACGGCAACCCCGCCCATATCGGGGCGCCGATGCCTGGGCTGATCACCGGGATCCTGATCCGGCCGGGCCAGCGGGTCGAAGCCGGCGACGCGCTGATGTCGCTGGAAGCGATGAAGATGGAGACCATCGTGCGCGCCGATCGCTCCGGTGCGGTCGAGCGCATCGTGATCGAGCAGGGATGGAGTGTCGAGACCAAGGATTTGCTCGTTGTGGTATCCGATTGAAGGGGAACTGAACCGCACTAGGACGTGTCGTCAGTTGAGGGATTCCCATCGGGAGAAATGCGTGATTTATGGAAGGACGGCTTGCTCTGTCGAAAGTCTCATGCGGAAATCCCAAGCAGAACAAGGCGGTTAACGTTGTAGACGACGCCTCGGAGCAATGCTTGAGACTGTTGCGTGAGGTCGGTGCGGGCGGATAGGGCCTCGCCCCACCTCCGCTTCGCAACAAACATGACGGTTTCGACCTTCCAGCGCTGTCGGTAAGCGCGCTTGCTGGCAGCATCCCCTGGGTCATTGAGCAGTCGGTGCATCTCCTGCCGGTATGGGGTGGTTGCGATGACCTTGATCGAGCGCCGCTTCTTCGCCGGGATGAGGGAATGGACACCCAACGTCTCGCGGCAGAAGCGGTGATTGGCCTCACTGTCGTACCCGGCGTCCGCGATCACTTCGTCGAAGGCCATCACCGCAGAGGCGTCAGTCGCCAGCGGGACGAGATCGGGGAAATCGCCCGCTGGTCCTGGACGAACACGTTGCGCCAAAAGCATTTGTGGGCCTACCCACATAGCCAACGCCCACTTCAGCCATCCGCGCTGACCGCGCTCGCGTTTGGCCCGCCACTCAAAATACCGTGAGGTATGGCTGAGCCAGAGCCCTGTGCTGTCCAGGGCAACCTGTCACCGCTGTCCATCGCGTTTGACCCGGCGCACGGTCTCCACCAAAGCCGACGCCACCAGTTCGGCACTGAGCCAGCGGCGGGCGAACCACCAGAAGGTGGAGTGGTCGGGGACGCTCAGGAAGCCGAACAGGCGGCGAAGTTGACCTGAGATCCGCAGCAGGTCCTCCAAGCCGCGATAGTTCAGACGGAGATGCTCTTTCACCAGCAGAGCGGCAAACAGGCTGGAAGGCCGATAGGCAGGGCGGGCGTACTTGCTCAGAAGTATGGGGAGTGCGCGGCGCGCCACAGCATGGGCCAGCCGCGCAAAGCACAGCAGATGATTTTTCATGATACCCGGCAGATGGGCATCACTTCGTCAGACCGCGAGGCTTTCGACAGAGCAAGGACGGCTAACAGAAGGGTTGACCGATGCGACGCTATGTTTTGCGCGACGACCAGTGGGAGCGGATCCAGGATCTTCCGCCTGGACGTCCCGGCCATGTCGGCAGGACGGCGAAGGACAACCGCCTGTTCGTCGACGCCGTGCCGTATCGCTACACCGACTTCGTCTTGTACGAGGAACGCAATCTCGTCGAGCGATTCTTCAACAAGTTGAAGGGCGTCGCGCCATTGCTACATAATACGATAAGCTTGCCAGCACTTTTCTGGCCGCCGTTCATCTCGCATCGGTTGTCATATGGCTTAACTGACGACATGTTCTAGAGCTCGAAAGCGGCCCGACCTCGATTTTCGGTTAGCCGCACATCGCTGCTGTAATCTCCACTCTGCGCACCATTCCTGCATTTGCAGCCGACGCGCTGGCATGTCAACCATAAGAAGTTTCCACCAAGTGACATGGTGGCGATTCTCATTGGCCCGAATTTTCTTGGGCGACTTGTTCTTCACGTCCATGTCGATAGTGTGTTCGGTAAAGGCCAAATCCTGCCCCCGCAACCACCGACAGTTGACGCCCCGGTTCGAAAGAGCCGGGGCGTTCGTGCGTCTGGGTTTTGCGCATCTGAGCGGCGCCCTCGCAGACCGCCAGGACGGCGGCCAGCTCGCCGTGCAGGTCTGCGTCCAACCCCGCTCTGGCCGGGGAGGGCGTCAGGACGACGCGGTCGATCATGATCCGCACCATCTCCATCGCCTCGGCGCTGTCGTCGCCGCCAGCAAGAGCGGCCTCCAGCGCTTCCACCTTGCGACGGTAGAGGTCCGACAGTTGGGGATGCAGCAGGACCGACGGCAGGTCCGTGTCGGGCTCCCCGGCCTCGGCGAGTAGCCGGGCCTTGTCCGCCTCCAGGATGGTCAGGCGCTCCTTCATCGACTCGTGGTACAGCCCGTCCTCGATCGCCTTGAGGATGCCGGCGATCTTGCGCTCGACCGCCGCCAGTTCGCGCTCGCGCGTGCGGCGGTTGGCTTCGCGGTCGGCCGTTGCCGCTTCGACGCCGGCACGGAAGCTTTCGACGAACTCCTGGACCAGCTCGGGCGCCAGCAGGCGCTCCTTGAGCCCGATGAGGACCCGCCGCTCGATGTCGAAGCGGGTGATCGTGCGGTCGTTGGTGCAGGTCCCCTTGCTGCGGTGGGCGGCGCAGCCATAGCGGTCCTTGGCCATGATGGCGTAGGTGCCGCCGCAGCACCCGCAGGTCAGCAGCCCCGACAGCAGGAACTTGCGGCGGTGCGCCCGGTTCAGCGCGTTGCCCTGGTCATCGCGAGTGATTTCGAAGCTGATCGACGCCTGCCGGGCCTTCACCCGCTCCCACAATGCGGCATCTACGATGCGCAGCTCCGGCACCTCCACCACCTCCCATGCCTCCGGCGGGTTGGGCCGCGCAACCCGCTTGCCGGTTTCCGGATCCTTGACGTAGGAGCAGCGGTTCCATTCCAGCCGGCCGGCATAAATCGCGTTGTTGAGGATGCCGGTCCCGCGCTCGACCTGACCGCGGATGGTGGTGTCCTGCCAGAGCCGGCCCTCCGGACCGGGCACACCGTCGGCGTTGAGGCGCTTGGCGATGGCGCGCGGGCTGGCACCGTCGGCGAACAGGCGGAAGATGCGCTGGACGACCTCGGCTTCTGCCGGGTTGATCCGCCGCTTGCCGCGACCGTCGGCGTCACCCTCCAGCACGTCATAGCCAAAGGCCTTGCCGCCCGGCATCCGGCCGGCCATCGCGCGTCCGAGCTGACCGCGGCGGGTCTTGTCCGCCAGGTCTTTCAAGGCGACCTGCGCCATCATGCCCATGACGGCGACATGAATGGTGGTGATTTCGCCGAGCTGCGGGGTGAACAGCCGTACGCCGTGGAAGGCGAGACGGTCCTGAAGGTCGGCAGTGTCGGCGAGGCGGCGGCCGAGGCGGTCGATCGCCTCGCACAGCACGATGTCGAAGCGGCGCTGTCCGGCCTCACGCAGCAGCTTCTGGAAGGCCGGACGGTGACGGCTGGCGCCGCTGAGGGCGGCATCGCTGTAATGGTCGACGACAGTCCAGCCCTGGCGCTCGGCATAACGCCGGCACACCTCGATCTGGTCGGCGATGGAGGCTTCGCGTTGCTGGTCGCTGGAGTAGCGGGCGTAGATGACGGCACGCATCATGGAACTCCTACGGGCGCTCGCCGCGAACGGCGCGGCGCAGGCGGGTGATGTGGTCGGTGAGGGTGGTCTGATAGCGGCGACTGGCTTCCAGCCCCTTGGCCATCGTGTAGTGCCGCTCGCTGGTTCGCAGCGTGCTGTGACCGAGCAGCGCCGCCGTCAACCGAGCGCCCTGCGGGTCGTCGAGGGCGATGCTGGTCGCGGCGCAGTGGCGCAGCAGGTGCGGGTTGATCCGCTCGCCGAGGATGGCCGGAGTGGCGCGCTCGAAGCGGCTGGAGACGCCATTGAGGGTCATCGGCAGCCCTTCGCGGGTGATCCACAGGGCATCATGGGCGTGGCCTTGCAGCAGCCACGGGCGATAGTGGTCGAGATAGCGCGCCATGTGGGGCACCAAGCTCGTCGGCAGCGGGAAGCTCATCGGACCGCCGCATTTGAGGTCCTCGCGTTCCAGCTGGATCAGAAAGCCACCGGAGGTCGGCCGGAGATGGTGGCCGACACGCAAACCGGCCAACGTGCGGCGGCGGATCGGCCGTGCAATGGTGAGGGCGAACATCAGGGCGTCGCGGAAGCCGGAGGCATGGGCGAACGACAGGGTTTCGGGCTTGCCGTCGATTCCGGCAAGGGCGGCGAGGGCGCGCTGGTAGAGGTCGGCGGAGTTGCGGATGCGCGGCGAGACCGGACGCTGGTTGGCGGCGCCCCGCTTCAGGCGACCAGCGGTGCGGCGCAGCCACCCCCAATCGGCGTCTGGGGCCAGGGCCGGCATGATGGCGGCGAGCTGGTCGATGGTAGTCCACAGGGACAACGGCGCCAGAGCCGGACGCAACAGGTCGATGTAGCGGCGCACCACGTCCGGCGTCACGCGGTCGCCAGGGGCGGCATCCGGCGTCAGCAGACCCTGCTGGTCGAGGAAGGTAAGCCAGCGGCCGTAGTTGGCGGCGCGGCTGCGACGGGTGGCCGGTGCCCAGTCGGCGGCGGCACCGGCGTCATCCAGCGGCCCGCCAGCTTCGCAGGCAGCTTGCCACAAGCTGAGGTCCTGCTCGGGCCAAGCGCTGACCGGCATGCTGCGGCGGTCGATCATCACGGAGGTCTTGCTCATCGCCTCAGCGCCCCACGACTTGGCCACGAAGCGAGCGGGCGCGCTCCAGGATGTTGGCGTCATAGCGGGCGACCGCGGCGGCGGTGTCCTGGCCGGTGTAGTAGGTCACCGTCGTATCGGTGGAGCGATGGCCGAGGAGCTGGCGCGACAGCTCGTAATTGCCGGGATCGAACTGCTGACTGAGCTTGCCGGCGAGGTGGCGGAACAGGTGGGGATTGACCACGAGGCCGGTATGGTTGCGCACCGTCCGCTCGATTTGCGCCGTCAAAGCGGTGATGTGCTTGCAGCCACCATCGCGTCCGGGGAACAGCAGGCCGCCGGTGTCCAACGTCAGCAGCGGACGGTAGCGCGTCATGAAGTGGTCGATCATCCGCACCAGCGGCTCCGGCAGCATCGCCTCGATCGGCTGGCTCGTCTTGGTCTCCTCCGGCGGGATGACGAGATGGACGACGGCGTGGCGGCCGGAGCGGCTGCGGCAGAGATGGCGATGAACGTCCAAGCGCAGCAGGTTGAGGCGGCGCAGCGGCACCAGCAACAGGATCTGCACCGCCACCGCGGTCTGCGCCATCAGGGCTTCCCGACGGCTGGGTGCCGCCACGCGGTCGGCCTTGTCCATCAACCGCTCCGGCAAGGTGAGCAGAGCCAGCAGGTGCTTGGGATCGTCGAAGGCGCGCAGGCGGGTGCGGTTCTTGTCGGTCATGCCCTTGTGCCGGCTGCCGAGCTTGGCGACCAGCTTGTTCAGCCGCTCCAGGTCGGTCTTGGATACCTGAACCCAGTGGCGGGCGACGGCGAGCAGGCACTTCGCCTGTTCGATCAGGCCGGGGCTGGCACCGCCCCGGCGGGTCATCAGCCACAGCAGGGCGGCCTTGAAGCGCTCCGGCACCACCAGCGCCGCCAGCGTGGACAACGCCTGAGGGGCCTCGCCGGCATGGACGAGGGCAGCGGCGAAACGCAGCACATGGCCGCGGGCGGTCTTCAGCGAGCTGGGGCGCAACGGGCGGGCAGGGCCGAATTCGTCCAGAGGGTCGGCGCCGGACAGCCGCCGCATCCATGCCTCCAGGTCGGCGGCAAAGGACGCCGGGAGGCGCTCCAACGGCAGCTGGTAGTCATCCCGGTTGCTGGTGACCAGCACCGGCGTGATCGGCCAGCCGGGCAGGGCGACGGCGCGGTTCCACTGCTGGCGGGCCATCCGCTCGACCCGCTGCGGCTTGGCGACCAGCGTGCCGGTCGTCAGCGATGTGGCAAAGGCGGTGAAGGTGGCGTCCGATACGGCGTCCGGCGCGATGTTGTGGTCGGCGCAGTACCGCAGGAAGCGGGCGAGGCCGCGCTGCATTGCCGGGTCGGTGACCGCCGCGCGGAGGCTGCACCAGGGCTCCGGCAAGTGGCAGGCGAGGCGCCGATGGATCGCGGTGGCGCCGTAGTGGCGCAGCAGGGTGCTGACGTTGGAGCGGATATTCTGCCAGCGCTTGAGCGACAGGTCGTGGGCCGCCGGATGGACGGAGGCGATCAGCGGGCGCAGGGCATCGAAGCTGGCGGGGATGGCGGCGAGGTCGCGTCCGACGATGCGGCCGAAGCGGCGCAGGGAGGAGGCATGGTCCCGGGCGCGCTGCGGCGGCAGGGCGGGGTCGGCCAGGACGTGGGTCAGCAGGTCGGCCAGAGAGCGCATATCAAGCACCGCAGGCAGGCTGGGCTGAGACTGGGAAGTGGTGGCAGTGGTCATCCGTGGCCTCGGGAAGACAGGAGTGGACAGGAAGTCCGGATCGGGAAGACGTAGCACGTTTTTGGTTCGAAAATACGAGAGCTACCTCTTCCCGATGATCGTCTAAAGCCTTGCCATTACTGGACAAGGGTGGACAGTGGTGGTCAGCTGGTCCAGCGCTGCCGCAGGAAGATGTCGAGGTCCTTCGGCTGGATGCGGATCTGACGGCCGAGCCGGACGGTGGGCAGTTCGCCCGACACGATCCAGCGGCGGACGGTCTTGATGCTGACCTGCAGGCGGTCAGCGACGTCAGGGATGGTCAGCAGGAGGGGGGGACGGGAGGGGGGCTTGCTCATTCCGGCTTCTGGGGCTGCGTCGCCTCGCCCGAAGCCGCTAGGTACTCCCGCGCCGCCATGCGACCCAGCAGGCGCGCCAGCGCACGCAGGCGCTCGACCGCGGCCTCGGACTCAGGAGGGGTGCAGGGGGCGGTGTCGGAGGAGAGGACATGGTGGGTCATGCCCTCTTCGTGCCAAAGCTGGACTCTTGTGCCGAAAGGGCCAGATCAGCTTTGCGGCGCAGCTGATTTGTTCGGGTCGGTTCGCCGCGATTTAATGGCGCGCTTCACGGCTGTGCGCAGGGCGTTCTTGGTCGGCGTGTAGCCCAGCGCCTCCAGGCAGAGCTGGAGGAAGTCGACCAGCGGCCCGCCGGCGGCCCCGCTCATGTCGTCCCAGGAGGTGCCGAGTGGTCGGTCGCTGATGGCCTCGTAGACGTCCAGCAGGAAGTTGAAGGTCATGTGGTAGCCCGCCGCGGCCTTGTGGCGCCTTCCACCGACGCCGGAGGCGACGCGATCCGCTTCGGCATCCCGCACCAGTTCAGCCGCAGAGCGCAGCATCAGCACGCCACTGACGGCGTCCTCAAGCGCGTTGTCTGCCTGTCCATCGATGATGGCGACGTTGGGATCGTCCGGCGCCAACTGCGCGGCCAAGCCCCACAGAAGCTGCGGGACAGGACGGAGGCGCCCATCCTGCGGTGCGCTGTCCTGGATGGCATCCAACAGGGCGTTGCAGGCCGCCATGATGCGCTTCATCCGGTCGCGGGTGGCGCTGGGGGCGGGCGTCTGGTCGATGGCCGACTGGGACGCCGCCAAGGCCGGAAGTTGCTGAGCGTAACACCTCCATGCTTTGATCTTAGACGGGTCCAAAAGCCCCAATCGTTCGACGACAATATTAAAGATGGCCTCCTCTGCTTCAGGGGGGTCAGAGGTTTTGCTCATGTTACGTGCAAACCTACAATTTGCTAATATAAGTTGAAGTTCTGCTCGATCCTGGATCAGTGAAGAGGCGAATTCGAGCAATGTGATGGTGTCTGCCGATCCACTTGCTTGATGTCACCTCTTCATTGATCGCAGGAAGAGTGCTTGATCTGTCTTCGTCAGGTCGTCAGTGGGCCATCGCTCGGCTGATGAATGTAGCCAAGAGCCATCGCGTTGTAAGCGTACAGCATTCGTCGGGCCCAATCACACTCATCAATCTGGGAAAAGCCAAACAACGTGGCGCCGATAACATCGTCATACTCATTGGTGAAGTCACGCGCCAAGAGCATTCCGAACACACCCTCAGGAGTGCGTTCGTAGGGCTGCAATAGAGTAGCTTTCAGGTCCATGCTCTCGGGCTCACACCAGCCCGGATTGACAGCTCCGGCCGAATGACTTGGAGCGACTTCTGCTGGAAGCGGTCCATCATTGACTACCACATCACAAATTTCAGGCTTCTGATTCCAGTAAATGTGAGCTCGCTTGGCCGGGAATGTAGTCGATGGAAAGGCAGTCCCATCAGGTAGATATCTCATGTTCTTGTCAAGCATGTCAGTTTCCTTTCAGCGGGATGAGAGATACGTGGTGGCAGCGAAATGCATCTCGAATAAATCCAAGAATATCGCCTAAGCAAATAAAGTTGCAAAAAATCCATCTGCCTTTCCTGTGCTTTTGATGTTGAGGAAATACTCAACATCTGGAATTTCCTCAAAAAGAAGAGGTGTTGCCAGAAAATGACAACACCAACCTCGGTAAAAAACGCTATACGACTGCACGAACGGGAGTCAATACGAAAAAATGTCTTGATGAATCTGGAAAACTTTGCGCAAAAATGGGGCGCAACTTTGCCTAACCACAGGCTGTTCGGGCGCGCCCGCGGTTGAGGTGAGGCTCTCCACCGCTCATAATCAGTGGCTAATATGACTTTTGCTAACGACCTCCATAGCGTCCTGGCCAACCAGATCGAACGACTGGCGGTGGGGTTGCTAGGAATGCCAAGGAGTCAAACATCCCAAAATCTTCGGTTTCACCGCAAACATAGCCTTTCTGTGGAGATCGCTGGCTCCAAGCGTGGGACCTGGTTCAGCCACGAAGCAGGGTGTGGTGGCGGACCCCTTCAATTGATTGAATTTGTCCGGGGCCTTAACCGCGACGACGCGCTCGAATGGGCGCGTGAGTGGCTAGGGGAAGGCACGGTTCCGGCCAGCCCACCGGTCAGCATGCCAGCGTTGGAGGAGAGCTCTGATGCTGCAAAACGCAAAGTGTTTGCACGCCAGCTTTGGGGCGAGGCCACGTCGATTGTTGGAACCCCGGCCGAGTGCTACCTGACCCAACACCGAATGATTCCGGCAGAGGCAATCAACGCGCTAGTGACCTCTGGTGACTGTCCGGTCCGTTTTCATCCGACATTTCGATCGCATAGCAAGGATCGCCCTTTTCCAGCTCTATTGTTCGCTGCAAGTGATCGTTGTGGTGTGGTTCACGCCGTTCAGGGGGTGCGGCTGACGAACACGGCGGAAAAGCTGCCAAAGGATGCAAAACGCACCGTGGGTCCTTTGGTCGGCGCCGCGGTGCGTCTGTCGGGCGTAGGTGAGCTTATCCTGGCGGAAGGGCCGGAGACCGGGTTGTCAGTGTGGGCAGCGACCCAGCGGCCGATCTGGATCGCTTTGGGCAGCATCGCCAAACTCGTCGACATGGTACCGACCGGACCAGTGACCGTTGCCCGAGATGCCGACGCTGAGGGGTCCGCGGCAGACATCAAGCTTGTCGAGGCCGTGAGAGTGCTTCACCACAGAGGCCGTAAGGTCACCGTTGTCTCACCATCGCGGCACGCTGATCTAAAAAAGACGGATTGGAACGACGTACTGGTACGTCATGGGTTGGAAGCTATCGATCATGCGTTTGCGGGTGCGGTTCCGTGGCGTGACGTGTGCTGCGCATTGCCCTACTACCCAGCTCCGACCGAACCGCGCGATGCCGCACTGGACCGGCAGCGAGCTACAATTCGGACCTTTTTTGAGAGCGAGGCCCCCCAATCTGCATTCCGCCAGGAACTGCAGCGAAGGTTCGAAGCGTTCCGCGAGGCTGATCGAGCAAAACGTGGATGGACGGATTTCAATGATCTGTCCTCACGTGAACTCGCCGCTGCACGTCGTCATCTTCGCCGTAACCTGATTTCAGAGATGGGGTTGCGCCCCCGGCGTAGCGGGCGCCGCTTGTTGTTGACCGGCAGTCAGGGCAGCGGCAAAAGTTCCGCCGCGGCTGCTGAGATTGCAGGCATCACGCAGGCCCTGATCGTATGGTGGGTTGTTCCAACTCTCGCCAAGGCCGAAGAGCAAGCTGCGGACTACCATAGACGGGCTGAAGCCGGAAGCATGCCGGTGATGGTCATCCGCGGTCGTTCGTCTCGTAATCCAGAGCATGTCGGCAAGGCGATGTGCCCGCGGCACATGATTGTGGAGCGGGCCGGTCAGCACGGGATCAATGCCAGGGTAGACATCTGTCCCAAGTGCCCGCTGAGAGATGAATGCGGCTATCTCCGCCAGGAGGAACTGGTCAAGAGCATCGATAAGCGTGGCTTGTTCCTGATGGCACATGAATATCTGTTCTCGCGCTCCCCTGCACCCGATCCTGGACTCGTGGTGGCGGACGAGGCGATCACCATCACCGCTGTTCAGGAACCAATTAGCTTCACACCCGATCGTATTACGGAGGTTGCTGGGTTTGCCGGTGGCAACCTTGATGAGGCGCTTGGCGTGCGCAGCACTCTGCACAGGGTGCGCGAAGTGTTGGAAAGTCGGCGAGACATATTGGCTGGATTGCGAGAAATCGGCTTTGATGATCAGCAATTGGCGAAAGCAATCGCTTACCTAGAGGATGCCGATCAGAGGCGAAAGCCCTCAGTTAACGGCAGCATGACGGACTCGGCTATTACCGCTGTACTCGACAGCTTCGAAAAGACCGAAACCAAGAGTGTTGTCTTTCTCCTACGGCGTCTCCAAAAGGAGATGAGCATTGCGCGCAGCCGTGCAAACACCGTGGTGTTTAAGAACAACGCCGAAGTGTTGATAAACGGCAAGCGTGAGCGTCAACCACGAGTTTTCATTCACTGGCTTAAAACGCCACAAATCTCTGCGGACATCCCGATGCTGCTGCTGGACGGAACTGCCGATGATTGGCTGAATCGAGCGCTGTTCGGCAAAGCCATGGAGCACATCCATGTTCCAGTTGAAAGGTGTGCGACAGTCACAGGCACACGGAGAAAGCTATATTCACGCCGATCTTTCACCATCAGGAAGCAGGAAGACTGTCAATCCGATCCGCTTCCACATGAACCAGCTGCAGTGCTGCGCCAGGCCATTGCGACGATCGTGTCACAGCAAAGCGGCCCCGTATTCGTTAGCGCCTCAAAGAAGGTGTTGACAGGGTTGCAGCCAGATCTTCCGACCGACACCCGGACAGGTCATTACAATGCAGTGCGTGGTATTAATGATTGGGAGGACTGCCGGACGGCCATCATCATTGGCCGCGAGCAACCGTCCACAGAAGACCTGGAGGCGCTGACACGCGCTTTTCTCCTCACTGACCCAGAGCCGTTGATCGCCCTAGGCGAGATTATCCAAGAAGAAAATGTAAAAGAACGGCGGGGATGGTTGGGGGGGTACGTTCTTCAGAGTCGCGGCCGGCGGATGCGAGACGGCACCATAGAGGTGGTGGAAGTGCAGACGCATCCGGACCCACGATGCCAGCGTGTATTGGAGCAAATTCGCGAAGCTGAAATCGCGCAGGCGGCAGACCGCGTGCGTCCAATTTTTAACGAGCGCCGAATCCTGCTCCTCAATGAGCTGGCTTGTGACTTTACCTACGACCAAATTGTTTCTCACAAGGAACTGGTAGCAGGAGGAAACCGGCTTCATCAAGCTTTCGCGAGAACCGGAGGTGCAGTGCTACTTTTGTCTGCCTCCGAGCAATCCCGCTTGTTCAATGATCTGTGGCCGACGGAGAAGGCTGCCAAGCGTGATCGAGAAAGAAGCCCCGAACCCCTATTTAATATTCTATTTGGGAAAAGGGGCTTTATTCAGGTGGCTTATCGTATTGGCGAGCGATGCCGGGGTAAACCGTTTCGGGCTCTGATCCAGGCTGATCTTGCTGACCCATGCAGTGTTCTGGAGGCAGTTGTTGGCCCGGTCAGCGTATACAGCGTCATAAGCGGTAAGTACGGTGACCTAAAATTGCATGGACAGTAGTGTGTTAACGCGGGGCGTTAGAAGATATGAATAGCATGAAGGGCGGCTGACGCCGCCCTTCCCCTGCCATGCCCAGCCTTGCCATGCCACGCCGATCCGTGCCACGCCAAGGTTGCATCGAGGCGCCGGTCGGCCCCTCAATGCACCGTGAAGCGCCCAAATTTGGGGCGCCAATCTCCAAGGCCGACCACCTCGCCGGTGGTCCTGATGATGTCCCGAACGTCATCCTCGCTCAGCAGCGACGGCATGAACTGGATGGTGACCGCAGCTCTCCAGTCGTTGAAGCGCGGCCGGACCCGCATTACCCGCAGGCGTTCCACCCGGACGCCGGTGCGAAAGCGGAAGCGGCCATCATCCCACAACGCCTCCGGCTCACGGGGGCCCTCATACTGAAGCGGGATGTTGCCGTCACACAGGATGCCCGCTTTGGCCAGTGGCCCGCGGCGTTTGCGTTTGGCGCCATCGATCAGCGCCGCCTCGATCAACTCGCCGGGGAGGCAAGGTTCACCGCCGTGCAGGTAAAGCGAGCCGAGGAACTCAAGCTTGGCCATCCGTTCCAGGTCGGCCTCCGTCTTCGGTCGCTTGCTGCTCAGCTTCTTGATGTCCTTGACCAGCGGGTCGAGCGGATCGGCCAGCCGGCCATTGTGCATGAGAAGGGGTGAGACGCCGGTGATCTGGAAGCTCAGGGGCTGATACATTGGGGGCCTCCAGCCGCGGACTGGGGCGGCTTGGCTGGGTGTCGGGGAGGTTGACCGTATCCGTGGCGTAGCGGCGACCGCGCAGCATGCTGGTCACGGTCGAGTGGCAAGGCGCGCACAGCGTTGTCACGGCCTCCAGGCGGTCCTGGGTCCAGTCGCCGCGGGGCGGGTAAACGCGGTGGTGCCCTTCCAACTGGTCTGTCGCGTTGCACAGGACGCACCGCCCGCCATCGCGGACAAACGCATCACGCCGCAGAGCGCGCCAATGAGGACTGGCGAGGTAAGCGGCGTAACCGGCAGGCGGAATATCTCCGCGTTCCGTTCGCCGACGCGACGCACATCAAGGTGCCGGATGGAATCCCGGACGAGAAGGTTCTCTTCCTCGGCGACATCTTCCCGACCGGCTGGCAGGCCGCCGTGCAGTGCGACATCCAACCGACCGACACCGTTGCGATCTGGGGCTGCGGTCCCGTCGGTCAGATGGCGATCCGCAGCGCCGTCCTCCTCGGTGCCAAGCAGGTGGTCGCCATCGATCATCTGCCGGAGCGCTTGGAAATGGCGGAAGCCGGCGGTGCCATCACCATCAACTTCGACGAAGAGAGCGTGGTCGAAAGTCTGAACGAACTCACCGGCGGCTTGGGCCCGGAGAAGTGCATCGACGCCATCGGGATGGAAGCGCATGTCTCGCCTTCCATGCCGGATACGGTCTACGACCGCGCCAAGCAGATGCTGGGAGCCGAAAGCGACCGGCCGCACGTCCTTTGCGAGATGATCACGTCTGCCGCCCTGCCGGGGTGATTTCGATCCCGGGCGTCTATGGCGGGTTGGTCGACAAGATCCCGATGGGCCAGCTGATGAACAAAGGGCTGACCATCCGGACGGGCCAGACGCACGTCAACCGTTGGACCGATGACCTGCTGCGCCGCATCGAGGAGGGGCAGATCGATCCATCGTTCGTCATCACCCACAGCGTGAGTCTCGAGGAGGGACCCGAGATGTACAAGGTGTTCCGCGACAAGCAGGACAGATGCATCAAGGTCGTCCTGAAACCCTAAAGACCGGGGAGAGAAGACGTGACTTACAGCATCTCGAACATCGCCCGGTCCAAGGGCGACCCGAAGGTCCTGCATTCCGGCCCCAGCTCGCTGGGAGCCGCCGACCGCTTGGCCAGGGCACTTGGCTGGTACAGCATCGGGCTCGGCCTGGCGGAGCTGTTCGCGGCGAAGCGCATCACCCGGGCGCTCGGCATGGAGGGCAAGGAAGCCCTCGTGCGGGCCTATGGCGTCCGCGAACTCGGGCACGGCATCGTCTCGCTCTCGCCCGACAAACATCTCGGATTGTGGAGCCGGGTGGCCGGGGACGGGCTCGACATCGCCACCCTGATGACGGCCATGCGGCATGACAATCCCAAGCGCGACAATGTCGGGATCGCTCTTGCGGCGGTGCTGGGGGTGACGCTGCTCGACATCATCGGCGCGCAGGGAGTCACGGCCCGCCACAGCCGCCCCCGTGGTCGGCCACGCTCCTACCGGGACCGGACGGGCTTCCCGCAGGGTGTCCAGGCGGCGCGTGGCGCAGCCAGGGATTTCAAGGTGCCTCCGGACATGCGGGCCGCACCAGCCCTCGCAGCGGTGTCCGATCGTGCCCCTCAGGAGAAGGCACAGGAGAAGGCACGGCCGCACTGAGCAATCGACGATGCGGCGGCCTCCGAGCAGCGTTCATGCCGTGAGACGGCCGCCGAATCCCACAGGATCATGGCCACGCGATGGAAATGAATATGCAACGGCTCGCAACGGTGACCCTGCTTTTCGGAACGCTCCTGGCCTGCACATCCGCCTGCACATCCACGGCGCAGCAGAGTGCCGCACCCTCTCAGGGGACGGCGCATCTGCAGCAGGTCGCCAGCTTTGAACACCAAGTGACCGGAGTGACCGTTTCGAAGGATGGCCGCATCTTCGTCAACTTCCCGCGCTGGACGGAGGATGCACCGGTCTCGGTCGCCGAGGTGACGCGCGACGGCCATATCAAGCCCTACCCGGATGACGCCTGGAACTCCTGGCGCAATGCCAGGAAGAACCAGATGTCGGCAGGGGATCACTTCGTCTGCGTCCAGAGCGTCGTGGCCGATGCGCATGGCAATCTCTGGGTCGTCGATCCGGCCGCGCCGGCCACCGCAGCCGTCGTGCAGGGCGGACCCGAGCTCGTCAGGATCGACCTGAAGACGAACAAGGTTGCACAGGTGATCCGCTTCGACGAGACGGTCGCCCCTCAGGGTAGCTACCTGAACGATGTGCGGTTTTCGCCGGATGGGCGGCACGCCTACCTGACCGATGCCGGGGCCAAGGGGGCTCTCGTCGTCGTGGACCTGCAGAGCGGCAAGGCTCGACGCGTCCTTAACAGCCACCCGAGCACCCAGCCGGAAAAGGATGTGGTGGTGAAGACCGATGGGCGTGAGTTGCGCCGGCCCGACGGGCGCGGGGTCGAATTTGCCGCCGACAGCATCGCGCTCTCTCCCGATGGGCGCACGCTCTATTGGAAGGCGCTGACCGGCCGGACCCTCTATCGCATCAGGACGGATGCCTTGGAAAATCCGCGCCTGTCGGAGAAGGACCTCAAAGCCCGCGTGGAGCGTGCCGCCGAAACCGAGCCGACGGACGGTCTTTGGATCGACGGGCAGGGGCGGCTTTATCTGAGCGCGATCGAGCAGGATGCGGTGAAGGTCCGTGACGGGGATCGCATCGCCACTCTCGTACAGGACAAACGGCTGCGCTGGCCCGATACCTTCGCGGAGGGACCCGACGGGACCATCTACGTCACCAGTTCCCGCATACAGGACATGAGCTGGTTCAAACCCGAAACCGGCCCGCGCCTCGAGACGCAGCTGTGGCGCATCGAGCCCGGACAGGATGGGAAGGGATCGAACGGGACGGCGGGCGGCCCGGCCGGGCAGCCCCAATGACTCCGACGGACCGGCCGGGATGACGGGAGGCTGCCATGATGGGGCGACTGGAACAGGGCCTTGGGATACTGCTGATCCTGATCATCCTGCTCGATATCTTCCTGACCGTGCTCTACGCCCGGCTCGGCACCAGCCTCATCGCAGCCGGGGTCGGGCGGTTGGTCTGGGCCTCCTTCGTCAAAGCCTCGAAGCTGGCTGGCTCCAGGCCCGGCTCCAGACAAGGAACCGTTCTGTCCTTCTGCGGTCCGGTCATCCTCGTGCTGCTGGTCGGGGTCTGGGCTCTCGGGCTGACGCTCGGGGCGGCGTTGATCATGCACCCGGAACTCGGCACCTCCATCCGCGCCACCAACGGCGATACCCCCACCGACTTCGTCACCGCGATGTATGCCGGGGGGACCAGCATGGCCATCGTCGGTGCAAGCGACTTCACCCCGCACAGCAGCATCATGCGGCTGCTTTTCCTGTTCAATTCGCTGATCGGCATGTCGGTGATGTCGCTGACGCTGACCTATCTGATGCAGGTCTATACGGCGCTCCAGCGGCGCAACGTGCTGGCCATGAACATCCACTTCCTCTCGGGGTGCACAGGGGATGCCGCCGAATTGCTGGCACGCCTCGGACCCGAGGGGCAGTTCAGTGGCGGCTACACGAACCTGTCGGAACTCGGCGTCGAGTTGACCCAGGCCAAGGAGGCCCATCACTTCTACCCGGTGCTGTTCTATTTCCGCTTCAGCGATCCGTACCACTCGGTGTCGCGTTCCACGCTGGTCGTTCTGGACACGGTGAGCCTGATCGAGAGCGCCCTGGATGATCAGAAATACCGCTGGCTGAAGCAGGCGGGAGCCGTCGCGCAGCTGCGGGAAGCATCGATGATGCTCGTCACCTCCCTGGAGAACACCTTCCTTCCCCAGGGGGCACCGGACCGGGAGGCGCAACCGGACCAGCAGACCCGGGACCTCTGGCGAGCACGCTACGACGCTGCCCTGCAGCGGCTTCGGCAGGCGGGGATCCAGGTCGCGGCCGACGGGCAGGCCGGTGCCGAGGCTTATATCTCCTGCCGAATGCAATGGGACCATCACATCACGAACCTAGCTCCCTCGATGGCTTACAGCATCGAGGAGATCGACGCGGCAATCAGCGCTCTTGGATCGAAGGGCGGCCCGAGCGATTTCCGGTCTCGCCTGCAGGTCGCCGAATAGCAGGCCGGAAAAGCGCCGCCGTGCTATTGCACCCTGTGCAATGTCCGCTCGAGAACATCATGCAATTGCTTTGGGGTCAATGGCTTGTGCACGAGTTCGAAACCATGGCGGGCGGCTTCCTCCTGGTGTTCAGGGCCGGTCTCGCCGGTGAGAATGATCCCCGGGGCGGATACTCCGGCAACGTCGCGAAGACGCTGGATGACCTGAGGGCCGACCTCGCCGTTGCGCAGCCGGTAGTCGGCGATGACGATATCCGGCGGCCGGCCGGCATTCCGCACGCGCTCCACCGCCTCGTCGCCGGAGGTGGCGGTGATCACCTCGTAGGTCCAGTTCTGCAGTATGGCCTGCAGTCCCGTCAGCACTAGGACATCGTCGTCGACGACCAGGGCGAGCAGGCCCGGAGTGCGAGCCGGCCCCGGGGCACAGGGCAATTCCGCGGGTTCCATGTTGCCTTTGCCGAGGGGCACGTCGATGGAGAAATTCGAGCCCCGGCCGAGTTCCGACGTCACGTGGACCGGCAGGGCGAGTATCTGCGACAGGCGCCGCACGATCGCCAGCCCGAGACCGAGGCCTTGGCTGCGGTCGCGCTCGAGGTTGCCTACTTGATGAAACTCGTCGAAGATGCGCTCCAGGTGCACGGGCGGGATGCCGACCCCGGTATCGCTCACCTCTATGCGGACCGAGCCGCCGGTGACGGTGCACCCGATGCGGACGCTTCCGTGATCGGTGTAACGCACGGCATTTTCGACCATGTTGCGGATCATACGACCGAGCAGCATCGGGTCGGTGTGGACGACCAGGCGGCACGACTGCCCGATCTCGAACGCCACCCCCTTGGCTTGGGCCACCGGCGCGTAGGCCGCTGCGATGTCGTCGAGAATTGGACCGAGCGGTGCATCGCCGACCTGCGGCTCGATCACGCCGGAGTCCAGGCGTGACACGTCGAGCAGGCTGTCGAGCAGGGCCTTGAGCGTCTCCAACCCGCGGTCGAGCAGCGCCAGGGCGTGGCGCCCCCGGTCGTCGGCAACGTGCGGCGCCAGTGCCGCCGAGAACAGGAAGAGCGATTGCATGGGCTGGCGCAGGTCGTGGCTGGCTGCGGCCAGGAACCTGGATTTGGAGAGAAGGGCCTGGTCGGCCTCCGCCTTCGCCCGGCGCAGTTCCTGGTCCGCCTGGAAGCGCTCGGTGACGTCCTCCATCACCGACACGGCGCCGATGATGGCTCCCCTCGCGTCTCGGACCGGCAGAGCGGAATTGAGAATGGTTTTACGGCGACCGTTGAAGGCTTCAATGGCGATCACTTCGTCAAGCACCGTCTCGCCATGCGTGATGGCCCGGGCCGCGGCCCAATCTTGCGCCCCGATGCGCTCGCCCGTATTGTCCCGCCAACCCCGGTATTGTTCGAAATCATCGATGCCGACGGCGAGCAGGCCGCCCCAGATCTGTTGCGCGGCCGGGTTGGCGCGCCGGATCATCCCGTCGGCCTCCAGGATGATCACACCCACCGGCAAGGTTTCCAGCACGCGGTCGAGCAGCGCCTCATGGCGCCGCAGTTCCTCGGTCAGTCGCCGGCGTTCGGTGACGTCCTGAAAATACACTGCCAGCCCCGCTGAGGACGGGAAAGCACGCACTGCGTACCAACCGCCAAGCGGCGGATAGAACACCTCGAACTCGACCGGAACTTGCCCGGTCATGGCGCGCTGGTAGTTGTCCCAAAACGGTGTATCACGGGCGTCCTGAAACTCTTCCCACAGAATGCGTCCGGTCAAATCCCGCCCTTGCGCCAGGAGGTGGCGCGCGCGCCTGTTGATGAAGGTGATGCGCCAGTCACGGTCCACCTCATAAACGCTGTCGGTCGTGCTTTCGAGAATCGCGGTACATCGCTGTTCCGCCGAGGAGACGGCTTGCATGGCGCGTGCGTGCCGCGTCGCCTCGTGCCGCCTGTTAGAAAAACCGGCCAGCGTCCACCCGAGCGCCACGGCCAGGAACAGCCCCACCGTTACGCCGGTCAAGGCGGCCCAGAAGGTCATGGTGTGCTCGACTGCCGCAACGAGGGAACTCATGTCAACGGCGTTGGCGTGTTTCAACGAGCAAGATCGTTCTTTCCAATCGTCAAGATCTTGAGGGGATCAACCGCAGTTACAGAGCCAGGGTTCCGCCTGCCATGGACAGCCCTTCCCTGGTTACCGTCCGCTCCGTCGGACCGGCCCGTGCGACGTGAACACCCGCCCTCCCGCGGACAGGGCGCCCGGCAATGGCAAACGGCGCACGCAACAGCCGCAGCCGGCTGGATGCGCAGCCGAAGCCCGGTGCTGGGAGGTCCCACTCGGGTCGGTTGCGGCGTGGCGAATGCTGCCGCCCGGGTTACCGCCGACAATGGCTGGTGCGTTGAGGATGGTTCGCGGTGCCGCTGCCCCGCATTCCGGGCAGGCGCATGGGTCCCGGAACTGTGCCATGGGCCGCATCGCTGTGAAGGGCCCGCAAGCTTCGCACTCGTAATCGTAGATCGGCATGACGTCTCCTCACGCTCGAACCCATCCGGCGGGATGGCGGACAGGCCGGGTGAGCGGTTGCCCGCCCGGCCCGGCTGGTCACGCGGCGGGCTTGAGGACCACCTTGGTCCAGCCATCGTCGCGCGCGTCGAAGTGCTGGTAGGCGTTCGGCGCCTCACGCAGCGGCAGCTCATGCGAGATGATGAAGGACGGCTTCGCCCGACCGGTCGAGATGAGGTCGCGCAGCTGCCGGTTATACGCCTTCACATTGCACTGGCCGGTGCCGATCGTCTGCCCCTTGAACCACAGGAGGCCGTAGTCGAAAACGATCTCGCCCTGCTTGTAGAGCGGGTCCTGGGGGGCCGGGTCCTCCGGCGTGTAGACTCCGACGACGCCGATGCCGCCGGTGAATTTCACCGACTTGACCAGGTTGTTCATGGTCATGTTGGGGTGCTCGTGGCCCTCCGGGTCGTGCGCCTGGTAGCCGACGCACTCGCAGCCGCGGTCGGCGCCAATGCCGTTCGTCAACTCAAGGACCTGGTCCACCGGGGAGCCCTTGGAATCGTCGATGGGCAGGGCCCCGATTGATTCTGCAAGGCGCAGGCGGTCGGGGTGACGGTCGACGACCATGACCATGCAGGCGCCCTTGATCATCGCCGCGTGGGCAGCCATGAGGCCGACCGGCCCGGCCCCGTAGATGACGACCGACTCGCCGGGACGCAGTCCTGCAAGCTCGGTGACGTGCCAGCCGGTCGGGAAGATGTCGGCCAGCATCACATAGTCGTTCTGCCGCTCCTCCGCGTCCGGCGGCAGCTTCAGACAATTGTAGTCGCCATAGGGAACGCGCAGAAGGTCGGCCTGGCCGCCCCGATACGGCCCCATGTCGGCGAAGCCGTACGCGGCGCCGGCCATGTTCGGCACGACGCTTCGATCCGCCGTGGTCAGGCAGAACGCGCTCAAGCCGCGCTCGCAATTCCTGCAGAATCCGCAGCCGATGTTGAAAGGGATGGCGACCCAGTCCCCGACCTTCACCCGATCGACGGCATCGCCCACTTCGGCCACCTGCCCGAGGTTCTCGTGCCCGAACACGCCGCCCTGCGGGAAGTCGGTCCGGCCCTCATACATGTGCAGGTCGGAGCCGCAGATATTGGTGCTCGTGATCCGCACCAACACGTCGGTCGGTCTCTCGATCCGCGCGTCGGGCACGTCCTGTACCGCGACATCGCGCGGTCCGTTATAGACAACTGCTCTCATTTCGCTCTCCCGACCTGAAGCTGCATGGTCGATAGGAAGAGTGTCGCGCAGCCTGCCATCGATCTACCCGGTCGTTCCCTGAGGAAGTTTCCGTAGCGCGGCTCGATTTCCGCTCACCGCTGCAGGGTCTCTCGACTCCTTGCTTGACCAAGTCACCGGCCCGCCTCGGTTCACGGGCCTTCGCCACTCTGCTCTCAAGATATTGAAGACATTGGGCGTTCCAGAACGCAGCATATGTGAAGCTACCCCGAGACGAAGAAAATCGTCCGGACGGTCGACGGCGAACGACGGAAAGTTGATGACCGTCAAGGCGGCAAAACGATGCAGAGGCATAATCCGCCTCGCATGTGCCCTGCTGACCATCGATATGGGAGCCTTCGACTGTGTCGGGGCTGCCCGGGCGGGGCACCCGGCGTCACCAAGCCGGCATCACCGGGATTGAGAACCGGATCCGTCATCAGTCCGTGAGAGGAAGCTGCGATGGGCACGACTTTCGGCGCAGACACCGCCTTTCCCGATTCCGGGCCCGCGAAGTCCGGGGCAATGAGCGCCATGCTGGCCCGGAACTGGTGGGCGATGGCATTGCGCGGCGTATGCGCCGTCCTGTTCGGCTTGATCGCGCTGCTGCTTCCGGGCGCCACGATCGCTTCCCTCGTTCTGCTTTTCACCGCCTACATGCTGGTCGACGGCGTGTTCGCCGTCGTCGCCGGCGTGCGCGCGGCCACCCGCCACGAGCGATGGTGGCCCTTTATCCTCGAAGGCGTGATCGACCTCGCGGCGGGGCTGGTCGCCGTCGTCGCGCCGATTGCAACCGTTCTCGCCTTCGTCTGGCTCGGCGGCGCCTGGGCGGTCGTTTCGGGTGTGATGATGATCGCCGCCGCCGTCCGCCTGCGGACATCGCATGGCAAGTGGTGGCTGGGGTTCGGCGGCCTGGTGTCCATCGTCTGGGGCGTCCTGCTCTTCGTGGCGCCGATTGAGGGCGCGGTGGTCATGACGTGGTGGCTCGGCGCCTACGCGCTCGTCTTCGGCAGTGCGCTGATCGTGTTGGCGTTCCGGCTCAGAGGGCACCGGAACGAGCCGCGGGGAGCGGTGCCGCAGGGTGCCTGAGAGGTCGACGAGTGCCTGAGAGAGGACCGCCCTACTTCCCATTCCAGACCCCGTCGAGGCGGCGCACCCATGATCCCTGACCCGAGACGCACCGATCCCATGCCGGACGAGCCTCCTGTGGACCGTGTCGACGAGGCGTCCGTCGAGTCCTTCCCCGCGAGCGACCCGCCGGCCTGGACTCCCGTTCGTGGCGAACGCGGGATTACTTCCGAAGCCGAAGGCACCGGCAGAAACAGGGACGGCAACGATAGCGGCGGCGATGATGCCGTCCCGCGGCTCGAAGACGAGGTGTCCCGCCTCAAGGACCAGCTTCTGCGCGCGCTGGCGGAGCAGGAAAACATGCGGCGCCGGGCCGAGCGCGACCGTAAGGACGCGGTGCGATTTGCCGCCTCGGGGTTCGCGCGGGACTTGCTGCCGTCGACCGATAATCTCCGCCGCGCCATCGAGAGCGTGCCGATGGAGTTCGCCGCGGCCGAATTGTGGGTCCAGAACCTCATGGCCGGCCTCGTGGCGACCGAGAAGGCGCTGCTCGACGCCTTTGCGAAGCACGGCATCCTCCGGATCGATCCGGCTCCCGGCGAGCCGTTCGATCCCCATCGCCATCAGGCGATGTTCGAAGTGGAGGACAGCGGGCTGCCGGCCGGCACCGTGGCGCAGGTCCTGCAACCCGGCTACGCCCAGCATGAGCGTCTGTTGCGCCCCGCGCTGGTCGGCGTCGCCGGGAACGGCACCGCGCCATCCAATCGACATACCGGCCCGGGCGGTATGGATTTCTGACAACCGGGACAGAACACGCCGGAGGGCGACATGGCAAAAGTCATCGGAATCGATCTCGGCACCACGAACTCGTGCGTCGCCGTCATGGAGGGCGGCCAAGCCAAGGTCATCGAGAACGCCGAAGGGATGCGGACCACCCCGTCCATCGTGGCGTTCGGCAGGGAAGGCGAAGTCCTCGTCGGCACGCCGGCGAAGCGGCAGGCGGTCACCAACCCCGAGAACACCATCTTTGCGATCAAGCGCCTGATCGGCCGCCGCTACGACGACCCGATCACGGAGAAGGACAAGGCCCTCGTCCCCTATAAGATCGTGCGGGGCGACAACGGCGACGCCTGGGTCGAGGCGCAGGGCAAGAGGTACAGCCCGAGCCAGATCAGCGCCTTCATCCTGACGAAAATGAAGGAGACCGCGGAAGCCTACCTCGGCGAGAAGGCAACCCAGGCGGTCATCACGGTGCCCGCCTACTTCAACGACAGCCAACGCCAAGCGACCAAGGACGCCGGCCGGATCGCCGGACTCGAGGTGCTGCGGATCATCAACGAACCGACCGCCGCCGCGCTGACCTACGGCCTCGAGAAGAAGGGCCAGGGCAAGGTCGCGGTGTACGATCTGGGCGGCGGTACCTTTGACATTTCCGTTCTCGACATCGGCGAGGGCGTCTTCGAGGTCAGGGCGACCAACGGCGATACGTTCCTCGGCGGCGAGGATTTCGACAAACGCATCATCGACTATCTGGCCGACGAGTTCAAAAAGGAGCAGGGCATCGACCTGCGCAACGATCGGCTGGCGCTCCAGCGCTTCAAGGAAGCCGCGGAGAAGGCGAAGATCGAGCTCAGCTCGACGGTGCAGACCGACGTCAACCTGCCCTTCATCACCGCCGATCAGCACGGGCCCAAGCACCTCAACGTCAAGCTCACCCGCGCCAAGCTGGAAGCTCTGGTCGACGATCTCGTGCAGCGCACCATCGAGCCCTGCAAGGCGGCGCTCAAGGACGCCGGCCTCAAGGCCGCGGACGTCGCCGAGGTGATCCTGGTCGGCGGCATGACCCGCATGCCGAAGGTGCAGGAGGTGGTCAAGGACTTCTTCGGCAAGGAGCCGCACAAGGGCGTCAACCCGGACGAAGTCGTCGCCATCGGCGCCGCCATCCAGGCGGGCGTGCTCCAGGGCGAGGTGAAGGACGTCCTGCTGCTCGACGTGACGCCGCTGTCGCTCGGCCTGGAAACGCTGGGCGGCGTGATGACGAAGCTCATCGACCGCAACACGACCATCCCGACGAAGAAGAGTCAGGTCTTTTCGACTGCCGAGGACAACCAGACCGCGGTGACCATCCGCGTCTTCCAGGGCGAGCGCGAGATGGCGGCCGACAACAAGATGCTCGGCCAGTTCGATCTGGTCGGCATCCCGCCGGCACCGCGCGGCATGCCGCAGATCGAGGTGACCTTCGACATCGACGCCAACGGCATCGTCTCGGTGACCGCCAAGGACAAGGCGACCGGCAAGGAACAGCAGATCCGCATCCAGGCCTCGGGCGGTCTGTCGGAGGCCGACATCCAGAAGATGGTCAAGGATGCCGAGGCGCACGCCGAGGAGGACAAGAGGCGGCGCGAGTTGGTCGATGTCCGCAACCAGGCGGACGCCGCGATCTACACGGCCGAGAAGCAGTTGCAGGAGCATGGCAACCGGGTGGGCGAGACGGAGCGCAAGCCCGTGGAAGACGCCCTGAACGCCCTGCGCGAGGCGGTCGGTGGCGACGACCTCGACCGCATCCGGCAGCGGATCGACACGCTCTCGCAGGCGCTCACGCGCTTCGGCGAGACGATCCACCGTGCCGCCGCCGACACCGGCACGCGCAGCGCGGCGGAACAGGCCGCCGCCGCCAATGCCGGCCCGTCCGGTCCGTCCGGTGGTGGGGCCGGCGGGAGCGAAGGCGTCGTCGACGCCGAGTTCGAGGAAGTGGACGACCAGAATCGGCAGCGCGGCTGAGTGCCACGGGAAAGGAGCACCGCAGCCATGGACCTCGAAAAATACACGGATCGGGCGAAGGGTTTCCTCCAGTCGGCACAGACGCTGGCGGTGAACCGCGGCCATCAGCGCCTGACGCCGGAGCACCTGCTCAAGGTGTTGCTGGAGGATCCGGAAGGGCTTTGTGCGAACCTCATTCGCGCGGCCGGAGGCGACCCGAAGGCGGCGCTTTCAGCCGTCGACGCCACGCTCGACAAACTGCCGCGCGTCGAAGGGTCCGGTGCCGGGCAGGTCTACATGGCGCCGGAACTGGCGCGCGTCTTCGAGTCCGCCGAGCAACTGGCGCAGAAGGTGGGCGACAGCTTCGTCACCGTGGAGCGGCTGCTGCTGGCGCTGGCCGCCGCCGCGGGCACGCCGGCCGCGAAGGCGCTGGCCTCGGCGGGGGTCAACGCCCAGGGCCTCAACAAGGCCATCGAGGACATCCGCAAGGGCCGCAGCGCCGATACGGCCTCGGCCGAGGACGGGTACGACGCGCTGAAGAAGTACACGCGCGACCTCACGGCCGTGGCGCGCGACGGCAAGCTCGACCCCGTCATCGGCCGCGACGAGGAGATCCGCCGCACGATCCAGGTTCTGGCGCGCCGCACCAAGAACAACCCGGTGCTGATCGGCGAGCCGGGCGTCGGCAAGACCGCCATCGTCGAAGGCCTGGCGCAGCGCATCGTCAAGGGCGATGTGCCCGAAAGCCTGAAGGACAAGAAGCTGCTGTCGCTCGACCTCGGTTCGCTGCTGGCCGGGGCCAAATACCGCGGCGAGTTCGAGGAGCGGCTGAAGGCGGTCCTGTCGGAAGTCACCTCGGGCCGGGAAGGGGTCATCCTCTTCATTGACGAACTGCACACGCTGGTGGGAGCGGGCGGGGCGGAGGGGGCGATGGACGCCTCCAACATGCTGAAGCCGGCGCTTGCCCGTGGCGAACTGCACTGCGTCGGCGCCACCACGCTGGAGGAGTACCGCAAGCACATCGAGAAGGACGCCGCCCTGGCCCGGCGCTTCCAGCCCGTCTTCGTCGGGGAACCCTCGGTGGAGGACACCATCTCCATCCTGCGCGGCATCAAGGAGAAGTACGAGGTTCACCACGGCGTGCGCATCACCGACAGCGCCATTGTTGCCGCGGCGACGCTGTCGCATCGCTACATCACCGACCGCTTCCTCCCCGACAAGGCCATCGACCTGATGGACGAAGCGGCCTCGCGGCTTCGCATGGCGGTCGATTCCAAGCCCGAGGAGCTTGACGAACTCGATCGCCGCATCGTGCAGATGAAGATCGAGCGCGAAGCGCTCAGGAAGGAGAGCGATCCGGCCTCGCGGGAGCGCCTGCAGAGGCTGGAGAAGGAGCTCGGCGAGTTCGAGCAGAATTCCGCCGAACTCACGGCGAAGTGGCGGGCGGAGAAGGAGAAGCTCGCCGGCGCGCGCGTGCTGAAGGAGCGGCTCGACCAAGCCCGCATCGAACTGGAGCAGGCGCAGCGGCGCGGCGACTGGGCCCGGGCGGGCGAGCTCGCCTACGGCATCGTTCCCGATCTCGAAAGCAAGCTGAAGGAAGCCGAGGCGCAAGGCGACCAGCAGATGCTCGAGGAGGCGGTCACCGCCGAGCACATCGCCGCCGTCGTGTCCCGCTGGACCGGGATCCCGGTCGACAAGATGCTGGAGGGCGAGCGCGAGAAGCTGCTGCACATGGAGGACGCGCTGGGGCGGCGTGTCATCGGGCAGGACGAAGCCATCGTTGCGGTCTCGAACGCGGTGCGTCGCGCCCGCGCCGGCCTTCAGGATCCGAACCGGCCGATGGGATCCTTCCTGTTCCTGGGCCCCACCGGTGTGGGCAAGACCGAGCTGACCAAGGCCCTGGCCGAATTCCTGTTCGACGACGAGCATGCGATGGTGCGCATCGACATGTCGGAGTTCATGGAGAAGCACTCCGTGGCCCGCCTGATCGGCGCCCCTCCGGGCTATGTCGGCTATGAAGAGGGCGGCAGCCTGACCGAGGCGGTGCGGCGCCGGCCCTATCAGGTCGTCCTGTTCGACGAGGTGGAGAAGGCACACCCGGATGTCTTCAACGTGCTGCTCCAGGTGCTCGACGACGGGCGCCTGACCGATGGGCAGGGTCGCACGGCCGACTTCCGCAACACGCTGATCGTGATGACCTCCAACCTCGGCAGCGAGTATCTGGCGACCTTGGGGGAGGACCAGGACGTCGACAACGTGCGCGCCGAGGTGATGGAGGCGGTGCGGGCGGCGTTCCGGCCCGAGTTCCTGAACCGGCTCGACGAGCTCCTGATCTTCCGCCGCCTCTCGCGCGAGGACATGAGCGGCATCGTCGACATCCAGCTCCGGCGGCTGCAACGGCTGCTCGACGACCGCAAGGTCGTGCTGGAGGTGGACGACGCGGCGAAGCGCTGGCTGGCCGACGCCGGCTACGATCCGGTGTACGGCGCCCGGCCCCTGAAGCGGGTGATCCAGCGCGAGCTGCAGAATCCGCTCGCGGAGAAGATCCTGCGCGGCGAAGTCCGCGACGGCGATACGGTCCGGGTCACCGCCACGGAGCTGGGCCTGCTCATTGAGCCGCCGCAACATGGCGATGGGGCGACTGAACAGCAGTCTCGAAACGCTGCGGAGTGACACGATCCATGTCCGGATGATGCGGTTCACCGGCATCGGCATCGGCATCGATGATGGTTTCATGCGGGAACTCGGCGAAGCTTTCGAACCCGGCACCTCGGTGTTGTCATCCTCGTCCGCGAGGCGAGGAACCAAACCATGCAGCAGGCCGCCTGACGGCCATCGGCCATATCGTCCCATAACATACGAATTCGGGAGAGCCACAATGAAGTCATCTCGGAGCATCCTGACCGGCGCGGCGCTGGCCGCCGCCGTCCTGGCTGTCCAGACCCCCCGGCCGGCGCTGTCGCAGGCCGTCGCATTGGTCGTCGTCGATGTGAAGGCGGTCGCGGCGGGCTACCGCGCGAGCAAGCTGACGGGCACGTCCGTCGTGAACGAGAAGAACGAGAAGATCGGCTCCCTCGACGACATCATCATCGGACGGGACAAGGTGCTCTTTGGGGTGCTCGAGGTCGGCGGCTTCCTCGGCATCGGCGCCCACTTGGTGGCCGTCCCGTTCAGCGACCTGCAGTTGGACGAAACCGGCAAAAGGATCTCGCTGCCGGGAGCGTCGAAGGATGAACTCAAGAAGCTGCCGGAATTCAAGTACGTCGATTGATGCCCCCGACCGGCGGCGAAAGCCATGTCGGCGATCTCGATTCATGACCCTCGCGATCAATACTCACGGGGCTGCATCGAGATGTGGGAGCACGTTCCGGCCGCCGCGGAAACCCAGATGGATCGGCTGGGCAGGGTGGTCGGGATCCGTGGTCAGGTCGATGTAGAGCGATTGCACGAATGGCATGAAAACGCCCGGCCTCGCGGCCGTTACGGTGGCGTGCCAGTGCGCGGCGCGCTCCGCCTGTTGCGCGAGGGGGCGCGGATACGTGATCCAGCCGTCGGCATGCCCGGCGATCCAGTCCAGGCTCTGCCGGCTGGTGCCGGTGATCAGGATCGGCAGCGCGCCGACCGGCTTCGGCACGAGGTCGGCGGTCCCTTGCATCACGCCATAGGAGGACTGGAGGCGGGGGGAGTTCTGGGTGAGCACGGTGCGCAGAACGGCGAGGTTCTCGCGGAAGAGGGCGCCCGGCCTGTCGATGTCGACGCCGAACGCCGGGAATTCGACCGGTCGGTCGCCGGACGCGACCCCGAGCACGAGGCGACTGCCGGAAAGCCGATCCACCGAAGCGGCCGCCTTCGCCGTGTGCAACGGGTGGCGCAGGGGCAGGATGACGGAACCGGTGGCGAGCGCAATGTCGCGCGTCTGCGCCGCGATCCATGCCAGATAGACCCAGGGGTCATAGACCTGCCCGATGTCGCCGAAGGACGGGTCGCGCAACGGCACCTCCCGCACCCAGAGCGCGGCGAAGCCCAATTCCTCGGCCCGCCTGGCCAGCCGTTCCTGGTTGCGCATGCTCGGCTCGTCGCGCTGGAAGGATTCAATCGGGAAAAATACCCCGAGCGTCAACCGGTCCGGCGCGAACATCCTCCGGAAGCCCTTCGAATCGCCCGGCCGGGCCGTCGTGTTCGCCTCCAGCATGGCAGCTCCTTACCAAGGTGACGTTGCTTCCGACCAGTCTTCGGTCCAGGGAACCGCATGAAGATCATGCGATCCTCAAACGCCCTGGGGAAAGGGCGGCGAACTGCTCCGGCGTCAGGTCGAGGAGAGCGACGGCGGCCTGTTCCGGCGCGTAGCGCATGTTCGCCGGGCTGACGGCGACGAGGTGAATCACGGGACTCGTCGGCGACCCGCTCGCGACGATGATCTCGGCCGGCTGGTTGCTGGCGTCCATCACGACGTCGTGGACGGTTCCCACCGGCCGGCTCCCATCCTCCGATAGGACAACGAGGCCGACCAGCATGTGGGCTGGAGACGGGAGCACCGACGCCCCATCCTGCCGGTCTCCGCGTTGGGCACAGGGATTGGCACTCAGCGGCACGGTTGCATACAGCGACGGCAGGATTGAGGTCCGCATGGTCTTTATCCTCTTCAGGGTCGGCTCACGACCGGCAGCGGCAAGAATCAGGGCGCCGTCTTCATGCAGACGCAGAACGAGCACTGGCATTGCGCGTCTCCTCCACCGCCTTGGCCACATCGGCAGGACCGGCCACGGCGCCAGCGCCAAACACAACTTGCCTTCGCCGGGGTTCTGCGTCTGCGCTCCGGCCCGTCGGGTCGCTCTTTCGGGACAAACCCGCCTAAAACCGACAGCCTAAAGCTGGCTGTCGATGGCTGCGGCGAGATGGGGAAAGTCGAACGCGCCATCGTGGCGCCGATCGTTTATGAAGAAGGCCGGGGTGCCGTTCACCCCGTGGCGCACGCCGCCGAGGAAGTCGTCGCGGACCTTGGGCGTGTATGTCCCCTCGGCCAGTGCGTCGCGGAGCTCGGTTTCGGACAACCCCAACGACCGCACCGCGGCGAACAGAAGCTCGATGCTCAAGCGCTCCTGGTTCTCGAAGAGGAGGTCGTGCATCTCCCAGAACCGCCCATGCACCCCTGCAAATTCCGCACTCTCCGCCGCGCTTTGGGCATTGGGGTGGACTTCCGTCAGCGGAAAGTGCCGGAACACGAACCGAAGCTGCCGGCCGTATTGTTTCTGCACGAGATTGACGTGAGGGTGCGCGGCCGCACAGTACGGACACTCGTAGTCGCCGTATTCCACCAGGGTAACCGGAGCGTGGGCGTCTCCCTGGATGTGGTCACTCGACGTGACCGGCATTTTCGATACCGCCATGGCTGTTCTCCCGGAGCGATGGTCCGTTCGGCATGAACGGCATGGTCGCCCCCAATGTGAATTCGGTCTAGCTGGGCAACCGCTCCAGCGCATCGAGGATGCCGTCGGCACCGGGGTTGACGGCGAGTGGCGAGCGATGGCTCCAGAAGATGACGCCGTCCTTGTCGATCACGAACAGCGCGCGTTCGCTGACCCCGTCGCCTTCCCGATAGGCTCCGTAGGACTTCGAAACGCCGCCCTTGGGTTCGAAATCGGCAAGCAGCGGGAAGTGTAGGTTGCGCGCTTTTGCAAACGCCTGATGGCACCAAGCGCCGTCGACGGAAACACCCAGCACCTCGGCTCCATGCTTCAGGAACTCAGGACGGATCTGGTTGTACAGCACCATCTGGTCGCCACAGACCGGGCTCCAATCGGCAGGGTAGAAGGCAAGGATCACCGGCTTGCCACGCAATTCAGAAAGCGACAAGCATTGGTCGGGCGTGACATGGAGCGTGAAATCGGGAGCCGAAGTCCCCGGGGATAAGACTTGAGACATGGGTCACCTCGCTGAAGTGGACGACAATGGTCTCCATAGCGTTATCCGCATGGCGTCGAGTATGATGCGGTGGCTGACGGCCGCGTTGACGAGCGTCAACATTTCTTTGTTTTTCCAAGCCTGGACGATCCCTGCTTCGACGCACCGACGCCGCTCCCGGCCGCCCAATCCCGGTGCGTTTGCCGGCGGGGCCTTTCGATAGATCGGATCGCACAAAATCGGACTCGATTTGAAGCGTGACGCCGATCGCCGAACAACGGCCTGCGGCTTCGGGCGTTTCATATTGGATGCACGAAGCCATAGGGAACGGGAATGCTGCGCCATTCAGCCTTGTCGAGCTTCTGTGCGGCCAAGGAGGCGTCGCGCTTGAAAAGAGGATGCATCAATCAGTGTGGAATGACGTTGACAGATGTCAAATTGACGAATGTCATTTTGTTCGGAGCTTGCGGGAGTTATCTTCTTGGATATTTACATGGGTATCGGATCTTGTGCATTTGAGTTCCATATTTTCCGTCTTTGTCCGAAATATGGTTTTATGTTGAGCGTCATTTGAGCCGAATGCTTGCCAATCCGTTCCTGTTGCTGGAGGCATCGTCGTGGAAGACCCCTATGAGGTGCTCGGGGTGAAGCGGGACGCGAGCGACGACGACATTCGTCGCGCCTACCGCAAGCTTGCCAAGAAATTCCATCCTGACCTGAATCCCGGCGACAGCCAGGCAGAGGAACGCTTCAAGGCGGTGGCATCGGCCCACGAGCTCCTCTCCGATCCGGACAAGCGCGGCCGCTACGACCGCGGCGAGATCGATGCCACGGGTGCGGAGCGACGGCCCGACCACTCCTATTACCGTGACTTCGCCGAGGGGCGGAACGGCGGCAGATACCACGGCGGTGATGAGGAGGAAGCCGATGATTTCAACGATCTGTTCGAGAACCTCTTTGGCGGCAGGTTTCGCGCCCGGGCCGCCGGTGGCGGTGCCGGGCCGGAGATCCGGCTGCGCGGAGCCGACCGCCGCTATTCGCTGACGGTGGACTTCCTCGACGCGATCAATGGGACGACGCAACGGCTGCAGTTGCCGGAAGGAAAGACGCTCGACGTTGCGGTTCCTTCCGGGATCGAGGATGGCAAGGTGCTGCGGCTCAAGGGGCAGGGCGATCCGGGTCTGGGGGGCGGCCCGCCGGGCGATGCGCTGATCGAGGTCCGGATCACCCCCCACCCATTCTTCAAGCGCGTCGGCAACGACCTTCACGTCGAAGTGCCCGTGACGCTTTCGGAGGCGGTCCTGGGCGGCTCCATCACCGTACCCACACGGACCGGGCCGGTAACGATGACGGTGCCGGACGGCTCGGACACCGGTCGGGTGCTGCGCCTGCGTGGCAAGGGCGTGCCGGCGGGGCGCGTCGGCCGGCCGGGCGGCGATCAGTACGTCATGTTGAAGGTCGAGGTCGGGCCCGGTGCCGACGATGCCGAGCTCAAGGCATTCCTGCGGAATTGGGCGCCCGGGCATGCGTTCGATCCGCGTCGCAAATTGGGGATGATACCGTGATGATCACGCTGAACGAGTTGCGACGGTCCTTCGCCGACCTTGATGCGGCGGAGCTCGATCGATGGATCGACAACCGCTGGATCCGGCCGGAAAAGCGGCGGGGTGCCTATGTCTTTCATGAGATCGATGTCGCACGTGCGCATCTGGTTGCGGAGTTGCGTGAGCTGGCGATTGACGATGAGGCCTTGCCGCTGGTGCTCTCGCTGCTCGACCAGCTCTACGGCGTGCGGCGACAGATGAAGCTGCTGTACCAGGCGATCGACGCCCAACCGGAGGAGGTCCGCCGGACGCTCCTGGTCGCCGTACGCGCGAGCGCAGCGCCGATGGATGGCGCCGATGCCGACCCGGAAGGCGATGGTGCCTGAAGATAGCGTTCGATCCGCCCGGGCGTCGGTGCCCCAATCGCCCGGCGCCCTGCCGCCGCGGGTCTAGTCCGCCGTTGTTCCGGCGTGTTGCTGCGTCCACGCGATGAGTTGGGGCAGAGGCATGACACCGGCGGTCCGGGCAATTTCCCTGCCGCGCAGGACCAGCGCAAGCGTTGGTATGCTTTGCACCCCAAATCGCGCAGCGAGATTGGGAGCGGCCTCGGTATCGATTTTTGCCAGCCGGACATGCGGCTCAAGTCGTTGCGCCGCCTGCTCGACGATCGGCGCCATCATGCGGCACGGACCGCACCACGCGGCCCAGAAGTCGATCAGGAGCGGGATGTCGCTCCCTTCGGCGTGCTTTGCGAACCGGCCCGGGTCGTCCAGGGACAGGGGGTGCCCCTCGAACAGCGGCCGATGGCAGGCGCCGCATTTGCCGCCGCCGCCCAGCCGGGCACGCGGAACCCGGTTGGTCGTGTCGCAGTGGGGGCAGACGATGTGCAGCGCTTCGGACATTTCTCCCTCCTCCTGGAGTGCCCCGTCTATTCGTCGTTGTCCTCGAGGGCGTCATAATGGATGATCTTGACGCGGCGGGTGCCCACGAGCCTGATGGCGCCGCATTGCTTGAGGCTGGTCAGGGCGCGGCTCACCGTCTCGACCGACAGGGTGAGATAATCGGCGATGTCGTAGCGCGACATCGGCAGGAGAATTTCTTCCCCGCTTCTGCCGGCCTGGGGCCTGCTGGACAGGCGTTCCGCCATTTCGAGGAGGAAGGCACTGACCTTTCCCAGCGAGCCGATACGCCCAAGGATGAGAATCCTCGTCTGCAGGCGGGCTATTTCCGCAGCCGTCACGGTACGGATGTCCCGTCCGAGATGGGGATTGGCGTCGGCAAGGGCCTCGGCGCGCTCGCGTGGGTAGGCGGCCACGATCGTGCCCTCCACGAGCGCCTCGACGGCGAAGAGATGCGCATTCCGGGATGCAAAGCCGAAGAAATCCCCGGGCAGCAGAAAATCTACGATCTGCCGCCGTCCGTTGACCTGAACGGTGAATCGCCGTGCCGCGCCGGAGACGACGCGGTACCAGTGCTCGGCCGGGGCATCCTGGGTATAAATCTCCTGCCCGTGGCCGTAGCGTATGGTCATCGCCAGTGAGCCCAGAACATCGCCAGGATCATGGCGATGCCTCGCGGGTCGGTCATGGTTAAGCTGGCTGGAAACATGCATGAAGGCCGTTCCTCGTGCCTATCGGGGCAGATCGAACTGTCGAGACGGTGCAGCCGGTACGTCGTTGCGCCACCAGCTGCAGGACGATGTGCAATATCACGATGGGGTCGGGGCGCCGCAATCCGGCGCATTCCTACGGTACGCCCCTATTCCTCCTGTGTTTCGCTCTGTGTGCGGAGCGGGGGGCGCATGCCTGCCGCTGAGGCCATGAGCACGGCCTCGGGCAGGGTCCGTGCGCCGAGCCGCTCCATCACATGGGCCCGGTGGATCTCCACTGTGCGCGGGCTGATCCCGAGATCCCTGGCCATGGTCTTGTTCGTACCGCCGGCGAGCAATCCTTCCAGCACCGCCCGCTCACGGGTGGACATGTCCGCAATGCGCGCCCGCGCGATTTCTGTAACGCTGTCGCGTTCCGCCGTGTCCCGGATGTCCGCCAAGGCGGACGCCACAGCGGCCAGCAACGCCTCACGCTCGTAAGGCACCTCCAGGAAATCCACCGCGCCCGCCTTCATGGCCTGCACCGCCAACCTGATGTCTCCATCACAGCTGCCCACGACGATCACGGGGAGGTGGAGGCCTCGTGCCCGGAGTTCCCTCGGGATCGCCAGACCGCCCGTCTCCGGCGCCCTGATGTCGAGCAGCACGCAGCCGGGAAGCAGCGCCGGCGCCATCTCGATGAAGGCACGCGCGGAAATGAAGGCCTTTACGTCGTACCCTGCGCTTCGCAGCAGGAGGGGCAGCTCTCGATGAGCTCCTTCCTCGGCATCGACCACATAGATCAGCGGGCCGCTGTGGCTCGTGATGTCCTGGGCGATGCCGGCAACGCGCCGTATCCGGCCGCCCTCGCCGCGGATGGCGAAGAAGGTGTCGCGAATCCAGCGCACCGAGCCGTTGCCCCGGACGATGCGGTACTCCTGGTCGACGGTCTCGCCCTGCAGGACACGGTCCATCGCGTCGCTTGCAAGCCCGCGATCCTCCGGATGCACGGTCCCGAGCCAATGATGACGCCAGTCCCGCAGCATCGCGTCCGGCGGCTCTCCCCAGACATGCTCGTAGGCGGGACTGAGGTATTCCATGCGCATGGTCCTGACATCGACGATCCAGAGCACGCTGGCGGAGTGCGCGGCGAATTGCCGGAAGCGCTCTTCGCTCTCGCGCAGCTCATCTTCCGCCCGTTTGTGCGCGGTGACGTCGAGCGCGGCTCCGATGAATCCGACGGGCCGCCCCGCATCGAAGACCGTTTGGCCGTGCGTGGAGATCCACCGCTCGATCCCATCCTCGATGCCGATAACGCGATAGGCGATGGCATAGACGCCGTCGCCCCGGGGATCGAGGCATTGCGCGATGGCGGCCTCGACGCTTGGCCGGTCGTCCGGGTGGATGGCGCCGAGAAAGACGTCCACGTCCACATGGGCTTCGGGAAGCAGGCCCCACATCGCCTTGAGGCGCGCATCCCACTCCAGGGCGCCGGTTGCCGGATCCCAGGAATAGAGCGTCATGCCGACGAGATCGACGGCGGTCCTCAGCCGCGCTTCGCTTCGGCGCACGCGGTCGGCCACGTCGCGGCGCTGCCGTGACAGGGCAAGGGCGGAATTCACCCGGGCCAGCAGTTCGCGGGCGGCGAACGGTTTGATGACATAGTCGTCGGCTCCCGCAGCGAGCCCCTCCACCTGGGCTGCCTCGCCGGCGCGCGCAGACAGCAGAATGATCGGCACGTCCGCGAGCCTCGGTTCCCGCCGCAGAGCGGTCACCAGCTCGACTCCGTTCAGGCGGGGCATCATCACGTCCGACAGCACGAGGTCGGGCCTGCACCGCCGCGCCGCCTCCAGCGCTTCCTGGCCATCCGGGACCGCCGCGACATCCCAGTGCGCCGACAGCAGGCGGATCAGGTAGTCCCGCATATCGGCGTTGTCGTCGGCCAGCAGGATCCTCGCACGTTCCTTGACGTGCGTCGCACCCGCCACCTCGCCGGGAGGACGCGGCATCCCGTCTGCGGGGTCATCGCCGGGCAGCCATCGCAGCGCCTCCTCGACATAGCCGGCCGCTCGCGTGGAGGTGAGCGAGTGGGAGCGCGGAACCTCGACCCGCTCCACCGGCAGGGAGCCTGTCCCGAACGGCAGGACGACCGTGAAGGTCGTGCCCCGGCCGACCTTGCTCTCGGCCGTGATCGTACCGCAATGCAGATGGACCAGCTCCTGCACGAGCGCCAAGCCGATGCCGCTGCCCTCGAACGAGCGGCCTTTCTGACCCCCGATGCGGTGGAAGCGCTTGAAGACCTGCGGCAGGTCCGCGGTCGGGATGCCGATTCCGGTGTCGCTGACCCGCAGCGCGGCGCCGTCGGCCGTCGCGGTCATGGACACGGTGATCCCGCCTTCGAAGGTATATTTGATGGCGTTGGAGAGCAGGTTGAGGACGATCTTCTCCCACATGTCCCGGTCCACATGGACCGGTCGCGGAAGCGGCGGGCAGGCGATGTCGAACCGCAGGCCGGCGCGTTCGCAGAGCGAGCAGAAGCTTGACGCCAGTTCCGCGGTGAAGCGCGAGAGGTCGGTCGGTTCGTAGGCTGCCTGCACCCGGCCCGCTTCGATGCGGGAGAAGTCGAGCAGCATGTTCACGAGCTTGAGCAGGCGGAGGCTGTTGCGATGGGCCATCGTCGCCAGAACCCGGCCGTCCGCCGGCAACTCGCCTTCGGGCTTGGCCAGCAGCTCCTCGAGGGGGCTGATCACCAGGGTGAGTGGCGTGCGGAACTCGTGGCTGACGTTGGAGAAGAATATCGTTTTGGCCCGGTCGATGTCCGCAAGCGCCTCCGCGCGCCGGCGTTCGCTTTCGAAAGCCCGTGCATCCGCGATACCTCCCGCGATGTGCCCCGCCACCAAGTCGAGGAAGCTGCGGTAATCGGCGTCCAGAACGCGCCGCGGGCTGATCCCGACAACGAAGAATCCCGTCAGGGCCGATTGGCTCTGCATCTCCAAGGGAAGGATGAGGGCGGTTTGGACGAGGTCGGGCCATAGGGGAGCGGCGAAGGTGCCGCCGCGGCCCGGGAGGTTGCGCACGTCCACGGACTTCTGCGTCCGGGCGACCGCGGCCAATGGCCAGGGCTGGTGCGCGGCCTGTCCGGAGAGGGGAAAAACCGCAGGGAACGTCGAGGGATCGTCGGGCAGCCGCACCCCCGCGATCCGGCGGGCGGTTGCGCCATCCTCATCCAGGAGATAGATGGCGGCGAAGGGGATGTCCAAGGGATTGGCGTCCAGAACCTCGGCTGCCTTCCGACAGGCGGCGTCGACCGCGCGTTGCTCGGACACCCGCAGGCCGAGGTCGCGCAGGGTCGAAAGCCGCCGCTCGCCGAGCACCCTCTCGGTGGTCTCCGTGCAGGCACAGAAGACGCCTTCGACCGTGCGGGCATCCTCCGCCAGGATCGGGCTGTAGCTGAAGGTGACATAGACCTCTTCGAGCGGCAGCCGCCGGGCGAAGAAGAACTGGAGGTCTTCGACCCAGGTTGCCCGCCCGGCCCGGACCTCGTCATGCATCGGGCCGATGGCCGGCCAGATCTCGCTCCAAGCCTCGCGCCCGGGGGCACCGAGCATGGCCGGATGCTTCGTTTCGCCGAGGAATGGAATGTAGGCGTCGTTGTAGACGATGCGGAGTTCGGGGCCGAGCCAGAGCAGGATCGGGAAGCGGGAGTTCAGACAGAGGCTGACGGCGGTCTTGATGCTCCGGGTCCAGATCTCGGGCGGTCCAAGCGGATGTGCCGACCAGTCCTTTGCGCGCATCAGCGCGCCGAGCTCTCCCCCACCGCGGAGAAACCCCAGGGGATCCTGTGCCAATGATGCTGAACTCATGACGATTTCCCTCGGGTGCGGCGGATGACCACGAGGCGTGGAGACGGTCGTTTTATCAACCTTTCAATAATAAAATAGTTCCTACCACCGATGCAAAAAGCGCGAAGACATCAGGTGAGCCCTGAAAGTATAGGGGCAGAATGTATGGCCTTGAGCCAGCTATACCGGACGTGCGGCATGCGGCAGTGGTATTGCATGCCTATTTACTGATCAAGAGGGGAAACTTCCGGGTCTGCATATTCCTGCTCATCGATACACTGGCCGCCGGCCGGATGGAGGTCGCGCCGTATACGCCCACATCCGCCGATCCGCATCATCGTGTCCTGCCTTCACCGGCACCGGCCTATGCAAGCAATCGAGCAGGAGGGGGGCGGCAAAGCAGTGAGTCGCAAGGCGGCTGCCCGTTACCGGGGCTGCGTGGTTCGGTCGCTCTCGTGCAGGCGCCCGTCGTGCAGCATCGCTGAGGGCTTCTGCATGAGATCCCCCTTGGGCACACGCCGGATGGCCGGCCGGCGATGCGGAACGATCCTTCTTCGTGAATGCGGGAGAGCAGGTGCGCGGCGACCCGCCCGGCGGCGTCAATTCCGGCGCTCCTCGAATCTCCTGCCGCGCCGTGGAGGGTGACGATCGCCCGCATAGGATGATCCGCACACCGCCGCCAGGCCCTCCACCGGCGGCAAGCTCGACCGCTCACCTCCGGCCCACCGCTCCACGGCAGGCCGGAGCCTCTCACACGACAGGCATGCTTGGGAGCATCAGATGGGCATTTGCGTGAAACGGGAATGGTTGCATGAGACACCGGGTAGCTCCGCCGAGGTGAAGCCCTCCTCCGAACTCCGGCAACGGCCGGCTGTCCGCAGCGAGGTTCCGGGTCAGCCGAAGGAACGGGACGCTTCGGTCGGCGACAAACATTGGGAACCGGCGTTGGAGACCGATAGCATGGCTTTCACCTTGCACAGCCCGGCCTTCGCAAATGGCCAGACAATTCCGCCAAGGCACACGGCGGACGGCGACAACGTTTCGCCGCCGCTGGAATGGTCGGATGCTCCCGCCGGCACTCGGAGCTATGCCCTGATCGTCGAAGATCCCGACGCGCCGGGCGAGGCGGGCGAGACCTTCCAGCACTGGGCGGTCTACAACATCGCCGCCGAGCGCGACCGTCTGCCCGAAGGCACCACCTAGGGCGCCAAGACCGAAAGCCTGGGGCACGGCATCAACGATTATGGTCACGCCCATTACGATGGCCCCAATCCCCCCCGCGGGCACGCTGCGCACCATTACCGCTTAAGCCTGATGGCGTTGGACGTGGACGCGCTTGGCCTTGGGCCCAAGGCGACGGTCGACGAGGTGCGCAAGGAGGCCGGCAAGCACCTGCTGGGCGAAGCCGAACTGGTCGGCACCTATGCGCACCAAGCCGGATAATTCACCGGAGCTGAAGCTTGGGCGGCGGACGCGAGGCTAATCCACTGAATTCGTGTATGATTCTGATGCTGAAACAGTTTCACCACGGATCAACGGAGTTCACGCCCGCCATGGCCGAGAGTACCGGGGTTCTGCCCGGCTTGTCACCGGTTGCCGGCAAGCCGGTTCACGCCGCCTTCGATGGCGGCCGTCTCACTTCCGATGCCGGCGTTCCGCTGCTGGCGGAGATTGATCGGCTTCTGGGCGTCTGCGAGCGCCTGGCGCGCTGCATAAGAGGCGGTTTTCAGAATTTGCTGAGTCGGTTTGCGATGATGAAGATGACGGCCGCGGTGAGCTGGGCGAGGATGATCCGCCCCAACCGATCGTGTCTTCGGTCGAGGCGTTTGTTTGCGAGCAGCCAAGCACAGCCGTGCTCGACGACGCGTCGGACCTTGCCGAGACCCGAGCCATGGGTCTCGCCGATTTTGCGGATGTGCGGCTGAACCCCGTCACGCAGGCAGAGCCAGCGGTTGTCTGCGCTGTCATAGCCTGCATCGGCGTAGAGCTTGGCAATGGCGGTGCAGACGACCTGAGCCAAGCGCAGCAAGTCCGGAAAGAGCATGGTGTCATGGACATTGGCGGCAGACGGCATGACCGCCAGTGGCAAGCCGTCGGTCGAGATGACGACGTGGTACTTGGTCCCGGACTTGCCGCGATCGGTCGGGTTCGGGCCGGTCAGCTCACCACCGTGCTTGGCCCGTACCGAGCAACTGTCGACCACGACGTCCCACGCGGCGACGTCAGGACCAGAGCGCGCCATACGCACGAGGACGGCATGAACCCGCTGAAGCAACGCGGCCCCATGCCACTCATCCAGACGGCGGCGCAGGGTCAAGCCCGACGCACGCCCGTCCACCGCCCGCAGCTCGCGCCATTGGATGCCCTCGCGCAGGAAGAAGCGGAGTGTTTCGATGACCTCCACGGTGGGCATCGGTGGGCGCCCGGGGCCGACAGGCCTATCCTCGATCCGGTCGATGATCCCCGCCACCAAGTCCGCAATTGTCGGTCCCATACCTGCCTCTCTGCGCCAAAGACACAGGAAACCGACAGCAGATCAGCGGGTTTCAGGACGGGTGATCATCGGATGAAGGTTCTGGAAACCGCCTCTTAGACATCGGCGATCTTCCTGGCGCAAAGCGGACAGTCTTATCTTCCGCGAAGGCACATAAATTGAGCGATCAGATCGCCACTGGAGGCAGAGTCAACTCTCGGTGGCTTCGCGCCCCCGCAACCAACCATTTCCGAACGCACCTACGTCCGAAGGCCGGCCGTTCCCGCAGCGCCGGCCTTCGGTGCGTTCGGACTCAGCCCGAGGCTGAGCAACGCCATCAGATCACCCTCCAGCGTTATCTCGACCCCTCGGGCATCGGCTGTGCCGAAGCGCACCGCCACCCGCTCGATTAGTGGGCGTAGCCGGTCGCTTGCTTCGATCCGGTGACCCGGGCCCTCCAGCGTCGCTGTCAGGGATGCTCATGCTCGTCGCGCAAAAGGACCGGGGCGGCCGGCGCAGCCATATGGCTCATTCCCATGGAGGTCTTTCGGCTTCGTATCGGGATGCCCGCAAATGCCCCGATGACGCTCCTGTCGCCGCGACCCCGGAATGGAAAACACCCGAACTCCCGCATTTCTTAGATAGGTTGCGCAAGGCTCTTGCTTCAAGCCCCCCGCCATTCACTACAAGACGGGTCATCGACCGAATCTATGAGGTGGCACGATGCAGGTGACCCAACACGACGTGATCATCGTCGGAGGCGGTCCAACCGGGTTGATGCTGGCCGGCGAACTGGCGCTCGCGGGGGTTGATGTCGCGATAGTCGAGCGGCGCAAGAACCAGGACCTTGAGGGGTCGCGCGCGAGCGGCCTTCATCCCCGCGCGATCGAACTGCTTGATCAGCGCGGCATAACGGACAAGTTCCTCCCTCAGGGAACGAAGCACCATTCGGTCGCCCTTGCCGGCATCATCCTCGATGCCAGCGACCGGGCGACCCGCCACAGCTATACGCTCGGACTCTGGCAGGAGAAGATCGAGCGCGGGTTGGCCGACTGGGTCACCGAACTGCGGGTGCCGTTCTATCGCGGGTGCGAAATGGCGGCCTTTGCCGACACCGAACAATGCGTGGACCTCCATCTGACGGACGGACGAAGGTTCCGTTCCAGCTATCTGGTCGGCTGCGACGGCGGCCGCAGCCTTGTCCGCAAGACGGCGGGCATCCGCTTTCCGGGAACCGAGGCGCGGGCGAGCTATCTCATCTTCGAGGCCGACATGGAGGATCAACCGCCGCTCGGCATCCGGTACGGGGAGCACGGCCTGTACGCCCTCGGACGGCTCGACGAGGGGCCGCGCGTGCGCGGCATAGTGACGGAGCAGCGGCTGGAGCGGGGGGAAAGCCCCGGCGAGGAGGAACTCAGGGCAGCGCTCACAGCCGCCTACGGATCGGACATGGGCATCCATCGGATCACCTGGATGTCGCGCTTCACCGATGCGGCGCAACAGGCGGAGGCCTATCGGAAGGGCCGCGTCCTGCTTGCGGGAGATGCCGCGCACGTTCATTCTCCCGTTGGCGGGCAGGGGCTGAACGTCGGGCTGCAGGACGCCGTGAACCTCGGATGGAAGCTGGCCCAGGTGGTGAAGGGTATTTCGCCGGAAAGCCTGCTCGATACCTACCATGCGGAGCGGCACCCGGTCGGAGCCGCGCTGCTCGAGCTTACTTTGGCGCTGACCGCTCTCAACCGCGGCGACGAACACACAACGGCGCTCCGGGCGTTCGTGGCGAAGACGATGCAGATGGACGAGCCGAGGAGGTGGTATTCCGCCATGGTGTCCGGCCTCGACATCCGGTATGGCCCGGAAGGGGGGCACCCACTGCTCGGCCGTCGCATACCGGATCTGGACATCGTCACCGCCGAGGGGCCGACGCGGGTCTTCGCGCTCCTGCGTGATGCGCGGCCGGTGCTGCTCGATTTCGGGAAAACGGGCTTCCCGGCCATCGACGCGTGGAAGGAGCGCGTCAAGCTGGTCGATGTGGAATTTGAGGGGGTGTGCGAGCTTCCCGTCATCGGCATGGTCCGGACTCCGACCGCCGTCCTGATCCGACCGGATGGACATGTGGCATGGGTCGGAGAAGGAAGCACCGAAGGCCTCCTGACGGCTCTTGGAGACTGGTTCGGCAATTAGAACGGATTGCGTGAATTCGGCTTCGATCTGACGCGTGAAGCCGATCGCCAAATGAAGGGATGGATCATCGTGGACTTGGAACCAGGGTTCTTCCGGTGCTTGTCGAAGCGCCGGAAGAACCCTGCGCTTCCGATCTTCCGTGCAACCGGTTCACGCGGTCCCGCTTGATCCGGCTTCACTCTAACGCACGAAATTCCATAGCGGCGCACGGCATCTATCCGCCGCGCCTGGCCAAGAAAGCCGCGAGAGCCAGCCCAGACGTCGGGTGCATCCGCCGACATCCGGCGGTCGAGATTGAGGAAACATTTTCCAGCGATCACCGGCAGGCGCACTCTATCCGCTTGACACCATACCAACCAGTCGGTACAAAAAACCAACCAGTGGGTATGGTGGGTGGGTGATCGACATGCAGCCTGATTCAAAGTCCAGACTTCTCGACGCGGCGCTGAAGGTCGTGCGCACCAAGGGCTATACGGCAACGCGGATCGAGGATCTCTGCGCCGAGGCCGGCGTCACCAAAGGAAGCTTCTTCCATCACTTCAAGAGCAAGGACGACCTGATGCTTGCGGCTGTCGCCCATTGGGATGCTGTGACCGGCGGCCTGTTCGCACGGGCGCCCTACCATGATCTCGCAGACCCGCTGGACCGGCTGCTCGCTTACCTGGAATTCCGCAAAGAGTTGCTCGCCGGAGACCTTCCCGATTTCACCTGTTTCGCCGGCATGATCACCCAGGAAGCCTATGAGACCCGTCCCGAGATCGTGGCCGCATGCGCCCGCAATATCGCCGGCCATGCGAGGACACTCGAAGCCGACATCCGCGAAGCCATGCGGAAATATGGTGTGAACGCCGATTGGAGTGCCGAAAGCCTCGCACTTCACACCCAAGCCGTTCTCCAGGGCGCCTTCGTCCTCGCCAAGGCCAAGGGCGGTGCGTCCATCGCCGCCGACAGCATCGACCATCTCCATCGCTACCTGACGCTTCTGTTCCGCTCGGACAGCGGCAAAAGCTCCAACCCCGCAACGAAGGTGAACTGACATGCCCAACACCGTCCGCCTGCATCGTGTCGTCAGTGCCAAGCCGGAAAAAGTCTACCGGGCCTTCGTGGAGCCGGACGCCATTGCCAGCTGGCTGCCGCCCCACGGCTTCACTTGCACCGTACATGAACTGAATGCCGTGGTCGGCGGCACGCACAGGATGTCGTTCCGCAATTTCACCACAGGCCACAGCCACGCCTTCGGGGGCGAATATCTCGAACTCGTCCCCAACGAGCGGCTCGTCTACACGGACAGGTTCGATGATCCCAACCTGCTGGGCGAGATGAAAGTGACCGTGACCTTGAGGGCCGTGTCGGTTGGTACGGACATGGCGATCGAGCAGGCGGGCGTGCCGGACGCGATCCCGCTGGAGGCCTGCTATCTCGGCTGGCAGGAAAGCCTGCGAAAATTCGCAAAGCTGGTCGAACCCGAAATCAACATGTAGTGCGGCACCGATCGCCGCACGCCAGCGCGGAAGCAACCAAGCCAGTAGGAGTACCGGATATGACCGATCTCGTAACCTGCCTGTGGTTCGACCATGGCCAAGCCGCCGAAGCGGCCAAGTTCTACGCCGACACTTTTCCCGACAGCCATGTCGACCGTGTGAACATGGCGCCCGGCAATTTTCCCGGTGGGCACGAAGGCGCCGAATTGACCGTCGAATTCACGGTGCTCGGCCGGCGCTTCGCGGGTCTGAACGGTGGACCGAATTTCACGGCGAACGAAGCGGTCAGCTTCATGGTGGTTACCGAAAGCCAGGAAGAAACCGATCGCTACTGGAATGCGATCGTCACCAATGGCGGCACTGAGAGCGCATGTGGTTGGTGCAAGGACCGATGGAGTTTCTCCTGGCAGATCACGCCGAGGCGGCTGCTCGAGTTGACGACGGGTTCCGACGGCATCGCGGCAAAACGCGCCTTCGACGCTATGATGACGATGCGCAAAATCGACATCGCTGCGCTTGAGGCGGCCGTCCGCGCCGGATCGCAGGCTTGAAACGTCCAGCCGGGAATGGAGCCGTGTGTGTGACGACAATTTCGATGTCCGGCGGACGTCAATTACCTTGTCCTGCCGCATGTGGATCGGTCAGTCGTACCGTAAGAGTGCCGCTCGACATTTTGCGGATCGAACGGCGGCTCGAACAGCCCGATCGGTTTTGGTGAGGTCAAACTTTTCCGGGTGGAAGGCGCGTCCTGCCCTTCGCTTCATATCGGCATGTTCTGGGTGGTTTGGGTCGTAAAAGACCTCAAGGGAGTCGGCGTTCGGCGCCACGGTGACGCCGGTCGGCATAGCGCCGGTCAAGTTGGCCACGACCTCGATCTTCTGTTGGGCTTGGACGGCGGCGGGAAGGAGCGCGGTGAGGGCACCGGCTGACGTGCAGAAGGCCAAAGCGAAGAGTGTAGATTTCATGGGTCGTCTTTCCTATGGAAGGGGGTGAGCGGGCCCGTTCACGGGCGCCCTTCAAGCGGCCGAGGCGACGGATGCCTGCCGCAGTTGGTCGTCGAGCGCGCTGACCCGCGCATTTCCCAAATGGAGGGCCGCCTGGGCGGCGAGTGCGGCAGGTGCGATCCGCGCCTCGGCCTCCTTGTGGACGATCAGGGTAGCCTTGTCCTGGCCGCTCAAAAGTCCTTTGGAGCTCCGCCCGCGCCCGCGCCCGCGCCCGGATGCGGTAGCGGTTGTGCAGCCATTGCGGATGCCACAGCGGCACCACCACCCAGCGCTTTCCGTCGACGGCTTCGATAAAGCGGCCGAAGCAGCCCTCTTCGGTGCCGGTGCGAAACTCATTGCCGGCGCGGCCCAACTCGTACTGCGCGACGATGGCCCTGGAAAAGCGGCTGATGCCTGCACCGGGGTTGATGCCCTGGATAAACCGCTCCATCCGGTCGAGCGCTGGCGGCTTCAGCAGATCGGCGACCTCCACCACCTCATCCTCCGGCGCGCAATCGGGTACGCCCCAGATGCAGTAGGGCTCGTAAAGAACGGTGATCTTGGTCACCTCCCGCTCGAAGGGGGCGAGGTAGGCACCGTGGCTGGCCGGCAGCCAGGCCGAGACCAATATGTCGATCTCGCCATGTACCATCCGCTGGAACATCTCCTCATGCAGTGCGGCGGCGCTTTCGATCCGATGGCCGTTAGCGCCGAGAATGCTCTCCACCGCGCGGGCAGCTGCGTCGTGGAAGCTGAGGTCGATGTGACCGACACGGAGCGTGTGGGACATGTCAGTCGGCCTTGTTCGCATTTGTATGGGGGTGTGCCGGGATGTCCCCCAACTGGCTTGCCCGACTCTTCCCATCAACCGCCTGCCGATCTTGTGAAAAGCCACGTCGATTTGAACGAAAGCCGGATGTCGCGGACCGCTTGGTGTCGAAACCGTGCAGCGTTCAAATCAGCGGTGCCCTGTCCAAGACGATCCTGACCTGGACGGGCAACATCGCCGCCATGGTTCCTGAAGACGAATCATGACGATCCGTTCGCTTTCGGGAACGGAACCGGTGGAGTTTCCCCGCGCCGCCGGCTGATCGCGCCGGACAGGGCTCCCTCCCCTGGAACCCTGTCCGCCCCGCAATCCCTTGCAAAATTTTATGTCGGCCAGCCCGTGGCCCTGTCGCAAAAGGAGGTTTGCGTGAACCGACAAGCTGAACCGGCCGGAACGGCGCCGCTGCCCGGCATCGTGACGGCGCTTGGCGAGGAGCCGGCTTTCCGGCCCGGCGACGCCGTCCGCATCCTCACCCGAAGCCCCATCGGCCATTACCGGGTACCGGCCTACCTGCGCGGCAAGACCGGCACGGTCGAAGCCGTCATCGAACCCGCCGCCATCGACAACGAGCAGGAGGCGTACGGCCGCAATGCCGGCGCCAAGCGACACTATTACCGGGTCGCCATCCCGCTGACCGACGTGTGGCCCGACTATGCCGGTCCGGAACAGGACGGCTTGCGCATCGAAATCTACGAGACCTGGCTGGAAAGGGCCTGACCCGATGACCGACTCAGATCACGGCCACCAACACGGCCATCAGCATGGGCATCAGCATGGGCATGCCCATCCGCATGCCCCCATCGGGCAGGAAAGCCCGCCCGGTTACTACGAGGTCATGGAAACCGCGGTGCGTGAACTGCTGGTCGAACGCGGGATGATCGGTCCCGACGAGATCCGCCGGCAGATCGAGGTTCTGGATTCCCGAACGCCGGCGCTGGGGGCCAAGGTCGTCGCCCGTGCCTGGGTGGATGCGGAATTCCGCCACCGCATTCTCGCCGACGGCCGGGCGGCGTGCGAGGAGCTGGGCATCAGCTTCTATGACGACACCCGGCTGATCGTGCTGGAGAACACCGCGACGGTGCACAACCTGATCGTCTGCACCCTGTGTTCCTGCTACCCGCGCCCGGTGCTGGGGCTGCCGCCGGATTGGTACAAGCTGAAGGCCTACCGTGCCCGCGCGGTGGTGGAGCCGCGGGCGGTGCTGGCCGAGTTCGGGACCGTCATTCCTGAAGACGTCGAAATCCGCGTCAGCGATTCCACTGCCATGGTCCGCTACCTCGTGCTGCCGCGCCGGCCGGCCGGAACGGACGGTATGGATGAAGAAAGTCTGGCGGCGCTGGTGACCAGGGACGCCATGATCGGCGTGGTCCCGGTGGCTGCTCCCACGGGGAGGACGGTGCAATGAGCGGTGGCGAACAGCTGGTCAGGCGTCTGCCCAACGACATCGGCGGCCTGTCCGCCGGACCGATCGAGCAGGTCGAGCATGAGTTGCTGCCGTGGGAAAAGCGCTGCCACGCGCTGGCCGACGTGCTCGACTTCCGCAAGATCATCAACACCGAGGAGAAGCGCCGCGGCGTCGAGGCGCTGGGGTCGGAGATGGTCGGAGCGCTTGGTTATTACGAGCGTTGGATCGTCGCCTTCTCCAACATCCTCTTCCAGAAGGGGCTGCTGACCCCGGAGGATCTGGCCCGCAAGATGGACGAGGTCGCGGCGCGTCACCCCGCTCCGCAGCCATGAGCGTGGCCCGGCCGGCCGCCGCCGCGACCTGCTTCGTCGAGCGCGATCCGCGGGTGGCGCTGGCCCGCCGGGCGGCGGTCGAGGGAATCGGCACGCTTCTGCTGATGCTGATGGTGGCAGGAGCGGGGGACGCCGTGTTGCGTTCAGGAGGATTGGCCGGAAGCGGCCCGCTGCCCGGCGCACTGGCGACCTCCGGAAGCCTGATTGGCCTGATCCTGGCCTTCGGTGCAGTGTCGGGCGGGCATTTCAACCCGCTGATCACCGTACTGCAATGGCTGGCCGGTGGAAGGCGGCTCGACTGCACCATCGCCTATGTCGTTGCGCAGAGCGCCGGTGCGGTGGCAGGCGCGATGCTGGCCGACGCGCTGTTCGGCGTTCGGACCCAGGCCGTCGCCGCCCTGCCGTTCGGCAACCCGCTGCTGAGCGAGGCGGTGGCGACGGCCGGTCTGATGATCATCGTGTTCGGATGCAGCCGCAGCGGCCGGGCGCAGACCGGTCCCTTCGCCGTCGGCGCGTGGCTGACGGCGGCCATCCTGGCGACGCCGTCCGGTTCCTACGCCAACCCGGCGGTGACGCTCGGGGCGCTGTTCACCGGCGGGCCGGTGGCGCTGTCGGGCGGATCGGCGCTGCTTTATGTCCTGGCGCAATCGGCGGGGGCGCTTGCCGCCTTTCTGGTGATTTCCATCGCCTATCCGAAAAGGTCGCTTTCGCTTGGCGGGGCGGCTCCCACCCCTGTCGAAGGAGAAGCGTCATGAGTCCGCTTCCGAAACCCTCGGCCGTCCTCGGCCGCCCCGGCCTGAAAGCCCGGCTTGTCCTGGTGTCCGCAGCCGTCCTGTTGCTGAACGCCGGCGGCTGGCTCGGTGCCGTCCTGTCCTTCGGTGGCGATCCGGCGCTGTTCGGCATGGCGCTGCTGGTCTATGGGCTCGGCATGCGCCACGGGCTGGACGCCGACCACATCGCCGCCATCGACAATGTCACGCGCAAGCTGATGCAGGAAGGAGAACGCCCGGTCGCTGTCGGCTTCTTCTTCGCGCTCGGCCATTCGGCCCTGGTGGTGCTGGTGGCCGCGGCGGTCGGCGCCACGGCTGGCTCGCTGGAGCTGTTCCGCAGCGTGCAGGAGGTCGGCGGCTATCTGGGCACGAGCATCTCGGCGCTGTTCCTGCTGACCGTGGCGCTGCTCAACATCCTGGTTTTCCGGTCGGTCTATCGGGCTTATCGCGCGCTGCGGGCGGGCGGTTCGCCGGATCAGGCGGAACTGGACCGCATGATGGGCGGGCAGGGGCTGCTGGCAAAGCTTCTGCGGCCGCTGTTCGGTCTGATCAGCCGGAGCTGGCACATGGCCCCGCTCGGCGTGCTGTTCGGGCTGGGCTTCGACACGGCGACCGAGATCGCGATGTTCGGGCTGTCCGCCGCGCAGGCGGTCAACGGGCTGCCCTTCGCGACGATCCTGGTCTTTCCCCTGCTGTTCGCCGCCGGCATGCTGCTGGTCGACACCGCCGACGGGCTGCTGATGCTGGGAGCTTATCGCTGGGCAACCGCCCGTCCCACCCGCCGGCTGCGTTACAACATGGGCATCACGTTGCTGTCCGCCCTTCTCGCCGGCTTCATCGGCGGAACCGAGCTGCTGGGCCTGATCGGCGCGCATTTCGGCCTGGACGGCGGAGTTTGGAGCCTCCTGGGCCTGCTGAAGGACGAGTCCGACAGCCTGGGCTTGCTGATCGTCGTTCTTTTCGCCGTCGCCTGGGCGGTCGCCCATGGCCTGCACCGGTCGCGCGCGGCGTCGGCGGTCCTGAAAGGCGACGCCTGAGCGCGCCCGTCCGTCATCTTCTCCTCACGATTTCATCCCCTGTAAAGAAGGAGTTCACCATGGCCACCCGGATTCCGGCCGCCTATGCCGACCCCGCATCCCCTGCGCTGCCGAAGGGCGAGATGGTCCTGGACCTCGCCCGAACCGCGCTCGTCATCACCGACCCGCAGATCGACTTTCTCAGCCCACGGGGCGCCGCCTGGGGGGCCTTCGGCGAGAGCATCACCGAGCACGGCACCGTCGGCAACATCGGCCGGCTGCTCGTCGCCGCCAAGAGTGCCGGTATCCCGGTCGTGATTTCGCCGCATTACTACTACCCGCACGACCATGATTGGGACCATGCCGCCCCCGGCGAGGTGCTGATGCACAAACTGCGCATGTTCGATCGCCGCGACCCGCTGTCGCTCGAGGTCTTCGCCGGATCGGGCGCTGACTGGATGCCCGAATACCACGACCTGATCCAGGATGGGCGGACCATCGTCTGTTCGCCCCACAAGATCGCTGGCCCGCAGACCAACGACGTGCTGTTCCAACTGCGCAAGAAGCGGGGTGGATCAGGTCATCCTGGCCGGCATGGCCGCCAATTTCTGCGTTGAATCGCATCTGCGCGATTTCGTCGAGCATGGCTTCGAGGTCGCCGTGGTGCGCGACGCCACAGCCGCCAGCAAGCTGCCGGAAGGCGATGGCTATCTGGCTGCGCTGATCAACTTCCGCTGGCTGGCCAATGCCCTGTGGAGCACCGATGAGACGGTCGAGCGGCTGGGCATGTCCGGCACCGACAATGACGGGCGGCGGGTCTAGCCGGCCTTATCGTCGGTGGGGCGGGTCTCAGTTGGAGCGCGGCGGCGTGAGGCGCGGCACCAGCAGCCGGCGGAGCCCCGCCACCCCGGCGTAGAGCACGAGCCCCAGCAAACAAAGCTGCAGGACGATGGCGAACATCTGTGCGGTTTCGTAGGAATTGATCCGGCTGACCAGCAGGTACCCCAGCCCATAGCTTCCGGATATGAATTCCGCCACGACGGTGCCGACGAGAGCCAGGACGATGCCCACTTCCAAGCCGGTGACGATGAAGGGCAGGGCATAGGGAAGCTCCAGGCGACGGAGCAGCTGGAAGCGGCTGGCGTCGAAGGAGGCCATCACGTCGCGCAACCCGTCCGGCACCGACCTGATGCCGAGCAGCGTGTTCATCATGATCGGGTAGAAGGGCAGAATGGCGGAGGTGAGGATCTTCGGGCCGAGACCAAATCCCATCCAAACCACGAACAGCGGTATCAGCGCCACCTTCGGAAGAACCTGGAAGGCGACGATGAAGGGTTTCGACAGGCGCTCCAGCGTCGGCGACAGCGAGAGCAGGATGCCCGCGGCCACGCCCAGGACGGTCGCCAGGAGGAAGCCGGCCACGGAACCGGCGAAGGTCATGGCCGTGTGACTCCAGGCCCGCCTGCTGGACAGTAGCGCTACCCACTCCTCCAGCACCGGCCGGGGCGCGGGCAGGATGAAGGGGGAGACACCCCAGGCAGTGACGAATCCGTGCCATGCCAGAAGCCCAGCCACCAGCAGGCAGGGCGTGACCAGCCACGGCAGCCAGACCGTATCGCGCAACCGGACCTTTTTCATGGTTGCCCCATCAGCCTGGCCAATCGTTCGTGCAGGTCGCGCACCATCCGCTGGAATTCCGGCGAATAGGTGAGATCGCGGGTGCGTGGCCTCGGAAAAGGCACGTCGATCACGCTGTCGATGCGACCCGGCCCCGGCGAGAACAGGAAGATCCGGTCGGCCAGAAAGGCCGCCTCCGCCATTGAATGCGTCACCAGGACGATGGTCTTGCGGGTCGCGAGCCAGAGCGTCTGAAGCTCGATGTTCAAGGCCTCGCGGGAGATCGCGTCGAGTGCCGCGAAGGGCTCGTCCATCAGCAGCACATCGGGATCGTAGGACAGCGCCCGGGCGATGGACACCCGCTGGCGCATGCCGCCGGAAATCTCGTGAGGCATGCGGGCGCCGATGTCGGCGGCGCCGACCAGCGCCAGCATCGCCCGCGCGCCGGACAGCCGCTCCGCGCGCGGCAGCCCACGCAGGTCCAGCGGCAGCCTGACATTCTCCTCCACCGTCAGCCAGGGGAGCAGGGACGATTCCTGGAAAACCAGCCCAAGTCGGGACCGGATCCCCTTCCGGCAGCGCCCCTTGTCCCATAGAGGGCTTCCGGCAATGGCGATGGTCCCCGCAGTCGGTTCCAGCAGCCCGCTCATCATGCGCAGCAATGTGGTCTTGCCGCAGCCCGACGGCCCGAGAAACACGACGAACTCGCCGTCGGCGATCGACAGGCTGCTGGGCAGGAGCGCCGGCACCGTCCCGTCGCCGACATCGAAGGTCTTGCCGACCTCCGTCAGGGTGATCAGAGGCGACCGCCCGCTGCTGCCGATCCCGGTCACAGCGCGTCGATGAACCGGTTGGTGTAAAGATCCTCCTGCTTCAGGTTCGGCGGTGCCAACCCGCAGGAGACCATGAGGTCGTAGGCGCTCTGCCAGCGCCCCGGCACATTGCGCAAAAGATTCTCCCGGCCGTCCGCCACCAGGAAGGCGACGTTTTCCTTGTAGATGGCGGCGGCAAGCTCGCTGTTGCGGGCTTCGGCCATGTCGTAGCGCTCCATGGCCTTCAGCGCGTCGGCGACGGCGACCTTCCCGTCGATCAGGTCGAGCATCGCGGTGCGGACGGCGCGAACGTAACGCTGGATCAGGGCCCCGTGCCGCTCGATCACGTTGCGCTTGCCGGAATAGCAGAAGCCCGGCGTCGGGGCGACCTCGTCCGTGTTCCAGACATGCACGGGCTGGCCGCTCTTCCGCAATGCGACCGCGATGCTGGCGGTCACGAGATAGGCGTCGATCCGGCCTTGGCGGATCAGATCGACCCCGGCCGGCGAGTTACCCACGACCACCCGCTGGACACCGGCGCGATCGATGCCGCGGGCAGCCAGCATGATGTCGAGCAGCGTTTCCGTGGTGCCGCCGACCGATTGGATGCCGATGGTCCGGTCCGCCATATCCTGCGGCCCGGTCACCGGCTTGTCCTGCAGGCTCACCACGAACCAGGGGGAGGTCTGCTGTACCGTACCAAAGGCGACGAGATCGCGGCCCGCCGGCTGCCCGACGGCCCGGATGTGATCGACCGCCCCGATGCGGGCGATCGTTGCGTTTCCACCCAGGGCCTGCTGCAACGCCATGGAGGAGCCTCGGCCTTCCTCGATGCCGACCTGCAGCCCTTCCCGTTCGAAATATCCGGCAGCCTGTGCGAACAGCACATCGATGAAGGCCAGGATGAAGTGGGTGGGCAGCACGATGGACAGGGCGTCCTGCGATTGTGCACCCAGTGGCCTTACCGAGGCGAGGAACATGCCCGCCGCAGAGGCCGCCAGCACTTTCCGCCGATTTACCGTCATGGTCAATTCCATCAATCAAATCAAAGGCAGCGGGCGTGCCGCATCTCCGTCGGGAGCCCAATGGCACTTGCATACAAAAGAATATTGCGGAGCTTCCGCCTGATTGCCAAGCTCCTTCGCAAGCGTGGGGAGAAGGGCGCTGATGCGCGTAAAGGGGCACCGGCCTTTACAACGCTTTACTCGCTTACAGTCCACCGCCCGGCCACACTCTCGTCAGAACAACCCAGACAGGAGCAGGGGCCATGGCTCACCTTTCCGCCCATGACGCTGGTGCATCGTCGATGTCGCCGCACCAGCTGTGGCCCGAAGCCGAAACCTTCGCGATGCAACCGCACGCATTCGGCGAGGTGGAGATCAACACCTATGTCTCCTACGTCAGGATCCTCGTCAATGCCGTCACCTCCATCCGGTTGGCGTCGGACGCCCGGCGGCGCTGGACGGAGCGCAATGGTCCTGCCTGCCCCGACGCGGAGAAGATGTCCCGGCTGATCGAGGCCGAGATGGACCGTGCCGACGACATGGCACACCGCATCGTTGAGCTGGTGGCGTCCGTGCGCGCGGCGTCCACCCCGCCATCGTTTCCCAAGCGCGCCAATGCGGCTCCGGTCTCCGCCTTCCGCTCAGCCCCGGGGCTGAGGACGGTGCAAAGTGACAAGCAGGTCCGGGTCCGGCATGGCTGAGCTTGGCATGGCAGAGTTCGTTTGGCTCGTGTTCGTTTGGCCCGTGTCTGGCGTGATTGAAGCTCCGGCGTCCGGTCGCACCGCGATGCGGTTTTGATCCGGTGGAAGGTGCCGGAATGGAAAAGCTGTTCCTCCCAATCAACATCGGTGCGCTCGATCTCGCCCATCGCGTCGTCATGTCGGCGGGGACCGACCACAGGCGGATCGGCGAGCGCTGCTCGGTGACCGATTACGTGGCCTGCGTTCCGCATGTCTCGCCCGGTGGGTTGGTCATAACGCCCCCCGTGCCGGTTTCCGCCACGGCGGCGACCGCCCCCGTCCTGGAGGGGTTCGACGAGCCCAGGGTGGCTGTGGCCTGGGCTGCGGCGATCAGCCTGGCACATGCCAGGAAAGCCAAGGTGGTGGTGCGGTTGTGCCACCCGGGATACGCCCCTGTCCGGGCCGCCACCCTGGACGGCACCGGCATTGATGCGATCATCACGGATTTCTGCCGCGCGGCCGAGCAGGCCAAGCGCCTTGGGTTCGATGGCGTGGAACTCGACGCGGCGGATGGCACACTTCCCGACCAGTTCCTTCAGGACGGGGTGAACCGGCGCACGGACCGGTATGGCGGCTCCATCCAGAACCGGTTGAACTTCCTCTGCGAACTTGTCGATGCGGTAACCAGCGTCTGGACGGCGGAGCGGGTCGGTGTTCGCCTGTCGCCGTTCGGCCAATTCCGCGGCATGTCGGATTCGGACCCCGTCGCGCTGTTCACCATGCTCCTTACCACGTTGGCCGGGCAGGAGATTCCCTTCGTTCATCTGGTCCGCACCGCTGGGGATGGGGCTCCGCTCGGCCATCTGCCCTATGAGGACCGCAGCGCCGCCGACCGCCTTCGCGCAGCCTTTCCCTCCGCGATCATCGTGTCCGGCGCCTTCACCCGGCAGCGCGCGATAGAGTTGGTGAGAAGCCGCTGGGCCGACACCATCGGGGTCGAAGCCGGCATGCTGGAGGATGGCGCCGATGGTCGTTGATGCCCAGTGCGGAACCATACCTATGGCACCGCACCATGCCACGTTATGATGCGTTGACCTACGGCAAAGCATACGTATCATGGTGAAGTCTTACGTATGCTTAGCGCTGGGAAATGACGCTTTCTTTTGCCTTCGATGACCTGAAAAAGACGGAGCCGTGCCGGAGGTTGTGTCACCGCTTTCCCGTTGGCGGGACGGTGGACGCGACCTTTGGCTGACACGTCCGTATCCCCCCGTTCCGAGGTTTCCCAACCGCGGTCCATGACAGTCCCTGCCATCGAGCAGGGCGAGGTCACCTTCGGACCCTTCCGCTTTTCCCCGATGCGGGGGCTGTTGAAGGACGGCATGGCCGTCAAGGTGGGAAGCCGACCCCTGGCCATTCTCGCCCTGCTGCTGGAACAGGCCGGTGCGGTCGTCAGCAATCGTGACATCATGGCCCGTGTCTGGCCCGGTCTGTTCGTCGAGGAGGCGAACATCCGCGTCCACATCGGCTCCTTGCGCAAGCTGCTGGGGAAGAACGATGTCGGCACGGATTACATCGAGAACATTCCGGCGCAGGGCTACCGCTTTGTCGGGACGTTCCTGACACCGATGGCCGAGACCGGAGAGGAAGCCGCCGCGCCTCCGCCCGCTTCTCAGGTCGACCTGTCAAGCCTGTTGCCGCGCAACATCGACCGCCTGATCGGGCGTGACGAGACGATCGACGACATCGTGCGGAAGCTGGTGGAGAAGAGCTTTGTCACCATCACCGGCGTCGGCGGCATCGGGAAGACGAGCGTCGCCATCGAGGTGGCGCAGCTGTCCGCCGGCAGCCACCGGGACGGGGTCCATTTCGTCGATCTCAGCACGCTGTCGGACCCGACGCTGGTGTGCGCCACCATCGCGCAGGTGATGAAGTTGCCCGGTGGCGGCAAGGGCGCCCTTGAAGGGTTCCTGACGGCGGTCAAGAGGCGGGACGCCCTGCTGATCCTCGATAATTGCGAGCATCTGATCGAGGAGGTCGCCGTCGTCGTCGAAGGTATCCTGACGACCGCCCGCGACATCGATATCCTGGTGACCAGCCGTGAGATACTGCGCGCGCAGGGCGAATGGGTCTACCGCCTGCCGCCCCTGTCGGTTCCACCGGGGCAGGAACACACGCTGACCGCCGAACAGGCGCTGACCTATCCGGCGGTGGAGCTGTTCATTGAGCGGGTGTCGTCCGGCGACGGGATGTTCAGCCTGTCGGATGCCGACGCGCCGGTTGCCGCCGAACTCTGCCGCCACTTGGACGGCGTTCCGCTCGCCCTGGAATTGGCGGCGGCCCGCGTGCCGCTGCTGGGCATCCACGGCTTGGCGGCGAGCCTCGACCGGGCCTTCGACGTTCTGCGCGGCGGCCGTCGCACCGCGCTGCCCCGTCACCAGACCCTTCGGGCCACGCTGGAGTGGAGCCACCGCCTGCTGGACGAGCGCGAGCGCGTCGTCCTGCGTCGACTTTCCGTGATCCGCGGGTCCTTCACCGGCGACTTGGCCATCGGCGTTGCGGCCTTCGGAGCGCTTTCGGAGGAGGATGTCGTTGAGGGAATCTCGGAACTGGCCAAGAAGTCGCTGCTGTCGGTGGAGCACCGGCAGCAGAGCGTCCAGTTCCGTCTGCTCGAAACCACCCGCCAATATGCGGCGGAACGGCTTCAGGAAAGCGGTGAGGCGGACGTGGTCTGCCGCAATCTGGCGCGGCATCTCTGCCGGATGCTGGATGGATCACAGTCGACCAACACAGTGGCCTGGAATGTCGTGTATGGGACCCGGGTGGACGATGTCCGCAGCGCGCTGGAATGGTGCCTGTCGCCGGCCGGGGATCTGGCGACCGCCGTCGACCTGACCGTCGCGTCGGCACCGATGTGGTTCCAGCTGTCGCTGACCGACGAATTCCGCCGGCGCGCCGAGACGGTGCTCCAGGTCGTTCGGCGGCAACCGCAGCCCGACTTGAAGTCGGAGATGGCGATCACGGCTCATTTGGGGCCGGCGCTTTGGAACTCGCTCGGCCCCGCGCCGGAGGTCAGCGCCGTGCTGCTGCGCAGCCTCGAACTGTCGCAGCAGCTCGGCGACGTCGGATGCCAGCGCCGCGCCCTGTGGGGGCTGTGGCTCTATTATCTGGCGCTGGAGAAGGACCACGACGCCTTGGAGGCGGCGGAGCGCTTCGGGGATCTCCTGGGAAGTCCGGTCGATCCCGGGGCGGAGTCCATGCACCAGCGCATGATGGCGCTCGGTCTGATCACGGTGGGCGAATTCGACCGCGCCCGCGACTTCGTCGAACGCTGCCTGAGCGCGCCGGCCCCGACCACCGGTTCGAGCCTGAGGGGATACCAGTTCGAACAGCGGATCGTCTCCCACACCCATCTGGCGCGCATTTCCTGGATCCAGGGCCAGCCGGACCGGGCGCGGGAGGCCATGCACGAGGCGGTGGAGCTGGCGCTGGCGTCCGGGCACGCGCTCTCCTTGTGCTTCGCCCTGTCGCTCGGCGCCTGCCCGGTGGCCTTCTGGTGCGGGGACTACGATCTGACGGAGCGCTACGCCAGCCTGCTGGTCGAAAAGACCAGTGAAGGCTCGCTGTTCGTCTGGCGCACCTATGGGCTGTGCTACCAGCTGGCGCTGGAGGCGCGGCAGTGTCCGGATCATCGGATTGCCGCACTCCGCTGGTCTACTCGGTTTGCCGACGTATACCGGAACAAGCGGATCCGGATGCTCGCGACCGTCGCGCCGCGCTTGATCACGCCGGCCATCCTGGATGAGGTGAATGACGGCTCGAACAATTGGGCGACGGCCGAACTGCTCCGCCTGAAATCCGAAAACGTTGGTGAAGTGGAGGCGGCGGAGGCGCTGCTTCGGCAATCCATGGAGATCGCAGAGGCACAGGGGGCTCGGTCCTGGAGCCTGCGAACGGCGATGAGCATGGTCAGGTGGCATTTGGAGACCGGGCGTCACCCCGATGCCCCATCCGTCCTTTCTTCCGTTCACAACAGCTTTTCCGAAGGGCACGACACCCCCGACCTCCGGGAGGCGGCAGCACTTCTGGGCAGGCTGTAGGCAGCGTTTGCGACCCTGACGGCGTCGGCCTGCCACCGCCGGCTGATGGCGAAGCCTCACCCGCACCCCTCGCAGGTGCGGCAACACCTCGCCCCGCCGGCTTCCGGAGCAGGAGTTCGCCAACCCGGCCCCTATCCGGTTTGAAATCGATACCTGAGTATGGGTTCCGGTACACCCGCGCCTCCGGCACTGTCGCCTTCAAGGTGACCCTCTGCAGGAGAGCGATATGCATTCGGCTGCTTTCGAGACGCATCAGCGTTTTCCGGTGCCGCCGGTTCCAGTCTCCGTTGGGCTGCGACCGCACGGGCAGCATGCCGACAATGGCGACAAGCTGGCCGCGGCGGCAGACTGGCTTCTACGGGTCGTGCGCGACATGCTCGAGCCGGATCGGCAGTCGGTGGAGGAGTGCCTGTCGCTTGCCCTGGCGCGGCTGCAAGGTGGCGATGGCGAACTGGACCGCGCCATCCTTATGCCGGACGATGCCGGTCACGCGAACGGGCCGGAGAAGGCCGCATTGGCGAAGACCGGGCTGGCGGCTTGGCAGGTGCGGCGGGTGACCGCCTACATCGACACCCATCTGGCCAGTTCCATCCGCAACCGCGATCTGGCGGCGGCGGCGAAGCTCAGCTGCGGCTATTTCTGTCAGAGCTTCAAGGACAGCTTCGGCTGCCCGCCACACAGCTACATCGTGCGTCGGCGGGTCGATCGGGCTAAGGAGCTGCTGGAAACCACGACCATGCCATTGTCCCAGATCGCGCTCGACTGCGGTTTCTCCGACCAGTCGCATTTTTCGCGCATCTTCCGCCGAGTGACAGGAGAGGTTCCCCGGGTGTGGCGGCACAAGCATCTGATTGACGGCGCCGATCCGGTCGACGCGCCGAACGTGGGCGGTGCAGAAGACCGGTAACAAAGTCTATTGCCGGGAGGAGGGCGGCGGCCCGACGATCGGGGTCCGCCGCCTTCGGTTCAGCCATGCGCGGCGTAGGCGTCCATCACACGGGTGGAATAGACCAGCGCCGCGCCGGCGTTCAAGGCGATGGCGACGCCCAGCGCCTCGGCAATCTCATCCTGGGTGGCGCCTTGCTTGATCGCCGCCTCGGTGTGCACGGCGATACAGCCGTCGCAGCGAAGGCTGACGGCGACGGCCAGCGCGATCAGCTCCCGCGTCTTGGCGCCCAGCAGGTCCTTCTTCTGCCCGGCGGCGCTGAGACCGGCATAGCCCCTCACGGTATCGGGGCTGAGCTTGGCGATTTCGCCGACGCCGGTGAGCACCTGCTGACGGTATTCGTTCCAGTTGAGCATCATGGTCCCTGTCTCCTGCGATTGCCACCCCCGCGGTCGCGGCGGCCGGCTTTGTCAGCACACGCTATCTCCCGGTCTGGTGGCGATATAGAAGGAAGTGCTCGTCTTTTGGACGAGGTTCAGGGCGCATTTCCGGCCCTTGATCCTGGTGGAAGCGGACATCACGCACCGGCCTGATGGCTGGAATCGTCGGATCTTTGACATTCCAGACAGCCAAGCCGCGGCATAGGCTGGTCACGGCCGCATTACCTCCAGGGGCGCGGCTGCGGGATGGGGCAGCGGGCGAGGCGGAGAGGGATATGCTCACCATCGGTTTCGTGGTCTTCGACGATTTCCAGGTGATGGGGATGGCCGCGCTGTCGGCCTTCGAGATGGCGAATCTCGTGCTCGACAGGCAGGCCTATCAGGTTCATGTCCTGTCGGAACAGGGTGGGGCGGTGCGCAATTCGCTGGGCTTCGCCATCGAAACCAATCCGTTCGGCAGGGATTTCTTCGACACGACCATCACGATCGGATCCTTGCGGGTCAAGCCGAGCACGCCCGGACTTCTGGCCTATCTGCGCGACGCCGCCGCCGCGTCGCGCAGGATCGCCGGAATCTGCACCGGCGCCTATGTGCTGGCGGAGTCCGGGCTTCTCGACGGACGCCGCGCCACCACCCATTGGAACCATGCCCGCAGCCTTCAGCGCCTCTATCCTGCCGTGAAGGTGGAGGAGGATCGCATCTTCAGCGTCGACGGCAATGTCTGGACGTCGGCCGGGATGACCGCCGGCATCGACCTCGCCATGGCACTGGTCGAAGATGATTTCGGCGCCGAGGTCGCCAAGGCGGTGGCGCGCAAGCTGGTGGTCTATCTGCGCCGGCCCGGCGGGCAGTCGCAGTTCTCCGCCCTGCTGGAGCTGGAACCGCGCTCCGACCGTATCAGGCGGGCGCTGGTCCACGCCAAGGAGAATCTGACGAACGACTTGTCGGTGGAGGAGCTGGCGGAGGCGGCGAATCTGAGCCCGCGCCAGTTCAGCCGCCTGTTCCGCCAGGAAACCGGCCAGACCCCGGCCAAGGCGGTAGAGCATCTGCGGCTGGAGGCGGCGCGCGTGATGATGGAGGAGGGGCGCCATTCGATGGACATCATCGCCCGCGAAACCGGCTTCGCCGACCGCGAGCGCATGCGCCGCGCTTTCCTGCGCGCCTATGGCCAGCCGCCGCAGGTGGTGCGCCGCGCCGTCGAAACTGGCCGCGCTTCGGCGCTGGAATAGGCGGGACCGGAGTAGGCGGCGTCCGGGGATCGGAGGTTCGGGCGGCCATTAACACCTAGATATGGATCCGCCGGCACGTCGGGTGCGGTAGGTTTTCACATCACCCAAGACAGGGCTTTCCCGGGGAATACTTCCATTCCCCGAATGCCTTCACTTACCCGATATCAAGCAAGGACGGGCATCACGCCATGCAACTCACCGGCAACACCATTTTCATCACCGGCTCCACCTCCGGCATCGGCCGCGGTCTGGCCGAAGCGTTCCACAAGCTGGGCAACCAAGTCATCATCGCCGGCCGGCGCAAGGCCCTGCTGGATCAGGTGACCGCCGCCAATCCCGGCATGAAGGGCATCGAGCTGGACATCACCGACCCGATCAGCATCCAGGCCGCCGCCGAACGGCTGGTCGCCGGGAACCCGACGCTGAACGTCCTGATCAACAACGCCGGCATCATGCCGTTCGACGATGCCTCCGGCCCGATTGACGACGCGCAGGCGCAGTCGATCATCACCACCAATCTGCTCGGCCCGATCCGCATGACCTCGGCCCTGATCGAGCATCTGAAGGCGCAGCCCCGCTCGGTGATCGTCAACAACACCTCGGTGCTCGCCTTCACGCCGCTGGCCACCACCGCGGTCTATTCCGCCAGCAAGGCGGCGCTGCACAGCTTCACGCTGTCCCAGCGCTTCATGCTGCGCAACACCAGCGTCACCGTGCAGGAAATCGCGCCGCCCTGGGTCAACACCGACCTGATCAAGAAGGGCGACGATCCGCGTGCCATGCCGCTGGACGCCTTCATCGAACAGACGATGGCGGCGCTGGGCACCGACGCGGAGGAGGCCATCGTCGAAAGCGCCCGCCCGATGCGCGACAATGCCGGCCCCAACGAGCATGCCCTGGTCATGGGCTTCAACAGCTACATCGCCGAGAACCCGATCCCGGTCTGATCGGAGCCGACGCAAGAAGGAAAGGCCGCCGGACGAAAGCCCGGCGGCCTTTCCTTTTCGCCGTCAGTTCATTCGGCCGGGGCGCGAGCCATCCGCGGCGCCTTGGCAGGGGTGAATTCCAGCAGGCATGCCAGCGCAACGCATAGCGCGCCGACCCAACCCAGCTCCCGCACGCTGCCGGCGCTCAGCACCAGCGAGCCCAGCGCCGCCCCCACCGAAAAGCCGAAATAATGGAAGGAGGCGTTGACTGACAGGATGATCGGGGCGTGCTTCGGTCCGACGATGCCGATCAGCCTGGCCTGCTGGCCGGGATAGAAGGCCCAGGCCGAGAAACCCCACAGCATGATGCCGACGAAGGCGGGGATCAGCGCCAAGGCCGGAGGCAGCAGCTCCGCGGTCAGTGACAGGCTTGCCAGCGCCAGCACGATCAGCGGCAGGGTCAGGGCGACGATGCGGGCACCGCCCAGCCGGTCGGTCAGGCGCCCGCCCACCGCCAGCCCGATGAAGGCCGACAGGCCCCAGGCGAACAGGGCGAAGCCGACCGCCGCCCCTTCCAGCCCGGTCACCCGTTGCAGGTAGGAGGCGATGTAGGGGTAGGCGGTGAAGGGGCCCATCGCCCACAGGGTGGTGACGGCCAGCGGCCGGCGCACGGCCGGATTGGCGAGTGCCCCCAGCCGCTCGCGCAGTCCGACGACCGGGGCGGCGGAGCCGATGGCGCGTGGCAATCCGACCAGCAGCCCGGCCGCTGCCACGACCGACAGCACGGCGACGCCGCCGAAGGTCATGCGCCAGCCCAGCGTGTGGCCGACGACCGCGCCCAGCGGCACGCCGAAGACGATGGCGAGGCTGAGGCCGCTGGTCACGATGGACAGGGCGCGACCCCGCTCCGACTGCGGCACCAGCACGCCGGCCAGCGCGTTGGCGTTCGGCACGAACAGCCCCGCCGCCATGGCGAGCAGCACGCGGGCCGCCATCAGCCCGCCATAGCTGCCGGCGAGCGCCGCCACCACATTGGCGACGACGAAAGCCAGCATGGTGACGATCAGCAGAAGCCGGCGGCTGACGGCCGCGGTCAGGACAGTCAGCAGCGGCGAACTGGCGGCATAAGTCAGCGCGAAGACGGACACCAGCTGTCCCGCCGCTTGTTCGCTGACCGACAGGTCCGCGGCGATGTCCGGCAGGATCGCCGCGATCATGAAGCTCTCGGTACCAACGGCGAAGGACCCGAGCGCCAGCCAATAGAGCGGCGCCCTGGAATGAAGGGGTGTGGTGGCCATGGGAAATTCCTGTGCGGAGCCAGCCCGGGCGATGCCAGCCATGGGGCCTCTGCGCCCCGTCGGCAGACCGGCGGCAAGAAATGACGGATGCATGGAGTTTAGGACAGGGGAGCGGCGGCGTGAATATCGCGGAAACCTCGTTTCCGGACATTCACGCCACACGGGGAGGCTCTTGGCCTCAGACCCCGATCTTGTTCTTCGCCAGCGGCAGGCTGCGGATGCGCTGGCCGGTCAGCGCCGCCACCGCATTGACCACCGCCGGCGGAACGCCGGGCAGGCCCGGTTCGCCGACGCCGCCCATCGGAGCGCCGCTTTCCACGATCTCCACATGCACGGCGGGCATGGAGCGGCGGGACAGGATCGGGTAATCGTCGAAATTATGCGACTGGCGCACGCCGTCCTTGTAGACCAACTCCTCGAATAGCGTGGCCGACAGGCCGAGCGCCACGGCGGATTCGACCTGCGACTTCACGATGGCCGGGTTGACGATGCTGCCGGGATCGAAGGCGACCCAGACATTGTGGACCTGCGTTTCGCCGCCCTGGACCGATACCTCTGCGATCGTCGCGGTCTCCGACCCGAAGGGGGAGGCCATGGAGACGCCGCGGGCGCGGCGGGTGCCGTCCACCTCGTAGGGGCCGCGCTTCCAGCCGCCGGACATCGCCGCGACGGTTTCCAGTAGCTTGCGGTGGCGTGGCTTGTCCTTCAGCAGTTCCATCCGCAGGGCGAAGGGGTCCTGGCCGCCAGCGTCGGCGATCTCGTCCAGAAAGCCTTCATAGAAGAAGTCGTTCATCGAATGGCCGACGGAGCGCCAAAAGGCGATGGTCACCGGATGGGGGAACTTCACGTACTCCATCCGCCGGTTGGGGATGGCGTAGGGCTTCTCCGTGATGCCCTCCACCGCCGAGCTGTCGACCGGATCCTTGAACACCGCGCCGAACCAGCGGCCGAGCGGCCCTTCGCCCACCGTGCGCGCCTGGATCGCCGTGGGGCGCCCGTCCTTGCCGATGGCGGCGCGGAAGCGGCTGAAGCTGAGCGGGCGGAGCGCATCCATGCGGAACTCCTCCTCGCGCGACCACAGCACCTTGACCGGGCGGCCGGTGGCTTTCGCCAGCTGGATTGCCTGAAGGAAGGGGTTGGCGCTGCCATAGAGGAAATGCCGGCCGAAGAAGCCGCCCAGCATCGGCGAATGCAGGATGACCTTGTCCGGCGCCAGCCCGGCGGTCTGGGCCGCCACCGACTGGAACAGCTCCGGCATCTGGTTGGGCGCCCACAGCTCCAGCGTGCCGTCCGGGTTGAAGCGCGCCATGGAGGACGGCGGCTCCAACTGACCATGGGCCAGATAGGGGGCGTCATACTCCGCCTCGATCACCTTGGCGGCGGCGGCGAAGGCCGAGGCCACGTCGCCCGCTGCTTCCGCGGGGAGGCCGGCTTCGGTGGAGGATTTCAGCGCCGCCAGCATGCCGTCCGACGCATAGTCGGCGGCCACTGTGTCCAGGCCCGACGCGGCCGGGGCCGACCAGCTCACCGACAGGGTTTCCACCGCCTTGCGGGCCCGCCACCAGCTGTCGGCGGCGACCGCCACCGCACCCGGCAGCATGTGGACGGAATGGACGCCGGGCATCGCCGCCACCGCGTCCTTGTTGGCGATGGCCTGGACCGTGGTGCCCTGGTTCGGCGCATGCTGGACAGCGGCGTAGAGCATACCCTCCAGCTTCTGATCGATGGCGTAGACGGCCTTGCCGGTCGATTTGGCTCGTACATCCAGCCGCGCCACCGGCTGGCGGATATAGCGGAAGCTGGCCGGATCGCGCAGAGCCACATCGTCGCGCGGCGGCAGGGCGAGGGCGACCGGAGCCAGTTCGCCGTAGGACAGCCGCTTGCCATTGGCGGCATGGATGACGAAGCCGTCCTCCGTCGTCAGGCTTTGCGGCTTGACCTTCAGTTTCGCGGATGCCGCACGGATCATCATGTCACGGGCGGTCGCGCCCAGCCGGCGCATCAGCGGATAGCTGGACCGGGTGGAGAAGCTGCCGCCGGTCATCCGCAGGCCGTTGATGACGGCATAATCCGGCCCCGGCGGGGCGCATTCGACGGTGAAGCGGCTGGGGTTGACGTCCAGCTCCTCGCCGACGATCTGGGCAAGGCCGGTGTTGATGCCCTGGCCACCCTCGACGAAGGGGCTGAGCAGGGTGACGGCATTGTCCTTGCCGATCACCAGGAAGGCGGGAATGCGGGTGCCCGGCTTGACGGCAGCGGCGGTGGCAGTTTGCGCCCGCACCGGCATCGACGGCAGCAGGGCGCCGAGCACCAGCGCGCTGGCCCCAAAGCCGAGGAAGGCGCGGCGCGACAGGTTGGAAACGCCGTCCGGTTTCATCAGCGCGACGGCCGATTGCGCCTCTATCTGCAGTTCCAGCGGGTCCTTGCGTGGGTGCGGGAGGGTGGGGGAAGCGACGGTGAGCAGGCGATCCATGACGTGTCCTCCTCTCAGCCGGCGGCCTGGCGGATGGCGGCGGCGACGCGGTTGTAGGTTCCGCAGCGGCACAGGTTGGTCATCGCGTCGGCGATGTCGCCGTCGGTCGGATTGGGCGTCTGCTTCAACAGGGCGGTCGCCGCCATCACCTGTCCGGACTGGCAATAGCCGCATTGCGGCACCTGTCCGGCGACCCAGGCCTCCACCACCTTGCGGCCGACCGGGTCCTCCTCGATGGCGTCGATGGTGCGGATGTCGGCTGACCCGACGCTGTCCACCGGCACTTGGCAGGAGCGGGTGGCGGTGCCGTCGATCATCACGGTGCAGGCGCCGCACTGCGCGATGCCGCAGCCGTATTTCGTCCCGGTCAGCCCCAGCGTGTCGCGAAGGACCCAGAGCAGCGGCGTGTCATCCTCGACCGCCACCTGATAGGCGTGGCCGTTGACATGGAGGGTGGTCATGACGGTCTCCGTCAGGGAGTTCATGTGGGGGAATTCAGTTGATGCTTATTCTTGCCCACAGCCCGCCGGTCTCGTATCCATCCCTAGGTATTAAGGATGCCGAACCATATGGACGTTGAATGACCGGAAACCGCGTAAGACCGCCAATCAAGACAAAGTTGCCGTCTTTTCAAGTGTTTTCTATAGATGACTGAGAACAGGCAACCGCAGCGTCGCGGGATGGTGAACGGCGACAGGGAAGGAAATCGAGCGATGGAGCTTCGGCATGCCGACCTGTTCGAGATCTCGCCCATCTCGATCCTGTGCGAGGACTGGTCGGGGGTGAAGCGTGCCGTCGACGAGGCGATTGCCCGTGGGGTGACGGATTTCGACCGCTTCCTGGAGGACAACCCGCAGTTCTTCTTCGACGTGCGGCGGTTCCACCGCATCCTCGACGCCAACCCTTCCGCGCTCGCTTTGCTGGGATTCCGGGACAAGGAGACCTTCCTGCGGGAATCGCGGGTGAGATTGCCGGCCAATCCGGCCAGCAATGCCCAGGTGTTCAAGGCAATGGTGCGCGGCGAGACGGTCTGCCAGGGCGAACGCGTGCTGCACACCAAGGACAGACGCGTCGTTCCGATCCTGTGGCAGGCGAGCCTGCCGCCGGGCCCTGCCGACCCGCAGGCTTACAGCCGGCTCTATTTCTTCGCCGTCGACGTCACGGAATTGAAGCGGGTGCAGGAAGCGCTGATGGCGGCCCAGGCCGACCTCAGCCATGCCGGACGCTTGTCGCTGGTGGGGGAACTTGCGGCGTCGCTGACCCATGAGGTGTCGCAGCCGCTGGTTTCCATCGCCAGCCATGCGGCGGCGGCGACGCGCTGGCTGTCCCGCGAGACGCCGAACCTGGCCGAGGTGGCCACCAGCCTGAACCGCATAACCGCCAGCACGCAGCATGCGGTGCGGATCGTCGGCAAGATGCGCTCCTTCGCGCGGCGCGGCGAACTCGTCACCGAAGCGCTGAAGCCGCAAGACTGCGTCGCCGACGCGGTTACGCTGGTTGAGCATGAGGCCTACCGCCAGAAAACGAGGATCGCCGTCGATGTCCCGCCGAATCTTCCGGCCATTGTCGGCGACCGCACGCAGATCCAGCAGGTGATCGTCAACATCGCCTACAACGCGATCCAGGCCATGCAGGCGGCGAAGTCACCGGAGCGCCGCATCGCCATCGCCGCCGCGGCGGACGGGCCGGATGCCGTAACCTTCACCATCGCCGACAGCGGCCCCGGCATTCCGGACGATGTGCTGCCACGGATCTTCGAACCCTTCTTCTCGACCAAGCAGGAGGGGATGGGGCTGGGCCTGTCGATCTGCAAGACGATCGTAGAGGAGCATGGCGGCCGGCTGTGGGCGGCCCCTGACAGCCGGCAAGGCGCCGCCCTGTCCTTCTCGCTGCCGGTGGTCTCTGCCGCGGGGGAAGCGGTGGATTAGCCGGCCGTGCTGTAGCGGGTGACCGTCCGTTCGCGCACGTCCAGGATTTCGGCCATGCGGACGAGGTCGGCCAGCGACTGCGCCTGCATCTTGCGCATCAGGTTGCCACGATGGATCTTCACCGTGACTTCGCTCAGGTCCAGCTTTGCCGCAACCTGCTTGTTCATCAGCCCGGCGGTGACCAGGGCCATGACGTCGCGCTCGCGCGGGGTGAGCTTGGCGTAGAGCCCGCGCACCGTGTCGTCCTGTCCGCGTTCGGCCCGGCGGCGGCTGTCCAGTTCCACCGCTTCCGCGACGGCCTGCAGCAGATCCGGTTCGGTGAAGGGCTTGGTCAGGAAGTTCACGGCGCCGGCCTTCATTCCGCGCACAGTCATCGGGATGTCGCCCTGGCCGGTCATCAGCACCACCGGCACGGCGATGGAGCGGTCGTGCAGCGCCTGTTGGACCTCCAGCCCATCGGCGCCGTCCAGATAGACGTCCAGCATCAGGCAGGCCGCGCTTGCGGCTTCGTCACAAGCCAGGAACTCCTCCGCCGAGGGGAAGGCCATCACCTTGTAATCGACTGAGCGGAGCAGGCTCTCCACCGCACATCGCACGTCGGCATCATCGTCGATGATGCAGACCAGGGCAGGGGTGCCGCCGTCCGCCATGGCTCTCTCCGTCAAGACCATCTGCCGTTCCTTTCGACCGGCCCGTTCATCGTAGCTGGGCCGCTCTCCCGCGGCAAAGCCGGCGAAGTCGTATCTCCCAACGGTGGTGTCACTGCGGTGTCGCTGAGCGGTCATGGGGTGCGATCCCGTTTGGTCTTGATGGCGTCTTCGACGAGGACGAGCAGCTTTTCCGGATCGAGCGGCTTGGTCAGAAAGGCGGTGACCTTCTGCGCAAGCGAGCGGCTGCGGGCCGCAGGCGTGGCAAAGGCGGTCATCACGATGACGGGGTGAGTGCGGCCCTGCTGCAGCAACACCATCTGCAGGCTGAGCCCGTCCATACCGGTCAGATTGAGATCGGTGATCAGGCAGTCCGCCTCGCCGTCATAGGCGATGAACTCCTCCGCCGAGGAAAAGGTGCGAACCTGCATTCCGACCGACCGCAAGAAGTTGTCCAAGCTCTCCCGGATGCTTTCATCATCGTCGACGACACAGATGGTGGGAACACTCAGCACAACATCGCACTCCAGCCGCGGCACGGCCCGTCAACAACCTCCGTTGCGGCCGACTCATTTCAACAGGTGGAGCAGGATGCGGCATTCATACCTGCGTATAGGTTGACCCCCGCAGCGCCGGGCGCGGCCCTGCGGGGGCGAAGCACCTTCAGGCCTTGAAGAAGGCCAGCAGGTCGGCATTGATGGTTTCCGCATGCGTGGTCGCCATGCCATGCGGAAAGCCCTTGTAGACCTTCAATGTGCCTTTCGGCAGCAGCTTGGAAGACAGAAGGGCGGAATCGGCGATCGGCACGATCTGGTCGTCGTCGCCGTGCATCACCAGGACCGGGATGTCGATCTTCTTCAGATCCTCGGTGAAGTCGGTTTCGGAGAAGGCCTTGATGCAGTCGTAATGGGCCTTGGTGCCGCCCATCATCCCCTGCCGCCACCAGTTGTCGATGACGCCTTGGGAAACCTGGGCGCCGTCGCGGTTGAAGCCGTAGAAGGGGCCCGACGGGATGTCCCGGAAGAACTGGGCGCGATTGGCGGCCAGCGCCGCGCGGAAGCCGTCGAACACCTCCAGCGGCAGGCCGCCGGGATTTGCCTCGGTCTTGACCATGATCGGCGGAACGGCTCCCAGCAGAGCCGCCTTGCCCGCCCGCGCGGTGCCGTGGCGGCCCAGATAGCGCGCGACTTCGCCGCCGCCGGTCGAATGGCCGACATGGAAGACCTTCTTCAATCCCAGCCCGGCCACGACGGCCAGCACGTCGTCGGCGTAGGTGTTCATTTCGTTTCCGGTCGCCGTCTGGGTCGAGCGGCCATGGCCCCGCCGGTCATGGGCGACGACGCGGTAGCCATGATTCAGGAAGAACAGCATCTGCGCGTCCCAATCGTCGGCGGTCAGCGGCCAGCCGTGATGGAACATGACCGTCTGGGCGTCGCGCGGCCCCCAATCCTTGTAATAGATCGATACGCCATCCTTGGCGGTGACGAATCCGTCTTCGGTTTTGCCGTTGGTCATCGTCCGTTTTCCTTCCCTGTGGTGGACAGAGCCGTTGCCGGCGGGCTGGCGTTCGGCCGCGGCGGCGGTGGTTGTAATGGCAGTCGTCGCGACGGCGGCCCCGGTCATTGCGGTGCCGACGATGAAGCTGCGGCGCGTGGCATCCGGCGCCGACGTGGAGTCTTCGGGTCGCATCGTTCAAGTCCTTATGTCAGTGCGTCAACGGTTCAGCTGATCGGCGCCGCGGAACGCCGGTGCTTTCAACCCCTACCGGAATGAGGCACTTTTCAAAGCCATCCGTAGGTATTATCAATATTCCCAGGGAAACAATCGGCATGGATTCAGGATTGGTATTGAGCAGATTGTGTCTTGATTTGCGGTTCTGCTGAGAAAAGAGACGCAGCCCTGTCCATTCGATATCCCGGAATCGCCGGGCCCCTGTTTTTGCAAAGACTAATTGACATGAATCTTATGAACGCCGTCGTGCGCTCCGGGCAGTGGAAGAGGGGAAAGGACCATGGCATCGTCGAGTTTAATCGGCGGCGGTCCGTCCGCGCCGTCGCCTCCCGCCACCATCCTGGCGCTGTCGATCGGCAACGCGGTGGAGCTTTATGACTTCACCATCTACAGCTTCTTCGCCCTGACCATCGGCAAGCTGTTCTTCCCGGTCCAATCGGCTTTTGGTCCACTCCTGCTGGCGCTGCTGACCTTCGGGATCGGCTTCGTCGTCCGGCCCTTGGGCGGGATCATTATCGGCGCCTATGCCGACCGGGTCGGGCGCAAGCCGGCGCTGGTGCTGACCATCGCCCTGATGGCGCTGGGCACTCTGCTGATTGGACTCTGTCCAACCTATGCGCAGATCGGTGCGGCAGCACCGGTCATCATCGTCATCGGCCGCACCCTGCAAGGCTTCTCAGCCGGCGGCGAGATCGGCGTGGCGACGACCATGCTGATGGAGTTGGGCCATCCCGCCGGCCGCGGACTGCGGGTCAGCTGGCAGATGGCCAGCCAGGGGGCGACCGCCCTGTTGGGCGCGCTCAGCGGTTATCTGCTGTCGACGCACCTGTCGGCCGACGCGCTGGAATCGTGGGGCTGGCGCCTTCCTTTCCTGGCAGGGCTGATGATCGTTCCGGTGGGCCTTCATCTGCGCCGCCTGCTTCCGGAAACCGCGCGACACGATTCCGGCGGTAAGGCCGTCCTGGCGGAGTTGCTGTCCCGTCATCGGACGAAGCTACTGATCGGCGTTCTGATGATCATGGGCGGGACCGCCTCCACCTACGTCAACATCTTCTACATGCCGACCTACCTGATCCGGATCGTCGGGCTGCCGCCTCAGACCGCATTCCTGTCGGGCTGTGCTGCCGGTGCGACCATGCTGGCGGTGGCTCCCCTGGCCGGGCTTCTGTCGGACCGCCTGGGCCGACGCCGTCCCTTCGTCATCTGGACCGCGCTGGCAAGCGTGCTGCTGACCTATCCCGCTTTCTGGGCGCTGTCCCAAGCCGCCAGCCTTCCGGTGGCGTTGGCAGTGATCGGGCTGCTGATCGCCATGAATGCTGTTGGGGCTGGGGCCTGCCTGCTTCTGCTGTTGGAGAGCTTTCCGTCCCGTGTCCGCGCCTCGGGCCTGTCGATCGTCTACAGTGTAGGCGTATCGATCTTCGGTGGCTTCGCCCAGTTTATCGTTACTTGGCTGATCAGCGTCACCGGGAATCCGATCTCCCCCGCTTGGTACGTCACGGCCTGTGCCCTTGCCACTGTTTGTGGCGCATCGAAAATGCGCGAAGCGCAACGGTCGCGGCAGTCCAGCGTAACAGCTGAACCGGAACTCTCCGCCGGGTGAGTTTAATTCGTAAGCATTGTGATGCGCTTGCGTTCGGTTCCTCAGCACAAGGACGATGTTCGGTAAAGGCCAAATCCTGCCCCCGCAACCACCGACAGTTGACAGCCCGCCTCCAACGAGGCGGGCTGTCGGCATTTCGGGTCCGCTTCGGCGCACGCCTCTATGATCGCCAGCAGATCGCCATGAAGCTGCGCCTCCAGCCCGGCGCCCGAGGGGCAGGGGGACAGCACGACGCGGTCGACCATGGACCGGATCATCTCCATCGCGGCCATCCCCTCGTCGCCGTCGCTGAGCACGGACTCGAGCTCCGCGATCTTCCGCCGGTACAGCTCCGGCAGGTTGGCCGGCAGCAGCATCTCCGGCGCCTCCGTCCCCAGGGCGCCGATCTCGGCGGCGAGCCCGGCACGCTCGGCCTCCAGGGCGGACAGCTGCTCCTTCAGGGACGGGTTGTACATCCCGTTCTCCACTGCCTCCAGGATCGACGCGATCTTCCGGTCGATGCCCGCGAGGGCGCGCTCCTGGTCGCCGCGCTGGTTCCTGGCCTCGGCCTGATCACGCCGTTGCGCCACCACCATTTCCTCGACAAAGGCGGCGACCACGTCGGCGCCGAGCAGGCGCTCCTTCAGCCCGGCAAGAACACGGCCCTCGATCGCTTGTCGGGTGATGGTGCGGTCGTTCGGGCAGGTGCCCGAATTCCGGTGGCCGGCGCAACCGTAGCGGTCCTTGCCCATGATGGTGTAGCGGCCGCCGCAGACGCCGCACACCAGCACGCCGGACAGAAGGAAGCGCCGCCGATGCACGCGGTTCAGAGCGTTGCCCTGCTCATCCCGACCGATCTCGGTGGCAACCGCCTCCTGTCGCAGCTTGACGCGGTTCCACAGAACGTCGTCGATGATGCGCAGCTCGGGGACTTCGACAATCTCCCGCTTTTCCTGAGGGTTGATGCGGGCGACGCGCTTGCCGGTGCCCGGATCCTTGACGAACTCGCAACATCCCCATTCCAGAACGCCGGCAGAATTGGCGTTGTTGAGGATACCGGTTCCGCGGGCGACCTGTCCGCGAATCGTGGTATCGACCCATTTTCTCCTCCTGGGGCCTGGAACGTTCTCATCGTTCAACAGGCGGGCGATGGCGCGGGGGCTCATGCCGTCGGCGTACAGCGTGAAGATGCGGCGGACAACGGCGGCTTCGTCCGCATTGATGCGGCGGTACCCGCCACCTGCCTTGTCGCCGTCGACGACGTCGTATCCATAGGCTTTGCCGCCGGGAATACGTCCCTCCTTGGCGAGGCCGAGATGGCTGCGTTGGGTCTTCTGGCCGATCTCCTTGAGCTGCACCTGTGCCATCATGCCCATGATGGCGACGTGGATCGTGGTGATCTCGCCGACGTGCGGCGTGTACAGCTTCATGTTGTAGAAGCTGAGGCGGTCATAGAGATCGGAGGTGTCCGCCAATCGCCGACCCAGACGGTCGACGGCTTCGGACACCGCGACATCGAAGCGGCGGCGCCCGGCGTCATCCACCAGCCTCAGAAAGCCCGGGCGGTGTCGGGAGGCGCCGCTGATCGCCGCGTCTGTGTAGGTATCGACAACCTCCCAGCCCTGCTGGACGGCGTAACGCCGGCACAGCTCGATCTGGTCGGCGATCGATTCCTGGCGCTGCTTGTCGGTCGAGTAGCGGGCGTAGATGACGGCCGCGACGGCGGGGGTGGTGGAGGACGGTCATCATAGGGCCTTCAGGGAGAACGCGATCAGGGCCGCGTGAAGAACAAGGGCGAGGCCGGCAGCGAACGTCATGAAGCCGGCCTGGGACGGCCGCCGGCGCATCTCATGGCGCGCCAGAATGCGCGCCAATCCGAGCAACTTCTCGAGCGGAACGATCCGCTGCTCCTGCTGGGGCGGCTGGACAGCGGGCGCCGTCGTCGCGGCGGTGGAGTCGGTCGTGTGGGTCACGGGTGGGAGGTCCATGGTGGGAGCGGCCACGACGATATGGTCCGATGGTGGCAGAAGCGGAAACACAGCGGCAGATCGGCGTCGCCGACGAGTGGATCAGGCCGCGGATGTGCGGCCGGTCGATGGCGCACAGAGCATCCGCCGGGCGTTGACGATCCTCCGCATCTTCGCCGAGGGCCGCGACGCCGGGGTGTCGCTGTCGGAGGTCGCGCGCGTCACCGAGATCAGCCGCCCGACGGTGCATCGGATCGTCCGTGTCTGCTTGAGGAGGGGGTGGTGGAGCAGAAGCCGAGAAGCCGGCGCTACGCCATCGGCGAGCAGGTGCCGCTGCTGGCATTGGCACGGTCGTCGCGCTCGCCGCTGCTGGAGGCGGCGCAGCATCCCCTGGACGAGCTGTCGCAGACCTTGGGCGACACCCTTTTCCTGACCATCCGGACCGGCCTGGACACGCTGTGCGTTGCCCGTCGCATCGGTCCTTTCCCGATACAGGTCATTTCGCTGGAGGTCGGCACGCGTCGTCCTCTGGGGGGCAGCAGTGCCGGCATCGCCCTGCTTTCACAGCTTCCGCCCGAACAGGCGGCCGAAATCCTGGAACGCAACCGTGAGCGCTTCAAACGCCACCGAACGGCGGAGGAGACCGCCGCCGCCGAGGTGGCCGAGGCGCTCAGACTGGGCTTCTGCATCCGCAACATCGGTCTGGTGCCGGGGACCAAAGCGATCTCGGTGGCCTTTACCGGACCAGCCGGAAGCCCTCAGGCCGCCTTGACCCTCGCCGCGGTGCAGCGGCGGCTGACCGCAAAAAGGGAACCAGACGTGGTCGAGCGGCTCCGTCAGGGGGTGGGAGAGATCATTGCCAATCTGGGAAGCCAGAGGACTTAGATCGGCGGCCCGCCTACCGGGGCGTGACGGGGTTAGATGGAATATTCGTCTCCGGTAGATCGAACCGCAATCGAAGGTCCTTGAAATGGACGGGGAACGGTCGGGCGGGCGGCGCCATGACCTCCCATGGTCAAGATGGGTTCGTCATGTCGTCTGAATGACAGTTGCTGTTCTGCCCTTTTTGCAGGATGTGATCGGCGGTCAACTGGCGCAGTGACGCGGCATCGCCGGCCGCGATGGCCTCGACCATGTGGAAATGTTCGCGGCTCGACTGCTCGATGCGGGCACGGGTCTTCCACTGGGTGACCGGTGCCGACGGGCCACGCCCCCGCAATTCCCACACGATGTTGATCAATTCGCGGTTCGACCCCAGCGCCAGGAGCTTGGCATGGAAGGCGATGTTGGCCTCGTAGAGATCGAGCAGCGTCCCCTCCAGGATGAGGTCGGCGAAGTGCTGCGCCAGCGCACGAAGATCCGCGATGTCGGCGGCGGTCGCATTGGCGACGACGCTGCCCGCCGCCGCAGTTTCCAGGATCAGCCGGACCTCGCGCACTTCCTCGGCTTGGCGGTCGTCGGGAGTGTGGACGTGATAGCCCCGGTTCGGGACATGCCGTACCAGCCGCTTGAGCGCGAGCTGGTCGAGCGCGCGCCGCACCTCCATTCGTTTGGCCTCGTAGCGGGTCTCCAGGTCGATCTGCTTCAGCCACATTCCCGGTGCGAAGACGCCGGCCTGGATGTCGCGCGCCATGCGGTCGACGAGGTTGCCGGTGACGGAATCCGCTTTGACGCTCATGGGACGCAGGTGACCTCGCATTCTGTCTGAACCCTCGCTCCGGCAACGCCGGAAGAGGCGCCATATCGTAAGGCCGCCCCACGCACGCGGCAACGGATGTGGCGACGGTTCTCCAGGGGATTCCCTCTCCGTCGAAGCGCCGCCGCCGCTCTCCCCAATCCGGACCGGCGGAACGTTGTGTCCGCCGATCATCGGAAAAACGGAATTGCCCCCTTGCCAAGGCGTCGGCGATGTGTAACCAATTTTGGCGCCAATTTCTACACCAATTGGAAACGCGATGACTCTCCTCGACGTGCCGCCGGGCGGCCCTACCGGTGCCCAGGGCGGTGCTCCACAGGACCGCGGCCGGCAAATCTACGACCTCGGCCACACCACGGTGTTCGCCAGCCGGCAGGATCCGCGCTTTTCCTACTGCCTCTACGTTCCGCCGCCGGTCGGGGGCGCCGCTCCGGATCTGGCGGTGGTGATGCACGGGACCGGCCGCGCCTTCATGGCCTACCGCGACGCCTTCGCCGACTTCGGCCGCTGGAACAACTGCGCCATCCTCTGCCCGCTGTTCCCGGTCGGGGTGCGCGGCGACGGCAACCGCGACGGCTTCAAGTACATGCAGGAAGCCGACATCCGGTACGACGAGGTGTTGCTGTCGATCGTCGACGAGGTCGGGGAGCGCTACGGCTTCGACGTCTCCCGCTTCGCCCTGTTCGGCTATTCCGGCGGCGGGCATTTCGCCAACCGCTTCTTCCTGCTGCGGCCGCAGCGGCTGTGGGCCGTCTCCATCGGCGCGCCCGGGTCGGTGACGCTGCTCGACCCGACGCGCGACTGGTGGGTCGGCGTGCGCGACATGAAGGCGCGCTTCGGCATCGAGGCCGATCCCGCGGCGATGGCGTCGGTTCCGGTCCAGATGGTGGTCGGCGCCGCCGATCTGGAGACCTGGGAGATCACCCACCGCGAGGGCGGCCGTCATTGGATGCCCGGCGCCAACGACGCCGGCCGCACCCGGCCGGAGCGGCTCGACAGCCTGCGCCGCTCCTTCGAGGCCGCCGGCATGCAGGTCCGCTTCGATCTGGTCCCCAACGTCCCGCATGACGGCAACAAGGTGGTCGGCCATGTCCAAGACTTCTTCGCCGACATGCTGAAGCGCCGCCGCGCGGCCAGGGGCTGAGAGGAGGGCCGATCATGGTGGCAGAGCGGATCGGGGAGGCGATGATCGTCGCCCCTCAACCCGAGGCGGCGGAAGCCGGGGCGGAGGTGCTGGAGCGCGGCGGCAATGCCGTCGACGCGGCCATCGCCTGCGCCTTCGTCCAGGGGGTCGTCGATCCCCAGATGTCGGGCATCGGCGGCTTCGGCTCGATGCAAGTCTACATGCCGGGACGCGGCGTCCACGACATCCTGGAGTTCTACGCCCGCGCTCCGCTCGCCGCCCGGCCCGACATGTGGACCGACCTGCTGCTCGGCCAGACGCGCGACGGCTTCGGCTTTCTGCTCAAGGGCGGCATCAGCGAGATCGGTCATCTCGCCGTCTGCACGCCGGGCAGCCTGAAGGGCTATGCCGAGGCGCTCGGCCGCTACGGGACCTTCGACTGGGCCGACGTGATGGCCCCGGCCATCGTCCAGGCCAGGCGCGGCTTCATGGTCCGGCCCCATGTCCACTGGTACTGGTCGCTCGACCAGAGCGGCAGCGGCGAGGTCGACACCATCGACAAGCTGCGCCACAGCCGCACCGGCCGGGACATCTATTTCCGGCCCGACGGGACGGTGAAGCGTCCGGGGGACCTCGTCCTCAACCCCGACCTGACGCGGACTCTGGAGCGGATTGCAGCCGGCGGACCCGACCTGTTCTACCGCGGCGAGATCGCGGAGGAGATCGCCGCCGACATGGCGGCGCATGGCGGGCTGATCGGCCTGGACGATCTCGCCGCCTACGCGGTCTCGACCGCGGCGCCGGTCTGGGGCGAGTATCGCGGGCACCGCATCTCGACCAGCCCGCCGCCGGCCAGCGGCTTCCCGATGCTCCAGCTTCTCCACATCCTGGAGAATTTCGACATCGGCGCGCTGGAGCATGGCTCGGCCGAGCATGTCCGCCTGCTGGCCGAGGCGATGAAGCGGATGACGATTGACAAGGACAGGCACATGGGCGACCCCGCCTATGTCGAGGTTCCGGTGGACCGGCTCATCGCCAAGGACTATTGCCGGGAATTGGCCGAGGACATCCGCGCCGGCAACCGCGCCGAGGTGTCGCGCCTCGACAAATCCAGCCGCGACACCACCCACATCTCGGTGGTGGACGGCCAGGGCAATGCCGTCGCCCTGACACACACGCTGGGCAGCCCGTCGGGCGCCATTACCGACGGTCTCGGCTTCATGTACAACGGGACCATGGCCCGCTTCGACCCGCGGCCGGGACGCGCCGGCTCCATCGCGCCGGGCAAGCGGCGCGCCAGCTCGGCGGCGCCGACCATCGTCTTCAAGGGCGACCGGCCTTTCGTGGTGATGGGGGCGCCGGGCGGCAGCTACATCGCTCCGGCCATGGCGCAGGGCATCATGAACGTGATCGACTTCGGCATGCCGATGCTGGAGGCGGTCAGCGCCCCGCGCGTCATGGCGGTCTCCAACACCATCGACGTGTCGAACCGCATCCGCCGCTCGGTCACCGATGCGCTGACGGAGCAGGGTTATGCGGTGAAGCGGTCGTGGCAGAGCTATGCCTTCGCCGCCCTGCACGGCATCCGCATCGACGGCGGAGTCTGCAGCGGCGGTGCCGATCCGCAGCGGGACGGCATGGCGATCCGCGTGCGTCCGCCGACCGGGGCGGCCGGGCCGGCGGCAGGTGGTTCTTAGCCTTTACGCGCCGGCCGGCAAACAGGCCGGCGTTCAACGACAATGACGCATGAACAGAGGGGTAGGTCGATGACGAGGTTCCTGGCAGCCCTGTTGGGCACGGCGCTGGCGGCTGGAGCGGCGACCGCCTCCGCCCAGAGCATCACCGTCGCGCTGAACGCCGACATCCGCAGCACCAATCCGGGCGTGAACCGGGACGACAACACCGATGCCGTCGTCCTGCACATGGTCGAGGGGCTGGTGGGCTATCGCGCGAACGGCTCCGTCGCCCCGCTGCTCGCGGAATCGGTCGACCGGTCGGACGACGGCAAGACCTACAGCTTCCGCCTGCGCCAGGGTGTGACCTTCCACAACGGTGCTCCGCTGACCTCGGCGGACGTGCTGTGGAGCTGGAACCGCTACATGGATCCGAAGACGGACTGGCGCTGCCGCTCCGACTTCGACGGGCGGAACGGCCTGAAGGTCGAGAAGGTCGAGGCGCCGGACGACCGCACCGTCACCATGACGCTCGATCACGCCAGCGCGCTGTTCCTCGACGCCCTCGCCCGCACCGATTGCGGCGGCACCGCCATCCTCCACAAGGACTCGCTGAAGCCCGACGGCAGTTGGGACAAGCCGGTCGGCACCGGCCCCTTCCGGTTCGGCGAATGGCGCCGCGGCGAGTATGTGACGGTCGCCCGCTTCGACGGCTACCAGTCGCCGCCGGGCGACAAGCCCGACGGCATGGTCGGCGCCAAGCGCACGGCGCTCGCCTCTGTGAAGTTCCTGGTGGTTCCCGACGCCTCCACCGCCAAGGCGGCGCTGGCCTCCGGCGCGGTGGACGTCGCCCAGGTGCTGGAAACCGACGTGCCGGAGCTGAACAAGACCAAGACGGTCGAGGCCGGCTTCTACCCGTCCACCACCAAGCACACCTTCCTGTTCCAGACGCGCGACCCGCTGCTCGGCAACGTCAAGCTGCGTCAGGCGATCGCCGCCTCGCTCGACATCCCGCAGCTGGTGGCCGCCGTGACGAACGGCGAAGGCAAGCCGAACAATTCGGGCGTTGCCGTCACCTCCGCCTACTACGACGCCGTCCAGGCCAAGGGCTACGCCTACGACCCGGCCAAGGCGAAGGCGCTGCTCAAGGAGGCCGGCTACAAGGGCGAACCGATCAAGATCATTGCCAACAAGCGCGTCCATGTCCCGAGCTTCAACGCCGCGGTGATCGCCCAGGCGATGATGCAGGCGGTCGGCATCAACGCCCAGATCGAAGTGCTGGAGTGGGTGACGCAGCTCGACCGCTACAACACCGGCAATTACCAGATGATGTCCTTCTCCTATTCCGGGCGCCTCGACCCGGCACTGAGCTACGAGCAGTTCTCGGGCCCGAAGGACAGCCAGCCGCGCAAGGTGTGGGACGATCCCGCGGTCCAGGACCTGATCACGAAGGCGTCCACCATCTCCGACGAGGCGCAGCGCCAGGCGGTCTTCGACGAGCTGCACAAGCGGCAGATGGAGGCGACTCCGCTGATCATCTTCTCCAACGGTCAGGAAGCCTGGGCCCACACCAAGCGTGTCCAGGGAGCCGACCCGTGGGAAGGCAAGGCGCGCGTCTGGGGCGCCAGGGTGGTCGGGAACTGATCGTCCGCGCATGGGTAAGGTCGCGGGATTCCCGGTAGCGGGGTCCCGCCGCGGAGAGGAGACGGGCGTGCTGCATTTCGTGTTCAAAAGGATCGCCATGGCGGTGCCGACGCTGCTGATCATGGCGGTGACGGTCTTCGTGCTGATCCGCCTCATACCGGGCGATCCCGCCGCACTGATGCTCGGCGATCTCGCGACCCCGGCCAGCCTCGCCGACCTGCATGAGCGGCTGGGCCTCGACCAGAGCCTGCCGGTCCAGTTCGGCATCTGGTTCGGCAACGTGCTGCACGGTGACCTCGGCACATCCATCACCTCCAACCAGCCGGTCCTGCCGCTGGTGCTTGACCGCTTCTGGATCAGCGCGCGTGTCGTTCTCATCGCCGTGCTGCTGGCCAGCCTGTTCGCGGTGCCGGCCGGCATGATCGCCGCGTGGCGCCAGAACACCGGCACCGACCTGTTCCTGGTCGGAACGGCGACGCTGCTCTATTCGATCCCGACCTTCTGGCTCGGCCTGCTGCTGCTGCTTTTCCTCGGCCTGCAGCTCAACTGGCTTCCCGTCGTCGGCTATGTGTCCTTCTCCGAGGATCCGGGAGCGGCCCTGCTCTACATCGTCATGCCGGTGATGACGCTGTTCCTGCACGAGATGGGGGTTCTGATCCGCATGTCCCGCGCCAGCACGCTGGAGGTGCTGCGCCTCGACTACATCACCCATGCCCGCGCCAAGGGGCTGTCCGAATCCGCCGTGCTGTGGCGGCATGCCTTCAAGAACGCCTTCGGACCGACCTGGACACTGATCGGGCTGGTGCTCGGCAACCTGCTGGGCGGCATCGCGGTGGTCGAGACGGTCTTCACCATTCCGGGGCTCGGCCGTCTGCTCGTCGACGCGATCTTCGCGCGCGACTATCCGGTCATCCAGGGCTGCCTGCTGTTCATCGCCTTCGTCTACGTGGCCGTGAACCTCGTGGTCGATCTGCTCTATCCGCTCTTCGATCCCAGGGTGACCGCGGAATGAAACGGCTTTCCCTCAACGTCGTCCTCGGCGGCGCGATCATCGGCACGGTCGTCGTCGGGGCGGTGCTGGGCGCGGTCTGGACTCCCTACGACCCGCTCAAGATCAATTTCGTCGGCCGGCTGGCACCGCCGGGGGCCGCCCACTGGCTGGGCACAGACGAGTTCGGTCGAGACGTGCTGAGCCGCCTGATGGCGGCGGCGGCGACCAGCATGCTGATCAGCCTGTCCACGGTCGCGGCGGCCGGCCTGCTCGGCACCGCGGTCGGCCTGGTCTCCGGCTATGTGCGCGGCTGGACCGACCGCATCCTGATGGCGTTCAACGACGCTCTTCTGGCCTTTCCGGCGATCTTGCTGGCGCTCGGCCTGCTGACGGTGGCGGGGGCCAACAGCTCCGGGATCATCGTCGCCCTCGGCCTTGCCTACACGCCCTCGGTCGCCCGCATCGTGCGCGGTACGGTGCTGTCGCTGCGCGAGCGCGAGTTCGTCGAGGCCTCGCGCGTGATGGGGAACTCGGAACTCTACACCGTCCTGCGCCACATCCTGCCGAACTGCGTCGGGCCGATGATCGTGCTGGCCACTTCGATGTTCGGCTGGGTGCTGCTGGCCGAAAGCGCGCTCAGCTTCCTTGGGCTGGGCGTGCCGCCGCCGGCGCCGACCTGGGGGAACATGCTGGCGGCAAGCCGGCCCTTCATCGCCCAGGCGGTCTGGCTCGCCATCTTCCCCGGCTTCTGCATCTCCCTGACCCTGCTCGGCATCAACCTGCTGGGCGACGCGCTGCGCGACAGGCTCGATCCGCGCATGAGAGGGGCCTCCTGACATGACCGACATCATTTCTTCCGGCGCCCTTCTCGACGTGGAGACTCTGAGCCTCAGCGTCGCGGCCACCGGCACGGAGGTCGTCCGCGGCGTCAGCTTCGCGGTGGCGCCGGGCGAGATCGTCGGCATCGTCGGCGAATCCGGCAGCGGCAAGACGCTGGCCGTGCGTTCCATCATGGCGCTCCAGCCGCCGGCGATCCGCCGCACCGCCGGCACCATCCGCTTCGAGGGCCGTGACCTTGCCGGCTTGTCGCCGAAGGAGCTGCGCGACCTGCGTGGCGGCCGCATCGGCATGGTCTTCCAGGAGCCGATGACCTCCCTCAACCCGTCGATGACCATCGGCCGGCAACTGGAGGAGGGGCTGGCCGTGCACCGGCGCACGCTGTCCGCCGACGGGCGGCGCGCCCTGGTGCTCGACATGCTGCGGCGGGTCGGCATCGCCGATCCCGACGGGTCGCTGGCCTCCTACCCGCACCAGTTCTCGGGCGGCATGCGCCAGCGGATCATGTTGGCCTCGGTCATGCTCCTCCAGCCGGCGCTGCTGATCGCCGATGAGCCGACGACGGCGCTCGATGCCGTGGTTCAGCGCGACGTTCTCGAACTGATGGTCGGGCTGACGCGGGCGCACGGGACCGCGGTGCTGATGATCAGCCACGACCTGTCGATGGTCGCGCGCTACACCGACCGCATCATCGTCATGCGCAAGGGCGAGATCGTCGAGCAGGGGCGCAGCGACGAGCTGCTGCGCGCGCCGCAACACCCCTATACCCGGGCGCTGCTGTCGGCGATGCCGCGCCGCCTGCCGGCGCGGCCCATTCCGCCCGCCGCAACGCCGATCATCGAGGTCCGGGACCTCGTCGTCGAGTATGGCGGCCGCCGCGGCTTGTTCCGCAAGGAGGCGGGCAAGCGCGCGCTGCACGGCCTGTCCCTGTCGATCATGCCTCGGGAGGTGGTTGCGCTGGTCGGCGGCTCGGGTTCGGGCAAGACGACGCTGGGCCGCGCCATCGCCGGACTGCTGCCCTCCAGCGGCGGGACCATCCGCTATGCCGGCCGGCCGATCGGGGCGGGCGGCCCGGGATGGGCCGACTACCGCCGCAACTGCCAGATGGTCTTCCAGGACCCCTATTCCTCGCTCGACCCGCGGATGACCATCGGCGCGCTGGTCGGCGAGGCCCTGCGCTCCGTGCCAGCCATGGGCCGGGGCGAGAAGGCCGACCGGGTGGCAGAGGTGCTGTCGGAGGTCGGCCTCGCCGGACCTTTTGCCGACCGCTACCCGCACGAGCTGTCGGGCGGCCAGCGCCAGCGCGTCGCCATCGCCCGCGCGGTGGTCCGCCGTCCGGCTTTCGTCATCGCCGACGAGCCGGTCTCCGCCCTCGACGTGACGGTGCGCGCCCAGGTGCTGGAGCTGTTCGCCGACCTCCAGGCGCGGCACGGCTTTTCCTGCCTGTTCATCAGCCACGACCTCGGTGTGGTCGAACAGATCGCCGACCGGGTCGTTGTCATGCAGGACGGTCGCATCGTCGAACAGGGAGACCGCGACACCGTCTTCGATCATCCGTCCCACGCCTACACGCGGCGGCTGCTCTCCGCCATTCCGGCGCTGGCACCGACGGGCGAGGGGGGCGTGCGGCTCAAATGGCGGTTCGACGACGTGGCTCCGGAGCCCGTGCCGTCTTGAGGGCGCCACCGGATTAAGGTGAAGGGCCGGTGGATGTACCTGTACCGCGCCGTCGATGGTCTGCCCGCGCACCCGCTCCACAAAAACGCCGCTTATCCAGACGTGACCAAGGCGATGAAGAAGGACAGCGAATTGTGGCGGTTGACCAAGCTGCGACAGGCCAAGTGCCTCAATAACATCGGCGAGCAGGATCACCGGCCGATCAAGCGGTTGATCCGGCTGGGGCTCGGCTTCAAGAGATTCCACGCCGCGCGCCGGATGATCGCCGGCTACACCATCACGAGTTGACGGTGCCCGGCCCCACCATCATCGCAGTGCAATGCGATCCGCGCGGAACGGTTCCAGGTCAACGACCGGATCGTCGCCAACGATCGACTCCGCGATCAGGCGGCCGGTAATTGCCCCGAGCGTCAACCCCTGGTGGCCATGCCCAAAGGCGAACCACAGGTCCCGATGCCGCGGAGCGGGACCGATGATCGGGAGCATGTCCGGCAGACAGGGCCGGATGCCCATCCACGGCCGGGACTCCAACGCGTCTCCCAGCGGGATGAGGCGCCGCGCATGGCGCAGAGCCCTGTCGATCTGAACCGGCGTCGGTTCGGCGTCGCGCCGGGCGAACTCGGCACCGGTGGTCAGACGCACGCCCTGGCGCATCGGAGCGAGGACATATCCCCGCTCGGCATCGAGGACCGGCCGCCCAAGCTGCGCCCCGGCCTGCAAACCATAATGCATGTGGTAGCCGCGCTTGCCTGCAAGTGGAAAGCGATACCCCAGCCTCGCCGTCACCTGATCGGACCATGCCCCCAGGGCGACGACGGCGGCACCCGCCTGGACCGGACCGTCCTGGTTTTCGACCGACCAGCCGCCGGCCACCTGCCGGAGCGAGCCGGCGTCCCCGGTCAGAAACAGTCCGCCCAGCCGCTCCGTCGCCATCCGGTAGGAATCCACAAGCTGGCCGGGATCCGTCACCGTGAGCGGCTCGGGATAGTAAAGTCCGCCCAACACCCCCGGGTCGATGTCCGGTTCCAGCGACGCGAGCCGGGTTCGGTCGAGCGGCCTCGCCTGGACACCGAAAAGGCGCTGCAGCTCGTCGGCCTGCTGCAGTTCCGCGTCCTGCCGTCGGGCGGTTCTGAAGACCTTCAGCCAGCCGGTCTGGCGCAGCAGATGCCCTGCCTCGGCAATGCCTGCCAGATGGCAGGTCTCCTCCAGGCAGCGGGCGATCAGGCTGTGATAGTCCCTTGCAATCCGCGCGTGCCGGAGCGGGTGCGAGTGATGCCAGTAGCGCCGCAGGAACGGAGCGAGCCCGGGCAGGGCGTTCGCATGATAATGGACGTCGCTTCCCCGGTTGCCGGCGACGCGCAGCAACGTCGCCATGTCGCGGGGGAATGCATAGGGAAAGATCGCCTCGCGCTGAATGAGACCGGCATTGCCGTATGAGGCCTCCCGTCCGGCCGCACTTCGCCGGTCGACCAGCGCGACGGACTGTCCACGCATCTGCAAATGCAGGGCGGTCGCGGCCCCGACGACGCCGGCGCCGACGACGAGGACATCGACTTTCCTCACGGCAGACGCTCCGTGGCTGCGTCGAACGGCCATTTCGGCCGCCTGATCTTCTGGAAGGGCAGCGTCGTGATATCCCGGGTGACGACGCCCGGGGCATCGACCATGACGATCCGCGAGGCGATTGCCGCGAAAGCCGAGCGGAAGTGCTGGGACGACTTGACGACCACGATCCGCCGGTCCGCCGGGTCGCAGCCGAGCTGGGTGAACAGGTCGAGGCCGAAGGCCTGGCAGCGGTAGCTCGTCAGCACAACGTCGATGCCGTCGCAGGCGACCAGCGCGCAGTCGCCGAGCTTCGCGGGTGTACCGGCAAGCCCCGTCATCGTCATGTCGCGCTTGAGCGCCTTCACCTCCCAGATCCCGTCCACCGGATCGCCCGACAGCGGACCGATCTTGCCGCCGATGCGCAGCGGTATTCGCGCGCCGGCACCGGCATCGAAGGCGATGCGGACGGCGACCATGTCCCAGAGGGGGCCGAGACAGGCATTTTCGACGCCCCTCTGCATAAGCCGCCGCAGGATGAAGGTGGAATCGCTCGGAGCACCGCCGCCGGCATTGTCGCTGCCGTCGCCGAGCACCACCGGACCAGGCGTGGCGAGGGCCAGATCGATGGCCTGCTCGACGGTCGGCATGGGACTGGCAAGCCGGTCCCGCAGCGCGAACAGGTCGTTGGCCAGGGCATCGGCGACGGATTCGGCGCGGGTGCCGTCGCGATCCTCGTCGGCGTCGCCGTAAACGAGGATCTTGGTGCCCATATCGGCCGTATCGCCCCATGCGAAACCGTGGACGATCGAGATCGAGACGATCCCGTCCCGGCCTTCCATAGCCTTCACCCGGTCGACGAAACCGCGGGCCGGTTCCTGCGTGGTGTGGAGCAGGCCGATCATGCCGGTATCGGCGACGGCCGGGCGCAGCCGCAGACGCCCCCCAGCCAGTTCCGCGCAGCGCTCCACCAGTTCCAGCGCACGCTCCGCGATGTCCGTGTGAGGATATTCCTTCCAGCAGATCAACAGATCGGCGTTGACGACCATCGCATCGCTCAGATGGGTGTGGGGATCGAGCGTGGCCCCGACGACGGCGTCCGGCCCGGCCATCGCCCGGATCCGGGCGAGCAGATCGCCTTCGCAATCGTCATAGCCATCCGCCACCATCGCGCCATGCAGCCCGATCAGAACCATGTCGACCGGCAGGGCCGCCCGAAGGTCGTCGAGCAGCGCATCGCGCAACTGTTCATAGGTGGCTCTCGTCACCAGCCCGTTGGGGACGGCGGCCGCGACCAGACCTTCGGTCAGGTGCCAGCCGCGCTCTCGCCCCAGCTTGCGGGCGGCCCACAATGGGCCGCTGTGCATCTGCATCGCGTCGGGATGCCGGCCGGCGGGAAAGAACGCCCGCTCGTGGAAGCTCGATACACCGGTCGGCATCGGACCGAAGGTGTTGGTCTCCGTCGCCAGGGAGCCGGAGAAGACGCGCAGTGACTTCATCGTTTTTCCAGGGATGGATGGTTTTCAAGAGATGGATGGAAATGGATGGGCCGGCGGATCAGGCGCGGATGGCCTGCCGCCGCCGGCGCAGCAGGATCAGCACCACGCCGCCGGCGGCCAGCGCCAAGGCGATTGTCGCGAGCCCGCCTTGCAAGGATCCGGTCGCGTCGCGGATGGTGCCGATCACCATCGGACTGATGAAGCCGCCAAGCAGTCCGATGCTGTTGATGAGCGCGATGCCGCCTGCCGCCGCCGTGCCGCGGAGCAGATCCGCGGGGATCGTCCAGAAGACCGTATAGGCCGAATAGATGGCGGCCGTCGCTACGACCAGGGCGGCAAGCGACACCGGCACGTTGCCGAGCGCTGCACCGGTGGCGGCCAGACCGGCCGCACCGATGAAACAGCCTGCAATGCTGTAGCCATAGCGGTCGCCGCTGCGGTCGGAGCGCCGGGCGACCAGTTGCATGGTCGCCACGGCAACCAGATAAGGCAGTGCCGAGAGAAGCCCGATGGTGAACGTCCCGGAGACGCCGCCCGACCGCAGAAGGGTTGGCAACCAGAAGCTGACGGCATAAAGCCCTGCGATCATGCAGAAATAGGAGAATGCGAGAACATAGATGCGCGGGTCGCGCAACGCCCGGGAAAAGCCGTCGTGGCGCCGTTCGCCGGTTTCCTCCGCGAGGTCGGACCTGATCAGGGCACGCTCGGCCTCGGTGAGCCACGGAGCTTGTTCGGGACCGTCGCACAGGACGAGGAACAGCACGACGCCGAGGGCGACACAGGGAAGCCCCTCGACGAGGAACAGCCATTGCCACCCCGCGAGCCCCAGCGCTCCGTTCAGCCCGGCCATGATCGCGGTGGAAAGCGGACCGCCGACGACGCCGGCGACCGGGCTCGCCAGGAGAACCGTCGCCATCACCCGTCCACGATGGGTCCGGCCATACCACAGGGTCAGGTAATAGAGCAGACCCGGTCCGAAGCCGGCTTCGAAAACGCCGAGCAGGAAGCGCAGGATGTAGAAGGTATGCTCGTCATGGACAAAGATCATCGCGGCCGAGGCCAGCCCCCACAGCACCATGATCCGGCTCATCGTCCGCCGCGCTCCGATCCGGGCGAGCAGGAGGTTGCTTGGGACCTCGAACAGCACGTAGCCGAGAAAGAAGATGCCGGCGCCGAACCCGTATGCCGCTTCCGAAAAACCCAGATCGCTCTGCATCTGCAGCTTGGCGAAGCTGATGTTGACGCGGTCCAGATAGGCCAGCCCATAGGACAGGATCAGCAGCGGCAGAATCTGCATTCCCACCTTTTTGAAGACACGCGCCTTCTCCCGGTCGGTCGCCGCCGGGTCCATCGGTCCGGCCATGGTGGTCACGTGTGCGTTCAAGAAGGCCTCCTGTCGGGTAGCTATTGTTCTTGTGCCCAGCATTCCTTCGACCGGTGTTGCCAACAATGATAAAATACGCTGTGATACGTTGCGATTGAGGCAACGAAAGTCAGTGCCGATGCCGCTCGGACCCAGCAGCCGTCAACTGTCCTACTTCATGGAGGTTCTCAGGGCGGGATCGGTCCGCGGTGCGGCCGAAGCCTCCAACGTTGAGCCGTCCGTCGTCAGCCGGCAGGTCGCCGCCCTGGAAGCCGATCTGGGGGTGAGCCTGCTGGAGCGGCGCGGCCGCGGCGTGGTCCCGACGGAAGCGGCCGAACTGGTCCTTGCCTATTGCCGGGACCGCGTCACCGGCGACGATGCGTTGCGGACCCAGCTCATGGAACTCGAAGGTTTGAAACGCGGCCGCCTGCATCTGCTGGTGGGCGACGGGTTTGTCGACACCGTCATGAGGCTGGTGGTCGGGCGCTTCTGCAGTGAATTTCCAAAGGTCGAGGTCACCGTCGAGGTTGGTGGCACCAGCGAGACGGTGCGGGCGCTTGCCGAGGACCGCTGCGATCTGGGGCTGGCCCTGTCACCGCCGACAAGTTCGGCCATCCGCGTGGTCAGCCAGCGCGCCCACCCGATCTGTGCCCTGATGGCCCCCGACCATTCCTGTTCCAGGATCGAGGCGCCGTTGACCCTTGCCTTGCTTCAGAAATACCCGTTGGCCCTGGCTGCTCCGGGGACCGGGCTGCGTACGCTGATCCAATCGGCAGCGGACGACGAGTGCGTCGAATTGCGGCCAAGCTTCGTCTCCAACACCGTCATGCCGATGAAGCACTATGCCGAGGCGGGGCTGGGGTTGACCTTCCTGTCCGCACAGGCGGCGGCGACGGAGTTGGCGGACGGGCGCCTGATCGCCCGCCCGATTGCCAATCCCATTCTGCAGAGAAGCCGGGTGCAGCTGATCGTCCGCGACCGGCCGCGGCTGTCCCCTGCGCTGATGCGGCTCATCCGGACCTTCGATGAGGCAGGATATTTCAGCGCGGCGAACGATCCCTGGCTGTCTGCCGGCGGATAGCCAACGCTGTCGTTCCGTCGATCGTGTCGGCGGAGTACAGAGTCCGTCAGCTCTCATGTCAGTCCTGGTGAGGGAGCGAGCGGCGGGCGTGCCTTTTGCGGGGAGCGGATCGCTCGAGCTGTCGCGCCGGCGGCCCAGGGGCCAACCAGCGCCGGTCGCTGGACGCGTCGCTGACAGCTTCAGGGACGGGCGGCGCTTCCGGATCCTGGTGGTTGCCAGATCGGTATTGCCGAGCACACCCTTGAGATGTGCGAAGGAAGGCAACATGCACAGCGTGCTTATCGACGCACTGGCGCGATAGGGGAGGGGGCCGTTGGCCACTTGGATCGCACTGTGGGACGATAGCGGCATCTGGACGAGGGCGTACTCGCAGACGTGTCAGAAACTGGGGGCGAAAGCCCCCACCCCAACGATGCCACATGTATGCGTCGGCGTGCGGCGTTGCCGTGAGCGAGACAGTTCTCGTGACTGAAGCCGCGCCGCACCCGCTGACGAACTGCCCGCGTGGGCCCATGCAAGGTTGAGCCCACCATTTTGTCCGGCATCGAGGCGATGATGCCGGACGACTTTGGTTCTTCAATTGCCGACAGGGGAGCAAGCCCTCTAGCTGGATCATCGGCCACGGCATTGAGGGGGGCCTGTCGGCTCCGTGGTTCTTTCCGAGGTCGGGGCAAGCCCACCTCACCATGGCGTCTGGAAGCTTTTATCTTCCAAGGCGCGCAGCGCGCCCACCTCAGGCGGCAGCAGCAAGCAAGCTTGTGGAACGACCGTGCCTCGTCCCGGCAGGGCCCCCTCTCCGCCGCTAGGGCGGATTCCAGGGAGCGAGCGTGCTCATGCGACGCCCCTTGCCCGACAACCGGAACTCACCCCGATCTGAACCGAGCCGACATTGGGTTTTGGCATGGCAGACATGCGTCACATTGACGCTGCGTTGATTTGACACGTTACCGCAGCCAGCGCAGCATATTCTTTATGAAGACGTTGTATTCTATTAGAATACACCGACAGCCGTCAAGAAAAGTTCGGTGCAAGTCATCCGCTGTCCAGAAGAGATGCGACGAAAGCTGAAGGCATTTCATGCCGTTCGGGAAATCGCATCAGAGGGCAGGTGGCTTCCAATGCTGTGATCATCATGGACGGAACGCCCGCAGGTGCGCTGCAGCCCACGGCTGTGCTGTCGTCAGGGAATGTTCTGCCGCACAGGAGGGGCTATGAGCAAAGACATCGACAAGACCGGCAACAAGACCAGCCATGAGCCTGCGGCTCAGGGATGGTCCCGCCGCTCGGTCATGAAGGTGGCGGCGGGTGCCATGGGCGCTCTCGCGATGCCGGCCATCGTCCGCAGCGCACGGGCCGCCGAGATTCTCTACGTGAACACCTGGGGGGGCACCTGGGAAAAGGCTGCGGTCAAGCATCTGTTCGAACCGTTCACCAAGGAAACCGGTGTGGAAATCCGTACCGTGTCGCCGGTGTCCTTCGCGAAGCTGGCGGCACAGGTCCGCACGGGTGTCTATGAATTCGACGTGACGACGCTGGGAGGCGGCGACATCGTCCGTGCCAACGCCGCCAAGATCATCGACCCCCTTGCAGGCTCCCCTCTGGCGTCGGCCGGGCTGTGGAAGGACGCGGTGTTCGAGAACGGGGTGGCCTCGCATGCCTTTTCCACCGTCATAGCCTACCGCACCGACCGTCTTCCCAAGGGCGGACCGCAGAACTGGGCCGATTTCTGGAACCGGCAGGAATTTCCCGGAACCCGCTGCCTGCAGCGTTATTGCGCCCGTATCCTGCCGCTGGCCCTGCTGGCCGACGGGGTGCCGCAGGACAAGCTCTACCCGCTGGACACCGAACGCGCCTTCCGTGCGCTCGAACGGATCAAGCCGGACCTGCGGGTCTGGTGGACCCAGGGCCAGCAGTCGCAGCAGCTTCTGCGCGACGGCGAGGTGGACATGATCGGCATTTGGCACTCCCGCGCGCTGGAGCTGATCGACCAGGGCCACCCGGTCGGCATCTCCTGGAAGCAGGCGGAGATCGACCGCGCCTATTGGGTGGTCTCCAAGGACAGCCCGCGCCGCGAGATCGCCTGGAAGTTCATACAGAGTGCCGTACAGCCGGAACGACTGGCCGGCTTCTGCCGCGAGGCGCTGTACGGCCCGCTCAACCCGGACGCCTTCGGGTTCATCCCGAAGGAAGAGGCCGACCGCATGCCGACCGGCCCGCGTAACTACCCCCTCGCCTTCGAGCAGAACGTCAAAGACTTCGGTGGCAACGTGCAGAAGGTGACCCAGCGATTCGAGCAGTGGCTCGCGAGCTGAACAGCGCCTTTCGACCGCATCCCGCTGCAGCCGCGAAGGGAGAAGCCCGTGATTTCAACCACCGTCCGGGGAGCGTCGAAGCCATGGCTTCTTCTGCTTCCGCTGGTTCTGTTCCTCTCCGCCTTCTTCCTGGTCCCGCTTGTCCAGGTCGCGATGATGAGCGTGACCGAGCCCGAACCGGGCTTCGGCAACTACGCCCATCTGGCCGGGGACGCGCTGTACCTCCAGGTCTTTCTCAACACCTTCCTGACGGCGCTCGGGGTGGCGGTCTGCTGCCTGCTGTTGGGATACCCGCTGGCCTATCTGATGGCGCAGTCATCGCCGCGCGTGGCTGCGCTGCTGATGCTGCTCGTCACCATGAGCTTCTGGACGAGCTTCCTGGTCCGCACCTACGCCTGGATGGTGCTGCTGGGCAACAACGGCCCCGTGACCGCGCTGCTGGCGCTCCTCGGCTGGGACCCTGCGCCCCACCTGCTGTTCACCCGCTTCAGCTCGACGCTCGCCATGGTGCACATCCTCATCCCCTACATGGTGATGAGCCTCTATTCGGTGATGAAGCGCATCGATCCGGCCCTGCTGCGGGCGGCGGAAAGCCTGGGTGCCAAGCCCTGGGCGGTGTTCCGGCAGGTCTATCTGCCGCTGAGCGCGCCCGGCATGGTGAATGGCGCCACGCTGGTGTTCATGATCTGCCTCGGCTTCTACGTCACGCCGGTGCTGCTCGGCAGCCCGCAGGAGCAGATGGTCGCCGGGCTGATCGGCACGCAGATCGAGGAGTTCCTGGATTTCGGCCAGGCGTCGGCCATGGCCATGGTCCTGCTCGCCAGCACGCTGGTCGTGCTCACCGTCTATCACCGCCGCTTCGGCCTCGACCGGTTGTGGGGATGACCATGAGGCTCCTGCCCCGTCTGATCGGAATTCTGGTCGCCGCCTTCATCGCGGCTCCGCTGCTCATCGTCGTGCCGATGTCCTTCAGCACGGCGCCGTCGCTGGAGTTCCCGCCCCCCGGCTACTGGCTCGGCTATTACACCGCCTATTTCACCGACGAGCGCTGGACGCAGCCGACCATCAACAGTCTGGTCATCGCCTTCGGGACGATGCTGCTGACCATGCTGCTCGTCACCCCGGCGACCTTCGCGGTGGTGCGCCACCGCTTCCTCGGCCGCGGGATCGCCAACCTGATGCTGACCATGCCGATGGCGATGCCGCACATCGTGCTGGCGATCGGCTACTACTCCTTCCTTGGCGACCTGCGGCTGACGCAGACGCATGTCGGCGTGATCATCGCCCACACCGCGCTGTCGGTTCCCGTCGCCTTCCTGATCCTGTCGGCCAACCTGAAGGGGTTCGACCGCAACCTGGAGCGCGCGGCAATGAGCCTCGGCGCCACGCCGTTGCGGACCTTCTGGCACGTCACGCTGCCGGTGCTGCGGCCGGGCTTCGCGATCAGCGCACTGTTCGCCTTCATCCAGTCCTTCGACGAGACGGTCGTTGCCCTCTTCATCTCCGGACGCGAAAGCGAGACCCTGCCGCGCAAGATGTTCGAAAGCATCCGCGTGCAGGCCGACCCCGTCATCTCCGTCGTGTCCACCCTGCTGTTCGCCGCGGTGGTGCTGGTCGTTCTGGTGCCGGTGCTGTGGAAGGCGGTGCGCAAGCGCCGCTCCCCCACCGGCCCCAGCACCGTCGCCCGCGACGCCGCCGGGGCGACCGCCGGCACCGCGTCACCCGACATCGATCCCTGCGCGCCGAGCCGCGTGCAACTGGAGGCTTGAGGCCGACCATGCCCGATCCCCACCTTCAGGTTTCCGCCCTGACCAAATCCTACGGCAGCGTCACGGCGCTCGGCGGCGTGTCCCTTGCCGCAGAAAAGGGCGAATTCGTCACGCTCCTCGGCCCCAGCGGCTCGGGCAAGACCACCACGCTGATGATCATCGCCGGGTTCGAGACGGCGACTTCGGGCACCGTCGAGATCGGCGGCCGCTCGCTCAGCAACATCCCGCCGCACGCCCGCAACATCGGCATCGTCTTCCAGAACTATGCCCTGTTCCCACACAGGACGGCGCTGCAGAACATCATGTTCCCGCTGAACATGCGCGGCGTCCCAGCGGCGGAAGCCGAGCGCAAGGCGCGCGCCATGCTGGACCTCGTCGGTCTGTCCAGTTACGGCGACCGCTGGCCCAAGGACATGTCCGGCGGCCAACAGCAGCGCATCGCGCTGGCCCGCGCGCTGGTGTTCGAGCCGTCGCTCCTGCTGCTGGACGAGCCGCTGGGCGCGCTCGACAAGAGCATGCGCGAACAGATGCAGATCGAGATCAAGCGCATCCAGAAGAGCCTGGGCGTAACCACGATCTTCGTCACGCACGACCAGTCCGAAGCGATGACCATGTCCGACCGCATCGCCGTGTTCGAACAGGGCCGCATCGACCAGATCGGCACTCCGCAGGAGGTCTACCGGCGGCCCAGCACGCCGTTCGTCGCGCGGTTCATCGGCGACAGCAACCTGTTGCCTGGCATCGTGCTGGACCCGGAACAGGGGCTGGTCCGGACCGAGCATTTCGGCCTGATGCGCCTGCCCGATCGGCTGAAGACGGCGCCCGGGGCGAAGGTGACGCTGATGCTGCGCCCCGAATCCATCCACCTTGCCAGCATGATGGACGCCCGTGGCGGCGACCCCGACGGGATGAACCGCGCCGAGGTGAATGTACACACGGTGGTGCCCTACGGTGAAAGCACGCTGCTGATCGGGCGGTCGGGCGGCGGCGATCTGCGCATCCGCCTGCGCGCGCAGGAAGCGGATGGCATCGGCAGCGGCGCCTCGCTCAAACTGCTGTGGCCGGCGGCGGCCGTCCACGCCATCCCGGTGGCATGACGATGACCCGGGCAACATCCGAACATGCACCCTACGCCGGTGCCGATGCGCTGTGCGACACGCTGCTGGCCGGCGGGGTGGAGGTCTGCTTCGCCAATCCCGGCACCTCGGAGATGCATTTCGTCGCCGCCCTCGACCGCCAGCCACGCATGCGCTGCATCCTCGGTCTTTTCGAGGGGGTGGTGACAGGGGCCGCCGACGGCTATGCCCGCATGGCCGACAAACCGGCCGTCACCCTGCTGCATTGCGGACCGGGGCTCGCCAACGGGCTGGCAAACCTTCACAACGCGCGGCGCGCCCGATCCCCCATCGTCAACGTGGTCGGCGATCACGCGATCCACCACCGCGCCTACGACGCGCCGCTGACCAGCGACGTCGAGGGGCTGGCCCGCCCGATGTCCCATTGGGTGCGCAGCACGGCCTCGGCCGCCACGGTGGCCCAGGACGCGGCGGAGGCCATCCGGACCGCCCGCACGGCACCGGGCAAAATAGCCACGCTGATCCTGCCGGCCGACGCGGCCTGGAGCGAAACCTCACCCGGCCTGCCGCCGCTGCCCGCCCCACCTCCGGCGGAGGTGTCGGCCGCGATGGTCGCGGACGCGGCGGCGGCGATCCGTTCGGGTCGGCGGACGGTCCTGTTGCTGACCGGCCGGGCGCTGCGGGCGCCGGCCCTTGCCACGGCGGAGCGGATCGGCCGGGCCACCGGGGTCCGGCTGCTGGCCCAGCAGTCGAACGGCCGCATCGAGCGCGGCGCCGGTCGCGTGCCGGTGGAGCGCGTCCCCTACCCGCTGGACGGCGCAATCGCCATTTTCCGCGACGTCGAGCAGGTGATCCTCGTCGGCGCCGCGGCGCCGGTGGCCTTCTTCGCCTATCCCGGGCGGCCGAGCAGCCCGCTGCCGGATGGGTGCCGCATCCTGACGCTGGCCGAGCCGGAGGACGACCTGCCCGGTGCGCTGGACGCTTTGGCCGACGCACTGGGCGTCGGGTCGGGTGGCCAACCGCTGATTCAGCGGCTCGAACGGCCGGCGATGATCGACGGGGCGCTGACGCCGGATTCCATCGCGGCGGCCGTCGGCGCCCTGATGCCGGAGGGCGCCATCCTGTGCGACGAGGCGCTGACCTCCGGGCGCCGCCTGTTCGAACTCACCCGCGGCGCGCCGCCTCACGATGTCCTGGCGCTGACCGGCGGGTCCATCGGCATCGGACTGCCGCTGGCGACCGGCGCCGCGGTGGCCTGTCCGGACCGCAAGGTCATCGCGCTCCAGGCCGACGGCAGCGGCATGTACACCGCCCAGGCCCTGTGGACGCAGGCAAGGGAGGGGCTGGACGTCGTCACCATCATCTTCGCCAACCGCTCCTACGCCATCCTGCGCAACGAATACCGCAGCGTCGGCGCCGGGGAACCGGGCCGCAACGCCGACCGGCTGTTCGATCTGGTCGAGCCGGTGATCGACTGGACTGGTCTCGCCCGATCCATGGGTGTGGAGGCGGCGCGCGTGGAGGATGCCAGAACCTTCGCCGACCGGCTGTCGGCGGCGCTTCGCCGGAAGGGACCATTCCTGATCGAGGCGGTGATGTGAAGACCAGGCACTGATCCGCCCGCCACCCATGCAGACCAGGAGCCATCCGTGAGTGTTCGTCCGCTTTCCTCCGTGCTGAAGACGTTTGACGTCCTCGACGTCGTTGCGGCGTCGTCGGAACCCGTGCGGCTCGCGGACGTGGCCCGGGCGGTGGAGGAGGCCCGGGCGGCGACACACCAGCGCCTCCAGACCCTGGTGGAAGCCGGATGGGTCGAGCAGACGGAGGATGGGCGCTACCGCCTCGCCCTGCGCATCGTCGCCCATGCGGCCATGGCCATGGAACAGGCGAACCTGGGGGCCCGGCTGGCCGACATCCTGCACGACATGGTCGCCGAGAGCGGAGAAACCGCCTCCATGGCCGTGCTCGACGGGCAGGAGGCCGCCATCATGCGGCGCGTCGAAGCCAAGGGCATCCTGCGGGCCGACCTGCGGGTCGGCACCCGCCTCGATCTGGCGCGCACCGCGCTGGGCCGCGTCCTCAGCGCATTCGCCCGTCCCGACACCCTGGTACGACTGGCCGAGGCCGGCGTCGCACTGCCGGAACCCGAACTGGCCGAGCGCATCCGCGCCGACGGCTACGCGGTTTCCGGCATCACCGGCCCCCGAACCGTTTCCGCCGTGGCCGCCCCCGTGATCGACAGCCATGGCGACTGTATCGCCGCGCTGTCGCTTTCGGGGCCGACCGCGGGCTTCAACACGCAAACCTGCGCGAGTGTCGTGGTCGCGGCGGCGGCCCGGGTTAACGCTCGCCTACGCGGAGCCAAAGAATGAGCCTTGCCCTAACCCCGTCGGCGGGGGGCACAGCACCGGGTCCCGACCCGCACAGCCTGTTCCGGCTGATGCGGAACCCGGCGGAACTGATGACCCCCGAACGCCTTGCCTCCATCCAGCCCTCCCGCATCAGCGCGTCGCGCGCCTTGATGAGCCGGGCGATCCGCGACCGCTGGTCGATCACCCGCACCAGCTTCGATATCGACGAGCGCGGGCGCGGCACTGCCGGCTACCGCATCGACATCGGCGGCTGGCGCTTCTCCTTCCCAGTCTTCTCGTTCGAGCCGTCGACCCAGGGGCGTTCCGGCCGCATCATCGGCCGCTCCTGGGACATGATGGGCGCCCTGGTGGAAGGCGACATCAGCCCGGCCGACGTGGAACGGACCCGCGTCGAACTGCCGAAGCTCTACGAGGGCCGGGCGACGCCCGGCACGCTGATCTGGTGCCGTTCCAACCGCAGCCAGCGGCTGTTCGACCATGCCCTGCAATCGCTGGCCGCCGGCCGGCAGCCGGATGTCGCCCAGCTGGGCCAGATCTGCTACCTGATGCGCAACACCGGGCTGGACGGCAACGGCACCTTCGGGACTAAGAGCTTCCTGGCTTTCGAGAAGGACCATCCGCTGCGCTGGTCGCTCTCCGCCCAGATGCTGTGCGCCTACATGATGCGGACGTTCGCCCAGGATCTGCTGCACCATCTGGCGCGGACGGCATCGCCGCAGGCGGTGACGCTCGCTCCCGAACTGGCGCGCTATCTCGGTGTCGGCAACGGCTCCGCCCTCGGGCTGATGCTGTTCGTCAACAACCATCCGCGCCTGATCGACCGCTGGCTGTGGATCCGGGAAGAGGCCATCGCGCGGGCGAAGTGCCTGATCCCCGGCCCCGACGCCGCGGAGGTCGCGACACTGCTGCGGCTGCTGGACAAGGCCATCCTGTTCCGCCGCCAGGACCGCGTCGTCTACGAGGCGATCACCCCGAGCGAAGTGGTGCACGCCGACCTCGTCATCATCCGCGAGCAGACCGAGCGTCTGCTGGCCCGGCTGCGCCAGGGCGAGACGGTGGCCGATCGTCCGATCGCCGATCTCTGCGCCTCGCTGGCCGGGCGCATCCATCCGGACGCGATGGAAACGCTGCACTCGCTGCTGATCGAGCTGGTGCCGGAGGAGGCCGACTCGCTGGTCGAGACGCTGGTGATCGACGAGGAGCTGGCCGGGCGTCCGGAAATGCCGGTCGGCCGGCTGCGGGAGATCATCCACAGCCAGTATGCCTGGGCCTTCGGGCTCGACCTGAAGTCCGACACCGCGCTTCGCTACGTCTGGTACAAGTCGGTGACGGCGGAGGAGCCGCGCCGCGGCCCGCGGGACGAGGTTGGCGACGCGGTCAATCTCGGGCTCGACCTGCCGCGCCTGATCGTCCGGCTGGACGCCGACCTGGCAGCCCAGGACCCGAAGCAGAGCACCGCGCGCTTTCTGCTGGCCCACCCGCATCACCGCGCCATCGTCACGCGAGTGCAGGCGCTGGCCGGGCTGCCCTATCATTCGCCGCATGCCGACATCATGAGCGAGGGCTTCGTTCCCGCCCACATCACCCGCCTGCTGAACGTCGGCATCCACGGCATCGACAAGACGCGCGATTTCCTGAACCGCAACCTGCGCGGCGTGCTGTTCCACGGCGCGCCGACCCCGGTCGAACTGGCCGCCGGTGCGGACGAGACCTGGTTCTATCCTGCGGAGCCTCTGTCATGACCATACGGACAGCCAATGATGCGGCCGCCGCTTCCGGCGTGCCGCTGCGGGTGAGCCTGCGCGAAAGCCGGCTGGTGCTCGAGCGGCTGATGCAGGTGACCCGCGTGGATCCGGGGCTGGTCCCCAGCCTGCGGGATTGCGCCCTCTATTCCGCGGCCCTTGGCCTCGGCGGCTTTCCGGAACTGCTGCGCCACCTGGACCTGCTGCGGGCTGCCAAGCCGATCGGCCTCCGCATCATCGAGGGTGCCGACACGCTCCTGACTGACATATCGGTGGCGGATTGCACCGGGCAGCATGCCTGGATCGCCGCGCCGTTCCTCGTGGACCTGTGCGTCGAGCGGCATCGCCGCGGACTGCCCGGAATCCTCGTCGCGCAGAATCTCGCCGAGATCGGAGAACTCCACATCGCCGGGGCTCTGGCGGAAGCCCACGGGTTGTCCGCGACCGTAACCGCTGCGGAGCAGGATGGCACAGCCGTCCGGCTGTCCGTGCAGTCCAGGGCGGACGGACGGCCGACCGTGCTCGACACCATCCGCCGTCACGGCATCCCGGTGGAGGCGGATTTGTGGTGGCGTCTGTTCCATCTCGCCAACGAGGCGCTGGCGCCGGACAGCTACACCTCCCGCCGCCATGCCGGCGCGATCATGGTCACCGCCGACGGGCGGGTCGTCGGCCGCCAGGATGAGGACGACACCGACCTGTCCCTCCTGCACGGCAACACCTCCGCGGCTTGAACCGCGCCTGGCCGGCATTCCCTCTTAAGACGGATATTCACTCATGCTGATCGACGCACTCCAGTGCGGTCACTTCGACCGCGCGGTTTTCGAGGAACTGAAGAACAGCGGCTACACCTGCGTCACCCCGACGCTGGGCTTCTGGGAGGACACCCTGGAGTCGCTGGACGCCGTCGGCCGGTGGCGCGACATGGAACGGGAGATGGGCGACCTGTTCCTGATCGCCCGCACCGCCGCGGACATCCGCCGGGCGGAGGAGACGGGGCGGGTCGCCGTCCTGCTCGGCTACCAGAACAGCAACCTGTTCCAGAACCGCATCGCCTATGTCGAGCTGTTCGCCGATCTCGGCGTCCGCGTCGTGCAGCTCACCTACAACAACCAGAACGAGCTGGGCGGAAGCTGCTACGAGGAGAAGGACAGCGGACTCAGCCGTTTCGGCCGTGAGGTGGTGCGTGAGATGAACCGCGTGGGCATGGTCGTCGACCTGTCGCACGTCGGTGACAAGACGACGCTGGACGCCATCGAATGGTCGGAAAAGCCGGTCGCCATCACCCACGCCAACGCTGCCTCCCTGTTCCCGCACAAGCGCAACAAGAGCGACGAGGTGGTAAAGGCGCTGAGCCGCAACGGCGGCGTCATCGGCTGCGTCGCCTACCGCAACATCACCCCCGATGCGGCCTGCGCCACCGTCGAGGGCTGGTGCGAGATGGTCGCCCGCACAGTCGACCTGGCCGGGATCGACCATGTCGGCATCGGCACCGACTACAGCCACAACACCACGCAGGTGGACATCGACTGGATGCGCAAGGGGCGCTGGACGCGGTCGGTGCAGTATGGCGCCGGTTCCGCGGCGCGTCCGGGCAAGGTGCCGAAACCCGATTGGTTCGTCCAGGCCGGCCAGCTCGCCGCCGTCCCCGATGGCCTGCGCCGCGTCGGATTCGGCGCTGAGGAGGCCGGGAAGATCCTGGGCGGCAACTGGCTGCGCCTCTATCAGGCCGTGATGGGCTGATCGCATATGAGAGGAGAGAGGCCCATGCGGCACGACCCCGTAGACGCGGTCGCGGCTGAAGAGGCCTACCCGCCGATCGGCATGCTGATCGACGGCGAATGGCTGGGTACGGATGGCCGGGCGACGCAGGACATCGTCAACCCGGCGACCGGCGGCCTGCTCGGGCGGCTCCCGCACGCCGATTCCGCGGTCCTTCGCCGCGCCGTCGCGGGCGCCGAGCGGGCCTTCGCCACATGGCGCAGCAGTTCGCCGATGGTCCGGTCCGCGGTTCTGCGCCGCTTCGCCGACCTCGTGCGGGTCAACGCCGAGGACATTGCCCGCGCCATCACCCTCGACCAGGGCAAGCCGTTGGCCGAGGCGCTGGGCGAGGTCCGCTTTTCGGCCGAACATGCGGATTGGCACGCCGAGGAATGCCGGCGCATCTACGGACGGATCATCCCACCCCGTGACCCGCGCGTCGTCCAGTCGGTGGTGCGGGACCCGGTGGGCGTCTGCGCCGCCTTCACGCCGTGGAACTTCCCCTTCAGCCAGGCCGTGCGCAAGGTCTGCGCCGCGGTGGGCGCCGGCTGCACCATCATCCTGAAGGGACCGGAGGACACGCCGTCGGCCATCGTCGCCATCGGCCGCCTGTTCATGGAGGCGGGTCTGCCGCCCGGCTGCCTGAACCTCGTCTGGGGTGAGCCGGCGGTGGTCTCCCGCACGCTGATTGAGGCCCCGGAGGTGAGGAAGCTGTCCTTCACCGGCTCGGTCCCGGTCGGCAAGCAGTTGGCAGCGCTGGCCGGGCAGCACATGAAGCGCACGACCATGGAGTTGGGCGGACATGCCCCGGCCATCGTGTTCGACGATGCCGACGTCGAGGCCGCCGCCGAGGCGCTCGCCGCGCAGAAGCTGCGGAACGCCGGGCAGGTTTGCGTGTCGCCGACGCGCTTCTATGTCCAGAGGCGCGTCCACGACCGTTTCCTCGACCGCTTCGTCGCGATGCTCGCCAGCGCCCGGATCGGCAATGGGCTTGGCGCGGACGTCGTCATGGGGCCGCTCTGCCACGCCCGGCGGCAGGACGCCATGGACGCGCTGGTGGATGACGCACGCTCGCGCGGCGCCTCCATCGCCACCGGCGGCCGGCGGCTGGATGGACCGGGCTTCTTCTACGCGCCGACCGTCATCCACGACGCGCCGGACGACATCCGTGCCATGCGGGAGGAGCCCTTCGGCCCCCTCGGCATCGTCACGCCCTTCGACGATGCGGCGGACGTGCTGCGCCGCGCCAACAGCCTGCCGTTCGGGCTGGCCGCCTACCTGTTCACCCGATCCGCCGACACGGCGCATGCGGTCGCGCACGGGCTTTCAACCGGCATGGTGTCGATCAACCATTTCGGACTGGCGCTGCCTGAGACCCCCTTCGGTGGCGTGAACGACAGCGGCTACGGCAGTGAGGGCGGACTGGAAAGCTTCGACGCCTATCTGACCACCAAATTCATCACCCACCGGCACGACCTGCCCTGACCAGTGGGCACCAACGAGGTTTACCAATGTTCGATCCCATCGACACCGGCATCGCCCCGCCCAAGGGGCCGGTAACCGCCACCCTGCGCGCCGGCAACATGGTCTATTCCGCGCACATCCCGAAGGACCCGCTCACCGGCGCCATCGTGGAGGGCAACATCGAAACGCAGGCGCGACAGGCGCTGCGCAATCTGGAGCAAGCGATGCGCGCGGCCGGCGGATCGCTGGCCAACGTGGTGCACATGGCCATCTATCTGGTCGACCAGGCCGACGCGGGCGGCATGAACGCCGTCTATACGGAGTTCTTCAAACCGCCTTATCCCTGCCGTGCAACCGTGGTGGTCAAGGCACTCCTGTCCCCCGGTGTCCGTATCGAGTTTGTGGCGACGGCCGTTCTCGAAATCTGACAGCATTACTATGCATGAGCTGACTTTGGTGCAGAACTCAGCCTGCGGACGGATTTCGCCCAGAGGCGATGGCGATCAGGCGACCTTCCGGGTGGTTGGCATGCCCGGGTTGGTCATGCGATTGATGACGGCATAGGGTGTCGGTGCAGCGAGGTCCGCACAGACGCAGTGAAGCCTGACACGACCTTTGATCAGGCGATGCGGACGGAGTTCGGGCGTGCTTGATCGATCATCCGGTTCAGGATGATGACGCCGGTGGCGGCTTCAGTTCGTTGGTCGGGCAACGTGCATGCACGCAGCTGGTCGCCGAGGATGCGCTTGCAACGCGCCATCGCGGTTTCCGCCTTCGCCCGCTCGCCATAGTCGGTCTGCTTTTGCCAGCCTGAGCGCCCGTGCTCGGCCAGGCTCTGGATGTGGCGGTCCCGCTGGGTCGGAGCGGTTGTGGCGGCCTCGCTCACGACCGCCGTGGCGCGCGGTGGGATGGTCACCCGAGCCCCGGCATCCCGGACGGCGATGGTCTGGAAAATCGGTTCGCCGTCGTACGCGCCGTCAGCCATGACGGTGTCGATGAAGCCGCTGATCTGGTCGAGCAGCGGTCCGACCTGGGAGGCGTCCCCGTTGCTGGTGGTCGTAAGCGTGGCAGCGACGATGGTGTTGGCGGCGGCGTCGACCGCGAGATGGAGTTTCCGCCAGGTCCGCGGGCCGCGCACACCGTGCTTGTCCCGGTGCCACTCGCCAGCCCCGTAGACATCCAGTCGGGTACTGTCGATCACCAGCGTGACCGGGCCCGTCGGCAGGGCCGTGGCCAACACCGGCGTCAAGCGCGCCGCACGGCGACTGATCGTAGTGTGGTCGGGAACAGGCAGATCCACGCCCTGAGATCCAGCAACGAGCCGAGCAGCCCCTCGGTCTGGCGCAGCGGCTGATGAAACACCAAGCGGACCATGAGGGCTGTTTCGATAGCCGTCTGCGAGTAGCGCGCTTGCCCATCAGGCGTCGTCCGCGCCGCCGCTCGCCAAACGGCGATCGCCGCGTCGCTGACCCACAGCGTCAGACTGCCGCGCCGGCGCAGTCCGGCTTCGTATGACGCCCAATTCGTTACTTTGAACCGCATCTTCGGGATGTGATGGCGCCGCGCGTCGTTGTGTTTGTTCGGCATGCCGAGGCTGACCAATCCCGTAATCAAGTGACGCGCCCTTCTACAAGATGACCCAGGACCGGCAATCCCGATCCTCGCTGCACCAATGCCCCACGGCGCCGCTCGTCCTGGTTCGGGACGAGCGGCGGGCATGTCCCCGCGTTCGGCGGCCGTGGTTGCGGCTCCGTTCGTCAGGGCAGGCGTGCGGCCGCGATCACTTCAGGGGGGTGTAGGTGCCGTTGTTCCAGGCATAGAGCACGAAGGGCTCGGAGTTCGGATCGCCCTTCCGGTCGAACCGGAGGTCGCCCAGCACGGTGTGATAGGTGTCGGCACGCAATGCATCGGCGAGCTTGTCGCCTTTCATCGTCTTTGCCGCTTTGGCCGCGTCGGCCAGCACCTTGACGGCGGCGTAGGTGTAGAGGGTGAAGCCCTCCGGCTCGAAGCCGGCGGCACGGAAACGCCGGACCAGATCGGCGGTGCCGGCGTTGACGCGCGGGTCCGGGTAGAAGGTGAACATCACGCCGTCGCTGGCCGGCCCGGCGATGGACGCGAATTCGGAGGTCGCCAGACCGTCGCCGGCGACGAATCGCGTCTTGAGCCCCTGTTCGGATGCCTGACGCACCAGCAGCCCCGCCTCGGTGTGATAGCCGCCGAAGAAGACCAGATCGACGTTCAGGGCCTTCAACCGGGCGACCAGAGCCGAGAAATCGCGCTCGCCCTGGGTGATGCCTTCGAACAGCACGGCGTTGACGCCCTGCTTCGCCAGTTCGGCCCGCACCCCCTCGGCGATGCCCTGGCCATAGGTGGATTTGTCGTGGACGACGGCGATGGTTTGCCCGAGATGCCGGCTGACGATCTGCTTCGCCGCCACACCGGCCGCCTGGTCGTCCCGCCCGCAGACGCGGAACATGTTGGTCAGACCGCGCTCGGTGATGGTCGGATTGGTCGAGGCCGGCGTCACGATCACCAGCCCGGCTTCCGCATAGACGCTGGAGGCCGGAATGGTCGAACTGGAGCAGAAATGCCCGACCACCGCCTGCACGCCGTCGGCGACGAAGCGGTTGGCGACGGCCACCGCCTGCTTGGGATCGCAGGCATCGTCGGCCACCTGCAGGACGACCTTCTCACCGTTGATGCCGCCGGCGGCGTTAAGATCGGCGACGGCGAGGTCGGCGCCGCGCCGCATCTGCTCCATGAAGGAGGCGTATTGCCCGGTGACCGGCCCGGCAAGGCCCAGCTTGACATCGGCCGCCGCTGCCGTCGGCACCAGTGCCGCGAGCGAAATGCCGAAACGCAGCAGGTTGCCACGGGACAGCTTACGCATGAACGTGTCGGATCGAGACCCAGATCGAGACATTGATCGAGACATGGAACTTCCCCATTCGTTGGCGCGGCATGTTGTTGTGTCGTTGCATCCGCCCGCCGGGCCGCATGCGGCGGGCGTGTCCCGGTAAGTCGTTCCTTGCGGTGCGCCCGATGTCAGAAGGCAAGCACCTCGCGCAATCCGGTGAGATCGGCGAACTCATGGTCCGGCCGGGGCTGCCACGGCCCCAGCCGGTCCTGTGTGCGGTTGATCCAGGCGACCCGCATGCCCAGCGGCTTGGCTCCGTCGATATCCGCCCAGGAGGCCAGCGACGCATGCAGAACTTCCCCTGGGGCAAGCGCCAGCCGTTCCAGAGCCAGACGGAAGATGCGCTCCGACGGCTTGTAGGCCCGCGCCATCTCGGCGGTCGTGACGCTGGGGAAGAAGGAGGCCAGCCGGCTGCGCGCGAACAGGTCGCTGTCCATGTTGGTGATCGGCATCAACGGGTATTTGGCCGCCAGCAGGGCAAGGATCTCCGGCACCTCGGGATGCGGCGGGGCCTGCTCGACGAGGCCGGTCAGCAGCGTGTCGGTCAGGGACGGAAGCCGGTCCGCGTCCACCTGCCCGATCCCGGCCTCGGCCAGCGTGGCGGCCAGCGCCTCGGCGGCGACCTCGCGGTACCGGCGATAGGCGGACGACCGGTAGAGCTGGACGTTGCGCATGTCCCAGTCGAGGTAGAGGGCGGCGGCATCCAGGTCGCCGCGGCCCAGCCTGGACAGCACCTGCGCCATGCCGGCGGTGCCGCCGGCATCGACATCCACCAGCGTGCCGAAATAATCGAAGGTGATGGCCTTGATCGCGTCCATTCCTGCTCCTCTTCTCAAGCCGACTTGCGTGTGGCGAACCGGGTGACCCGTTCGGCAGCCTCGGGATTGCCGAACGCCTCGATGGTTGCCGCCGCCTCCAGGTCCAGGGCACGGCGTAGCAGGTCGGACAGGTCGACCGTCACCAGGCGCTTCAGCCGGCCGGTGGAGAAACGCGACTTCCCGGCCACCACCGTCGCCAGTTCCGTTGCGGTGTCGAGCAGCGCCTCGCGCGGGACCACCCGGTTGACCAGCCCGAGTTCGGCCAGCCGTGCCGCCGATTGCCGTTCGCCCAGAAGCATCAGCTCCATCGCCCGCTGATAGCCGACCGCCAGCGGCAGCAGATGCGTCACCCCGCCGGTCACGAACTGGCCCCAGTCCATTTCGGGGAAGAAGGCCTGGAGGTCGTCGGAGGCGACCACGAGGTCGCAGTTCAGCAGCCATTCGAACCCGCCACCCACGGCGAAGCCGTGAACCGCCCCCACGACGATCTTCGATCCGAACATCAAGTCGTGGGTGATCTGCTGGATGCCGGCGATGTGGGCGCGGATGGCCGCATCGTCGCGGGTCTGCTGGTCGAACTCCTTCAGGTCGTCGCCCGCGCAGAAGGCCCGCCCGGCGCCGCACAGCAGGATCACCGACACGTCCGGGCGCTCCGCCGCCTCGGTCAATGCGGTGTGAAGGTCATGCAGCAGGACGGTGCCGATGGCGTTCATCCGCTCCGGCCGGTTCAGCGTCACGCGGCCGATGCCGGCCGCCACCTCGAGAGTGACCGTGCTCATGATGCGACCCTTTCGATCCAGTCGGTCTTGCCGGCGGTGCGCGGCAGCGTGTCACGCGGGATCATGGTGACCGATGCAGTCGCACCGGCCTGATCACGTACCGCCTTCTCCAGTTCCGCCGCTGCCGCGGGCCATGCCGTTTCGGGCAACCCCTCCGCCGCCTCGACGCGCAGTTGGATGCGGTCGTACGGCCCGGGTCCGACCAGCCGGATCCGGAAATGGCCGGACGACAGCGCCGGCAGACTGCTGACCGCCTTGCGGACCGCGCTGGGGAAGACGTTGATTCCGCGCACGTTGAACATGTCGTCGGTGCGCCCGCTGACGCGAAAGCGCCAGGAGGTCCGGCCGCAGGCGCAGCGCCCGGTGCCGGTCACGGTGACGACGTCGCGGGTGCGATAGCGGATCAGCGGCTGGCATTCCTTCTCGATGTGGGTGCAGACCAGTTCACCCACCGTGCCCTCGCGGATCGGCAGGTGGTTGCCCTCCGCGTCGAGGATTTCGGCGAACAGATAGTCGCTGCCGTGGAAATGCAGGTCGGTGGTCGCCTCGCACTGGCTGCCCAGCGTGCTCAGCACCTCACTGAGTCCGTAATTGGCATTGCGCACGCCGAAGCCCCAAGTCTCCTCCATCGTCGCGCGGAAGGCGGCGTTGTCCAGCCCGGCTTCGCCGCCGAACAGGCCGAGCCGAAGCCCGAGGTCGCGCGGCGCCGGACCGCCTTCGTCGCGCAACAGTTTTTCCAGCAGAGCCGGGTAGGACGGCGTGCAGGAGATGGCGGTGATTTTCAAATCAATGATCGTCTGGAGAAGCTGCTTGGTGTTGCCGACGCCGAACGGCACCACCGTCGCACCGGCCGCTTCCAGCGTCATGTGGTCGGTCACGCCGCCGGTCCACATGCAGTAGTTCAGGCAATGCACCACGCGGTCGGTCGAACGCAGTCCGGAGGCATGCATCGCCCGGCCGCCGATGGTGGCGATGCGGTCGCAGTCCTGCCGGCTGTTGGCGAGGTTGAGCGCACGGCCGGTGGTGCCGGAGGTGCGGTGCAGCCGAACGATGCTCTCCTCCGCACAGGCCACATAGTCGCCGAAGGGATAGCTGGCCTCCTGGCCGGCGCGAAGATCCTCTTTGTCGGTCAGCGGCAGATCCTGCAGGCCGTCGAGCGTCACTGGCCTCCCGATGCTGGCGGGCAGCATGCGCCGGTACATCGCCGACCGGTCGGACACATAGTCCCATTGTGCAGTCCAAAGGCGGTCCTGCAGCGCGCGGATCTCGCCGTCGGACAGGGTCTCGAAATCGGGATGGAGAAGATCGGAGGTCGGCATCAGGGCCTCGGTGTGGATGGTGGAAGCACCGGTCAGGAGCCGGAGCGCGCGGCGGCGCGGGATTCGGCACGGGATTCGATGGCGGATTGCGGCAGGATGGCACGGGCGTGACGGCCCTGGCCGATCTTGCCGCCGGCGTCCTCCGACCAGACGTTGAACCAGTAGAGGGCGCCCTCGCGGCCGGTGAAGCGAGCGGTGGTTCTCACCTCTCCGCCGACCGGCGTCGGTGCGACGTGCGACACGTCCAGCTTGGCCCCGACGGACAGCTCTCCGGGCTGGAGCACCGGGCGCAGCAGGGCGGCGCAGGCGCGCTCCATCTCGGCGATCATCACCGGCGTGGCGAGGACCTGCGGATAGCGCTCATCCGGGTCACGGGCGAAGGCGTCGGCCGTCATCGATGCGTCGACGACGAGCTGCACCGTTTCGACGCGCTCCGGATCCAAGGGGATGATCATACGGGCTGTCTCCAGTTCAGGGGCTCACCCTTCACTAGGCAACCACCGTGCCAAACTTGGCCAAGTCTGAACGGGAGGCGATCTACTGTACAGAATCAACCACTTAACCTGCTGTTAGCCAGGCTGTGCCGCTTGACGAGAGCGTGACTCCTGGAGAGGACGTCAGAAAACAAAACGTTAGGAAATTTTACGATCGTTCAATATCAAGACCTCCCGCCCACTCCGCCGCGCTGCAAGGCGATCTCGTATTCGCGAATTTTGCTGTAGAGAGTCGGCCGTGCGATGCCGAGGATTTCCGCCGCTTTGGTTACGTTGTGGTCCACATGGTTCAGCGTGGCGGCGATGACATCGCGTTCATGCTCGCGCAGCGACTTCAGGGGTAGAGGCGCGGCCTGAGAGGCTGTCGGCGGCCTTGCATCGCCGGGTGGGTCGAAACGCTGGATCTCCGTGCCGTCGGACAGCACGACGAGACGCTCCAGGGTATTCTCCAGTTCGCGCACATTGCCCGGCCATTCGTATTCGGCCATCGACCGCAGGGCACCCTCGGAGATGGTGAACACGGGCTTGCCCGCGTTGGCGGCGTATTTGCGCAGGAAATGCGTCGCCAGCATCGGGATGTCGCCTTTGCGGTCCTTAAGGGCCGGGATGGCGATCGAGACGACATGCAGGCGATAATACAGGTCGTCGCGAAACTCCCGCCGGGCGATGGCGTCTTTCAGGTTCCGATTGGACGCGGCGATAACCCGGACATCGACAGGGATGGGCCGCGTGGCGCCGATCCGGGTAACCTCGCGTTCCTGGAGGACGCGCAACAGCTTGGCCTGGAGGTCGAGCGGCATCTCCGTGATCTCGTCGAGGAAGATCGTTCCGCCGGAGGCCATTTCGAACTTGCCCGGTCGCCCGCCTTTCTGCGCCCCGGTGAAGCTGCCGGCGACATAACCGAACAACTCGCTTTCGATCAGTTCGCGGGGCAGGGCGGCGCAATTGACGGCGATGAAGGGGGCGTCGCGGCGGTCGCCATGGGCATGGATCGCCTGGGCGAAGACTTCCTTGCCGCTGCCGCTGGGCCCGTTCAGCAAGATGTTCGCGGTGCCGAGCGCCGCCTTACGGGCATCGCCGATGGCATGGCGCAGGCATTCCGAGGTGCCGATGATATCGTCGAAGGTGTAGCGCACAGGACTGCCGGCGATCTGCTGGGCGATCCGCTTGGCACGGTTGAACTCGCGGAAGGTGTTGACGACGGAGTGGACCTTGCCTTGGGGATCCTTGATGGGAACGGCGGTGTCGATCAGGTGCAGGTGGCGCCGGCCGGAATCGATGATCAGTTCCCGGTCGTAATAGCCGATACCGGTGCGGAAGATCGGGGCGATGATCGGCTCGAAGTCGAGCAGTTCGGCAAAGCGGCGGCCGACGCTGTGTTCCGGGTTCAGGGTCAGAATACGGCCGGCCGGCGCGTTCATGTGGCGGACCCGGCCATCCTCGTCCACGACCAGCAATCCATCGGAGATGCTGTCGATGATCGCCCGCTGCTCGACCAACATGCGGTCGAGATTGCCGCTGGTCTCGACCGCGCTCAATTGGGCGCTGGCACTTTCCGCGCACAGCAGGGCAAGTCCGCTGAGCGCGTCCGTTCCGACCGATGCGTCCGACACCAGCGCGATGGCGCCGTGCAGGGCGGTGTTCAAGCCGAACAGCGGTGCGGCCGCTATCGTGGTGTTCGCCAGTGCGGCGCTGACATGCTGCCAACCGGACGTGACCATCGGGCGCCGCTCCCGCAGGCACAGATCGATCGCGTTGGTGCCGATGGCATCCTCCACCGCCGGCCGGCCCTCCCCCATACCGGCCATGTCCAGCCGTTCGATGAACCGGCGGTCTCCGGCCACGCTGTGAATGACCAGATCGCTATCGACCAGCACGATGGCGATGGGATGATCGCGGCCCAGGATCAGGCGGATCGAGCCGAGGATGAGCGCACCGGTGGCCGCGATGCTGCCCAGCAGCCGGTTTGCCGGCACGTCCGCCGGACGGTGCTCCACCGGAGGGTGAAATTCTGTCGATGGCCGGTCCCGTAGCCGCCGCCAGGAAGACAGCACCGCTTCGTCCAGACATCCAGCAGACAGATCCTCACCTCTGAGAAAGCGGTCGCGCGGCGTGTCTGCAAAGGCACCTCGTACCGGCATAGGCGGATCCGTTACAGTGGGGAGACGACGAATGCGAGTGCTTTGGTTCGGTGGAGACGGCTTCACGCAGGTCATGGCCCGGCCGGGTGTCATGCCGACGCTGGCGGAACGGGCGCGCTGCCGAGTGTAGTCTGTCTGAATGGAGGTGAACACCTCTCCTCGGGTTTGGCTATGGTTTTGTCAACTTGGCCGGCCAAGTCGACAACACTGAGAAGCTGTCCGTAGCAGCCATGCGCCGACGGCCTGGGGAGCGAGGCGTTTGAGGCGCCTGGCGAGGATCGAGACGAAGGCGATCTTGATGAAAGCGACGAGGTGGTTCTTCGTCCGCTCAACGATGGTGTTCAATTGCCTGTAGCGTGACAGCCAACCGAAAGACCGTTCCACGACCTACGCAATTTCAGTGGGGATGAACACTCTACCGAGGCCGCGGGCGATTGGTTGGATGCTGACAGACGTGATCTGCCAGATCGCCGGAGGAGCCTTGGTTCAGGACTTGTGCATGCGGCGCCAAGCGGCAGGGGGCATGCCGATCTTGCTATGGAATTGACGGATCAGGTGCATGTGGTCGGAGAACCCCGTCGCGACCCCAATGTCTTCGATGGTCAGATCTGTTGTCAGAAGTAGGTTGCGCGCTTCCTTCAAACGAGCATCCAACTGCCATTGGTAAGGCGACATGCCGGTCGATGCCTTGAATGCCCGCGCGAAATGCCATTGGGAGAGGCTTACGAGCGAGGCCAACTCCTGGAGTTCGACCTGGCGAGGAAGCTGCTGCGTCATGTACTCGACCACCCGGTTCAGCTGCCATGGTGCCAAGGTTCCGGAGCGTCTGTGCGTTTCCTGCGATTCAAACGCGATGGCGAAAATCGCGGCCGTCAGGCTGTCACCGTAGAGCCGGTAGGAACTGTCGCCTTCCGGGATGGCGACCAGCATGTTGACCAGCGTCCAGATCCTCGGTTCCGCGTAGCGCAATCTCGGAGCTTCGCCACGGCTTCGGGAAACACCATGCTGCAGGCGCTCCTCGAGAGCCTCCAGATCGAACATCACCGTCGCGTCGTAGCAGAAGCCGAGCGTCGACGCGTAGCCCCAAAGCGCGGTCCCGGCCGGCGCAAAAGCCATGTAGCGTGGCTTGTGTCCCACCGGGCATGGCACGGTCCTGCTCAAGCGAGGTTCGGTAATACCGCCCACTTCATCGAGATTGACGGACAGGCGGGTCGTGTTCTCATAGCCAAGCGGGTGGAGTATCTCCCCCTCATCGTAATGGGCCTTCGTAATGTCGACGCGTACGCCATTCCAGCTCTGGCTGCGTGTCACGATGCTGCGGATATTATACGGCAGACCTAGAAGCTCTGCTTCTCGGGTGTCCATCGGCAGGCCCCATACTGACGCTCCGAACGGAATATTTACAGCGCTTCCTGCCGCGAGGCATGTAAACTTAGGTATGGGTAGACTGCTGAATCCGACGGCTGGGTTCACCGTCTGTCCCGCCTCCAAACCGCGGGGGCTTCACCGATGCGGCGTTTGAAGGTCCGGACAAGATGCGTGGTGTCACGGAAACCTGTCGCCGTCGCGATGGCATTCAAAGGCGCATCGCTTTGCAGGAGCGACTCCTTGACCATCTCCAGTCGCTTGGTCAGTTGCCACTGATAGGGTGAGAGCCCCGTGGACTCCTTGAATCCCTTGGAGAAATGCCATTGAGACATCTGTGCGAGCTCTGCCAGTTCGCGAAGTTCGATCCGCCGCGGCAACTGGTCCTGGATGTAGCTCTCGACAAGACACAATGCATGGCAGGACAGCTTCGGGCTGGCGGTAAGCTGCTCATTTTCGTTGGACAACAGTGCGAAGACCGCCGAGGTCAGGCTATCGCCCAGCAGAGGCATCGATGCATCCTCTTCAGGAATATCTACCAACATCCGGATGAGTGCGTGGAGCCTGTCGTCCGTGAACCGCAGGCGCGGACGGGCGAACATCCCGGCATCGAAATCCTCCTCGAACCGCATTTCGAGCGCATGGAGATCGAACAGCAGCAGCGCATATCGGCTGTAATGCAGATCCCTGGTCGCGTACCCCCATAGTGGCATCCCCTTCGGCACCAGTGTCATGTGGTTCGGCCGGTGATTGAGCGTGCAGGCCTGATCGGGTTTGAGACGCGGCTCTGTGACGCCACCGACCTCGTTCAGCGCCAGGGCGACACCGGTGTCCTCGTCATTGACCAGGGAATGAAGGACTTCGCCACGGGTGTGTTCATGAACATCGACGACCGTCACACCGTTCCAGGAGTGCACGCGCCTTTCGATCCGGACGACGTTCTCGTGAAGAGCCGTGGCGTCGTCGGCGCTCATGATGCCTCCCGATGCTGGAATTGGATGCGTGCCGCAGCAACGCATTGCCGAACCTAGCCATCCATACCGAGAGGCAAACATCAAAACTCCGCACCTGCTCATTTTGAAGCAAGAACGTGCAGCTAGCGCAAGAACGCCCATCGTTTGGCGGTTCGGTGGGGAATAGGGTCAACTCGCCCCACCCGAGAGCTTCCAGAGGATGTCAATGCCGTGACGTCAATCGACGACCAGAGCCTGACCCTGACACGGTGCGATGCCGCTATCTCATCACCCGCGCGCCGCCGGCCGCGCTCCCTGTGACTGCCGGCGGCGCCAAGCCTCGCGGCTGGCAAGTGACAACCATTTTCGACGACGGAACCCTCCCCATGACCGAGAGCCAAATCAGGACCGAAGACGGCGTCGATATCTTCTTCAAGGACTGGGGGCGCAAGGATGCGCAACGATCGTCTTCCACCATGGCTGGCCGCTTTCCTCCGACGACTGGGATGCCCAGATGCTGTTCTTCCTGCAGCACGGCTATCGCGTCGTCGCCCACGACCGCCGCGGCCATGGCCGCTCGGCGCAGGTTGCGGAGGGGCACGACATGGACCATTACGCTGCCGATGCCTTTGCCGTGGTCGAGCATCTGAACCTGAAGAACGCGATCCATATCGGCCACTCCACCGGCGGTGGCGAGGTCGCCCGCTATGTCGCGAAACATGGCCAACCGGCCGGACGTGTTGCCAAGGCGGTGCTGGTGTCTGCTGTGCCGCCGTTGATGGTCAAGACTGACGACAATCCGGAAGGCCTGCCGATCGAGGTCTTTGACGGATTCCGCTCGGCTCTCGCCGCCAATCGCGCGCAGTTCTTCCACGACGTCCCGGCCGGTCCATTCTATGGCTTCAATCGTGAAGGGGCGAAAGTCCTGGAGGGTGTGATCCAGAATTGGTGGCGGCAGGGCATGATGGGCGGCGCCATGGCCCACTACGCGGGCATCAAGGCTTTCTCCGAGACCGACCAGACGGAAGACTTGATGGCGATCACGGTCCCGACGTTGGTGCTGCATGGCGAAGACGACCAGATCGTGCCGATCGCCGACTCGGCTGTGAAGTCTGCCAAGCTTCTGAAGAATGGCCAGCTCAAGACCTATCCCGGTTTCTCGCACGGCATGCTGACGATCAACGCCAATGTCCTCAACGCCGATCTCCTCGCCTTCGTGAAGGCTTGAGGGACCAAGGCGGGGCGGCGGTCGCGGCAGCATCCATCACCATGGATGATGTTTCCAAACCGACGCTCTTCCCGGCCGCCGCCCCGCCTCTCTACCTTGCTGTGCATCGAACGGACCTGCCGTTTCCGCCCTCTTCACCACGCTGGCTGCCCAAAACCCCAGGCGGGGGAGCTTCCTGCAGATCCAAAATCCCGAGGAGACACCATGACGGCGAACAGCGCGCCTGTGACCTCTTCCTGGCCTGCGGTCTTCACGATCGCGGTCGGCACCTTCGCGCTGGTGACCAGCGAGTTCCTTCCGATCGGCTTGCTGTCGCATATCGCGGACCAGTTCGGCATTCCCGCCGGTCAGGCCGGCTTGCTGGTGACGATGCCCGGCATCGTTGCGGCCATCGCCGCCCCGGTTTGCACGATCACGGCCCGGACGCTGGACCGCAGGCTCCTGCTGATCGGCTTTACACTCCTCGTCCTGGTTTCCAACCTGATCGTCGCGACCGCTTCCGGTTTTGAGGTCGCAGTCGTCGGACGGGCACTGCTCGGCGTCAGCGTCGGAGGTTTCTGGACGTTCGCCGCGGCCGCCGGACGCAAGCTGGTGACCGCCGAGGACGGGGATCGGGCGACGTCGATCATCATGGCGGGAATATCGATCGGCACCGTGGTTGGCGTTCCATTGGGCTCGGCTCTGGGAAGCGTCATGGGCTGGCGCCTATCGTTTTTCGCCGTCGCCTCGCTCTGCCTTCTGGTGATGGCCGCGCAGAGTCTGTTCCTGCCGAAAATCGTGATTGCCACCGGGCAGTCGGTGAAGAGCCTGGTTGAAACGGCCGGCAGTCGCAGCCTTGCGCTGGCGTTCGTCGCGACCGCCCTGACTGCGGCCGGCCAGTTTGCAGCCTACACCTATCTCGAACCCCGTCTGGTCGAAAACGCCAAAGTGGATCCGACGCGACTGGGCTTTGTGTTTGCCATCTACGGCTTGTTCGGGGTAGCCGGCACGTTCCTCGGCGAGCGCTTGAGCCGCCGAAACCCGGCATCCGGCTTCATGATGGTCGCGTTTGCCATGGCGATCTTCATCGTCATGACCGCTCTTTCGCCCGCCAGCGCGCCTGCACAAGCCATTTCCGTCGCGCTGTGGGGTGCCGCCTTCGGTGCGGTTCCCGTTTGCCTGCAGCTCTGGACCTATGCTGCCGATCCCGAAAGATTCGAAGCCAGCTCGGCCATCACCGTCAGCGTCTTTCAGATCGCCCTTGCGATCGGAGCGTTCGGTGGCGGGCTCATTGCCGACGCTCAAGGACTCATTGGTGCCTTTCTGGCTGGTGCCTGCCTCAACCTCCTGGCCGCGGTCCTGGTGGCCAGAAACCTGTTTCTCCCCAACGCCGGGACGAAGGAAATCTGACGTGACCTTTCCCTCTCCAGAACTCACGGCGGCCAAGCTCGCGGCTGCGGCATTTGTCGCGATCGTCTCGACGGCCACTCCCGCCGCCGCTCAACCCGCGACCACAACCGTTGCCACCCAGGCAACGACCGATGCCGAGCTTGTCGCCTCGCTTCCGGGGTTTCGCAATGCCGATGTCACGGTGAATGGCGTCAAACTCCATTACGTGATCGGTGGTGAAGGTTCACCGGTGATCCTCCTTCCGGGCTGGCCGGAAACCTGGTGGTCCTGGCACAAGATCATGCCGGAACTTGCCAGGACCCACACGGTGATCGCGCTCGATATCCGTGGTATGGGCCAATCCGACAAGCCTGCCGATGGCTACGAGAAGAAGAGGCTCGCCAGCGACGTTCATGAGCTGGTCGAGGCGCTCGGCTATGCCAAGGCCGATGTGGTCGGCCACGACATCGGGTCGATGGTCGCCTTCGCCTATGCCGCCAATTACCCCAAAGCCGCCGGCAAGGTCGTGATGCTCGACGTTCCGCATCCGGACGTGGAACTCGCCAAATGGCCGCTGCTTCCGACAGCCGGAACCTTTGGCGACAAGATCGATGAAGATCACGCATATGCCTGGTGGTTCGCTTTCCATCAGGTCAAGGGCCTTCCGGAAGACCTTCTGGCGGGCCGGCAGGACATCGAGCAGAGGTGGTTCTTCCGTTACCTGATGAAGGACGAAAGCAAGATCGACGCCCGCGACCGTGCCGTCTATGCCGCAGCCTATGCGGGCCGGGATGCGATCCGCGCCGGGAACGCATGGTACCAGGCTTTTCCACAGGACATCATCGATGACGGCACCTACTCCCGGCTTGAGATGCCGGTTCTCGCCCTCGGCGGACCTGGTTACGTCTGGCTGAAGACGACGCTTGAGCGAAAAGCTGCCAATCTCACGGCCTACAAGATCGCAGACAGCGGTCATTTCATCGCCGAGGAACAGCCGGAAAAGGCGCTGAAATACATTACCGGCTTCCTCAAGTAGAGCATCAATCAAGGAAATCGTCATGACGGTTCAATCGACCGGCACGTCGCGCCGGCGCATGCTGGAACTCGCGGTCGCCCTGCCCGTGGCGACCGCTATGGCTTCGCAAGCCGTGGCGGCGGCTGTGCCGACCCTCCCGCCGGCCACCAAAGAGGTGAAACCGTTCAAGGTCTCCGTGCCACAGGCCGCCATCGACGATCTCAAGCGCCGCCTCAGGAACACCCGCTGGCCCGAGAAGGAAACGGCCTCGGGCTGGTCCCAGGGCGTGCCGCTCCATAAGGCCAAGTCGCTGATCTCCCACTGGGAGGCCAAGTACGACTGGCGGGCGTTCGAGACGCGCATCAATGGCTACCCGCAGTTTCGCACCGAGATCGACGGACTCGGCATCCATTTCATCCATGTGAAGTCGAAGCACGAGCACGCACTGCCGATCATCCTGACGCATGGTTGGCCCGGGTCGGTCGTCGAATTCCTCAAGATCATCGATCCTCTCACCAACCCGACCAAGCATGGCGGCAAGGCGGAAGATGCCTTCCATGTCGTCATTCCGTCCCAACCGGGCTTCGGATTCTCCGACAAGCCGCAGGCGGAAGGATGGACCGTGGTCCGCACGGCGAAAGCCTGGGGCGAGTTGATGAAGCGTCTCGGCTACCGCACATGGGTCGCCCAGGGCGGTGACTGGGGCTCCGGCGTCACCCATGCGCTTGGCCACATCCGCCCGGAGGGCCTCATCGCCGCGCATGTCAATTGGCCGCTCGTCTTCCCGGAGAAGTTTCCGGACAATCCGACGCCGGAAGAAAAGACCGCCATGGACGCGGCGATGAAGTTTGCCGACGATCAGTTCGGCTACTTCAAGGAGCAGGCGACGCGGCCGCAGACGATCGGCTATGCGCTCGCCGATTCGCCGGTGGGACAGGCGACCTGGATTTACGAGAAATTCCAGGCCTGGACCGACAATCGCGGCGAACCGGAGGATGCGCTGACGGTCGACGAGATGCTGGACAACATCTCGCTGTACTGGTTCACCGACACCGCCGCATCCTCGGCGAGGATCTATTGGGAGAACGCCCGCAACGGCGGTGGTTTCGATGCCGGCCGCATCGAACTGCCGATGGCAGCGACGATCTTCCCGAAGGAAATCTATCGCGCGCCGAAGGCATGGGCCGAAGCCCACTGGCCGAACCTCTTCTACTGGAACGAAGTCGGCAAGGGCGGTCATTGCGCCGCTTTCGAACAGCCCGCTCTCTTCGCCGACGAGATGCGCAAGGCGTTCCGGACCATCCGCTGAATCCCCGCACTAAAAGAAAGGAAAAGACATGCTCGCCAATGAAGAAATTATCCGCGAACTTTATCGGACCGCGGAAGTCAAGGACATCGAAGGGTTCGTCGCCCTCTTCGCCGAGAACGGCTATTTCTGGGATGTCTCCGCAGATGCGAAGTATTACGGAGAAGACATCGGAAAGACGGTGGAGATTTATGCCAGTGCTTTCCATGATATGCACCGCGAACTTGGAAACTTCTACGTCACCGAAAATGTCGTCATCGTCGAACTGACGCTCAACGGCACCCAGACCGGGCCGCTTGCTCTCCCGGCCGGAACGATCCCGCCGACCGGCAAAGAAATGCATGCCCCCTGTTGCGACGTCTTCCACCTGAAGGACGGCAAGGTGACCTCGTTCCATTGCTACACGGCCGCGACGACCATTCTCGGCCAGCTTGGCGTCCTTGGCAATCTTGCAGCCTCCTTCCAGCAAAGCTGAGGATCATCTGTGCTTGCCCGGTGGGATGCCGATTTTCGGCTCCCGCCAACCCTCTACCCAGTCGTCCAGCTCCTTGAACCCAGAAGGAAGAAGCCAATGACGATGTGGTCGACTGGAAAGGCAACCGCTCTCATCGCGATCCTGGCGGCAAGCTTGGTTCCCCATGCCGTCCTGGCCGATGAGCCAGCACTGCATGAGTCCTCGCGGCATGACCATTCCGCATCCATCCCGGATGGACCGGAAGCCGCCTATCTCGCCGCCAACGATGCAGCGATGGACAGGATGATGGCGGACATGGCGGCCAAGCCGACCGGCGATATCGACCGCGACTTCGTGGCGATGATGACGCCGCATCATCAGGGCGCCATCGACATGGCGCTCGCCATCCTGAAATACGGCAGGAACGAGCAGCTCAAGCGGCTGGCTCAGGAGATCATCGTCGAGCAGCAACAGGAGATCGCAGCCATGAAGCTTGCGATCGGCGACACCCTTCCGCCCTCCGCTCCCGCGCCGACACAAGTTTCTCCGGACAAAAATCCCGCGGGTTCCATGCACCGCATGGATCCGAACATGAAGATGTGACTGAAAGGGCCTGCCCGAATGACCCGTCTGTCCGTCGCTGCGGCGCTTCTCGCCGGCAGCCTGCTCTCCCCCTTCGCCGCTTTCGCCGGACAGGCTCCGGCTGCCGCTTCCGATCCTGACATCCCGATTAGTGGCAGGGACCGTGTCTATGCCGCCGAGCAGTTCTCCAACACCGTCTCGGTCAGCGATCCATCGACCAACAGGCTGCTGGGGGTCATCAAACTCGGCGATCCGCAGCCGGGCAACCTGTCGCCGCTCTACAAGGGTCAGGTGCTCGTCCATGGCATGGGCTTCTCGCCCGACCACAAGACCCTGGCCGTCGTCTCGATCGGCTCCAACTCGGTCACCTTCATCGACACGGCCACCAATACGGTCAGGCACACGGCCTATGTCGGCCGCTCGCCACACGAGGCCTTCTTCACCCCGGACGGCAAGGAAGTCTGGGTCACCGTGCGCGGCGAGGACTACATCGCCGTTCTCGACACCGGCAGCTTCGAAGAAAAGACGCGGATCAAGGTGCCGGCCGGCCCCGGCATGCAGATCTTCTCGCCCGACGGACGCTACGGCTATATCTGCTCGTCCTTCAATCCGGAGACGGTCGTCGTCTCGGTTGCCGATCACCGCATCCTCGGCCATGTGAAGCAGGAAAGCCCGTTCTGCCCCAACATCGCGGCTTCGCCCGATGGCAAGCAGGTCTGGTTCACCCTGAAAGACATCGGCAAGACGCAAGTCTTCAGCGCCGAAGCGCCGTTCGACCTGATCCGGACGATCGACACCGGACCGATTACCAACCACGTCAACTTGGTCACCAACAGGAACGGCAGCTTCGCCTTCGTGACCGTCGGCGGGTTGAACGAGGTAAAGGTGTTCCGCACCGATGATTTCGAACAGGTGGCGACGATCCCGGTCGGCAATCTGCCGCACGGCATCTGGCCCTCGGGCGACGGCACGCGCGTCTATGTCGGCCTTGAGAATGCCGACCAGTTTGCCGTGATCGACACCCTGACGAACAAGGTTATCGCCACCATCCCGATCGGTCAGGCGCCGCAGGCGGTCGCCTATGTTCCGAATGCCGTTCCGGAAGGGGACGGCCTGCAGAACCTCGTGCCGCTCGGCAAGGCCGGCGAGACCGCGCATCTGAGGCTGGCGGCGGCGGGCGGGAAGGGCAAGACACCCTCCACCGTCTCACTGTTCGATCAAGGCCTGACGCAGGTCCTGCAGGCTTCGGTCACGGGACTTGAGCCGAAGAAGGCTTATGTTCTGGCCTTGTCGCGCAAGGTGGACGGCAGCGGTCCGCTGGAGGGGCTCTCGAACTTCATGACCAACCCTGCGGGCTCGGCGATCGTCAATGCCGTTGGGCCGATCCGGCAGATCGTGGAGGCCAGGCACAAGGACGAGCGGCGCTATCTCGTGGTTGCCTCGGTTGAAAACGGCCAGCCGGGCCAGGTCCTGCAGGTTCAAGTTTCGGAGTGAACGCGGCTGGGCGGCCTGCGGAACGGCGGGCTGTCCGTCTGGAGGCCAGGATATGGTGGGGCTTCCCCCAAAGCTGTAGCCTTTGTTCAGCGATCGGATTCGCGCCGCAAATCGAGCCCGATCTTGCTCGTCCCGATCCAGAAACCATGGAGCTTGCGTTTGGACCAGATACTCGCGATCCGCACATTCGTCCGTGTCGCTGAAGCGGGCTCTTTTGCGAAAGCTGCGGACTCGATGAACCTGCCGCGATCGTCGGCCAGCAAGCTGGTGCAGGACCTGGAGGCGCATCTCGGAACGAAGCTGGTTGAGCGGACGACCCGTTCGGTGACCATGACGAACGAGGGCTTGGCCTATCACGAACGGGCGCTTCGGCTCCTGGCGGATCTCGACGATATGGATGGAACGGTCGCCGGTTCCCGCAGCACCCCGAAAGGAAGGCTCAGGGTCGACATCGGCTCCGTCCTGGCGAACCGGATACTCATTCCCAAACTGGATGATTTCCAGCGGCAATACCCGGACATCGATCTGCTGCTGGGTGTCAGCGACCGGTCGGCCGATCTCGTCGGCGAGGGTATCGATTGCGTCATCCGTGGCGGCGCTCTGTCGGACTCATCACTGAAAGCGAGAAAGCTGTGCGAGCTCGACTACGTCGTCTGCGCCGCACCGGGCTATCTGGCCGGAAAACAGGTGCCGACGCATCCGGACGAGATGGATGGCCACCGGATCGTGAGCTATTTCTCGGCGTCTTCCGGCAAGCGCTTTCCCCTTCGTTTCCAGCGTGGCGATGAGAAGATCGAGCGTCCGGCTTCGATCGGCATTGCGGTCAACGAGAGCACGGCACATCTGACCGCTCTGCTGGCCGGTCTCGGCATCGGGCAAAGCTTCGGTTTCTTCGCAAGGCCGCATTTCCAGGCGGGGACGCTTGTCGAACTGCTGCCGGAGTGGAAGCCGGAGAATCATGCCCTGCATCTCGTCTATCCGGCGGATCGGTTTCCAAACCCCCGGCTTCGCGCATTCGCCGATTGGGCGGCGACCGTGTTCGAGGCTGTCGATGCCCGACGAGGCACAAGGGCGACCGACATCATCCATCCCCATGGATAATGCCTCCACCGCGGGTAGCTTCTCGACGGCAGGATGACGGCTTAGGTTCATCTCATCGGACGGCGACGAAAGACCAAACGCCGGCGCCACTTTCCGAAGCAGTTTCAAGTTCCAACGGTCCCGGGCCGATCCCTTCCCCACGCCCTCAACAGGAAACCATCATGACCGACAGACTCGCGAACAAGATCGCAATCGTCACCGGCGCCACCAGCGGCATCGGCCTTTCGACCGCCAAGCTCTTCGCCGCCGAAGGCGCCCGCGTCTACATCACCGGTCGCCGCAAGGACGCTCTGGAAAAGGCCGTTGCGGAAATCGGTCACGCCGCCGTCGGCGTTCAGGCCGACTCCAGCAGCAACGACGATCTCGACAAGCTCTTCGCCCAGGTAAAGGCGGAACAGGGTCGTCTCGATGTGCTCGTTGTCAACGCCGGCGGTGGCAGCATGCTTCCGCTTGGCCAGATTACCGAGGAACAGATCGACGACACCTTCGGCCGCAACGTCAAAGCCGTGATCTTCACGGTCCAGAAGGCGCTGCCGCTGCTCGGCAAGGGGTCCTCGGTCGTGCTCACCGGGTCGACCGCGGGCACCGAAGGCACGGCCGCCTTCTCGGTCTACTCGGCCTCGAAGGCCGCCGTGCGAAACCTCGCCCGCTCGTGGGCGCTCGACCTGAAGGGCACCGGCATCCGCGTCAACGTCGTCTCGCCGGGCGCCACCCGGACACCGGGCCTCGTTGGACTGGCCGGTGACGACAAGGACCAGCAGCAGGGGCTGCTCGACTACCTCGCTTCGCGCATCCCGCTCGGCCGTGTCGGCGAATCCGAGGAGATCGCCAAGGCGACGCTCTTCCTCGCATCGGACGATGCAAGCTTCGTCAACGGAGCCGAACTCTTCGCCGACGGCGGACAGGCCCAGGTCTGACAGCAATGGGAGCAGCCACGGGCTGCTCCCCCACAGGAGACCTGGAAATGCGTGCAGCAGTCTATTTCAAGCATGGCAAGCCGGAAGACGTTCTTCAGGCAGTGGACGTCGCCGAGCCCGGCGGACCCGGTCGCGGCGAGGTCCTCGTCCGTGTCCTTCTTCGTCCCGTTCACCATGGCGATCTTCTTGGCGTGGCCGGGCGCTACCAGCCCGGCACCGTCCCGCCGGAAGACGGTGTTCGCGTTGGCTTTGAAGGCTATGGCATCGTTGAGCAGGCCGGAGACGGTGTGGCCCTGGCTCCAGGCACTCGGATCGCCTTCTTCCCCGGCCGCGGCGCCTGGAGCGAAAAGGTCGTCGTGCCAGCCGATTTTGTCACTGAAATCCCCGACAGCGTTACCGACGAAGCTGCGGCACAGCTCCACGTGAACCCGCTGACCACTGCTCTTCTCGTACGGGCGGTCGAGGCTTCCGGTGCGAAACCCGGCCGCGACGCCGTGGTTCTGACTGCGGCGGGTTCAGCCGTCGCACGACTGACGATCGGGCTTCTTCTTGACCGCGGATACGATGTTGTCGGCGTTGTTCGACGCGAGGCAGGCGTGAACGAACTCAACGTCGTCTTCCCGGACCTTCCCGTCGTTTCGACAAACGAATCCGACTGGCAGAAGCGGGTGATCTCGGCCGCGGACGGCCGGCCGGTAGGCGTTGTTCTCGACCCGGTTGGAGGCGAAACGGCCAGCATGGCAGCAGGCCTTCTCTCCCATGGCGGCAGCCTCATCTCCTACGGCGACCTTTCGGGGCAACCGATCTCCATTCCGGCACTCCACTTCTCGACGCGCGATATCCGCATCTCCGGGGTCACCGTTGGCCGTTGGGCGGAGCTGTCTCCGGAAACACGTAAATCCGATATCAAGTTGGCACTCGAATTGGCGGCTGGGAAACCGGAGCTCTTCCCGGTACAAAAAACCTTCGATCTCGCGGAGGTTGGTAAGGCCGCGGCCTTCGTCGAAACGCCGGGCAAGACGGGCACTGTCCTCCTTTCCTCTCGTTGAAAACCGTGTTGCAAGGAGGCGAGGAGGGTGAGAGATCGCTCCGCGAACTTCGTCGATCAACGATCCGACCCGAGCGGTGTGATCACTTTTGCGGTGGCTCTGTTGCAAAGTTTGCCGGCAGGTGCGAAATGATGGTTACGGGCGTCACCACCGACGCAATGTGTTCTGGAGTTCGAACTGCTGGCTGATGAACTGCGCGGCCTCGGCGAGCACACCGGGTCCAAGATCTAAGTCGCGTTCGACGAGGCGCGCCTCGCTCCGCAGCCACGGGTGATGTTGAATCTGGACCGTTGGCCTTTGCGGAGCGCCCGCATCACCTCAAAGCCCTTGATCGTCGCGTAAGTGCACCTGGCCGCCGCGGGTGGCAGCGGGCGGCCCAGTACGGCCGCCGCTCCTTGGGTGAGGTGGCGATGATGCGTTACAAGCAACCGATCGGACGCAACATCCGGACTCGTGGTCTGTCCACGCAAAAGCGGTCAGGTCCCGGTCAATTCTTGCCGACGTCCAATACGGCCTGTGCGAAGGCTTTCGGCGCCTCCTGCGGCAGATTGTGACCGATGCCGCCGGTGATCAGCCGATGCTCGTAGCGGCTGGTGAATTTCGCCCGATACATCTCCGGTTCCGGGTGCGGAGCGCCGTTGGCGTCGCCTTCCATGGTGATGGTGGGAACCTTGATGGTCGGGAAGGCCGCCAGCGCCCGTTCGAGCGCGTCATATTGTGCCTCCCCCTCCGCAAGGCCGAGCCGCCAGCGGTAGTTGTGGATGCTGATGTCGACATGGTCGGGATTGTCGAGGGAAGCTGCTGACCGGTTGAAGGTGGCGTCGTCGAAGGCCCAGTTCGGGGAGGCGAGCTGCCAGATGAGTTTCGCGAAGTCGTGTGTATACTTTGCGTAGCCGGCCCTGCCGCGTTCGGTGGCGAAGTAATACTGATACCACCATTGCAGCTCCGCCTTCGGAGGCAGCGGCGCCCGGTTGAGCTCCTGGCTGCCGATCAGATAGCCGCTGACCGACACCATGGCCTTGCAGCGTTCCGGCCAGAGTGCGGCCATGATGTTCGCTGTCCTGGCGCCCCAGTCATAGCCGGCGAGAATTGCGGTCTGGATCTTCAGTGCATCCATCAGGGCGATCATGTCGGCGGCAATCGCCGCCTGCTGGCCGTTGCGCGGCGTCGCGGCGGACAGGAAGCGCGTCGTGCCGTAGCCGCGCAGATGAGGAACGATGACGCGGTAACCGGCCCCCGCCAGGATCGGGGCCACCTCCACATAGCTGTGGATGTCATAGGGCCAGCCGTGCAGGAGGAGGACCACCGGCCCGTCGGCGGGGCCATCCTCGGCGTAGCCGATGTTGAGCGGTCCGGCATCGATCTGCCTCAGCGATTTGAAGCCGGTGGGCGAGGGGGAGCCCGCCGCCGGCCGGGCTGCAGGGGGTTCCGCCGCCTGCGCCCGTCCCGTTCCCAGCCCAAGGCCGGCGGCGGCCGCTGCGAGGGTCGCCGTGCCGATGAAGCGCCGCCGCCCGTGGTCGACCAGGGCCGTGCCGGCGGTTTCCGTCTCCAGTTTCCGTGTCATCTCTCTTTCCCCAAATGTGTTCGTCCGTCGCCGCAACATGAGATGCCGATGTATCCCCCGCATGTCCGGCGATCGGACATGGTGAAAGCCTTTGTACCTGCCGGCCCGTCGGATACAGTGGGATACAAAGTCCCGATGGGGGTAACCGACCCGACCCTGTGCCGGATCGGCGAGGCCGGCGCTGGCTATGGGCTCCCGCCGCCCTGTGGGTCGAGGCTCAGCCGTTGTTCGATGCCGATGTTGGCCATGAAGTCCTCGTCATGGCTGACCAGCAGGATGGCGCCGTCATAGGCTCTCAACCCCGCCTCGATGGCTTCGACAGAGTCGATGTCCAGATGGTTGGTCGGCTCGTCCAGGATCAGCAGCGCCGGTGGCCGCGGTCCGCCCAGCGTGCAGGCGAGGCCGGCGCGCAGCATCTGTCCGCCGCTCAGCGTTGCCACTTGTTGCAAGGCGGCGTCCGCCCGGAACAGGAAGCGGGCGAGGGCCGCCCGGCAGGCATTGTCGGTTGCGCCGGGATTGAGGCGCCGGAAGTTGTCGAGTATCGACATGGTGGGATCGAGGATGCCGACACTCTGGTCGAGCATGGCGAAGCCGACGACGACCGACACCGTGCCCCGGATCGGGGCGAGCCCGCCGGCGACCAGTGTCAGCAAGGTCGTCTTGCCCGACCCGTTGGGCCCGACGATGGCGACCCGTTCCGGCCCCTCCATGGTGAAGGAGAGATCGCGGATGATCGGATGGTCCGGGTCGTGGCCAGCGGTGACGTTGTCCAACCGCAGGACGATCCTGTTGGCCGGAAGCCCGGTGGGTGGCAGCGCCACCGAGAAGTCCTGCAGGATCTCGATGCGGGACCGCGCCGACGTGAGCGCCATTTCGGCCTCCGCGCGCTGGCGGTCGGCCAGCTTGGCGCCGGACCCCCGGCTGGCCTCGGCATTGCTCTTGCGCGCGCCCAGCAGGATGCGGGGCATGTCGCCTTGCGCCGCCTTCCGTGATCCGGCCGCATCGCGCCGGTCCTGCCGTTCCGCCGCGCGTTGCGCCTTGCGCCGGACCTCCGCCGCCTGCTTTTCGGCGTGGGCCAAATCCTGCTGCGCCGCCTCCAGTTCCGTCGCCTTGCGTTCGCGATAGCGCGTCCAGTTGCCGCCATAGCGGGTGGCACCCAGCGAGGTCAGCTCGACGATGGCGTCCATCCGGTCAAGGAGTTCGCGGTCGTGGCTGACCACGATGGCCCCGGCCCGCCAACTGGCGAGGAGGGCGATCACCGCCTCGCGGCCTGAGCGGTCGAGATTGTTGGTCGGCTCGTCGAGCAGCAGGAAATCCGGTGCGGCGAAGACCGCTGCGGCAAGGCTGGCGCGTGTCCGTTGGCCACCAGAGAGTTCCGCCAGCCGGGTATCGGGGCCGGCATCGAGCCCGACGCGGGCCAGGGCGGCGACGACGCGCTCCGCCAGCGTCCAATCGGCGTCCGCCAGTTCCTCCGCGCTTGCCGTCCCGACCTCGGCGCGGTGCAGAAGGGTGAGCGCCTCGGTCACGCCGAACAGGTCCGCCACTGTTTCCCGCTCGGTGGGCCGGACCGCCTGTTTCAGCAGGCCGAGCGTGCCGGTGACCCGGACGCTGCCGGTAAGCGGCTGAAGCTCTCCGGCGACGAGTTTCAGCAGGGTCGATTTTCCGACGCCGTTCCGTCCGACGAGGCCGGTGCGCTCTTGCCCGAAATTCAGGACGACACCGGTCAGGACGCTGTGCCCGTCCGGAGTTGCCCAACCGATCCGGGAAAGGGAGATCGATGCCATGCGTCGCCCCTTGTTGATTTCAGGATATCGACACGCAATCGTGCTGATATCAGACGGCGATGGAAAACGCAACGGACCTGTGCTGTTTTGTTGGTGGATGGAGAGCGGAAGGGACGTGAACATGGACACCGGCGGACGCAAGCCAGGAGGACGGCCGACCAGGGAGCAGGCCGCGGCCATCGATGCGCGCATCCTGGATGGCGCCAGGGCCGTCTTCTGCCGCAAGGGCGTCGCCAACAGCGGTTTGGAAGAGATTGCGGCCGAACTCGGTGTGTCCAAGCACACGCTTTATCGCCGTTACCCCAACAAAGCCGCCCTCCTTGAAGCGGTGGTCGAGCGCGATGTCGGGCGGTTCCGTGACGCCCTGCTGTCCGTCGCCGCTGGCGAGGGTGGGGTAGGAGCGCTCGACGCGCTGCGCCGCGCCGCGTTCCGCTATGTCGAGATCGGGTCGTCGCGCGACTATGCCGCCTTCTATCTATCCGTCAGCGCCGAGGCCGCGGTTTCGCCGGCTCTCCGGGAGCGGCTGGCATCCTGGTCGCGCGATGCGCTGGAGCCGCTGGTCGGGTTCGTCGCCGCCGCCCAACGCGCAGGCGAATTGCGACCGGGCAATCCAGCTTCGGTCTGCGGGGTTCTGATCGACCTGCTGGAGGGCGTCAACAACCGGATCCGGCTTGGCGATGATGGGACGGCGGGCGGACCGTCCCTCTTGCGTCTGTTCGAGGAGCGCTGGGCGGTCTTCACTGCTGCCTTCGGAAACGGCTAACTCTCCCCTGTCAGCCGAGCGTCACCTCGGCACAAAGGCCGCCCACCGGCCGGTTCCGCAGCGTCAACGACCCGCCGATCGCCAGCGCCAGCTGGTGGGCGATGGCCAGTCCCAGGCCGGTTCCTCCGGAATCGCGGTTGCGGGACTGTTCCAGCCGGTAGAAGGGCTGGAGGACGGCGGTGAGTTGATGCTCCGGAATGCCGGGGCCGGTGTCCTGGACGGCGATGCCGATCCGGCCGGCGTCGTCCCGGGCCACCGTGATCTCGACCTCTCCGGCGAATTTCAGGGCGTTGTCGATCAGGTTGGTCAGGATGCGGCGCAGCGCGTGCGGCCGGGTGGTCAGGACCGCGCCCGAGAGCCCGCGGACGGTCACCGGCTTGCCCATGTCCTGATAGTCGAAGGCGAGGCTTTCGACGAAGGACCCGACATCGATGCGGGCCGGAGTCTCGACATCGCCATGGGCGCTGCGCGCATAGGCCACCCCTTCGCGCACCAGCCGTTCGATCTGCGACAGATCGCGGAGCAGCCGCTCCTTCTCCGGACTGTCCTCCGCCATCTCGACCCGCAGCGCCATGCGGGTGATCGGCGTCTGGAGGTCGTGGGAAATGGCGGCGAGGATCCGCACGCGCTCCTCCAGATAATGGGCGATCCTGTCCCGCATGGCGTTGAAGGCGGTCGCGGCATGGGCCACCTCGCTCGGTCCGTCCTCCGCCAGCCGTGCCGACGTGCCGCCGGGATCGAGCGTTTCGGCAGCCTTGGCGAAGCGCGCCAGCGGGCGGATCGCCTGCCGCACGGCAAGCCAGGTGCAGAGGACCAGCAGCAGGAGCTGGCCGGCCAGCAGCAGGGGGACCCAGGCGGCGAGTGGCATGAGCGCCGGCGTCACGTCGATCGTCACCAGGGAGCCATCGCGAAGCGTGACATGGGCCTGGAGATGCGGGTGATCACCGGGAATGGCTTCGACCACCACTGGGAAGCCGGGGCCGGCACCGCCGTTGATGGCGCGGGCGATCTCCGCACCGCGGCTGCCCAGGTCCGGCACGCCCGGCAGGCCGGGACCAAGCTCGTAGCGGTAGGTGCGCCGTTCCAGCACCGCCAGCCAGCGGCCGCGCTCCTCCGGTGGCAGGCGGTCGAGCAGGGCGACCGAGGTCGCCACATCCTGTTCCAGCGTGCCGAGCATCATCGCCTTGGCAGCACTGGTGCGCTCCAGGAACAGCGCGCCGAAGGACAGGCCATGCGCCAGGACAAGCCCGGTCAGGAGGATGAGGAACAGCCGCCAGCGCAAGGTGCGGGGCAGACCCATGACGTGGCCGAGCCGGTGGATTGCGCCGCTCATGACCGTGCCTCTCATGGCCTTGCCCTCGTGATCTCCACCGGCATCGCCAGCACATAGCCTTCGTTGCGGACCGTCTTGATGTGGCTGGGCTCGCGCGCGTCGTCGCGCAGCCGCTGCCGGAGCCGGCTGACCAGCAGGTCGATGGACCGTTCGAACAGCTCCGCCTCGCGCCCCTGCGTCAGGTTGAGGAGCTGGTCGCGCGACAGCACTCTTTGCGGGTGGTCGAGGAAGACGCGCAGCAGCCGGTATTCGGCACCGCTCAGCGCGACGGCCGTGCCGTCCTGGTCGAGCAGATGGCGGGCAACGGTGTCGAGCCGCCAACTGCCGAAGCTCAGCAGCTGTCCGGCCTCGCTGATCTGGAGGTTGGGCGGCAGCATGCGCGCCCGGCGCAGGATCGCCTTGATGCGGGCCAGCAACTCGCGCGCCGCGAACGGCTTCGCCAGATAATCGTCGGCCCCCATCTCCAGGCCGAGGATGCGGTCCATCTCGTCGTTGCGCGCGGTCAGCATCAGGACCGGCGTCGCGGCATGCCGGCCGGCACGAAGCTCCCGGCACAGAACCAGCCCGTCATCGCCCGGCATCATGATGTCGAGCACGATGAGGTCCACCCGGTCGCGCTCCAGGAACGACCGCATCTGCCGGCCGTCGGCGGCGAGGGTCACACGCAGGCCGTTCCGCTTCAGATAGCCGGACACCAGTTCCCTGATGTCCCGGTCGTCATCGACGATCAGGACGTGGTCGATGTGATCCATTCGGTCGAACCCCGCTGCTGTTCGGCGATCTTATGACGGGCAAATTCCTGCCGACGTCCGGCGGTTTGTGTCCATCTGTATTCGCCCCGTCGGCTGATACATGCCGGTACAAAAATCCCCCTGCCGCAAGCCGGCATCCGCATGGTTCCGTCTGGACAGTCTGCCTTCCGTCAATGTACTTATCAAAATAATAGTTATGACGCAAATGACATGAGGGGATGCCTCCATGCTTCCATCCAAATTTCCGGCTGCCCTGTTCGGTCTGGCCCTGTCGCTCGCCGCTCCCTGGTCGCCGGCCGCCGCCGCTCCGGTGAAGTCGGTGGTCATCGTGCATGGCGCCTTCGCCGACGGCTCGGGCTGGCGCAAGGTTTCCGACATCCTGACCGCCAAGGGCTATGCCGTGTCGATCGTCCAGCAGCCGCTGACCTCGCTCGGCGACGATGTCGCGGCAACCCGCCGCGTCCTTTCCCTTCAGACGGGCCCGGCCGTTCTGGTCGGCCACAGCTATGGCGGGATGGTGATCAGCGAGGCCGGGAACGACAGCCATGTTGCTGCCCTGGTCTATGTCGCCGCCTTCGAGCCCGAAAAGGGCGAGAGTCTCGCCAAACTGGCCGAGAGCAAGCCGGTGGCCGGCGCCGTGCCGGATGCCGTCAAGGCCACCGCCGACGGCTACCTCTATCTCGACCCGCCGGCCTTCGCCGGTGCCTTCGCCGCCGACCTTCCGCCGGCAGACGCGGCCTTCCTCGCCCGGTCCCAGGTGTTCGCGGCCAAGGACGCCTTCACGACACCGGCTGGTGACCCGGCATGGAAATCGAAGCCGAGCTGGGCTCTGGTGGCGACCGCCGACCGCTCGATCAATCCCGAATTGGAACTGGAGATGGCCCGCCGGGCCGGCAGCCATGTCCGGTCGGTCGAGGCCAGCCACGCCGTCTACGCTGCCAAGCCCGAGGCCGTCGCCGCCCTGATCGTCGAGGCCGCCGAGGCGGTCTCCCAGTGACCTTCTACTGATTTGCCGGATCGGGTGCCGACCCGCACTCGGCCTGTCGAAAGGGTTCAGTCATGATCCTCTTTCTCGTCTCCTTCCTGGCGGGCGCCCTGACCATCGTCAGCCCCTGCATCCTGCCGGTCGTGCCCTTCATCTTCTCCCGGGAGGGGCAGCCGCTGTTCCGCGGTATCCTGCCGATGCTGTTCGGTATGGTGGCCAGCTTCGCCGGGGTCGCCACGCTGTCCGCCGTCGGCGGAGGTTGGGCGGTCGAAGCCAATGGTGCCGGGCGGGCCGCCGCCATCGCGCTGATGGCCGTGTTCGGATACACGCTCCTGTCTCCCCGCGCTGCCGCGGTGCTCAGCCGTCCGCTGGTCGCCGCCGGCAACCGGATATCCGGCCGGGCCGGCGTCGCCGGATCGCTTGTGCTGGGTATCGCCACCGGGCTGCTCTGGACGCCGTGTGCCGGGCCGATCCTCGGGCTGGTCCTGACCGGTGCGGCGCTTCACGGCGCCAGCCTGCAAACCACCCTGCTGCTGGCGGCCTATGCGGCCGGTGCCGCGACCTCCCTGGCGCTCGCCCTTCTGGCCGGCGGCCGGGTGCTGGCGGCGATGAAGCGGTCGCTCGGTGTCGGGGAGCGTCTCCGCCAGGCACTCGGCATCGCCGTCCTCGCCGGTGTCGGCGTCATCGCCCTGGGGCTCGACACCGGGCTGCTGGGCCGTCTGTCCTATGCAGGCACGTCCGGTGTCGAGCAGTCGCTGATCGACCGGTTCGCCCCTGCTGCCCCCTCCGCCGCTGCCGAAGCGTCGGCTGCGCCGGAGACGTCCGCAACGGGGCTGGTGCTTGCCGATGCCCGGCGGATCTATCGCAGCAGCCTGCCGGTCGAGGGCGTTCTCCCCTCCTTGGACGGTGCGACGGACTGGCTGAACTCACAGCCGCTGACCACGGCAGATCTGCGTGGAAAGGTCGTGCTGATCGATTTCTGGACCTACTCCTGCATCAACTGCATCCGGACGCTGCCGTATCTGCGGGCATGGGCGGAGAAGTACCGGGACCAGGGGCTGGTGGTGGTCGGTGTCCATGCCCCGGAGTTCGCCTTCGAAAAGCGGATCGGCAACGTGCAGAAGGCGCTGCGGGATTTCGCCATCCCCTATCCGGTGGCGATCGACAATGACTTCCGCATCTGGCGGGCATTCGGCAACAGCTATTGGCCGGCCTTCTATATCGCCGACGCCACGGGGCGGATCCGTCACCACCAGTTCGGCGAGGGCGGGTATGAGCAGACCGAACGGGTCATCCAGGACTTGTTGGCAGAAGCCACCAAAGGCCAGACCGCAGGGAGCCAAGCCGGCGAGGGCGGGCTGGTCAGACCGGCGGGGCAGGGGGCGCAGGCGCCCGCCGACCTCGACGACATCCGCTCCGGTGAAACCTATGTTGGCTATCGGCAGGCGGCTAACTTCGCCTCGCCGGAGCGGGACGGCATCGACCAGCCGCGGGACTACACGGTCGGCGCGCTGCGGCTGAACCACTGGGGGCTTTCGGGCAACTGGACGGTCGGGGCCGAGCAGGCCCGGCTGAACCGGGCGGGCGGGGCGATCGTTTACCGCTTCCGGGCGCGCGACCTGCACCTCATCCTCGGTCCCGTCCAGGACGGTAAACCGGTCCGCTTCCAGGTCACGATCGACGGCATGCCCCCGGGGTCCGATCACGGAACGGACACGGACGCCGAGGGCTTCGGCACCGTTTCGGAAACCAGGCTCTATCAGCTGGTGCGGCAGGCGGGCGCTGTTCGGGAACGGACGTTCGAGGTGCGTTTCCTCGATCCCGGCGTCGACGCCTACGCCTTCACCTTCGGTTGAGGAGAAGCCCGCATGGCCCCCGGACCTCCGCATCCGATCTGTTTTACTTGCTGGCCTCCCGCAGGTTGTTGCGCAATCGGGCGACCGCTCTCTGGAGGGCGCGGAACTCGTCGGGCGGAAGTCCGGAAGCCTTCACCGTCAACTCGCCGAAGCCCAGGCCCTTCTCGCGAAGCTGCCGGCCGGCCTCGGTCAGAGAAACGCGGACGCTGCGTTCGTCCTCGTCGTCGCGCATCCGCGTGACATAGCCCATCGCCTCCAGCCGTTGCAGCATCGGCGTCATGGTGCTGGGCTCCAGGAACAGCTTCTCGCTGAGGCTCTTGACGGTCTGCCGATCCTCCTCCCACAGGGCGATGATGGTGATGTACTGGGGATAGGTGACGCCAAGCTGCTCCAGCACCGGCTTGTAGACCCGCGAATAGGCGAGGTTGGCCGAATAGATCGTGAAGCACATGAAATCCGCCAGTCTGGCGGTTTGCGACCTCCCGGCCGGCTCAGCGGCCGACATATCGGAGGTGGGGGCGGTGGGTGTGCTGGCGGTCTTGCGGCTCATGGCGTCACCGGAAAGCTCGGTTGTCCCGATCACCATCGCCGCACCCGCTGACCTTGGCGGAACGCCGATGTGATTACGATCATAATGATTATCACACATCCACTGTAGGAGACAGCACGATGCGCACCCTTCTTGCGCTGGCGGCGGCCATCGGGCTCGCTGCCGCCCCCTGCGCTTGGGACGACGATCCCCGCGAGGCGCCCTCCATCCTGGCGCTGCTCTCGCGACCGCGGCCCCTGCTTTCCTCTGTCGCACCCTTTCCGTACCTGCCTGCCGAAGTGTCAGCAGCGGTGACCACCCCCCAACCGTGACGACGAAGACATGAAGCTGTTCGAAGACCGGTTGGCTCCGCTGTTGCCCATGTGCGGATCGGGCCGACGCTGAAGGGGCTGGAGGTTGAAAGCGTCCCGACCTCCATCTTCGGTGAGCCGTGGATATGGATGAACTGGTGCGGCTTGGTGCCCAAACTGGTGCCCCTTATCAGGGTCGCGACCGGAGGGGCTGTTCGTCCGCTTCGACGAGGCCCTGACGGAGCGTGGCTACTTCGCGCCAGGCGGCCAGATCGTCGACGCCTCCATCGTTTAGGCGCCCAAACAGCGGCTGACCAAGGAGGAAAAGCGGCAAATCCGTGACGGTGAAGACCCGCCCTGGCCACCGGCCAAGGCGCGCCAGAAGGACACGCAGGCACGCTGGACGGTGAAGCGGGGACGGTTCAAGGCGAAGCCGGGACCGACGCTCGACGGGTCCGAGGCGCGCATGGTGGAGGGGGTGCCGATCGCGGCTTCCGGCTACAAGTCGCACATCACCGTCGACCGCCGGTTCCGCCTGATCCGGCGCTTCATCGTCACCGGCGCGGCGCGGCACGACGGCGCGCAGTTGCCGCGCCTGCTCAACCCGGACGCCTTCGACAGCCGGGTGTGGGCGGACAGCGCCTACCGTTCGAAGGCCAATGAAGAAGCCATCGCGGCGGCGGGCCGCCGCAGCATGGTGCATTTCCGCAAGCCGAAGGGACGGCCGATGCCGGGGCCGCACCAGCGCGCCAACCGCGCCCGCTCGGCGGTACGGTCCGCCGTCGAGCATGTGTTCGCCGACCAGAAGGAGCGCATGGGGCTGTTCATCCGCACCATCGGCCTCGGGCGCGCCACGGTGACGATCGGCATCGCCAACCTTGCCTACAATTTCCGACGCCTGATCTGGCTCGAGGGGCGCACTGCGCCCGTTTAGCGCCAAAACCGCTGCATATTTCTACCTTTTCGCACAGAAATCGGGCCTTAACTCCTAAAATAGCCGGTTTATCGCCGGATCAACCTTTTCTGCGGTCTCAACCGGCCAGAAAAGCCGGTTTATCGAGGTGCCCAACTGCCTGTCGATTTGTGTGCCAAAGTCGCGATCAAGCGGTTCGGACCGTGCCGAGGAAGTTGGACACTTCTTGATTGAGACGCTTGCTCCCATCGGAGAGTGTGCCCGCCGCGTCGAGTACAGTCCGGGCAACGCCGGCCGTGCTGTCGACCGCTTGGCGAACCACACCGACGTTTCCCGACACCCGGCGGGTGCTCTCCGCGGCATTGTTGATGTTGTCGGCGATCTCGCGCGTTGCCGCTCCTTGCTCCTCGATGGCAGCGGCAATCGTCGCGGTGATCTCATTCATCCGCGTGACCGTCACGCTGACCTCCCGGATGCGCGACACCGCCGTCTCGGAGATGGATTCGATGCCCGACACCGTCGCCTGGATCTCGTCGGTCGCCTTGGCGGTCTGCGCGGCCAGCGCCTTGACCTCGCCGGCGACGACGGCGAAGCCCTTGCCCGCCTCGCCGGCGCGCGCCGCCTCGATGGTCGCGTTCAGCGCCAGCAGATTGGTCTGGCTGGCGATCCGGTTGATCAGCTCGACGATGGCGCCGACCCGCTTGGCGGCGTCGGCAAGCTGGGTCATGGCGACCTGAGCCTCGCCCGCCTCGCCCATCGCCCCCGAAGCGATCTGGGAGGAGTGGGAGATCTGGTGCGAGATTTCCTGGATCGATGCGGCCAGTTCCTCGGTGGCCGACGCGACGGTCCCGACATTCTCGCTCGTCTGTTCGGCGGCGGCGTCGGCCGAGGTGGTTTCGCGTTCGGCGAGGTGCGACGAGTCCGTCAGGGCCTTGGCCGAGCTTTCGATGGTGCCCGCCGACGATGCGATGGAACCGACAACGGCCATCACCGAGGCTTCGAACGCATCGGCAAACCTGGCCATTTCGTGCTTGCGCTCGCGGGCCGCCTCCGCCTTCATCCGCTCCTGTTCGGCGGAAAGACGCGAGGCTTCCTCCGAGCGGAGCTTCAGCACGCCGATGGAATGGGCCAGCGAACCGATCTCGTCCCGCCGCTCCTGCCCGGGGACCACGACCGACAGGTCGCCGTCGGCGATGCGGTTCGTCACGGCGGTGAGGTGCAGGATGGGACGGGTGATCCTGCGGCCCAGCCAGAAGGCGACGCCGAAGATCAGCCCGGCCAGGGCGCCGCCGGCCCCGGCGATGGTCATGGCGTTCCTCCAGATCGCCGCCTCGACGTCGTCGAGGTAGACGCCCGAACAGACGACCCATTTCCAGGCGCCCGATTGCAGGGCGTAGGCGACCTTGCGCTGGGGAGGCGTGTTCGGTGCCTTCGGCCAGGAATAATCGGTGAATCCGCCGCCGGCCTGGGCGGCCTTGATCATCTCGCGGCTGAAATAGACGCCGTTGGCATCCTTGTTGTCCAGCGCGGAGCGTCCATCCCGGTCCTTGAACATGCCGCTCATGGCGACGGTCCCGTCCTGTTCAAGGATGAGGATGTACTCGTTGCCGTCGAAGCGGACTGCGCGCAGGGCTTCCTTCGCGGCCTCCTTGGCGGCTGCTTCCGGGAGATCGCCCTTGGCGGCCTTCGCTTCATAGGATTGGACGATCTTCGACGCCGCCTCGACGACGACGCGGGCACGCGCCTGGCGTTCGTCCCCGGTCACCGTTCCAATGGTGCGGATCGAGAGAGCGCCGACAATCGCGAATCCCACGAGGGCAATGCCGGTGATGAGATTGATGCGGCTGTTGAGGCCGAAAATTACGGATCGCATGGCGGCGTCCTCTTTGTACCGGGTTGGCCGGCGTCATGATGCGAAGTTATGAAATAGCCCGGAAAAATGAATCCTCGTTTAATGATTCTGGGGGATCTTCAGTATTGGCACGGATCATTATCATGCGTTGCAATATAGTGTGGTCTTTTCCAGCCGTTGCTGGCCCGGATGGTCTTGAGGGTGTGGAAGCCTGCACGGACCGCCGCAGCCTCAATGAACCCTTCCCTTGTCAGAACGCCACGAGCGTCCGGGCCAGAAGCACATGAGCGCGGTCGTCGGGCGACCCGGAGGCCAGGGTCACGGCCTTGTCGCTCCGGGTGTCGAAGTAATCGTATTGGAGTTGCGCCCGCAGGCCCGGTGCCACGGTGTAGCCGGCGCCCACCTCATAGACGTCGGCGGTCCGCTTGCCGGGCCGGGTCACCTGTCCGGGGTCTTCGGTGCGGATGTAGGCGGCGCCCAGCACATAGGGTCCGGTGACATACTGCGCGCCGACCTGCCAGGTCCAGGTGTCGTCGGTGTAGGCATAGCGCGCATTCTGCCCGCTCTTGCCGTAGTTCAGGTAATCGCCGCCAAGGGAGAAGCCGGCATACTCGAACCGGAAGCCGCCGATATAGCCGCGGAGGTCCTTGAAGGCATCCGCGGCCGCTCCGCTGGCGGTCGCCTTTCCGCCCATAAAGGCCGCCGACAGCGTCGCCTTGACCGGTCCGAGCGTCGCCTTGTAGTTCGCGCCGACCTCGACGATGTCTTGGAAGTTCCCGGTGAATTGCGCGGCCGGGGTCGATCCGGTCTTGACGCGGCTGATGTCGGTGTTCGAGCTGTCGTTGCGCGGCGTGTAGCTGCCGCCGACTTGCAGCCCGGCAAAACGCGGCGAGGCGTAGAGGATCTTCGTGGCGCCGGCATCAGCATTGAGCCAGGGCCACATCAGGGTCGCGGGCGGCTGGAGCGCGTCGCCGACGCCGCCCCGGAAATCGCCGCCGGTGTAGCGCCCGGTCGCCGGGTCCGTCCCCTGGGCGCCGCCGGCCGGTCCGACCCAGGCCGCCGCGTGATCGTAGAGGCCGAAGGGCAGGTAGGCGATGGGACGGCCGGTGCCGTTGGTCAGATGGGAGATCTCGCCGTCGAAGCCCGGCGTGACACCCAGCCGCACCGTGCCGAACGACCCCGAGGAGAACAGGTAGCCGCGGTCGATGTCGATCGCCCGGCTGCCCAGTGCGCTGCGCAGCCGCAGGTTTGCGCCGTATTCCAGGCCATTGTCCGCTTTTGCCAGCGGAACGACGGTCAAACGGAAACGGTTGCGGGCCTCGGTGGACCGCAGATTGCGGTCGTTGGTCTGTGAAACGAGGCCCATTTCAAAATAGGCGTCACCGCTGAGCTGGATGTCGAACCGGCCTTGCGCTTGAGCCGGTCCGACGATGCACGAAGCCAGGATCCCGCACAGAGCAATTGTTTGCGTCTGTTTCATGGAAAAATACCGCCGATGAGAAGGAGGTGGATGGAAATCCCATGGCATCCCGGCCTGTCGGAAGAGGCGACCGGACCGGACCGGTCAAGCCGGTCTTCCACAAAGGTCGGGGAGGATGAGGTCGGCAGGGGGCCGGGGCCGGGAGCGCGCCGAAGAAACCACTGCTTCGGCGGTCCCGCTGTCCAGGCGCGCCCCTATTCAACCGGCTCCCTTCAGGGAGACAGTTCTTCCAGAACCCGCCCCTTGGTCTCGATAGCAAAGAGGGCGGTGATGACCGCGCCGGCCAGCGATACGGCGGCGAAGGTCGCGAAGACGTACTGGACACCGGCCGAGCCCATCAGCACACCGACCAGAATGGGGCCGGTGGAGGAGCCGAGGCGCAGCCAGGCGCTGCCGAGACCGGTGCCGAGCGCCCTCATGCGGGTGGGATAGAGTTCCGCGGAGTAGAGGTAGAGCGAGAAGGTGATCGTCTGCAGGATCGCGTAGGCCAGTCCCGCGAGGATCAGCACTTCGAGCGGCGAGGTGGCGCCGAGGAAGGCCAGCGCCAGAAGCGGCAGCGGGGCGGCGAAGAAGGCGCACATGTACCAGCGCTTGCGGCCGACCCTGTCGATGAGCAGGGCGCAGACGACCGATGCGGCGACGCCGCCGACCGAGGTCAGCAGCCCGTACAGCAGGCTGGTCTCGAGCGGCAGGTTGAAGGTCTGGCGATAGAGCGTCGGCAGCCAGGTGATCATGCCGTTGGCGACGAGGTAGGAACAGAACCACATCGCCCAGATGGTGAAGGTGCGGCGGCGGTAGAAGCCGGAAAACAGCTCGCGCCAGTTGGAGCCGGCCTTCGCGCGGGTGGCGACGGGCTTCGGCGCTTCCAGGCTGTGCCCGGAGGCGACGGCGCTGGCTTCGAGCTGGCTGACGATGCGGTCGGCTTCGTCGTAACGGCCCCTGGAGGCCAGCCAGCGCGGCGATTCCCTCATGAAGAAGCGGAACGGGATCAGGATGGCGGCCGGAACGATGCCGACGAGGAACATCACCTGCCAGCCATAGACCGGAACCAGCGCCCGGGCGATGAGGCCGGCGCCGACGAGGCCCAGCAGGAACATCACCTCGTAGAGCAGGAAGAAGCGGCCGCGCCCCTTCGATCCGATATATTCGTTGATGTAGGCGCTGGCGACGGGCACCTCGCCGCCGGTGCCGATGCCCTGGATGAAGCGGAACGCCATCATCGATCCGGCGCCCCAGGCGAACAGGCAGGCGACGTCCATGCTCACGAACAGCAGGATGGTGAAGAGGAGGACGCTCAGCCGGCCGATCCGCTCGGCGAGCCAGCCGAAGAAGACCGCCCCGATGAGCTGGCCCAGATAGCCCATCGACAGGATCAGCCCGGTCTGTTCGGGGCCGAGCCCCCATTCGCGGACCAGCACCGGCATGGCGTAGGCGATGGCGATGACCGTGTAGCCGTCGAAGAAGGTGGCGGCGCCGATGATGTTGCGGGTCCAGAAGACCCGCCGGGTGATTGGAAGCCGTTCGAGCCGGGCGCTGATGTCCGCCTGTCCATCGAAAGTGCCGGCCGCGGCGTCGCGCGTTTTGGAGGCGACATCCTCGGATGTCTGCATGAGCATGGCGTTTCCTCTCAAGCCTGATTATTGGTTTTTTTATTGCCGGCAGCCTTCGGCCGCCGGAGGCCCCCCAGGAGTTGGTTCCGTGGCGGCGATCCTGAAAAGCCCGGATCGCCGCCAATTGCATGACGGCACGAAAGAGAGGCCACCCCCCGGGTGGCCACGGCTTCTCAGGTGGCGAGGGCGTTCTGGATCACGGTCAGGCCGGACGCCTTCACCGCGGCGCGGATTTCCTCATCGGCGCCATCGCCCAGCGCCTTCAGCGGCTCGCGGACATTGACGTTGTCGATCAGGCCGCGGGCGCGCAGGGCGTGCTTCAGCGCGACCGAGCCTTCCATGTGCGACCCGCGATGGTAGACCGCGCGGGTGATCGGCAGCAGCTGCTCGTGGTACTTGCGGGCGAGCGTATAGTCCTGCGCCTTGCCGGCGGCGAGATACTCGATCAGCAGTTCCGGGGCCATGTTGCCGTAGCCGACCAGCAGCCCGTCGACGTCGAACATCGTCGGCAGCAACCATTCGTCATGGCACGACATGATGGCGAGGTCCGGGAAGGCGTTCTTCAGCGCCGGGATTTCGTCGTACCAGCGCTTCATGTCGCGCACGCCGTTCTTGGTGGCGGTGACGCCCGGCACGGCGGCGATCTGCAATTGGGTATCGAGGTCGTAGTTGGCCTTGGTCACGGCCGGGTACTGGAACAGGATGCATTCCAGGCCGGACTGGGCGACAGCCTTGTAGCGGTCGACGGGTGCGCCCTTCTGGTAGCCGAAGCGCAGCCAGCCGTGGTTCGGATAGACCAGGGCGCCGGTGGCGCCGGCCTCGAACTTCTCCTTCGCCTCCAGTTCGGCGACCTTGGTGCCTTCGCCGGTGATGCCGGCGACGACCGGCAGCGGCGTGGCGTCCTTGTAGACACGGATCAGTTCGATCTGCTCGTCATGGGTGAGGAAGGTGCCCTCGCCGGCATGGCCGAGGATGACGAGGCTCTTTACGCCGGGAATCGAGGCAAGCCACTTTGCCAGGCGGGCGTTTCCGTCGAAATCGACGTCGCCATTGTCCTTGAACAGCGTGACGGGCGCGGGGTTCAGTCCCTTCCAATCGATGGCCATGGTTCCGATGCCTTCCAGAAACATTATGGGATGTGAGGGTGTTCCGGGCCGTCTTTGCTGCGGACCGGGAGCGTCCGCCGGTGTGGTTGGTAACGATACCGGGAACGTTCCCAAAGTAAGTCTTGAACAATTGGGGTGTCAACCATTATCTTGGGTCCGGACGGAAATTCGCGGGGCCGAGCGTGTTCACCAAAGACGATCCACAGGAGAGGCAGGGCCGGGTGACGTTGCACGACGTTGCCGCCGCGTCGGGCGTATCGAAGTCCACGGTGTCACGAATTCTTGACGAGCGTCTGCCGCGTTCGGAAAGTGAGACGGCCCGCAAGGTAAGGCAGGTCGCCGCGGAACTGGGTTATGTGCGTGACGTTGCGGCAGCAAGCCTGCGCCGTGGCAACACCAACACCATCGGAGTGATCGTGCCGCGGCTGACCGACACGGTCATGGCCATGCTCTACGAGGCGTTGGCCCATGCCTGTGCACGCTCGGGACGTTTCGCCATCGTGGCGACGACCGACGACGAACCGCAGGCCGACCGTGTCGCGGCCGAAAGCCTGCTCCAGCGTGGGGTGGACGGTCTGGTGTTGTCGACCGCCAGGGAAGGCGACGATTTCCCGGTCAGGCTGGAGAAGCGCGGAATTCCCTATGTTCTTGCGTTGAGAAGCGATGGCCGCAGCATGTCGTCGGTCGGCGATGACAAGCTGGGCGGCTATCTGGCAACCCGCCATCTCCTTGATCTCGGGCATCGGAGGATCGGCATCATCGCAGGCCCAAGCTATGCTTCGAGCAGCCGTGGACGGCTCGCCGGCTACCGGTGGGCGATGACCGAGGCCGGTGCCGCGGTCGATCCAGACTGGATCGTGGAATCGAGTTTCGGAATCGATTCCGGTGCCGAGGCGGCCGAACGCCTGATGGGCGTGTCGGCGCGCCCGACCGCGATATTCGCCATGAACGACAACACGGCCATCGGTGCGCTGTCGGCTCTGATAAAGCTCGGGCTGTCGGTGCCGGAGGATATCTCCCTGGTCGGGTACAACGACATCCCCATCGTCAGCCGGCTGTCCGTGCCATTGACGTCGGTGCGCGTGCCCTTCGACCGGATCGCGGTGGAAGCCCTGGATTTGTTGTCCCGGAGCGCGGTATCTCCCAACGATCGCGTTCGGGTCGCTCCTCCGACGCTCATCCCGCGTGCATCATCGGCTCCCTGCCGGTCCGTCCTCGGCTAGCAGGACGCAGAAAAAGGACCCGTGCGACGTTCTTTTTTTCCTCCACTGAGGCTAAAAAAACGGGTCTGCATCGCCCGGTTTGGTCGGAAAGGGCAGTTTTCCCTTGCTCCGAGGCTCCCGGAACCGCCGTTCAAGCAGACTCCGGGCGTGATTATGCAGCCGCCAGGGCTCCGTCGGCCCTCGCGCCATCTTGCTTGTAACCGTGGCGCTGACGTAGGGGATCACCTCCACTCCGGAGGAGATGGATGCGCTGCCCACACTGCTCTTCGACCGCGACGACCGAGCGTCTGGACCGGACCGCGCATGGCCATCGCCGCTGTCAGGCCGCCCAGTTGGTGCTGTCGGCGTCCTGCGCCGAGCGGGGGGTCAACGCGACCACCTTGACCGCAAGACCGCCACAGGATGTCTCGCGATATTTCGGATCCATGTCCTTGCCGGTCTCGAACATCGTCTCGATGACCTTGTCGAGCGAGACGAGCGGTTCGCTGGTCCGGTGCAGGGCCATGCGCGTCGCATTGATGGCCTTCATGGCGCCCATGGCGTTGCGTTCGATGCAGGGAATCTGCACCTGCCCGCCGACCGGATCGCAGGTCAGGCCAAGATTGTGCTCCATGGCGATCTCGGCGGCCACGCACACCTGTTCGGGACTGCCGCCCATCAGGTCGGCCAGTCCGCCGGCGGCCATCGAGCAGGCGACGCCGACCTCACCCTGACAGCCGACCTCGGCGCCGGAGATCGAGGCGTTTCGCTTGTAGAGCGCGCCGATGGCGGCGGACGCCAGGAAGAAGCGGACGCAGGCGTCATCGTCCAGCGGCTTGACAAAGTTGTGGTAGTAGGCGAGCACCGCCGGGACGATGCCGCAGGCGCCGTTGGTCGGCGCGGTGACGACGCGGCCGCCCGCCGCGTTCTCCTCGTTCACGGCGAAGGCGAACATGTTTACCCAGTCGACCACGTTCATCGGATCGCGCGACAGCGCTTCCGACGACGCCAGCTGGCGGCGCAGCAGAGCGGCCCGGCGCGGAACCCGCATCGGCCCCGGCAGCACGCCCTCCGTCGTCATGCCGCGGTCCATGCAGGCGCGCATCGTCTGCCAGATGTTGGAGAAATAGTCGCGGATCTCCTGGTGACTGTGCAGGCTGAGTTCGTTCTGCAGGATCAGGCCGGAGAAGGACAGGCCGGCTTTGCGGCAATGGGCCAGCAGATCGGCGGCCGAGGCGTAAGGGTAGGGAAGCTCCACCTCCTCTCCGGTCTGCTTGCCGAAATTCTCCTCGTCGACGACGAAGCCGCCGCCAATCGAGTAATAGGTCTTGCCCAGCAGGAGCCGGTCGCCGTCGAAGGCCTGGATCGTCATGCCGTTCTCGTGCCGGGGCAGGTTGGACCGGTGGAAGGTGATGGCGGTCGGCGGGAAGTCGATCGGCCTGCCCTCCTGGCCCAACGGAAGGCGGTGCGAATTGCGCACCTGCTGAAGGAATCCGGGGATCGTGTCGATGGCAACGCTGTCCGGCAGGTTTCCGGCAAGGCCCAGCATCAGGGCGACGTCGGTGTGATGGCCTTTGCCAGTCAGCGCAAGCGAGCCGTAGATGTCGACCGCGACGCGGGTGGCGGCATCGACGCCGCCCAAGGACCGCAGATGGTCCACGAACTGCTTGGCGGCCCTCATCGGTCCCACCGTATGCGAGCTCGAGGGGCCGATACCGACCTTGTAGAGGTCGAACATGCTGATCATGGCTTCCTTCCTTCCTGTGGGCGGCTCTGGAAACAGTTGGGGAGATGCTTGGCCGCGGGTTCTTCTCTTCGCCGCTTCAGGCGGCGTCCCGTCACCGTGGACAGGGCGCCGCCGGATGGGGAAGCGGTGTGGGCGTCAGAGGCTGAGCAGGGAGTAGAGGATGGCGGAGATCGCGACGCTGCCGATGAACATCACCACCACGTTGCCCGGCTGGCCGGCATATTTGCGCATCGCCGGCACCTTGCGGATCGCGTACATCGGCATGATGAAGAGCAGGGCGGCGATGATGGGGCCGCACAGGGATTCGATCATGCCGAGGATGCTGGGGTTCAGGGTGGCGGCGATCCAAACGGCGGCGACCATGAACAGAGCGCTGAAACGGTTGATCGCCTTTTCGTCGACCGGCTTGTCCTGGCTGCGCAGATGCTGGGAGATCAGCCCGTTCAGACCTTCGCGGGCACCGAGATAATGGCCGAAGAAGGACTTGGTGATCGCCACGAAGGCCACAGCCGGGGTCAGCAGCGCCATCAGCGGATTGTCGAACTTGTTGCCGAGATAGGACAGGATGGAAATGTTCTGGGCCTTCGCGTCGGCCAGTTCCTGAGGGCTCAGGCTGAAGACGCAGCTGAAGACGAAGAACAGGACGACCAGCACCATCATGACGACCGCGTATTTCTCGATGCGGGTGGTCTGGGATTCAGCCTCTTCGCCATAGTGGTTCTGCTGGGCGACGACGAAACGCGAGATCGCCGGGGAGTGGTTGAAGGAGAACACCAGGGCCGGGATGCTGAGCCAAAGCGTCAGGCTGAACTGGCCGGCGGTCGGGACCTGGTCGAGGACGGCGCCATTCCAGTCGGGGGCGAGATACAGGCCGATGCCCATCAGCACCACGACGAAGGGGTAAACCAGCCAGCCCATGATCCGGACGACCGTCTGTTCGCCCAGCTTGATGACGCCCATCAGCCCAAGGATCAGGCCGAGCGACAGCAGGATGCGCGGCGGCGGCACCATGCCCAGCTGATGCACCATGAAGCTCTGGACCGTGTTGGTCAGGCCGACGCCGTAGATCAGCAGGATCGGCAGGATGGTGAAGAAGTACAGCAGGGTGATGAGCTTGCCCGCGGTGCTGCCGAAATGCTCGGTCACCACCTCGGTGATGTCGCTGCCCGGCTTCGACGAGGACAGGATGAAGCGGCATAACCCACGGTGGGCCAGATAGGTCATGGGGAAGGCGATGACCGCCATGACTGCCAGAGGCCAAAAGCCTCCAAGACCTGCGTTGATGGGAAGAAAAAGCGTCCCCGCCCCAATGGCTGTTCCGAACAGCCCAAGCATCCACATGGTGTCGTGTCTGGTCCACGGCAGAGGAGGATTGCCGAGTCTCGTGGATTCTGCTGAAATGCTGACCATTTTATGCCTCCAGCATGCCTTCCATTGTGGATTTTTGAGCCATCACGGTAAGGCTGCGCTTTGTTGACCTGGAGGAAGCCTATCAATACCCCGTTGGCAATTCCCGGCCGAACTCAGGAGCGGTGGAATAGCGAAATGAGCGGCGGAATGGAAAAATGAACGGAAGCCGCCGCAGGCGAGCGGCGCGATGCGAAGGCGGGCGGCGCGGCGGGCGGTGCTTTTCGCCGCATCTCCGGCACGGTCCGTGCCGCCGCTTCCCCCTGGCCTTTCGGCCGCGAATGGGTCAAACCAAGCGCCTCAACCAAGCATAAGCCGTTGCTCGCCTGCCCGCACCGGACGGTCCGGACGCGCAGGTGCAGGGAGCCTTGACCGATGCAAATTGATCCCGCCGGCCTCTCGCTGGTCCTTCTCCAGCAGATGTGTGTCTATCTCGTGGTGGCCTATCTCCTCAGCCGGACGAAGATCTTCATTCCGCTGACGCACGCCACGATCCGGCCACCGCACAAGCTGGCCTGCTACGTCATCTTTTCCCTGTTCTGCATCATGGGCACCATCCTCGGCCTGCCGGTGGTCCATGCCATCGCCAACACGCCGGCGATCGGCGCGGTGCTCGGCGGTCTTCTCGGCGGTCCGCTGGTCGGGCTGGGGGTCGGCATCACCGGCGGGCTGCACCGCTATTCGCTGGGCGGAGCCTTCGCGCTCGCCGCCGGCATCGACATCGTCGTGCAGGGAATGCTGGGCGGTCTGATGCACCGCCATCTCATCCGCAAGGGCGAGGCCCGCACCCTGTTCGACCCTGTCAAGGCCGGCGCCCTGACCTTCGCCGGGGTGCTGCTGGAGTTGCTGATCGACCTTGCGGTGGCGAAGCCCTTCGACCAGACGCTGGAGATCGTGCGGTTGATCGCGGTGCCGGAGCTGATCGCCAACTCGCTGGGTGCCGCGCTGTTCATGGGCATCCTGATCGATCGCCGGGCTTTAATCGAACGACAGTCCAGCCTGTTCTCCGCCAAGGCGCTGGCGATCGCGGCGCGCGCCGACGGCGTGCTGCGCCAAGGCTTCAACCAGGAAAACAGCATGACCGTGGCGCGGATCATCTATGAGGAGACCGGGGTCGGCGCGGTCGCCATAACCGACCGCGAGAAGATCCTCGCCTTCATCGGCATCGGCGACGACCACCATCTGCCCGGCACGCCGATCTCTTCGGTGAACACGCTGGACGCCATCGCTCACAACGAGGTCACCTATGCCGACGGCAATGAGGTGGCCTATCAATGCTCGATCAGCCCGACCTGCCCGCTGGGGGCGTCGCTGGTTATCCCGCTGGTCGGCGAGGACAGCTACGTCATCGGCACGATCAAGCTGTATGAACCCAAGACCAAGCTGTTCTCCACCATCAACCGGACGCTGGGCGAAGGCATCGCGAAGCTGCTGTCGAGCCAGATCCTGGCAGGCCGCTACGAACAGCAGAAGGCGTTGCTTGCGCAGGCGGAAATCAAACTTCTTCATGCCCAGGTCAATCCGCATTTCCTGTTCAACGCGCTGAACACCATCGCCGCCGTCACCTGCGACGAACCGGAGAAGGCGCGCGACCTGATCGGCGATTTGTCCACCTTCTTCCGTATGAACCTCAAGCGCCCCAGCGAGATCGCCTCGCTGGCCGAGGAGATCGAGCATGTGAACGCCTATCTTCAGATCGAGCGGGCGCGCTTTTCCGACAGCCTGACGGTCGACATCGACATCCCCGACAGTCTCGGCTACGTGCGGCTGCCGGCCTTCACGCTTCAGCCGGTCGTCGAGAACGCGATCAAGCACGGCACGTCGCAACAGCTCCGTCCGGGGCATGTCACGATCAACGCCCGCGAGGATGGCGATGTGCTCGTCATCGACGTGCAGGACAATGCCGGACTTTACCAGCCGAAGCCGGCCGGACAGGGGCTCGGCATGAGTTTGGTGGACCGCCGCATCAGGAACTGTTTCGGCCTGTCCTATGGTGTTACCGTCGCGTCCGAGCGGGATGTCTTCACCCGCATCACGATCCGGGTTCCGCTGGAGGCCGCGTCCAAATGATCACCGTCCTCATCGTCGACGACGAGCCGTTGGCCCGCAAGGAGCTTCGCCGGGTCCTTTCGAAGGCCGACGACATCGTCATTCTCGCGGAATGCAGCAACGCCATCGACGCCATCGGCGTGATCAACCGGGAAAAGCCCGAAGTTGTGTTCCTGGACATCCAGATGCCGCGGGTGAGCGGTATCGAGATGCTGAGCATGCTCGATCATGAAAAGATGCCCTACATCGTTTTCCTGACCGCTTACGACGAGTATGCTGTGCAGGCGTTCGAGCAGCATGCCTTCGACTACCTGCTAAAGCCGGTCAACCAGACCCGCCTCGACAAGACCCTGGAGCGCCTCCGCCGCAACCGCGAGCCACAGAAGATCGCCCAGCTTCCGGGCGCCAGCCAGCTCCGCCAGATCCCGTGTTTCGGACAACACCATGTCCAGCTGGTGAGGATGGAGGATGTCGAATATGTGGCATCGGGTGTCAGCGGCGTCTACGTGGTCACCACCGACGGCAGTGAGCTACCGACTGAGCTGCCGCTTCATATCCTGCAGGACCGGACGCCTCTTCTGCGCTGTCACCGGCAATATCTCGTGAACATCGATATCATCGAGAAAATCAATTTTCTGGAGAATGGCTTGGCGGAGATCAAGACGATACGGGGGCAGCTCATTCCCGTCAGCCGGCGCTTCTTTCCGCAGATCAAGGAGCGGCTTGGGATCCTCTAACATTGCAGTTGCGCATTTGTACGGTGGGCTTGACAGGCGAGCGCTTGATGGCATCGCCTCCACGCCGACCATGCGATGACGGTTGCGGGTTCGATCCACCGCCGGGTCAGGCGGTCGGCAACACGACGGATCTCCTGCATCGACCAACGGACCATAGGCGAGGTACTTTTCTCATCGTTTTTGGGGGCGTGGCAAGGGTATCGGCCTTGTGCCGGACCACGGCCAGCAGGGCGAAGGCGAGCATGACCAGCCAGACGTGTCGGTGCCAGCCGTGCCAACTCCGCGTCTCGTTGTGATCCAGTCCCAGCTCGGTCTTCGCCGTCTCGAAGGCCTGCTGACGCCAGGGGCCCGTATCACCTGCGGCTTCGGCGCGCATCCACCCGGTCTTGCGCCGCTCCGGCCCGAGCAGCCCGTCCAGGAACGCGCCGGCTGATGCCGCCGTGCCGGACTGCAAGAACAGCGGCCGAAGCCCGGCCTTGGCTCCACGCAGTTCCTCTGACCACAGCCCCAGCAGGTCCTCGACCGCGACACCGGACATGGCGACATCCCAAAGCCTGTTCAACAGGCGGGACGGCGTTCCATCGCAACTGTAATGCCAGTAGCACACCGGCCGGCCACGCCGCCCCGTGGCGGGCGGCGTCCACGCGGCGGTCGCCTCCGGCGACACCCAGATCGTCAGGTCACCCCGCCGGCGCAGCGCCGCATCGTAAGCTGACCGGTTCTCAACCCGATAGCTGGCCCTTGGGATCTTGTGGCGGCGGGGCTCGTTGGCCTTCTACGGCATCGGAGGCTCGGCTTCAGCGGGCCGCCTCTATACCCGCTCGCCCTCCCGACCGCCATCAGCCCGGCCTCTTTGCACCAACGTCTCACCGGTCAGCTTCCGCCGTTGGCCGCAGTGTTCGGCCGGGCCGGGCCTTCGAACGCCTCCATCGCAATATACCACTGGTCGGACAGGGCTTTTGCGAGGCTGTCGGCAGTAGGGAAAGATCGGCACAGCAGCGCGTCGCCATGGACGAATCTTTCGCGCAGGCTCTCGATCGTCATCGCGATCAGCAGGCGCAGGACGCCCTCGAACCTGCCGCGTTCTTCCATGCCGAAGGGCTGTCCGCGACGGCGGGCGACGGCCAGGATGATGCGGTCGACCCACTCAGAATTCATCCGCTCGCGCATCCGCAACACCTCGGGATCCCGCGTGGCCAGTTCCGAGAACAGGCTGTAGAAGCCTGCGTTCGCCTCATAGGCGCGGCAATAATCGGTGTTGGCGGCCAGGATCGCCTCGTAGCTGCTTCGTGGACCCTTCGATACGGTGCGGCGGTGGGTGACATATTCGAAGAACAGATTGACGAGGACGACGGCGCATTCGTCCATGTCTTTAAAATGATTATAGAAGGTTCCGCGTGACAGCCCGGCTTCGTCCAGCAGGGCCTCCACCGTCATCAGCTTTCCCCGTGTGGTGCGCAGGTGGCGGGCGACAAGGGAAAGCAGCATGTAGCGTGTACGCTCCCGCTTCGGGCGCGTCCGCTCCCGGCTTTTGATCGCCAGCACCTCCTCGAAGAAGAGAGGGGGAACGGCTTCATCCCGCTCGGGCCCGCTGCCCTGAATTTTCTCATCCTGCTGCATTTTTATGCCCTCGCTCCCCAACCACCATGGCCCCGACAAAAATGTTCTGCGAGCTGACGTTCACAGCTTGACGAGGGCCATTTTTATACATAGCGTCATATTTAGACAATGCGTCATCACTGGACAGGCCGATGGTACCTACGATGGTGGACGTCAATAAACCCTCCAGCGGCACCTTGAACAGGGAAGCTTTTTCGAAAGCGAAGGCGACCGGTGCGACGATTGAGTTCCAATCCGTCCGCAAGGCCTATGGATCGGTAACAGCACTGCACGATTTTTCTCTGACCATTCGTCCCGGCGAGTTCCTGACGATCCTCGGGTCGAGCGGATCGGGGAAAACGACGGCTCTGAATGCACTTGCGGGCTTCTCCGGGGCGGACTCGGGCGACATCCTCATCGACGGCAAGTCGGTGATCGACGAGCCGCCGGAGCGCCGGAACCTGGGGATGGTGTTTCAGAACTATTCCCTGTTTCCGCACATGACGGTGTTCGACAACATCGCCTTCCCGTTGCGGATGCGCCGCGCCCCGCGGCGCGAGATCAACGAACGGGTGGAGCGGGTCCTGGAGATCGTCCGGCTCGGCGCGCTCGCCAAGCGGATGCCCCGCGATCTGTCCGGCGGACAGCAACAGCGTGTGGCCTTCGCCCGCGCCATCGTGTTCGAACCGCCCGTCCTACTGATGGACGAACCGCTCGGCGCGCTCGATCTCAAGCTGCGCGAAGCGCTGCAGTTCGAGATCAAGGAAATCCAGCATCAGCTCGGCTGTACCGTGGTCTATGTCACCCACGATCAGCGCGAGGCGCTCGCCATGTCGTCGCGCATCGTCGTGCTGCGCGACGGCCGGATCGAGCAGGTCGGCACGCCGTCCGAAATGTACGATGCGCCGAAAAGCCGCTTCGTCGCCGATTTCATCGGGCAGACCAACCTGCTGGCCGCCGATCTGTCGACTGCCGGATCGGTGTCCATCTCTGAACTGGGCGCCGTTTACCGGGACGCGGACTCCCAGGCCCGCCAGGGGTCCTGGTACGCCAGCGTTCGTCCCGAAAAGCTTCAGCGCCGCCCGGCCGAAGGGGCGGACATCGCCGTGGGCGTGACCGTTCAGGAAGCGGTGTTCCTCGGCGATGTGATCGAATACAGCGCCCGCACCACCCATGGTGCGCTCATCCACTTCCGAGAACAGAGACGCGACAGGGATCGGATCCCGGAACGCGGCGAGACCATCAGTCTCGTCCTGCGCCCCTCCGACGTCGTCCTCGTTCCGGATCTCGCCAAGACCGGTCGCTAAAGAACTGATTGGGAGTGCCGTTATGAAGAAGCTGCTGTGGAGCCTCTCCGTTGGAGCGGCGATTGTCGGCGGTGCCGGCGACGTCGCCCTGGCCCAGTCCGGCAACAAGTCGATCACGATCGCCAATTACGGCGGTGCTTGGGCGGAAACCCTGAACCGCATCTGCATCGAGCCGTTCACCAAGGAGACCGGCATCACCGTCACCCAGGCGGCGACCGAAGACTCCCTTGCCCAGATTCGCGTCCAGCAGACCACCAAGAACATCCTGTGGGACATTGCGCCCACCGAGCGTTCGGGTCTGCCGGTCTCGTCCAAGAACGGCTGGCTGGAGCCGATCGACTGGTCGGTGGTCGACCCGGAGAACAAGCTCCCGCCGGTTGCCCGCAAACAGTACGCCATCGGTGCGATCGCCTATTCCACCACGATCGGCGTGCGCACCGACAAGCTGCCGGAAGGCAAGAGCTTCGGCGGTTGGAAGGACTTCTGGGACGTCAAGGCCTTCCCCGGCCCGCGCACGCTGCGCAACTCCCCGGCGGAAAACCTCGAATTCGCCCTGATCGCCGACGGCGTGAAGCCGTCAGAGGTCTATAACGTGCTGCGGTCGCCGGACGGCATCGACCGTGCGTTCAGGAAGCTGGACGAGATCAAGCCGGCGATCACCGTCTGGTGGACAAGCGGCCAGCAGCCGGTCCAGCTTCTCGCCAGCGGCGAGGTCTTCTACGCGACCGCCTTCAACGGCCGCATCCAGCAGCTACAAAAGGACAAGTTGCCGGTCAGGATCATCTGGAACGGCGGGTCGCTGGACGTCAGCTACTATTCCATCGTGAAGGGCGCCCGCAACGTGGCCGACGCCCAGAAATTCATGAACTATTGCTGGAACACGCCGACGCGCCTGGCCGAGATCGCCCGCGCCATGCCCTATTCCTCCTTCAATCCCGACATTTACAAGATCCTCTCGGCGGACGAAGCCAAGGAACTGCCAACCAGCCCGGCGAACCTCGAGGTTCAGTTCGCGCTGGACTCCGAATACTGGGCTGAAAACCTGCCGCGCATCCAGAAGCGGTGGGAAGCTTGGCGCCTGCAATGAGCGACGGCGTTGCCATGGCGCGCGATGGGAAAGGGGCGGCGCGCGGCAGGCGCGCGCCTCTCTCCTCCCTCTGGCTGCTTGCCCCGGCGGCCGTGCTGTTCCTCTTCGTGTTCATCCTCCCGGTGGGCGAGGTCGCGTTGTGGAGCGTGCAGGGTGAGGCCGGGCTATCGGCGGAGAATTATGAGGCGGCACTCGGCGCGGGGCCATACCGGACGATCCTGTTCGGAACCTTGCAGCTTTCCTTCGGCGTGGCCTGCGCCTGCATCCTGGTCGGCTATCCGGCCGCCTATTTCCTCGCATCCCGTCCGCCGCGCAACCGCACCCTGCTGCTCCTGCTCATCCTGACGCCGCTGTGGGTCAGCGTGCTGGTGCGCACCTTCGGCTGGATCGTCGTTCTCGGCCGGGAAGGGCTGGTCAACTCCATGCTGATCGGGATCGGCGCCGTCGATGGGCCGCTCCAGATGCTCTACACGCGCGGAGCCGTCTACATCGCGATGGTTCAGGTCCTGCTGCCGGTCGCCATTCTGGTCATGTTCTCGACCATGACCACCATCAACCGTTCCCTGTTGATGGCGTCCCGGATTTTGGGTGCATCGCCGTGGCGCGGTTTCGTCCACATCTTCCTTCCGCTGAGCGCGGGGGGAGCGGTCAACGCCTGGATGCTCACCTTCGTTCTGGCTCTCGGCTTCTTCATCACCCCGGCGCTGGTCGGCGGTCCGAAGGAGACGATGATCGCGAACCTGATCGCGACGCAGATCACGCTCACCCTCGACTGGGGCCTGGGTTCCGCGCTGGGCATGGTGCTGGTGGTCGCGGGCTTTGCCGTGGTGGGTGCCGTCGCGCTGCTCTTCCGGCGGGTGACGGGGCTGAGCGGCCATGGAGGCTCGCGATGAAACGATCACTTTGGGAAAAGTCCGGGCGCTACCTGCTTCCGGTCTATTTCGTCGGCGTCCTGCTTTACCTGCTGCTGCCGTTGCTGCTGGTCATCCCGATGTCGATCAGCGAAACGCGCTATCTGAAATTCCCGCCGCAGGGCTTCACGTTCCGCTGGTATCAGGAGTTCTTCGCGTCCGCTGGCTGGATCGACGCCACCTTGCGCAGCCTGCTGGTCGCCGCGGCGAGCGCCGCGCTGGCCACCGCCATCGGCACCGCGGCCGCCCTGGTGCTGAGCCGGGAGGGCAGCAAGGCCGCGCGGGCGGCCGGACCGGTCTTCCTGGGGCCGCAGGTGGTGCCGGTCATCATTCTGGCGCTGGGCACCCTGCTGGTCTTCAGCCGTTTCGGTCTTTACGGCTCGCTGTGGGGCGTTGCCCTGGTCCATGCCGTTCTGGCTCTGCCCTTCGTCACCACCACGGTGTCCGGGGCGCTGCGTCAGACCGGCGACACGCTGGCCCGCGCCGCCCGCGTGCTGGGGGCCCGGCCGCATGAGGCCTTCTGGCACGTCACCTTGCCGACGATCCGTCCGGCGATGATCTCGGCCGCCGTGTTCGCCTTCTTCATCTCCTTCGATGAGCTGGTCATCGCCCTGTTCGTCATGGGGCAGAACGAAACCCTGCCCATGCGCATCTGGGCGGACATGCGTCACGATCTGACGCCGGTCGTGGCCGCCGTCGCCACGCTGCTGATCGTCGTCACCTTCGCCGCCGTCTTCATGAGCGATCTGATCCAACGCCGCGCCCAACGGCGCGCGGGGTGACGGGTCGCCCGGCACCGCGCGCCAGCGGCGCCTCTCCATCACGGCCACCGCACTCGACGGCCCTATCACCCAGGGGCCCTATTACCCAGGGAAAATGTGATGTTCTCAGATTTCCGCAGGGAAGAACCCGATGCTCTCGCCCGCCGCCTGGAGGCGATGACGCTTCCGGATTCGGTGTATGACCTGCTGCTGACCACCGCCACCCGTGTTCCGGCGGCGCCCGCCTGGCGCTTCCTCGACGATGGGGTGGAGCGGAGCTGGGGCGAGGTTCTGGCCAGCGTCGATACCGCCGCCGCCGCGCTGTCCGCGGTCGGCATCGGACCGGGCGTTCATGTCGCGGTGATGGCGTGGAACCGCGAGGAGTTCCCGATCACCTGGCTGGCGCTGTCGCGTCTCCAGGCGGTGATGGTGCCGGTCAACGCCACCTACACCGCGCGCGAGGTCGAGTATGTCCTGAAGACCTCGCTCGCCACCCACATGGTGCTGGAGGCGGAGTTCCTGCCGCATCTGGACAGGCTGGAAGCGGTGAGGCTCGATCCCTCGCACGTTATCGTGATCGGCGATGCGGTGTCGGACCATCACCGCAACTGGCGGGTCCTGATGGACGAGGCCCGCGGCCGTCGGGCTCCGGCGATCCCGCGGTCGATGGACGCCACGCTGAACCTCCAATACACCTCGGGCACGACGGGCTTCTCGAAGGCCTGCATGCTCAGCAACGAGTACTGGCTGTGTCTCGGCATCAGCTCGACCGAGTTCTTCGCCACTGACCTGCACCGCTTCTATGTCGGCTCCAGCTTCTTCTACATGGTGGGGCAGCGCATCCTGCTGAACGCCATGGCCAGCGGCGGCTGCGCCTTCTTCCCGCGCAAGCCGGGCGCCAAGCGCTTCATGCCCGACGTGTCGGCGCTGGATTGCGATTACTGCGCCCTGTTCGAGATGGTCTACAAGCAGCCGCCGCGCGCCAGCGACGCGGACAACAGGCTGAAGATCGCCACGATCTTTGCCTTCGGCCCTGAAAGCCACGCCGACTTCCAGCGCCGCTTCGACGTATATGGCCAGGAATTCTATGGCATGACGGAGATCGGCGGCGGCAGCTATGTCCCCGCCCATCGTCTGCCGGAAATGACCGGTTCGGGAAGCTGCGGCGTGGCCGCACCCTTCCGCAAGCTGATGGTCGCAGGCGAGGACGGCAAGCCGGTTCCGACCGGCGAAACGGGCGAGCTGTGGGTTCGCGGCCGCGGCATTCTCAAGGGCTATTTCGGCAACGAGGACGCGACGGCGGACGCCTTCACCGACGGGTGGTTCCGCACCGGCGACCTTTGCCGGGTGGATGCCGGCGGCTACCACTACATTCTCGGCCGTACCAAGGACATGGTCCGCCGCATGGGCGAAAACATCGCGGCGCGCGAGGTCGAAGTGGTGCTGCGCACGCTCGACGAGATCCAGGACGCCGCCATCGTGCCGGTGCCCGACGATTACCGCGGCGAGGAGATCAAGGCCTATATCCTGCTGGCTCCCGGCGCGTCCCCGGAGACCTGCACGCCGGAGTTCATCGCCGATCACTGCTCCCGCCATCTCGCCGGGTTCAAGGTCCCCCGCTACTACGAGTACCGCGACAGCTTGCCCCTGACCGACTCCCAGCGGGTTCAGAAGAAGCACCTGATCGCCGAGAAGCCCGACCTGCGCGTAGGCTCCTATGACCGGCAGGACAAGGTCTGGCGCTGACGCCATCCCATCCCATTCCCATCGACCCAATCCGAAAAGGCCAGCCGGCCTTCAATGAGGACCATTGCCATGCCCGAAATTTCCACGCGGACCGAGGGCGCCATCCGCATCCTGACCATCTCCAACGAACGCAAGCGGAATGCGTTCGAAGGGTCGATGGCGGCGGACTTCCTCCGGCTCCTGAACGAAGCGGAAAGCGATGACGCCGTGCGTGTGATCGTGGTCACCGGGGCCGGGGACATCGCCTTCTCCAGCGGCCATGACCTGAATGAGATCGCATCCGGAGCCCACGCCGAAACCAACCTGGGGGAAGAGCCCTTCCTGCGCCCGCGCAGCATGCACAAGCCGGTGATCGCGGCGGTCAACGGCCATTGCTATGCCGCGGCCCTGATCTTCGCGGTGAACTGCGACCTGCGGGTGGCGAGCAGGAATGCGTCCTTCGGTTCGCCGGGGGCGCGTCTCGGCATGCTGCCGGAGGGCGGCCAGATCGGCCGTCTGCCGCGTCTGATGACGTCGGCTCGGGCGCTGGAACTGATGTTGACGGCGAACCCGCTGTCGGCCGACGAGGCTTACCGGACCGGCTTCATCAACCGGCTGGCCGAAAAGGGCGAGGCATTGAGCGAAGCCCTCACCCTGGCGGGCGACATCGCCAGGAATTCCCCGTCCGTGGTCGCCGCGATCAAGGCCGGGGTGATCCTGGGGGAGGTCGAGGGGGTTGAGGCCGCGACCGCCTATGAGGCGACCGTCGCCCGTCGCCTGGAGAAGGAGGCCGACGCCCACGAAGGCGTCAGCGCCTTCCTGGAAAAGCGCCCGCCGGTGTTCGGCGGCAAGCAACGATAGGCCGGGAGGGCGGAAGGCCGCAACGGCAGGTGCCGACAGCGGTGCTCCCCATGGTCAGGCCGCCGGATGGCGCCTATGTTCACCATGATCCGCTGTCCCGGCATCGGCTGCCTCCCGTTCGACGGCGCCGTGCTCATCCAGAATTCTCTTTATCGCGGGGAGGGTCCCAACCATGGCCGAGAACTTCAAAGCCTTCGTGATTGAAGATGTCGACGGTAAGCCCAAGGGCGGCTTCACGACGCTGACGCTCGCCGACCTGCCGGACAACGATGTGCTGGTGGAGGTCGCTTACTCCACCCTCAACTACAAGGACGGGCTTGCCGTCTCCGGGAAGGGCAGGATCGCCCGCAAGCTGCCGATGGTCGGCGGCATCGATCTGGCCGGCACCGTGATCGAGTCCCGGTCCCCCGAGTGGAAAGCCGGCGACAGGGTGGTCGCCAACGGCTGGGGCATGTCGGAAACGCAGTGGGGCGGCTACACCCGCTTCCAGCGCTTGAAGGCGGAATGGCTGACCCGCCTGCCGGACGTTTTTTCGTTCGAAGAGGCCATGGGCATCGGCACCGCCGGCTACACCGCCGCGTTGTGCGTGGACGCGTTGGAGCGGTGGGGCGCCGTTCGTCCAGGCGGCAAGGAGGTGCTGGTCACCGGAGCGGCCGGCGGGGTCGGCTCCGTCGCGGTGGCATTGCTCGCCAAGAGTGGCTATCCGGTGGTGGCCTCCACCGGTCGGCCCGAGACGCACGACTATCTGCGGGGGCTCGGCGCCACCGGCTTCATCGACCGCGCGGTGCTTCTGGAAAAAGGCGCGCCTTTGCAGAAGGAGCGTTGGGCCGGCGGCATCGACTCGGTCGGCGGGCAGACGCTGGTCAGCGCGCTGTCGCAAACCATGTGGGGTGGGGCGATTGCCGCCTGCGGCTTGGCCGGTTCGTCCGACCTGCCCGGTACGGTCCTGCCGCATATCCTGCGCAGCGTCGCACTTCTCGGCGTCGATTCGGTGATGGCACCGCAGCATCTCCGCGACGCCGCCTGGAAACGTCTGGCCCGCGACCTGGACCGGACGGCATTGAAGGCGATGTACGAAGTGCAGCCCTTCGACGCGCTGCCCGATCTGGCAACCCGGATTCTCGCCGGACAGATCCGTGGCCGCGTTGTTGTCGACGTAACCCGTTGACGCGGGTTCCAATGCAAAACCTGACGGCCGCCGGGAAAGTCTTTGAGACGTTGGTGCAAAGAGGCCGGGCTGGTGGCGGTCGGGAGGGCGGGCGTACCTGCTCGGAAGTACGGGGAGCGCGCGGCGCGCCACAGCATGGGTCAGCCGCGCAATGCATAGCAGATGATTTTCCGTGATACCCGGCAGATGGGCATCGCACCGTCAGACCGCGAGGCTTTTGACAGAGCAAGGTGCTCCAAGTTCCTCGGTGAGAACCCCACCAATTCCGTCTACCGGACCAGCGCGAGATCACGGTTCATCGGTCCGGACTGCCCGGAGCCTTGCACGCGACTGTCGCTCGCCGTCAGCATGGCCTGATCCAGCCGGCCATGCTTCCCGGCGTCCATGGCACAGGACATGGCCCGGTAGAACTGGCTGCCGTCGAGCGCGAACAGCAGAAGATCGACGCCGGCGTTGAGCGCCTCGACAACCGCCCGGCACAGACCGTACTGATAGACCGGCGTCATGACCATGTCGTCGGTGACGATCAGGCCGTCGAACCCCCAATCCCGGCGGATCACCCCCTTGATCAGCCGCCGCGAGTGGGAGGCCGGCCGGTCGGGATCGACGGCCGCCACGATGGCATGGCCGACCATCAGAAGGGTCTGCGGATCGCCGGCCAGCACGCGGCGGAAGGGCAGCCAGTCGGTCGCCTCCAAAACCTCGCGCGGTTCGCCGATGACGGCGCGGAAATGGTGGGTGTCGCTTTGCGCCCGACCCAATCCGGGGAAATGCTTCGCCGTCGGCCGGACGCCGCCGTCGGCGACGCCCCTGGCATAGGCCGAGGCGACCTCGGCCACCACCTCCGGATCGTCGGAAATCGCCCGCTGGGCGATGAGGCTGTGGAAATCCAGCGGATCGGGCGGACGGTCGCGACGCAGGTCGAGGACCGGTGCGAGGTTGACCGTTACGCCGACCGATTGCAGGTCCCGCCCATGCGCCTGTCCGAGAGCACGCGCGGCGGCACGGCGCTCGTCGGAGGGCAGGCCGGCCAGCGCCGCCGGGGCCGGGCGATGCGGCAGCCAGGGCGACAGCCGGGACACGATGCCGCCCTCCTGGTCGGCTGCCACCACCAGCGGCGGCAGCCCGGCCCGCCACCGGATCTCCTGCAAATGGCCGATCTCGTCGCGCAGTTCTTCGGCCGACCGTCCAGCCAGATTGTGCCGGGACACGAAAATTCCGCCGATCAGCCCGCGCGCCGCCAGCACCTCGACGTCCTCGACCCGCCGGTAGCCGACGATGAAGTGCTGCCCCAGTTCCACCGCCAGCGGCTCCTGCATCGCCAGGACATGCGCCTTGCGGATCTGGAACACCGCCTCCGCCCCCACCGTGCAGAGCGGCACCGCCAGCCAGAGCAGCGCGAGCATCGGCCGCCGGCCAAAGCCCCTCCGCCACTGGACGAGCAGGCCGCCCAGCCCGGCCGCCGCGATCAGGGGCAGCGACCAGCCCTTGACCGGGGTCAGGTAGGGATCGTGGATGTTGGCGCCGGCGAGAGCCAGCAGCAGGCCGCCAACCCACCAGGCAAAAGCCCTCACGACTCATCTCCCTGCCAATCCACGCGCTGGGTGACGGCCATGACCGCCGACAGGACCAGGAACAGAGCGATCGTCCCCACCAGCAGGGAGTAGTTTTCCAGCCCGATGAGGAGGTGGAGGAAGCCGAACAGGCCCGCCAGTGCCGTCGCGAAGACCAGGGTCGGACCGGCGCGCCGGGTGACCGCCGCAGTGTAGGCCGTTGCCTGGACCAGGACGAGTGCCGCGCTGATCCAGTAGCCGGCGACATAGTCGAACGGTTCGGCGAAGGACACCAGCAAAAGGGAGAACAGCGTCATCGACAGCCCGAGCAGGCCATACTGGACGATGTGGATGCGCACGCTGGAGAGAAGCTCGAACAGCGCATAGACCGTGAAGGACAGCACGACGAAGAGACTGGCGTATTTCGAGGCGCGGTTGATCATGCGGTAGGTGGGAACCGCCTCCAGCAGCTCGACGCCGACCGAGGGGAGATACTGGGCTTCGGCAGAGTCCAGCAGCGCCGCGTCGGAGCGGAGCGGCGGCCTGGAATAGTCGGAGACATTCCACCGCGCCTCGAAGGCATCGGCGGTCACGGTCGGGTCGGACGGCAGAACGGTGCCGACGAAGCTCGGCGTCGGCCACGGCGCCTTGATGGCCGCCGTCGCCTGCCGGCCGTCCAGGGTCTGATGGAAGGCCCCGGTGCCGCGCAGAGTCACCGTCGCCTGGAACTTCATTTCTACACTTGCCGCGGGGGCCGCCGTCATCGTCGGACGGGCGGCCAGCGCGGCGCCCCAGCAGTCCTCGGCGCGGGCGACCAGCTCCTGGCACCCTCGCCAGGGGATGGTCTCCCCGTTCCAGACCACGCGATCCTCGGCCGTCATGCCGGCCAGCCCCGACACCTGGAGCAGGAAGACGCTGTCCTGCCAGGAGATGGAGCCGCCGCGCCCAACCAGCTTCTCGAGGCTGGACGCGGACGGGACCGCGAAGCTGCCGGTCATCTCCAGCGCCGCGGTATAGACGGTCGCGGAGAACAGGCCGCGCTTCTTGCGTTCGGGCGCCAGGGCCGCCTGCGTCGCCAGGGTCGCCGGCGCGATCTTCAGGTAACCGCGGGTCTTGCCGTCGGCGGCGAGATAGGGGACCGCCAGGACCGGCGTCCGCACGGTCTGTTCCGGACTCCAGCTCCGCGCCAGTTCCTCCTGCATCTCGGCCTGCCGGTCAGAACGTTCGCCGATGATGCCTGAGACCGGCAGGCCGGCGATGAGGGTCACCGCCAGAAGCAGGACGATCTGCAGGAACTTCACGGACTGGCGGTTCCGGCGCGCGGGTGGGAGGCTGGCTCCCGCCATTGCGGGGCCAAGTGAGGAAGCAGGTGGGGAAGCGGGCGGCACGGTCATTCGGACACTCCACGAGGGGATGGGAAACAGGCCCACAGCGTGGCGGCCCGGCATGCCGCGGCGATGACGCGGCCGTGCAGGCGGGAAGGAATCTCCGTGCAGAACTTGTGCAGATTATCGGGTAGGGTTGCGCTGCCATGACCAAGATCCTGCTGATCGACGACGATCCCCACATCCGCGACATCGTCCGCTTCGCCCTGAATCGGGAGGGCTTCGCCGTGGTCGAGGCCGGGGATGGCGTCCAGGGGCTGGCGCTGGCCCAGGCGGACTCCCCCGACCTGATCCTGCTCGACATCGGCATGCCCGAGATGGACGGCACCGAGGTCTGCCGCCGGCTGCGCCGGGACAGCCGGGTCCCCATCATCTTCCTGTCGTCGCGCGACGACGAGATCGACCGGATTCTCGGCCTCGAACTGGGGGGCGACGATTACGTCACCAAGCCCTTCTCGCCGCGCGAGCTGACGGCGCGGGTCAAGGCGGTGCTGCGGCGGACGGTCCCGCCAGAGCCCGCGGTGCAGGAGGTGCCGGACCCGGTCCTCCGCCACAACCGCCTGCGCCTGGACCTGGACGGCGTTCGCGCCTTCTGGGACGAGACGGAGGTGGTGCTGACCGCCACCGAGTTCGGCCTGCTGCGCACCCTCGCCGACCGGCCGGGCAAGGTGTTCAGCCGCGACGCCCTGATGGACGGCGCCTATGCCACCGAACGCTATGTCGCCGACCGCACGGTCGACAGCCATATCCGCCGGGTCCGGGCCAAATTCCAGGCGGTCGGCGGCACTCCGGTCGAGACCGTGCATGGGCTGGGCTACAAGCTGTCGGACTGCCGATGAGGTGGCCGTCCGGACGGCGGCCGTCGATTGCGACGGTTCTGCTGGTGATGACGGTGGCGGCATTGGTCCTGCCGCTGAGTGGCCTGTGGATCCTCCGTCTCTACGAAAGCGCCCTGATCCGCCAGACCGAATCCGAACTGATCGCCCAGGCCGGGGTGGTCGCGGCCTTCTACCGCGACGCTTGGCGCCGGGCCGGCGGACGGGCGGAGGAACTCGGCCCGCCGGTCGATCCGGCCTGGACACGCCCGCCGGGCTTCGATCCGCCCTGGACGCCCCGCTTCGCCAGCCTCGATCTGGCCGAGGATCCGATCCTTCCCCCCGCCCCCGATCCGGTCCCGGCGGCAGCGAGCGACCCGTCCGCCGCCATTGCCGGATCGACGCTCGGCCCGATCCTGCGTGAGGCGCAGCGCATCACCCTGGCCGGCATGAGGGTCACCGATCGCCAGGGGGTGGTCGTCGCCAGCACCGGCGAGGAGATGGGCCTGTCGCTAGCCCGGCAGGACGAGGTCCGCCGCTCCCTGGCCGGCGAGGCCGCCAGCGTCCTGCGCGAACGCACGAGCCATGACCGCCCCGGCCAAGAGAGAACGGGCTACCGGTCCGGTTCGGACAGCCCGGCCGTGCCGGACCGCAGCCGGTCGGTGCGGGTCTTCACCGCCCAGCCCGTGCTCGACGACGGGCGCGTCGTCGGCGTGGTGGTGGTGTCGCGCACGCCGCGCAGCATCGCCGACACCCTCTACGGCAAGCGCTGGCACCTCGCCGGGCTGGCGGTGCTGCTGCTGGTGTCGGTGGGCGTGCTGGCGCGGCTGGGGACGGTCGCCATCGCCCGCCCACTCAGGGCGGTCACGGAGCTGGCGAAGCGCACGGCGGACGGCGAACGGGGCGTGATGGTCCCGCTGCCCCGCCCGGTGGTGCGCGAGGTCGCCGAACTGTCGGACGCGCTGACCCGGATGGCCAGGACGCTTGAGGAGCGGGCCGACTACATCCGCGACTTCGCCGCCCATGTCTCGCACGAGTTCAAGACTCCGCTGACCACCATCCGCGGCACCGTCGAGCTGTTGCGCGACCATATGGACAGCATGCCTCCCGAAGACCGCGACCGCTTCCTCACCAACATGGACGCCGAGGCCGGGCGGCTGTCCCGCCTCGTCCGCCGCCTGCTGGAGTTGGCCCGTGCCGACGTGATGACCGTGACCGACGATGCGGTGACTGACGCCGTTCCGGTCGCCGCCCGTCTGGCCGAGCGCCATGGCGCGGATACGTCCCTGCCGGCGTCGCTGCCGGTCGCCATGGGTCAGGAGTCGCTGGAAAGCGTTCTGGCGAACCTGATCGAGAATGCGAGGCACCATGCCGGCGCGGATGCGCGGGTGACCGTCACCCTGCGGGCCGAGGGCGGGCGGGCGATCCTGCGGGTCGCCGACGACGGGCCGGGCATCTCGCCGGCGAACGCCGACCGCGTCTTCGTCCCCTTCTTCACCACCGCGCGCGACCGCAGCGGCACCGGTCTCGGCCTCACCATCGCGCGGGGGCTGGTGGAGGCGCATGGCGGAAGCATCGCCCTGCTGCCCTCCGAACGCGGCGCCCTGTTCGAGGTCGCCCTGCGCCGGGTCCTACCACTCAGGTAAAATTCCGCCGGGCGCCGCACGGCGCTATGGTGGCCCCGCCCTGGTGGCGTCCGCAGCCGGGAATTGGCCCCAAGCCGAGGAAAGATATGCAGCCTATAATTGAGATTCGTGGGTTGAAGAAGACCTACGCATCCGGCTTCCAGGCCCTGAAAGGAGTCGATCTCGACATCCGCCGCGGCGAGATCCTGGCGCTGCTCGGTCCGAACGGTGCCGGCAAGACGACGCTGATCAGCATCGTCTGCGGCATCGTCCGGGCGACATCGGGCAGCGTGACGGTGGACGGCCACGACATCCGGCATGACTGGCGCGCCGCCCGGTCCCTGATCGGTCTGGTCCCCCAGGAACTGACGACGGAATCGTTCGAGAGCGTCTGGGCGACCGTCAGCTTCAGCCGGGGCCTGTTCGGCAAGCCGCCCAACCCCGCGGTGATCGAGAGGATCCTGAAGGATTTGTCCCTGTGGGACAAGAAGGACACCAAGGTCATGGCGCTGTCCGGCGGCATGAAGCGGCGCGTGCTGATCGCCAAGGCGCTGTCGCACGAGCCGCGCATCCTGTTCCTGGACGAGCCGACCGCCGGTGTGGATGTGGAGCTTCGCCGCGGCATGTGGGAGATGATCGGGCGCCTGCGCGACAGCGGTGTCACCATCATCCTGACCACCCACTACATCGAGGAGGCGGAGGAGATGGCCGACAGCATCGGCGTGATCTCCGGCGGCCGGATCGTCCTGGTGGAGGAAAAGGCCGCGTTGATGCAGAAGCTGGGGAAGCGGCAGCTGACCCTGCAATTGCAGAGCCCCTTGAACGCCATCCCGTCCGAACTCGCCGACTATCCCCTGACCCTGTCGGAGGGCGGGCGGGAACTGGTCTACAGCTTCGACACGCAGCAGGAGCGCACCGGCATCGCCGGACTTCTCCGCAAGCTGGGCGACCACGGTATCACCTACACGAACCTGCGCACCGAAGAGAGCTCCCTGGAGGAGATCTTCGTCAATCTGGTGAGGGAGCGGGCATGAACATTCATGCGATCAAGGCCATCTATCTCTTCGAACTGGCCCGCACCTGGCGCACGCTGGCGCAGAGCATCGCCGGCCCGGTGATCTCCACCTCGCTGTATTTTGTCGTCTTCGGGGCGGCGATCGGCGGGCGTTTCGCATCGATCGAGGGCGTCAGCTACGGCGCGTTCCTCGTCCCCGGCCTCGTCATGATGTCGGTGCTGACGGAAAGCGTGTCGAACGCGTCCTTCGGCATCTACATGCCACGCTATTCCGGCACGATCTACGAGCTGCTGTCGGCCCCCGTCTCCGCCTTCGAGACGGTGATCGGCTATGTCGGCGCGGCGGCGACCAAGTCCCTCATCCTTGGAACGCTGATCCTGCTGACGGCGCGGCTGTTCGTGGATTTTTCCATCGCCCACCCGGTCTGGATGGTCGCCTTCCTCGTGCTGACGTCGGTGACTTTCAGCCTGCTCGGCTTCATTCTGGGCATCTGGGCCGACGGCTGGGAAAAGCTTCAGATCGTGCCGATGCTGATCGTGACGCCGCTCGCTTTCCTGGGCGGGAGCTTCTATTCGATCAACATGCTGCCGCCATTCTGGCAGACGGTCACCCTGTTCAATCCGGTCGTCTATCTGGTCAGCGGCTTCCGCTGGAGCTTCTACGGCGCCGCCGACATGCCCGTCGCATTGAGCCTCGGCATGACCGCCCTGCTGCTGGTGATCTGCCTTGCCGTCGTGTGGTGGATTTTCCGCACGGGCTACAAGCTGAAGAACTGACCGGCCTTGGCTGAAGCAGGCAAGGAGAAGGCCCCGGCGGGTGAACCGCTCGGGGCCGGGGCCGTGGGCCGATGTCGGGGAGGACTGATACCGGCGAGCGGAGGGGCTGACTCACTGCGGGGCTTCCCAAGGCGAATGAACCATGATTCGATTCCCCGTCCATGAGGGGGAGAATCGCATGCCAGCGGCGTTGCCGATCCGGGAAGACCTGAGTGCCGGTGAATTGCGCACCCTGGCGCGTCGGGAGGGCAAGGGGCGGGTGGCGGCGCGGATGTTCGCCATCGCTCATGCCCTCGATGGGGTGAGCCGGGCGGAGGCGGCACGGCTGGCGGGTATGGATCGCCAAGCCCTGCGCGATGCGGTGGTGCGCTACAACGCTGAGGGGGTGGCCGGGCTTTACGACCGCCCGCTCCCTGGCCGGCCAGAATGGCTGAGCGACGGCGAGCAGGCGACGCTCAAGGCCATCATCCTCGCCGGCCCCGATCCCAAGCGGCACGGGTGCGTGGAGTGGACCCTGCCGATCCTGTGCGAGGTGATCGCCGAGCGCTTCGCCAAGACACTGCATCCGGCCAGCCTGTCGCGCATCGTGCGCCGGCTGGGTCTATCGAAGCAGAAGACGCGCCCTCGCCACCCGCAGTCCGACGCCAAGGCACAAGCCGCGTTCCAAAAAAGGGGCTGCGCGAAGCGCTGAAGGCTGCTGCGGCCGCGCACCCTGGGCGACGCCTCCAACTCTGGTTCCAGGATGAAGCCCGCATCGGCCAGAAGGGCCGCACCGCGCATCGCTGGTGGGAGCGCGGGCAGCGTCCCGCCGGGCTGTGCGACAAGCGCTTCACCTCGGTCTACCTCTACGCCGCCGTCTGCCCGGCCAGCGGCGCCGACTTCGCGCTGGTGATGCCGACCGTCTCCATCATCGCCATGAGCCTGTTCCTGGACGGCTTCTCCCGAAGCCTGGAACCGGACGTACAGGCGGTGCTCGTGCTCGATCAAGCCGGCTGGCACGGATCACGGGCGCTGGTCGTGCCGGACAACGTCACGCTGGTACCCCTGCCGCCATACAGTCCCGAGTTGAACCCCGTGGAGCGCGTCTGGCTGTACCTGCGCGAGCGCTTCCTATCCCACCGGCTACTGCACGACTACGACGCCGTCGTCCAAGCCTGCTGCGACGCCTGGAACGCCCTCACCGCCACGCCAGGGCGCCTACGCTCCCTAACCAATTACCCATGGTTAACATGTGTCAATGCTTAGGCTCGCCGGTATGAGACGTGACCCGGTGCTCAGCGCTGGCGGACGAGGGCGCCCTGGCCGGCGGAGTTGCCGATGCCGGCGGCGAGGTTCTGCACGTTGGCGAGGTTCGGGGCGCCGAACGGCGTCCGGCCGCCGGAGCGCTGGAGCACCGTCACGCCCTGCATCGCCGAGTTGCCGATGCCGGCGGCGGTGTTCGACACGTTGGCGGCCGAGCCGCCGGGGAACAGCCCGCCGCTGCGCTGGCCGACCAGCACGCCCTGGCTGGCGGTGTTGCCGATACCGGCGGCGAGGTTCGAGACGTTCGCCGCGTTCGGACCGCCGAACAGCCCGCCGCTGCGCTGCATCGTCGTGACGCTCTGGGTCGCGCCATTGCCGATGCCGGCCGCGGTGTTCGACAGGTTGGACACATTCTGCGCCATGGCGGGGGCGGCGAGCAGGGCCAGGGTGGCGAAGCCGGCGAGCAGGGAGGTGCGGATCATGGTGTGGTCTCCTGGGTGGGGCCGGTGCGGTGCATCCGGCGGGTTGTCTCGATGACATGACCCTAGCCGACCCCGCCCGCCGCCGATGTGAGCCGGACCACAACCGGCCGCATCTTTCACCACGCTCCAGAAATCAGGATCGGCGCCTTGCCCCGTCTTCCAGTTCCTCCTGAATGGCGTGTGCCAGATCCTCGATGAGACCGTCGCAAAGCTGGGGGAGGATGGTACGGCGCGTCCGGCAAGCAGCGGCCGGCCGGAAGCGGCGGGTTGTGACGCAAAGCTGCATCTGTGGAGGCTTCAGACAGGGGCCGAGTTCACTCGGGCAACCCAGCCAGTCTCAATCCCTCCGCAAACCGCGTGAGATCCTCGGGACGGTGGATCGGCAGCCACTCCTTGAGAGTGGACACGCGCAAGGTCGGGTCCAGCGCGCGCAGCCCGCGCATCGCCTGCCGCGCGTCCTCCATCCGACCGGCGAGCGCGTGGCTCGCCGCCGTCAGGGCGATGGCGACCAGCAGGCCGGGCAGGTTTCCCAACGCCTTGTCCGCCCACACCGCGGCGCAATCGTAGCGCCCGGCGAAGAAATGCGCGAGCGCCGTTCCCGCCTGCATCCGGAACATCTCCGGATCCAGCGGGCTCAGGCGGGCGGCATGGGCGAAATGCTCGCCCGCGCTTTCCGTTTCACCGCGGAAGGCGCGCAGGTAGCCGCCGAGGAACCAAGCCGGGGCGAAATTGGGGTTTAGCAGCACGGCCCGGTCGATAAGTGCGATGCCGCCATCGAGATCGCCGGCGAAGTGACCAAGCGCGTGCCCGGCTCTCGTCAGGGCGACCGCGTCGTCGCGGCCGAACTCCACCGCCAGCCGCGCCAGCCGCACCCCCTCGGCGATCTCCTGGGGCCGGTCGGTCATCCAACCGTTCACCTTGCGCCAGAGATGGCACCAGGCCGCCCCGCCATAGGCCGACGCGAATTCCGGGTCGAGTTCGGTCGCCTTGTGGAACAGGGGCAGCGCCGCATCGATCGCCTCGCGGGTTCCGCTGTGCAGCTTTGCCATGCCGCGGAGATAGTAATCGTAGGCACCCAGGCTTTCCGTCGGCTTGCGCTTGGCGCGCTCGATCTCCGCCCGCTCGAGCTGCGGCGAGATCGCGCCGACGACGCTTTCGGCGATCCGGTCCTGCAGTTCGAAAAGATCATCGAGCATGCCCTCGAAACGCTCCGCCCAAAGATGCGTCCCGCTCGTCGCGTCGATGAGCTGCCCGGTGATGCGGACTCTGTTCCCAGCCTTGCGGATGCTGCCTTCGAGCACGTAGCGGACGCCCAGCTCGCGGCCGACGTCCGTCACATCCACCGCCCGGCCCTTGTAGGCAAAGCTCGAGTTGCGCGCGATGACGAACAGCCAGCGGAAGCGCGACAGGGCGGCGATGATGTCCTCCACCACGCCGTCGGCGAAATAGTCCTGCTCGGGGTCGCCGCTCAGGTTCTGGAAAGGCAGCACGGTGATCGAGGGCTTGTCCGGCAGGGCCGGTCCGGGCGGTGCCTCCCCCCCTTCGCCGGTTGCGCGGCTGGCGATTTCCGATCCGCCGGGCTGGCGTGTCTCCCCAGTTGCGTCGCCTTCGATCGTACCGACGAAGCGGAACCCCTTGCGGGGGACCGTGCGGACCAGGCGCTGCTCGTCGCCGCTGTCGCCGATGGCCTTGCGGACCGCATTGATGTGGCTGGTGATGGTCGATTCCGAGACGATCCGTCCGTTCCACACCGCCTCCAGCAGGTCGTCCTTGCTGACGACGCGGTCGTGGTTGCGGACGAGATACAGCAGCAGGTCGAAGACCTGCGGGCCGACACCCACGACCTGCCCGCGCAGGGTCAGTTCCCGGCGCTCCTGGTCGAGCACACACTCTGCGAACGTAAACCGCAAGGTTGCATTCTCCCCGGGGCCGATCCCCCTGGCTCCCTGTCCGGGGCGACGGGCGAACGATACGTGCCAGTGATAGCACAGCGGCGCATTGCCGGCTGCACCGTTCGCATCAAGGCGCGTCGCATGGCTTCCTTGGACGGAAAAGCAAGCGTTCTTGAAGGACAATCCAAGCCCGCCGCAAGGACTTCCCCGGCACGCCCAGGCACTCTTCATCCCATCGGCGGCGCTGGTTCCCGCCGGGAAATGCGGAGAGACCCCATGAAGATCGTCGTCATCGGAGGCACCGGCCTCATCGGATCGAAGCTGGTGAAGACGCTACGCGAACGCGGCCACGATGCGCTCGCGGCCTCCCCGAAGACGGGGGTGGACACCATCACCCGCGAGGGTCTGGCCAAGGCGATCGACGGCGCCGATGTCGTCGTCGACGTGGCGAACGCGCCGGTGTGGGAGGACAAGGCCGTCCTGGATTTCTTCGAAACCTCGGGCCGCAACCTGCTCGCCGCCGAAGCGGCCGCCGGCGTCCGCCACCACGTCGCCCTTTCGATCGTCGGCGCCGAACGGCTTCCCGACAACGGCTATTTCCGGGCGAAGGTCGCCCAGGAAAGCCTCATCAAGGCGTCCGGCATTCCCCACACCATCCTGCGCGCCACCCAGTTCTTCGAATTCGTCGGCGGGATCGCGCAGTCGGCCACCGTCGGCGGGGAGATCCGCCTGTCGCCGGCGCTGATCCAGCCGATCGCCTCCGACGACGTGGTGACGGCGCTCGCCGACGTCAGCCTCGCGCCGCCGGTCGGCGGCACGCTCGAAGTCGCCGGTCCGGAGGCGATTCCGCTCGACGAGCTGGTCCGGCGCTTCCTGCTGGCGACGAAGGACGCGCGCAAGGTCGTGCCGGACATCCACGCGCGCTACTTCGGCGACGTTCTCAACGATCAATCCCTGACCCCCGGCCGGAACCCCCGCCTCGGCACCATCCGGTTCGAGGACTGGCTCGGCCGGCAAACCGCGCACTGAAGGACTTCGAAGACACCCCCGCGGCGGCCATGGGCCGGCGAAGCGGGAACCGCAATCGATCATATCCAGGAAAGGCAAAGGACATGGCACGCTTGGCTTGGCACGAGGTCGCGCCCAATGGCGCCAAGGCTCTGTTCGGCGTTCATCACTACGTCACGAAGAGTACCAACCTGCCCGAGGAACTCATCCACCTGGTGTTCCTCAGGGTTTCGCAGATCAACGGCTGCGCCCACTGCATCGATCTGCACAGCCGTGACCTCCGCAAGACGATGTCGATCGACAAGGTCACATTGGTGCCGGTGTGGGAGGAGGTCCCGCACCTGTTCTCCGATACGGAGAGCGCGGCCCTGGCCTGGGCCGAGGAGGTGACCCGTGTCAGCGAAACCCACGCGTCGGACGCCGCCTATGCGGCGGCATCGGCGGCGTTCGAGCCGAAGGATCTGGTCGATCTCACCATCGCCATCGCCGCGATGAACGCCTTCAACCGGCTGGGTGCCCCCTTCCGTCTCCCAGTGGCCGCCCAGGCTTGAGCAGATGCGGAGGGGAGCGGCAGTGATCGGCGGCCGCTCCCCTCGGGCGTCAGCCCGGGCTCGGCGGTGGCGGCCGGTCACAACCAACAGGGAATGAGGGAATGGACAGGATCGAGGGCAGGGGAGCCGCCGTCGCCGACGTGAGAGTCGCCGACGCAAGCGTCACCGGCGACCGTTCCGTGGTCGGCGCCGCCGCGGCGCCCCCTGGCAAAAGAAGGACGGCGGGCGTGCTGCTGTGCCTCGGCGCCGTGCTGGCCACGGCGGGCGGATGGATCTGGGCCGGTTCGACCGGCGGGACGGCGACCGACAACGCCTATGTCCGCGGCGACGTGACCTCGCTCGCCCCCAAGGTTTCCGGCTATGTCATGACCGTCGAGGTCGAGGACAACCAGACCGTCATGGCCGGCGACGTCCTGTTCCGGATCGATGACCACGATTACCGCGCGCGGCTTGCCCAGGCGGTGGCCAACCGTGACGCCGCCCGGGCCAGGCTTGCCGACGTCGATGCGGAGACCCGGCTTCAGCACGTCCTGATCCGGCAGGCCGAAGCCCAGAGACGGTCGGCCATGGCCGAGATGACTCTCGCGGCCAAGGCCTACGACCGCCGCCGCGAATTGATCCGCGGCAACGCCGTCAGCCAAGCCAACCTCGATGAAAGCGACGCAGCGCGCTTGAAAGCCGAGGCGGGCGTGTCGGCCGCCACGGCGACGGTCGAGGCCCAGCAGCAGCGCCTCGCCGTGCTTGCGGCGCAGCGCGATGCCGCCGTCGCCGCCGTGGGGCAGGCCGAGGCCGCGCGTGACCTCGCCCGGATCGATCTCGACAGCACCGTGGTGCGCGCGCCGGTCGGCGGCGTCATCGGCAACCGCCAGGTTCGTGTCGGCCGCCTCGTCGCGCCGGGCGCCTCCCTGCTCGACATCGTTCCGGTCGACGATGTGTGGGTGGTGGCGAACTACAAGGAAACCCAGCTCGAACACATCCGGCCGGGGCAGCGCGCCCGCGTCACCGTCGACGGCTATCCGGACGGGGCGCTCGACGGCGTGGTCGACAGCCTTGCGCCCGGCAGCGGGTCCGCCTTCAGCCTGCTGCCCGCGGACAACGCGACGGGGAACTTCGTTCGCGTCGTCCAGCGCGTGCCGGTGAAGATCCGCCTTGTCGGCAACCCGTTGCCCGGCCGCCTGGTGCCCGGCCTGTCGGCGCGTGTCGAGATCGCCCGGGGAGTCGTCCAGGGAGGCGACCGATGACTGCAACTCCTACCGCTGCCCCCACCGCCGCTCCCACCGCCACGCCGGTCCGCGACGGGGTTGCGGCCGAAATCCTCCTCGTCGCCGGCATCCTGCTGGCCACACTGACGGAGGCGGTCGCCGGCACCGTCCTGTCGCTCGGGCGTGGTGACATCATGGGCGACACGCATGCGACCCCCGACGAGTTCGCCTGGCTGGACATCGGATACACCACGCTCAAGCTCATCGGCTTCATGGCCGCCCCCTGGCTGATGACCCGCGTCCCTCCGCGCGGCGTGGTCGTTGCTTCGACCCTGGTCATGGGCATGGCCTGCGGCATCGCTGCCCTGACCGACCGGTTGGACCTGCTGGTCGCCCTTCGCACCATCCAGGGCTTCGCCGGCGGCACCCTGCTCGTCGGGGCACAGGCGATCCTATTTCTCGCCTGCCCCCGGTCCCGTCAGCCGGTCCTTCAAGCCCTGTTCGCCATGGGAGCCGTCGTTGCTCCCGCGACCATCGCCCCCGCCTTCCAGGGGTGGCTGCTCGACAGCCAATCCTGGAGCTGGGTCTTCTTCAGCGTCGTTCCGCTGGCCATGGCGGCCGCGGGACTTCTGCTGATCGCCGACGGGCCGATGCCCGCCGCGGCCGCGCCCCGTCCCTTTGATGGGTTCGGCTTCGCCCTGATCGCCGTCGCGTTCTTCTGCGTCACCTGCATCCTCAGCCAGGGCAGCCGGTGGGACTGGTTCGAGGAGCCCTGCATCCTGTGGCTGGCAGTGACCGGTGCAGCCGCCCTGCTAGTCTTTCTGGCCCAGCAAGCGTCGATGAAAGGCCGGGGGCTGCTCAATGTCTCCCCCTTCGCATCGGACGCCTTTTCCTTCGCCTTCATCGTCAGCTTCGTCGCCGGAGCCGCCCTGTTCGGAAGCGGGTTCCTGATTCCATCTTTTGTCCTGTCCGTTCTCGCCTTCACCCCCACCGAGGCCGGTCTGCTCCTGTTGCCGAGCGGCGCGCTTTTCGTCGGCTCGCTCCTGATGGCCGCTTTTCTGATTCAGGTCCGCCGCGTCCCCCCGTTCGCGACGGTGCCCTTCGGCATCCTGGCGATCATGGCCGCCATGTGGATGCTGTCAGGTTCGACCGCCGAGAGCGGCGCCGGCGATATGATGGCGACGATCCTGCTGCGCGGCCTGGGCCTTGGCCTGCTGTTCCTGTCAATCACCCTGATCGCTTTCGGCACCCTCGACCGCTGGAATTTGGCGGCCGGAATTGGCCTCTTCAACATGGGGCGCCAGCTTGGTGGTCTGATGGGAGTCGCGGCGCTCCAGACTCTGATCGACCATGACGTCGCGGCCAACGCCGCGGTCCTCGGTACCCACGTCACCGCAGGAGTCCCCATGTTCATCGAGCGGCTGACGACCACCGCAGCCGCGCTGACGGCGAAGGGGCTGGAGGCGGCGACGGCGAGCCGGGCCGCAACGACCCTTCTGGGCCGGTCCGTGACGGGTCAGTCCACGGTGATCGCCTTCGACACGGCGTTCAACGCCGTCGCCCTGCTCTTCGTCATCGCCGCCCCCGCGCTGATCGGCATCAAGATCGGCCTTTCCCGCCGCAGGATGGCGCGCGCGGCGCGTTTTCGTCGCGCCGGCACTGAAGCCCGATAGCCGATGTGGTCGCCCGCTGGCGGGCTGATTGAGCTGGTCCCCGTTTCCCGGACAGATTTGCGGCTGAAATAAGCTTGGCTCTGGTTCCTGTTATGCCGCCAATCCGATCTGGTTCGGTGTGCCCTCGCAGGCCTCTGCCGGGGTTCTGCCGGCGAGCGCGGAGTGTGGGCGGTCGGCGTTGTAGTAATCGATCCAGCGGCCGATCCCGACCCTGGCCTCGCTGCCGGTCTCGAAGGCGTGGAGATAGACGCACTCGTATTTCATCGATCGCCGCAGCCGTTCGATGAAGACGGTATCCATCCACCGGCCGCGCCCGTCCATCGATACCCGGATGCCGGCAGCGGTCAAGAGGCCGGTGAAGCGCGGGCTGGTGAACTGGCTGCCCTGATCGGCGTTGAAGTTTTCCACCTCTCCCTGATGGCTGGTTCCGGCGGCTTCCGCTTTGCCGGAGAACACACCAGCCATTCCATCCATCGCCTGCTTCTTCCAAGCGTTGATCAGCGTCTGATGCACGCCGTGCTTGGCCACCAGTTGCGACACCGTCAACTCGCCCCGGATCGCCTCCAGCGCCACCTTCGCCTTGAACTCCGCAGAATACCGCTTCCGTTTCCCCGTCATCGGGTCCGTCCTTCCTCGTGCCGAACCAAGCTTATCCGACTGTCCGGGAAACAGGGACCAGCTCAGTTTTTCCGCGACCTGTTAGGACTCCAGACATGAAAAAGGTGCCACACGGGCACCGGATTGCGGTTATCGCTCCCAATGCAGGGGCAGCGTACCGGAAGGTGGAACTAACGATTAGGCTCTGGTAAGCGTTGGTCACACACTCTGAGGTAGCGCGATGTTCGAAACGCCTGATCAAATCAAGGAAGCTGTAACCCAAGCTGCCACGCATCATCGTACGGGACGGCTTTTGGAAGCAGAGCGTCTATACCGCTTAGTCCTCCAGGCCTCTCCCAATAACTCCGCTGCCAACCACAATCTTGGCACGATGGCAGTCCAATTGGGCAAACCTAGCTATGGGCTTCCTCACCTAAAGGCCGCTCTGGCAGCCGACCCTGCAGAACTGCGTTATTGGCTTTCATATGCCAATGGCTTGTTGGCTGCAGGGCGCGACGGAGAGGTCTGTGAACTTATTGAGCAGGCGCGACAAAGCGGCATCGTAAGCAAAGATTTGGATGCCATTGGACACCGCGCAAATCAGCGGGACGCTGCCCTGCAAGCTGCGGCGACGGATATCAATGACCTTCTGCCGCTTTATGCACCTTCGTCCGCCGGTGACCCTCGCTCACTGGCGGGACTGGCTGCGCAAGGAGCGGGGCTGATGTTTCCTCTTCTCGCACAGTTGGCAAGGCGAAAAGGGCTGGACGACAACGTCGATTTGCTTAATGCAGATGTAGAAGAAATCACATCCCTGAGTGTTGAAGGTTCTTCGGCTGACAAGCTGAAACCGCTCTTCGACTTCTACGGCAGCGACAAGGCGCGCGCTCATAACTACCATCATGTGTACGGGCACATTCTACGGAACCCGGAAGCAGTTACCGCACTGCTTGAAATCGGTCTGGGCACGAACAACGTCGATGTCGTGTCACACATGGGGCAAGCGGGACGGCCCGGCGCTTCACTCCGGGCGTTCCGCGACTTTCTCCCCAACGCGCAGATTTATGGCGCAGACATTGACAAGCGGATCCTCTTTGAAGAGGAGCGTATCAAAACATTCTTTGTCGATCAGACTGATCCCAGCTCCTTCGCAGCATTGGGAACCATCGTTGCTGATCGCCTCTTCGACCTTATCATTGACGATGGGTTGCATAGCCCGTCCGCCAACATCACAACAATGCTATTTGCACTTGATCGCCTGAAAATCGGTGGATGGTTTGTTGTGGAAGACATTGCACTCAGGTCAGTTCCCGTTTGGGAAGTGGTGCGAGCACTATTGCCTGAAGGGTACAAAGCTCACCTATTCCGCTGCCAACTCGCACATCTATTCGCAGTCCGACGAGATGTATAAAGGTTGCGGGCGCGACCAGTCGGCCGAGCCCGCACACCCAGGTGATGGGGGCTTGGAGTGTTGTCGCGGGATCAGGGCCAGCTGGCGGCGATGTCCACAGCGAGCTTGCAGCTCGTCCAACGGAATGGGCATGCGTTCGTCATTGAGGTTTTCGACGGCTTTATGGATGGCTTTGTGAAGAGCGTCGGCTGAGCTGGTCCCTGTTTCCCGGACAGCTTGGCGGCCGCAATAAGCTTGGCTCTGGTTCCGGTCTCCGCCAAAGCCGACGCCGCCAGTTCGGCACTGAGCCAGCGGCGGGCGAACTGCGCCGGGTTTCCCGGAACTGCGGCCCCCCAGGGTGGACGCTGCCACCATGGCGATTTGTGCAGCAAAGCGGCTCGGATGCGAAAGGGCCTAAATTTCAGCGGGGTGCGTTCGTCGTCTTTCAAGAATCCGGAAGGAGGCGGCGGTCGGCTGATGTCGGTCGGCATCCGGCTGGAGCCCCGCCACGCCATCGACCGGCACGACCGGCACGGGCAGGAGCAGGACCGGCCCATGCGTCCGGCAGCCGTGGCGGCGTTTTTGGGATTCTCAAACAGGGGACGACAATTCCATGACTCAGTTCAGCCTCTCCGAAAAGCCCCTGGACCTTGCCGGGATCGGGTTCGGGCCTTCCAACATCGGGCTGGCGATCGCCCTCGAAGAACAGGCGGAGCGTTCCGGACGGGCGCTGGACGCGGCCTATTTCGACCGGCAGGCCTCCTACAGCTGGCATGGCGGCACGCTGGTCCAGCAGAGCGATCTGCAGATCTCCTTCCTCAAGGATCTGGTGACCCTGCGCAATCCGCAGAGCCCCTACAGCTTCGTGAACTATCTGCACCGCAAGGAACGGCTGATCGATTTCATCAACATCGGCACCTTCTATCCCTGCCGGATGGAGTTCAACGACTATCTCTGCTGGGTGGCGTCCCACTTCTCCGATGCCTGCCGCTACGGCACGGAGGTGGTGCGCGTCGAACCGGTCGTCGACAGGTCCGGCGTCATCAGCATGCTGGATGTCGTCACCCGCGGCCCCGACGGTATCGAACGCGTGCGCCGGACCCGCTCGCTGGTGGTCGGCACCGGCGGAACGCCACGCATCCCGGCGCTGTTCGCCGGGCTGAAGGACGATCCCCGTGTGTTCCACCATGCCGACTATGTGCAGCGGATCGCCACCCAGCCCTGCGTCGCCGGAACGCCGATGCGGATCGCCCTGGTCGGTGGCGGGCAGAGTGCCGCCGAGGCCTTCATCGACCTCAACGACAGCTTCCCGTCGGTGCGGGCCGACATGATCCTGCGCTCGGCGGTCCTGCGTCCGGCCGACGACACGCCCTTCGTCAACGAGATCTTCGCGCCGGCCTACACCGATGTGATGTTCAACCTGCCGGAGGACGAACGGGCGCAGCTGATCCGCGACTACCACAACACCAACTATTCGGTGGTCGATGCCGAGCTGATCGACCGCATCTACGGCATCCTCTACCGCCAGAAGGTGTCCGGCGTGCAGCGCCACGGCTTCCTGTGCCGGCGGCAGATCGAGGCGGTCGCGTCCGACGGAGCCGGCATCGCGCTCACCCTGCGCGACCTGTCCAACGGTGTCATGGAGGAAATCCGCTATGACGCGGTGGTCCTGGCGACCGGGTACGAGCGCAACTCCCACCGTCGGCTGCTGGAGCCGCTGGGCGACCTGACGGGCGACCTGCGGGTCGACCGCGACTATCGCGTCAATACCGACCCCAAGCTGACGGCACCGATCTTCATCCAGGGCTTCTGCGAGGAGACCCATGGGCTGAGCGACACGCTGCTGTCGGTCCTGCCGGTCCGGGCGGCGGAGATCGCCGCCGCCCTCTACCGCGATCTGGCGCCGGCCGACGGCCGGTCCCGGCGTCAGTCGGGGCCGACCGGGCTGGTTGCCGGCGCGTTGAACCGCTGATGGGCGCGACGATGCGGGGCGGGTGCGCCGGGCTGTGGCTGCTGTGCATCCTGTCCGCCGTCTGTGCGGCCGGGTCGGCAGCCGCCGCGGCGGACGATGCCGCGGCGAAGGCCTCCGATCTGGCTGTCCATGCCTCCGCACGGGGCTCGGTGCTTGAGGTGGCGACGCTGGCGACCTACCGGCGGGATGCGATCGAGGCCGGGCTCGGATCGCACGCCGGCTTCATCGGCCGGCCGCGCTGCGACGTCACCCTGTCGCGGGTGACCTATGCCACCATCGGGGTGCATGGCGAACCGGCGACCGCCTCGGCCATGCTGCTGTTGCCCGGCGGTCCGGATTGCGGCGAGCCGCATGACTTGCTGGGCTGGGCACAGGGCACCCAGACGCGACGGGACGCCAGTCAGGCCGACGACACGCTGGCGGCGGGCGACAGCCCGCTGCTGACCTTCTACGCCGCCCGCGGCGTCGCGGTCGCCGCCACGGACTATCTCGGGCTCGGCCGCTCGGACTATCCGTTCCATCCCTACCTGCATGCGGAGAGCGAGGCATCCGCCATCGTCGATGCACTGCGCGCCGCGCGCAGCGTGGCGAGGGAGGCGCGGATTCCGCTGTCCGGGAAGGTGCTGCTGGCCGGCTATTCCCAGGGCGGGCATGCGTCGATGGCGGCCCAGCGCACCATCGAGCGCGACCATGCCGGCGAGTTCCACCTTGCCGGAACGGCACCGATGTCCGGTCCCTATGCGCTGGAGCAAACCTTCATCGACGGCTGGTCGGCGACCGGGCCGGCGGGGCCGAACGGTCTGGCAACGGCGCTGTTCGCCTATGCCGTGATGGCGATGCAGCGCGTCTACGGCAACATCTATGCCTCGCCCGCCGACGTGTTCCGGTCGCCCTTCGACGCCACGGTCGAGGGAGTCATGCCGGGCCGCCTCGACATCTTCGATGTGCTCCGGCAGGGAGTGCTGCCGCCGGGACCGGAGATCGCGCGGCTTCGCCAGGACGGCTTCACACGCTCCTTCGACGATCCGCAGGCGCCGTTCCGCCGCGCCCTCGCCGGCAACGACCTGCTGGACTGGACACCGCGCGCGCCGATGGTCCTGTGCGGAGCCGGGCGGGATGCCGTGGTGCCCTTCGCCAACACCCTCGCCGCCAAACGGCTCTTCACCGGCCGCGGGGCGGCTGTCGAGGTCCTGGACATGGATGACCGCATCCCGGCCGAGCTGGATGGAGTGTCAGTCCACACCAGCGCCGCCGTCTATCTGTGCTTCGGGGCGACCCGCGACCGGCTGCTCGCCCTCGCCCGATGAAGGGACGGCGGCAGCGGGCGCCAAGAACTGGAATCCGCCACCATGACATCATCCCATACCCTGCCTTTACCCAATGGCCGCCGGCTGACCGCCGAAACCGGATCCGGCGGTCTGCGCCTGTCCATCGACGGCAGTCCGCTGCTATCGGTCGCCTGCGAGCCGATCGAGGGCGGCTTCGTCCTTGCGCCCGACCTCGTCGGCGAACGTTCCGCTCCGCTTCCAGTGGATGCCGCCTGGGCGGCGGCCTGCTGGCTGTTCACCGGCGACCCGGCCTGCCGCCGTCTTGTCTGGCGTGGCATCGAGCCCGACCCGGCATCGCTGCGATCCGGCCTGCTGCTCGCCGATGGCGGAGGTGGCGCCATCAGCCGGCGCGACGCCTTCTGGCAACTGCCCGGCCCCTGGCTGCGCCATCCGGGCACGACCGGCTATCCGGCCATTGCGCAGGGGGATGGGGTGCAACTCCACCGGCCGCCGAAGCCGGCGGGGGAGTTGTACCGCCGGTTCGATCCGGCGCTCGGCCTCTGGATTTCGCTGCGCAGCCTCGACATCGACGCCGATCTGGAGCGCTTCAACCGTTGGCAGAACAACCCCCGGGTCCTCGCCTTCTGGCAGGAGGGCGGCGACCTCCTGCGACACCGCGCATATCTGGAGGGGCTGGCGGCGGACCCGCATGTCCAGACGCTGATCGGCTGCTTCGACGATGAACCCTTCGCCTATTTCGAGGCCTATTGGGCGAAGGAGGACCGCATAGCCCCCTTCTGTGCGCCGGGCGACCATGACCGTGGCATCCACATGCTGGTGGGGGAGGAGCATCACCGCGGACCGCACAAGGTCCGTTCGTGGCTTTCGGCGCTGGTGCACTGGATGTTCCTGGACGATGCCCGCACCGGCCGCGTGGTGTCGGAGCCGCGGGCCGACAACGCCCGCATGATCGGGCACATGCAGTCCCTGGGGTTCCTGCGCGAACGGGAGTTCGACTTCCCGCACAAGCGCGCGGCGCTGATGGTGCTCGACCGCCGTGACTTCTTTGACCGCTGCCCCGGCCTGTCGGAGCGGTCGACGACGGCCGCCGCGCACGAAAATTCGTACGTATGAAAGATTCCCCTTAATATTCGCCTACCCCCTTCGTCTTAGAGCCGGGAGACGGATTTCGCGAGAGAGCGGAACCCGTCGGATAGAGCTTCAGTTGGGGGAACTGTGATGGAGAGTGAGGTTGGCGCGGCCGGATCGGCCGGTCGTCTGGCGACGGGCAAGCACGGGCGTTTGAAATCCTTCCTGCTGGCGACGACGATGGCCGGTCTGGCGCTGCTGGCGAACCAGCCGGCCGGTCTGGCGCAGCAGGCGACGAACGGCGGCCAGGCCGGCCAGGGCAGCGGGCAGGCCACCAGCGGAGAGGCCGCCACCGGCGCCGGCATTGTTCTCGACCCGATTTCCGTTCAGGGAGTCGTCGGTGGCACGGAGGGCTATGTCGCCACCCGCAGCGCCGTCGGCACCAAGGTCGAGACGCCGCTGGTCGAAATCCCCCAGACGATCTCTGTCGTGACCCGCAAGGAGCTGGACCAGCGCGCGGTGCAGGATTTCGCGGGCGCGGTCGCATACTCGCCCGGCATCGCCGTGGTCGATTATCCGGGCGGACCCGGCGCCCCTGATTTCTCGATGCGCGGCTTCCGCGATTTCAACCTGTTCGGCATCTACCGCGACGGCCTGCGTGCCGGCTTCAACAACTACGACACCAATTTCGAGCCCTACGGGCTGGAGCGCGTGGACGTCGTGAAGGGCCCGTCGTCGGTCCTGTTCGGCCAGACCTCGCCCGGCGGCGTGGTGAATCTCACCACCAAGCGGCCGACCGACAAGCCGCTGCACGAGATCGAACTGCAAACCGGCAGCTATGACCGCCGTCAGGCCGCCTTCGATTTCGGCGGGCCGGTGGATGGCGACGGCAAGGTCCTGTACCGCCTGACCGGCCTCGGCCGCCTGTCCGACACCCAGGTCGACCATGCGCCCGACGACCGCTTCTACATCGCGCCGGCGGTGACCTTCAAGCCGACCGACAAGACCAAGATGACCCTGCTCGCCAGCTATCAGAAGCTGAAGATGAGCGGGGCGGAACAGAGCATTCCCCGCGATGCGATGGGCCAGATCGGCACCGATCTCTTCTTCGGCATTCCCGGCTATTCCGACTGGAAGGTGCAGAACACCACCGTCGGTTACGAGCTGGAGCATGAGATCAGCCCGAACTGGACCTTCCACCAGAATGCCCGCTACATGCATTCGAAGGTCAACTTCGTCAGCGCCTTCAGCACCGCCTGGCCGGTGGAACTGGTGAATGGGCGCGATTATCCGGTCGGGGTGCAGGACCGTCCGAAGACGACCGAGACCTACCTGCTCGACAGCAACGTCCAGGGCAAGGTGCAGACCGGCGCGGTGTCGCACACCATCCTGGCCGGTGTCGACTACGGCTACTACATCGGGCGGGAGACGCGGCGCAACTCGCTGAACGAGCTGGTGATCGACGTTCTCAACCCGAGCTATCCGGGGACCGATTTCCTCTATGGAAACCCCTGGGTGGACGGCAAGAGCAACCTGACCCAGATCGGCGCCTACCTCCAGGACCAGCTGCGCTACGACAACTGGATCCTGACCCTCAGCGGCCGTCAGGATTGGGTGGTCGACAAGGAGACGGACAACCTGTCCAGCAGCTCCCAGACCGCGCGCGACCATCATTTCACCGGCCGTGTCGGCCTGGGCTATGTCTTCGACAATGGCATCGCGCCCTATGCCAGCTATGCGACCTCCTTCCAGCCGACCACCGGCACCTACGCGCCGCAGCGCGGCGGCGGCACCTTCAAGCCAACGACCGGCACCCAGTACGAGGTTGGCGTGAAGTACCAGCCGAACGGCTGGAACAGCTTCATCTCGGCGTCGCTCTACCACATCACGCAGCAGAACGTGGTCACCAACGACCCGGTCTACAGCGGCTTCGCGGTGCAGGACGGCGAAATTCGCAGCCGCGGCATCGAGCTGGAAGGCAAGATGGAGTTGACGGAGGAGCTCAGCCTGATCGCCTCCTACGCCTTCGTCGATGCCGAGATCACCAAGGACAATCCGGCCGTCGGTTCCAGCGCCAGCTCGGTCGGGCTGCGTCCGAAGGGGATTCCGCGCCACATGGCCTCGGCCTGGGGCGACTACACCTTCAAGTCCGGTCCGCTCACCGGCCTCGGCTTCGGGGTGGGTGCGCGCTATGTCGGCTCGTCCAAGAATGCCGGCAACACCGAGACCATCCCGGACTACACGCTGGCCGACGCCGCCGTCCGCTACGACCTGGGTGCCCTGCGGTCCGAACTGCAGGGGGCCAGCGTGGCGCTCAACGTCAGCAACCTGACCGACAAGAAGTATTATTCGGCGGGCTTCTACGACAACACGGTGCTGTACGGCAACCGCCGCCAGGTCCTGGCGACGCTGAAGTACAGCTGGTAAGGCGGGACCGTTGCCGCCGATGCCCGAGATGACCGGCGCCGTCGACCGGCGCCGGTTCCTCCATGCCGCCGCCGCGCTGCCGCTCGGCCTTCTGGCCGGCGGTGCGCGGTCGGCGGAGCCGAGGGCGGACGGCGGGGTCTGCGCGCTCGATTGGACGAGTGCGCAGGCGCTGCTGTCCCTGGGCATCGTTCCGTGCGGGCTGCCCGAGATCGACCGCTACCGCCGCTCCGTGATCGAGCCGGCGGTGCCGGGGAGCGTTCCGGACATCGGTGCCAGGGCGGAGCCGAACCTGGAACTGCTCGACCGGCTGGCGCCGGCACGCTTCGTCACCGATGGCATGCTGTCGGCGGTGCGCGGCCGGCTGGAGCGGATCGCGCCGCTGACCCTCTATCAGTCCTTCGACACGGGATCGGGGGAGGACGGGGGGCGGAACGGTCAGCTCGCCTTCGCCATCGCCTCCCTGCGCCGGTTGGCCGGCAAACTGGGTGTGTCGGAGGCGGCGGAGCTTGCGGTCGCGCGGTTCGAGCGGGCGCTGGACGAGGCGCGGGCGCGCCTGTCCGGCGTGCCCTTGCGCCCTCTCTATGTTCTCAGCGTCCTCGACGGGCGCCGCGTCCTCATCCATGGGCGCAACAGCCTGTATCAGGATCTCCTCGACCGGTTGGAGATCGAAAATGCCTGGACCGGTCCCAGCGGCCCCTATGGCCACGCCACCGTGACCATGGACCGTCTAACCGGCCGTCCCGATGCCGAACTGGTCAACATCGGCAGCGAGGGAAAGCGGGCGCTGGAGGCGCTGGCTGACCTGCCGCTGTTCGCCGGGCTGCCCTTCCTGCGCGAAGGCCGGGTCACCATCCTGCCGCCCATCCTGTTCTATGGCGGCGTCCCGACGGCGGAGCGTTTCGTCCGTCTGCTCGGCGAAAGGCTTCCGCAGCGCCATGGCTGACACCGCGATCCCGACCCCGTCCCGCCGGTTCGGTCCCGCCTGGCCGGTGACCGGCCTGTTCCTGCTGGCCGGGCTGGCATCCTTTCTGGTGCTCGGCCGGCAACTGCCGCCGGAGCTGTGGTGGAGGGCGCTCGTCGATCCCGATCCGGCGCGCCTCGACCAGCTTGCCGCCCACTATGTCCTGTTCCCGCGCTTCGCGGTCGCCCTGCTGATCGGGGCGGCGCTGGGGCTTGCCGGCACCATCCTGCAGCAGGTTCTGCGCAACCCGCTGGCCGAACCCGCCACTCTCGGCATTTCCGCCGGCGCGCACCTGTCGCTCGCCGTCGCTACCCTGTGGCTGCCGGACGCGCTGGCGCTGGGCCGGGAATGGGTCGCGCTGGCCGGTGCCGGACTGTCGGCGGTGGCGCTGCTGGCGCTGTCCTGGCGCAAGGGGCTGTCGCCGGTCACCGTCGTGCTGGCCGGCCTCGTCCTCAGCCTCTATGCCGGATCGGTCAGCGGCGTGATGGTGCTGTTCAACCACGACCTGCTGATCGGCCTCTTCCTGTGGGGCGCTGGCTTCCTCGACCAGCAGGATTGGGGCATGGCCGCCTTCCTGGCGCCCCGGCTGGCGGTACTGGCCGTCGCCGCGGCGCTGGTCCTGCGCCCGCTGGTCCTGCTCGGCCTGGGGGAGGGCGGGGCGCGCAGCCTGGGGCTGTCGGTTGTGGGCGCCCGTCTGGCCGGATTGCTGATCGCGGTGATGCTGGCTGCCCTCACGGTCGCCGCCGTCGGCGTGGTCAGCTTCGTCGGGCTGGCCGCCCCGACCATCGTCGGCATGGCCGGCGCCCGCCGGCTGGGGCAGCGGATGCTGTGGGCGCCGCTGTGCGGTGCCGCCCTGCTGTGGGCGACCGACGCCCTGGTGCTGATGGCGCCGATCACTTACCGCGAATTGCCGACCGGCGCCGTCACCGCGGTCCTGGGCGTGCCGATGCTGCTGTGGCTTCTGCCGCGGCTGCGGACCTCGGCACCGCCGGTCATGTCCGCCGCCGCCCAGCCGCCGCGCGCCTCCCGGCCCGCCCTGGTGCTTGCCGGCGCTGCCCTGCTGCTGCCCCTGGCCCTGTGGATGGCGGTCGCCTTGGGTCCCGGTCCGGATGGCTGGGGCTGGAGTTCCGGTGGCGATCTTGCCGCGCTGGAGCCCTGGCGGCTGCCACGGGCGCTGGCGGCGCTGTCCGGCGGGGCCATGCTTGCAGTCGCGGGTGCCATGCTGCAGCGGATGACCGGCAATCCGCTGGCGGCGCCGGAAATCCTCGGCGTGTCTTCCGGCGCGATCCTCGGTGTGATCGTGCTGATGTTCTCGGCGGATGCGCCGGAGCGTGGCGCGCAGATCGCGGCCGGCGGGGCGGGGGCGGTCGCGGTGCTGGCGGCGATGCTGGCGCTCGGCCGCAAGGACGGCTTCTCGCCCGACCGGTTGCTGCTGGCCGGAATCGCCACCAGTTCCATCTCCGGCATCGTCGTCGCCGTCCTGATGGCAGGGCAGGATCCACGCCTGCAAACGCTCGTCACCTGGTTGTCCGGTTCGACCTACATGGTGGGGTGGACCGACGGGCTGGTGGCGGTTCTGCTGGCGCTGCTCGCCATCGGCGCCATTCCCTTCGTCGCCCGCTGGCTCGATCTGCTGCCGCTCGGCGGCGGGGTGGCCGCCGCGCTGGGGGTCAGCCCATCGCTCAGCCGGATCGCGCTGTTCAGCCTTTCGGCCCTGCTGACCGCGGCGGCCACGCTGATCGTCGGTCCGCTGAGCTTCGTCGGGCTGATGGGGCCGCATCTGGCCCGCATGCTCGGCCTGCAGCGGGCGGCGGCCCATCTCGCCGGTTCCGCCATGCTCGGCGGCCTGATCATGCTGATGGCCGACTGGCTCGGCCGCAGCGTGATCTTTCCCTATCAGGTGCCGGCCGGGCTGCTCGCCTCGGTGATCGGCGGACCCTTCCTTCTCTGGCTGCTGGGACGGCGCTGATGCCCCGCTTCTCCTGCGATACCGCGATTCCTCACGACCGCCCCTCCGCTGCCGCGGACCGGCTGGTCGCCGCCGCCGAGCCCTATGGCCTGTCCTTCGTCCGCGAGGGCGACAGGCTGGCGGCGAGCGGCGCGTTCGGGCGGCTGGCTCTGACCGTCGGGGCCGACGCCCTGCATCTGCGGGCGGAGGCGGACGACCGCGGCCTTCTGGAGCGGCTGCGCGCTTCCGTCGGCGAACAGCTGGTCGGTCTGCTGGGCGAGGATGTCGCCATCGTCTGGACCGGCGATGTGGAGACCGGACCGCTCTTCGCCGATTTCCGCGAGATCCGTGTCGTCGCCGTTCGGGACCTGACGCCGCGCCTGCGTCGCGTCACCTTCCGTGGCCGTGACCTTGGCCGCTTCGCCACGGCGGACAACCTGCACGTCCGGCTCTATCTGCCGCCGGCCGGATTGGAGACGCCGTCCTGGCCGCGCCCCGGCCCCGACGGACGGCCGCTCTGGCCCGAGCCGGACCGGCGCCCGGCGGTCCGCTACTACACCCTGCGGCGCATCGATGCCGCTGCCGGCGAACTGGACATCGATTTCGTTCTTCATGCGGACGATACGCAGTCCGATGGTGGGCACCCCGGTGGCGCTCCCGATGGCGCTCCCGGCGGCGCTCCCGGTGCCGACTTCGCCCGGCGGGCCCGGCCCGGCGACCTCTGCGGCATGTCCGGTCCCTGCGGGCTCGGCATCCGTCCGGCGTCCTGGTACCTGCTGGCCGGCGACGAAACGGCACTTCCCGCCATCGCCCGCATCCTGGAGGAACTGCCGGCCGACGCCCGCGGCATCGCCCTGATCGAGGTGGAGGACGCGGCGGACGAACTGCCGCTTCAGGCGCCCACCGGTGTCTCCGTCCATTGGCTGCACCGCCGGGATGCCGGGATTGCGGGGCCGCTGGTCGAGGCGGTGCGCGCCCTGACATTGCCGTCCGACCCGGCCGCGCCGTTCGCCTGGGTGGCCTGCGAGTTCGACGATCTCGCCCTTCTGCGCGATCATCTGCGTGGATGCGGCATCGACCGCGACCGCCTGCTGACCGTCGCCTACTGGCGACGCACCCCGCCGGCCGCCTCATCAGACCGCAGGACTTCCGCATGACGTCTTCAACTGCGTCCCCGACAGCGCCCCCATCTGCGCCCCCGACAGCGCCGATGTTCCGTCTCGAAGGGGTGAGCTTCGCCTTGCCCGGCCGCCTCCTGCTCGACCTGCCGTCCTGCGACCTGCTTCCCCGCCGGGTGACCGCACTGATCGGCCACAACGGCTCCGGCAAATCGACCCTGCTGAAGATCCTCGCCCGTCAGCAACACCCCAGCGGCGGGCGGGTGCTGTTCGACGGCCAGCCTCTGGAGCGCTGGAAACAGCGAGCGCTCGCGCGCCGGATCGGGTACCTGCCGCAGCACATGCCGCCGGCCTCCGGGCTGCTGGTGCGGGAGCTGGTGGCGCTCGGCCGCTATCCCTGGCATGGCGCTCTTGGCGCCTTCCGGGCGGAGGATGCCCGCAAGGTGGAGGAGGCGCTGGTGCTGACCGATACCGTGCGGTTCGCGGACCGTCTGGTGGACAGCCTGTCGGGCGGCGAGCGGCAGCGGGTTTGGCTGGCCATGCTGATCGCGCAGGATGCCGGGTGCCTGCTGCTGGACGAGCCGATCTCGGCGCTCGACGTCGCCCATCAGGTGGAGGTGCTGGCGCTGGTCCGCCGGCTGTCGCGGGAGCGCGGCATCGGGGTGATCGCGGTGCTGCACGACGTGAATATGGCCGCACGTTTCTGCGACGACATCGTCGCTCTGCACGGCGGGCGGCTGATCGACCGCGGCACGCCGGCCGAGATCATGACCTCTGCCCGGCTGGGCGCCATCTACGGCCTGCCGATGGCGGTGATCCCCCATCCGGAGTCCGGGGAGCCCGTCGGGCTGGTCCGTTGACCGTCGCAGCACCCCTCGCATCGGTTGTTGCGAGGGGATTGTTGCGAGGGAATCGCAAAATCCTCCTAACGATTCGCCGCGCTGCTTCGTCCATTAGGGCAGGAGGGCGCCGGGCGCGGACCGTATGAGCGGCCGGACCGGCATGCCGCCCCACTCCCGACAGTGAACGAGGATTGCGATGGCGTTCGACCGCGAGGACATCACCTTCAAGGTGCTGGTCAACCACGAGGAACAATATTCCATCTGGCCGGACTACAAGGCGGTTCCGGCCGGCTGGCGCGAGGCGGGCAAGAGCGGTCCCAAGGCCGATTGCCTCGCCTACGTCGAGCAGGTGTGGACCGACATGCGGCCGCTCAGCCTGCGCCGCCAGATGGACGAAGCCGCCGCGCGATGACGTCCGCGACCGCCCCCGTCCTCGGTCGCGCGGCACCGCCGGCGATGCGGCTGTTCTGCCTTCCCTATTCCGGCGCCAGCGCGATGATCTATGCGCGCTGGAAACGCCTCGTGCCGTCCTGGCTGGAGGTGGTGCCGGTCGAGTTGCCGGGCCGCGGCCGGCGGATGGACGAACCCCCCAGGACCGACCTGACGGCGCTGGCCGCCGAACTGGCGGACGAGCTGGCTCCACAGGCGCAGGGCCCCTTCGCCCTGTTCGGACACAGCCTGGGCGGTCTCCTCGCCTTCGAACTGGCGCATGCCCTGCGCGGGCGGGGGCGGGGGGAACCGCGGGCGCTGTTCGCGTCGGCCGCCGCCGCTCCCAGCCGGCGCGAGGACGGGCGTTGGGCCGAACCGCTGGACGATGACGGGCTGGTCGCCGAGATGCGCCGCCTCAGCGGCACGGCCGAGGAGGTGTTCGGCAACCGCGACCTGCTGGAGATGGCCCTTCCGGTCCTGCGCGCCGACTTCCTGCTGTGCGGCCGCTACGCCTACCGTCGCCGGTCGCCGCTGGACTGCCCGATCCGGGTGTTCGGCGGCATGCAGGACGACATCGCCGCCGACCGGTTGCAGGCGTGGTCGGTGGAGACGCGGGGGAACTTCACCCTGGAGATGTTCGACGGCGACCATTTCTTCCTGCGCGCCCACGAGCGTCCGCTCCTCGACCGGCTGGCGGGATGCCTCGGCCGGCCTGCGGACGGCCCCGGCGGCATCGCCGCGACCGCCTGAATTCATGAGGGTCCCATGGCCGAGCCTAGTTTCACGATCGAAGACTTTCCCCATGCGCGCGGCGGCCTGCCGTTGCTGGTAAGGGCGCGCGATCCGCAGGTGGATCTGCTCGACGCCTTCGCCGCCGTGGAGCCGCTGGTGCGCGACTGGCTGCCGCGCTGTGCCGGCATCCTCTTCCGCGGCTTCGCGCTGGGTCCGGCCGCGGAATCCGCAGCGAACTCAGTAGAGCGCTTCCGCGCCTTCGCCGCCGCCTTCGGCCATCCGCTGCTGAGCTACGAGTTCGGCTCGACCCCGCGGACCAACGTGACGTCGGGCGTCTACACCTCCACCGAATATCCGGCCGACCAGCACATTCCCCTGCACAACGAGCAGGCCTACACCCGTGACTGGCCGATGCGCATCTGGTTCTGCTGCGTCCAGGCGGCACCGGTCGGCGGCGAGACACCGATCGCCGACAGCCGGGCGATCTACCGCCGGATTCCCGCCGACATCCGCGAGCGGTTCGAACGGCGCGGCCTGATGTATGTCCGCAACTACGGCAACGGGCTGGACGTGCCGTGGCAGAAGGTCTTCAACACGGATGACCGCGCGACGGTGGAGGCTTATTGCCGCGACCACGGCATCCTCTGCGACTGGAAGGAGGATGGCGAACTGCGCACGCGCCAGATCTGTCAGGCGACCGCCCGCCATCCGGTGACCGGGGAGCCGGTGTGGTTCAACCAAGCCCATCTCTTCCACGTCTCCAACCTTCCGGAGGAGGCGCGGTCGGCGCTGCTCGACATCCTCGACGAGGAGGATTTGCCGCGCAACGTCTACCACGCCGACGGCGGTCCCATCGATCCGGCCGACCTTGCCGCCATCCGCGCGGTCCTGGCCGACGAGACGGTGCTGTTCCCGTGGGAGACCGGGGACGTGATGATGCTCGACAACATGCTGGCCGCCCATGCCCGCACGCCCTTCAGCGGGCCGCGCAAGGTCGTGGTCGCCATGGCCGAACCCCACTCCGCCGATTAGCGGCATCGCCGGCGGGACCGATTCCCCGCCCGGCCCGCAATCACAGCCATCGACCGTTCCGCCCCATGGCTTGGCCGGGGGCGTGCCCTTCTGCCTGCACAGGTGATCCCCCATGGACAACCGTTCCGATGCCGCCCCCCTTTCGACGGTCTCTGCCGTGCGCAAGCCCGCCGAGATGCCGGTCGAGACGCTGGTCGGCACACTGGTCGGGCGGGCCGCAGAGATGCCCGGCGGTATCGCCCTGCGCTTCATCGCCGAGGGGACGGACGATCCGCTCAGCTATGCGGAACTCGACCGGCGGGCCCGGGCCATCGCCGTCCGCCTGCGCGCGCGGGCCGGGCTGGGCGACCGCGCCGTTCTGCTGCTGCCGAGCGGCCCGGACTATGTCGCGGCCTTCTTCGGCTGCCTGTATGCCGGCGTCATCGCCGTGCCGGCCTATCCGCCGGAATCGGTGAGGCCACAGCATCTGGCCCGGCTCCAGGGTATCCTTGCCGATGCGCAGCCGCGCTTCATCCTGACGGATTCGATCCTGTACGACACGCTGCTGGAGGCTTGCCGGGCCATGGCGGGCGGCGACCGGATGCCTGAACTGCTGGCCGTGGACAGGGTGGACGGCGGGCTTGCCTGCGACTGGTCGATGCCGCCGCTGTCCGGCGACGATATCGCCTTCCTGCAATACACCTCCGGCTCGACCTCCGCGCCCAAGGGGGTGCGGGTGAGCCACGGCAACCTGATCGCCAACGAGCGGCTGATCCGCGGCGGTTTCGGCATCGGGCCCGACGACTGCATCGTCAGCTGGCTGCCGCTGTTCCATGACATGGGCCTGATCGGCGGTCTGCTGCAACCGATCCACGCCGGCATTCCCTGCGTGCTGATGTCGCCGCGCTATTTCCTGGAACGACCGCGGCGCTGGCTGGAGGCGATCGGCCGCTATGGCGGCACCATCAGCGGCGGGCCGGATTTCGCCTTCCGCCTGTGCTGCGAGCGCATCGCCGACACGGCGCTGGATGGGCTGGACCTGCGGTCCTGGCGCCTTGCCTTCTCCGGTTCAGAACCGATCCGTCCCGACACGCTGGCCCGTTTCGCCGAGCGCTTCGCCCCGGTGGGTTTCGACCGCCGCTCCTACTTCGCCTGCTACGGGCTGGCCGAGGCGACGCTGTTCGTCACCGGCGGCCGGCGCGGGCAGGACATCACCCTGGCGCCGTTCGACGGGCCGGCATTGGCCGCCAACCGGGCCATGCCCCCGGGTGACGCCGCGTCGGCGACCGTGCTGGCCGGCTGCGGCCATGTGCAGCCCGATCATCCTGTGCGGCTGGTCGATCCGGCCGGCGGCTCGGAGGTCGGCGAGGGGACGGTCGGCGAGATCTGGGCCGGCGGACCCAGCATCGCCGACGGTTATTGGCGCAACGCGGAGGCGACGGCCCGCAGCTTCGTCGAGCGCGACGGCACGGTCTGGCTGCGCACCGGCGACCTGGGTTTCCTGAAGGATGGCGAGCTGTTCGTCACCGGCCGTCTCAAGGACATGCTGATCGTGCGCGGCCAGAACGTCTATCCGCAGGATCTGGAGCGCAGCGTCGAGGAGGAGGTCGAGGTCGTCCGCAAGGGGCGTGTCGCCGCCTTCGCCGTCGAACAGAATGGCCGTGAGGGGATCGGCATCGCCGCCGAGATCGGCCGGACGGTGCTGAAGCTGGTGACGCCGGAGGCGCTGTGCGGCGCCATCGTCGCCGCGGTGGCCGACGCCTGCCAGGAGGCGCCGGTGCTGGTCGCCCTGCTGGAGCCGGGTGCCCTGCCCAAGACCTCCAGCGGCAAGCTGCAGCGCTCCGCCTGCCGGTCCCTGCTCGACGCCGGCGAACTGCCCGTCTTCCACGTCCAGCGCCGGGGAGACGCCGTTGCGGCGACGGACACCCCGGTCAATCTGCGGGCCGCCCGCGGCCTGACCGGACGGGAGAGCGAGGTCGCCATGGTCTGGTCGGAGGTTCTGGGAACCGCCGTCACCGATGCCGGTGCCCATTTCTTCGCGCTGGGCGGCAATTCGGTGTCGGTGGTGCAGGTGGTCGCCCGGCTGCGCGAACGGTGCGGACTGGCGGCCGACGTCGCCGACCTGTTCCGTCATCCCACCCTGTCGGACTTCGCCGCCCGGCTGTCCGAGGCGGGTCCCGCGACGATCCGGACGATGGCTCCCCGTATGGGTGGGGAGGAGCGCATCGCCGAACCGTCGGCGGCCCAGGCCCGCATGTGGTTCAACTGGAAGCTCGACCCGCGGGACTGCGGCTACACCATTTCGGGGCGGGTCCAGCTGCGCGGGCCGCTGCGCCGCGATGCCGTCCAGGCGGCGGTGGACCTGCTGGTCGGGCGCCACGAAAGTCTGCGCACCGTCTTCCGCGAGGAGGCCGGCCGGCCGGTGCAGGTGGTCCGCCCCGCCGGGACGTTGCCCGTCGCCGTCCGTTTCGCAGATCTTTCCGGCGACGCCGGCCGCGACGGTGCGTTGCGCCGCCTGCTGGAGGAGGAGGTCCGCGCCCCCTTCGATCTGGTGGAAGGCCCGCTGATGCGGGTGCAATCGATCGCCTGTGCCGACGACGATCATCATCTGCAGGTCAGCCTGCATCACGCCATTGCCGACGGCTGGTCGATGACTGTCCTGCTCGACGAGTTCGGCGAGGCCTATGCCGCCTGCTGTGGCGGCAGGGCACCCGAGCTGCCGGCGCTGACCGTCCAGTATGCCGACGTCGCCCATTGGCAGCGCGACCTGCTGGAGTCGGGTGAGGGCGCTCGCCAACTCGCCTATTGGGCTGGCCGGCTGGGCGACCGCCATCCGGTGCTGGACCTGCCCGCCGAGCGCCCGCGTTCCGCCGGTGGCAGCCAGCGTGGGGCGGCTGTCCATTGCGCCATCGACGACGGGCTCGCCACGGCCTTGCGTGGGCTGGCGCGGCGGATGGGGGTGACGCTGCCGACCCTGCTGCTCGCCAGCTACACGGCTCTGCTGCACCGCTATTCCGGCCAGGACGACATCCGTGTCGGCTGCACGCTGGCCAACAGGCGCAGTGTGGACAGCGAAAGGCTGATCGGCTTCTTCGTCAACATGGCGGTGCTGTGCGCCGACCTGTCGGACGATCCGGCCTTCGACTTGCTGCTTCGCCGGGTCGGCGAGGCGGCACTCGACGCCCAGGCCAACCAGGATCTGCCCTTCGACCGGCTGGTCGAGGAACTGCAACCCCAGCGCGATCTTGCCCATCATCCGCTGTTCCAGGCCGCCTACGACCATCAGTGGCAGCGGCTGGACGGCCTCGACCGATTGCCGGGCCTGCGGGTGGAGGCCGTCGAGCATCTCCAACTCGCGACGCAGTTCGACCTGATCCTGCACACCACCGAGCGGGCCGGTCCGGGTGGAAGCGGTCCTCTCGGCGCCTTCTTCACCTACAGTCTCGACCTGTTCGAGCCGGAGAGCGTGGAGCGGATGGCGCGGCACTGGCTGACCCTGCTTCGCGGCATCGTCGCCGATCCGGCGCTGCCGGTCAGCCGTCTGCCGTTGATGGACGAGGCGGAGACGGCGGCGCTGGTCGCCGGCTGGAACGATCCCGCCCGCAACCCCGCCCATCCGCCGGCACCGCTTCCGGCCGACGCCCCCGGCCTTCATGCCCGCATCGCGGCCCAGGCGCACCGGCATCCCGACGCCCCGGCCGTGACCTGCGATGGCCGGACCCTGAGCTATGGCGAACTCGACCGCCGCAGCGACCGGCTGGCGTGGCGGCTGCGCTCGCTCGGTGTCGGACCGGACCGGCTGGTCGGGCTGGCGGCGGACCGCTCCTTCGACCTGATCGTCGGCATGCTCGGCATCCTGAAGGCTGGCGGCGGCTATCTGCCGCTCGACCCCTCCTATCCCGCCGACCGGCTGCTTTACATGCAGGCCGACAGCGGCATCGGGCTGGTCGTCACCCAGACCCATCTGCGCGATGCGCTGCCGCTGGCCGACGGCGTGCGGGCAATCTGCGTCGGCGAGGAGCCCGACGCGCCGGATGGTCCGCCGCCAGACCTGGGCCGGGCCGGATCGCTCGCCTACTGCATCTACACCTCGGGCTCGACCGGCCAGCCGAAGGGCGTGGCGATCACCCATGCCAATGTGCTGCGGCTGTTCAAGTCCTGTCCGGCGGACCTGCGCTTTGACGGGCGCGACGTCTGGGCGCTGTTCCACTCCTATGCCTTCGACTTCTCGGTCTGGGAAATCTTCGGCGCCCTGCTGCATGGCGGGCGGCTGGTGGTGGTGCCCTACTACACCAGCCGGTCGCCGGCCGACTGCTTCGCCCTGCTGCGGGACGAGGGAGTGACCGTCCTGAACCAGACGCCTTCCGCCTTCCGACAGCTGGTGCCGGTGGCGCTGGGTTCGCCGCGCGATGCCCTGTCGCTCCGGCTGGTGGTGTTCGGTGGCGAAGCGCTGGAGATGGAAAGCCTGCGAAGCTGGTTCGAGCATTTCGGCGACAGCCGTCCGCGGCTGGTCAACATGTACGGCATCACCGAAACCACCGTCCATGTCACCCATCGCCCGCTGACCATGGCCGACCTGCCGAAGTCCGGGCCGGCAACGGACCAGCCGGAGGCCGGCGCCCCGGTCGGCATGCCGCTCGGCGACCTGCGCTGGTACTTCCTCGACCGGCATCTCCAGCCGGTCCCGCCCGGCGTGGCGGGTGAGATCCATGTCGGCGGAGCCGGGCTGGCGCGGGCCTACCTGAACCGTCCCGCCCTGACCGCCGGGCGCTTCGTCGCCGATCCCTTCGGCGGATCCTATGGCGATCCGGGTGGGCGCCTGTACCGCAGCGGCGACCTCGCGCGTTATTGGCCGGATGGCCGGGTCGAGTATCTCGGCCGCGCCGACCAGCAGATCAAGCTGCGCGGTTTCCGCATCGAGCCGGGCGAGATCGAGGCGGCGGTCCGCCGCCAGCCCGGCGTCGCCGATGCCGCCGTGCTGCTGCGCGGCGAGGGCGCTGACTGCCGGCTCGTCGCCTATGCCGTCGCCGACGAGGAGGCGTTGCGCGACCGGCCCGAGGAGCAGCGGGGCGATCTGGTCGGGCAGTGGAACACGGTGTTCGACGGCACCTATTCCCGCGCCGAAGCGGCGACGGGGCCGAGCTTCACCGGCTGGAACGACAGCTACGACGACCGGCCGATCCCCGAGCCGCAGATGCGGGAGTGGCTGGATGCCACCGTCGCGCGCATCCTGGCCTTGAAGCCGGAACGGCTGCTTGAGATCGGCTGCGGCGTCGGTCTGCTGACCCAGGCGGTGGCGCCGCGCTGCGCCGTCTATCACGGGACCGACTTCTCGGCACAGGCCATCGCCGATCTCGGCGCCTGGGCAGCCGGGAAGCCGGAACTGGCCCATATCCGGCTCAGCCGGCGCGAGGCCACCGATTTCGGCGGGATGGGCGAGGGCGGGATGGGCGAAGGTGGAGTGGAGGAGGGCGGCTACGACACCGTCGTCATCAACTCCGTCGCCCAGTATTTCCCCGACGGCGACTATCTGCTGCGCGTTCTGGAGGGTGCGGTGCGGGCCCTGCGGCCGGGCGGGCGCATCTTCCTGGGTGACCTGCGGCCGCTGCATCTCCAACCGCTGTTCCATGCGTCGGTGGCGCTCCGGCAGGCGGAAGCGCAGGCGAGCCCCGCCCAGCTGCGTGCCCGCGTTGCCCGCGCCATGGCCGAGGATGGCGAACTGCTGTTCGCTCCCGGCTTCTTCCAGGCGCTGCGCGGCCGGATTCCGGAGATCGGCCGCATCGACCTCGATCTGCGTTGCGGCCGGGCCGACAATGAGTTGACCCGCTACCGCTTCGACGCGGTCCTGCATGTCGGTGCGGAGGACCTGCGTCCGGCCGGCGGCTGGCGTGAGGCTGGGGAGGATTTGACCCGTCTCGACCGCCTGCTGGCGGAGGAGCGGCCCGCCGGCCTGCGGATCGCCGGGATCGCCAACCGCCGGCTCGCCCGCGACCTTGCCGCCTGGATGGCGATGTCCGGCGCCTCCACGCCTGCAGCGTGGGCATTGCGGGAGCGGATCGACCGGCTGGACCCCGCCGGCGCCGATCCCGACGCCTACCGGGCGCTTGCCGAGGCGCACGGCTACCGTGCCCGCGTCGGCTGGAGTGTCGGTCCGGGCGGTGCCGGCGATGCGGAAGGCCGCTTCGACGTGGAGATCTTCGATCCGGCCCGGCTGGAGCGTTATCCGGTCGGGCCTTATCCCATCGGGCCGGAACCGGCAGTTCCCGATGGCTGGCGCGCCCAGTGCAGCGACCCGCTGCTCGCCCGGCAGCGGCGCCAGTTCGCGCCGCGTCTGCTGTCCGCCCTGCGCGGCAGCCTGCCGGCGCATATGGTGCCTTCCCAGATGCTGCGCGTCGACCGGCTGCCGCTGACCGTCAACGGCAAGCTGGACCGCGACCGGCTGGCCGACCACGACCAGCCCATGCAGGTGACCGCCGCCGCCCATGTCCCGCCGGAAAGCCCGGTGGAGCAGGCGCTGGCTGCCATCTGGGCCGAGGTGCTGGGCGTCACCCGCGTCGGCCTGGACGACGACTTTTTCGAACTGGGGGGCCATTCGCTGCTGGCGACCCAGGTGGCCTCGCGCATCGCGGCCGATCTGGGGGTGACGCTGGATATCCGCACCCTGTTCGAGGCGACGGGCCTGCGCGGCCTCGCCCGGCGGGTGGAGGAGCGGCGCGCCGCCACCGAGCCCGCCGCCGCATCCGCCATCGAAGACGAACTGGCCGCCGCGCTGAAGGCCATCGAAGGCCTGTCGGAGGCCGAACTGAACGCGCTCGCGGATGCCGCCCAGACCGGCGGCGCCCAGACCGGCGGCGCCAGAACAGACAGTGCAAACACGGGGATCGCCCGATGACCAGCAGCCCGTCCACCCCCTCCCTGCCGTCCTCGCTCGACGGTCTGTCGCGCAGCCAGCGCCGGGCGCTCGCCGCCGTTCTGGCTGCCAAGGGCATCGACATCCATACCCGGTTCCCGATCCCCCGCGCGGACCGTTCGCAGCCGCTGCCGCTCTCCTATGCGCAGCAGCGGCTATGGTTCCTCTGGCGGATGGATCCCGGCGGGGCGGCCTACAACATTCCCGGCGCCATCCGGGTGACCGGCCCGCTCGACCCCGCCCTGCTGGAGGCGGCCTTCGCCCATCTGGCCGACCGGCACGAGGCGCTGCGCACCATTTTCGCCGAGCGCGAGGGCCAACCCGTCCAAATCATCCACCCCCGGCTGGCGCCGGTGCTCGCCAGCATCGACCTTTCGGCGCTTGCCCCTGCCGACCGCGAGGCGCGTGCGCGGGATCTGGCGCGCGGGGAAGCTCTGGCCCCCTTCGATCTCGGCAACGGTCCGCTGATGCGCCTGACGCTGGTACGGCTGGCAGCGGAGGAGCATCTGCTGCTGGTCACCCTGCATCACATCGTCGCCGATGGCTGGTCGGTGGAGCGCTTCCTGGCGGAATTCGCCCGCAGCTACGACGCTCTGCGGGCCGGCCGGCAGCCGGACCTGCCGGCGCTGCCGATCCAATATGCCGATTACGCCCAGTGGCAGCGCGACTGGCTGGAGGCCGGGGAGCGCGACCGGCAGCTCGCCTACTGGCGCGGCCGGCTCGGCACCGAGCATCCGGTGCTGCCGCTGCCGCTCGACCGGCTCCGGCCGGCGGTGTTGGGCGCCCATGGCGGCACGGTGGCCTTCCGGCTCGGCGCAGAGCGCAGCCGAGCGTTGAAGGCGCTGGCCCAGGCCCGCGGCGTCACGCCCTTCGTGCTTCTCCTGGCCACCTTCAAGCTGCTGTTGATGAAGCACAGCGGCGAGACCGACCTGCGGGTCGGCGTGCCCTTCGCCAACCGCAATCGCATCGAGACGGAAGGGGTGGTCGGCTTCTTCGTCAACACCCTGGTCCTGCGCAGCGGGCTGGACAGCCGCGAGAGCTTCGGCACCCTGCTGGCCCGGCTGCGCGACACCGCGCTGGAGGCCCAGGCCCACCAGGATCTTCCCTTCGAACAGCTGGTCGAGGCGCTCCAGCCCGAACGCAGCCTGAGCCACAACCCGCTGTTCCAGGTGAAGTTCAACTACGGCTTCGACACCTCCACCCTGCCGGCACCGGAGGGGCTGCGGCTGGCGCCCGAGCCGAACGAGTTCCTGGGCGCCCATTTCGACCTTGCGCTGGATATCGCCGACGCTCCGGATGAGTTGCACGGCTCGATGACCTATGCCCGCGACCTGTTCGAAGCCGCCAGCGTCGAGGGGCTGGTCGCCGACTATTGCGGTCTGCTGGACGCCGTCCTGCGCCAGCCCGACGCCCCGCTGTGGCGCCTGCGCCCTTCGGGTTCGGCACCGGCCGGCGAAAGCGGCGGCTGGCGCGATCCGGCGCCGGGCGTTCTGGAGCTGTGGAACGCCCGTGTCGAAGCCGATCCGGAGGCCGTCGCGGTGTGCGGCGGCGAACGGACGCTCACCGTCCGTGCGCTGGACGGGTTGGCGAACCGGCTGGCGAATGCCCTTCGCGAAGCCGGGATCGGGCCAGGCGACCGGGTCCTGCTGGGCTTCGAGCGATCCTGCGGCCTGATCGCGGCGCTGCTCGGCGTCATGAAGGCCGGCGCCGCCTATGTGCCGCTCGATCCGTCCCAGCCGGCGGAGCGGTTGCGCCGCCTCGCCCTGTCGAGTGGCGCCCGCTGTGCCGTGGCGGCGGGAACGACGCTGGCCGCAGCCGGGGCCACCGGGTTGTCCTGTCTCGACCTCGACGGTCCGCACGTCGCGTCCCAGCCGGCCGGCTTCGATGGCCCGGTCCCGGCCGTGGCGCTTCCGGCCTATGTCATCTACACCTCCGGCTCCACCGGCGAACCCAAGGGCGTCGTCGTCAGCCATGGCGCGCTCGGCAGCTATCTGCGCGGTGTTCTGGAGCGGCTGGCGGTGCCGAAGGGCACCTCGATGGCGATGATCTCGACCGTTGCCGCCGACCTCGGGCATACGGTGCTGTTCGGCGCGCTCTGCCATGGCGGCGCCCTGCATCTGGCCGACGATGCCACCGCGCGCGATCCCGACCGCTTCGCCGCCTGGATGGCGGGCTGCGGCGCCGGGGTGCTGAAGATCGTGCCGAGCCATCTGCGCGGCCTGCTCCACGCCGCCCGTGCCGCCGACGTTCTGCCGCGGGACCTGCTGGTCCTGGGCGGCGAGGCCTGCGACGGCGGGCTGGTGGAGCAGCTGCGGCGGCTGCGGCCGGGCCTGCGCGTGCTCAACCATTATGGCCCGACCGAGACGACGGTCGGTGTTCTCACCCACGAGGTTCCGCCCGCCGTCCCCGCCGTCATTCCGCTCGGCTCCCCCCTGGCCAACGTGCGCGTCTGCGTGCTCGACCCGGACCTCGAGCCGGTGCTCGCCGGTGCCGCCGGCGAGCTTTATGTCGGTGGCGACAGCCTGGCCGACGGCTATCTCGGCCAGCCGGCGGTGACGGCGGCCCGCTTCGTTCCCGATCCGCAACCGCGCCGGCCGGGCGACCGGCTCTACCGCACCGGCGACCGGGTCCGCCTGCGCCGGGACGGGCTGCTGGAGTTCGTCGGCCGCCTCGACGATCAGGTGAAGATCCGCGGCCATCGCGTCGAGCCGGGAGAGGTCGCCCGCGTCCTCAAATCCCTGCCCGGACTGGCGGACGTGCTGGTGATCGCCGGCACCGCCGTTCATGGTCCGGCCGCCGGGCAGCTGATCGCCTACTGCGTGCCGTCCGCCGCCGAGCCCGATATCGCGGCTCTGCGCGAGGCCGCCGCCGGTCTGCTGCCGGATCATATGGTTCCGGCTCTTTGGCTGGTGCTGGACCGCCTGCCGCTGACCGCCAACGGCAAGCCGGACCGCAAGGTGCTGCCGGTGCCGGCCGCCGCCGAACCGGCATCCCAGACGGCGATGACGGAGACGGAGCAACGGCTCGCCCGAATCTGGGCCGAGGTCCTGAAGCGCGAGACCGTGGATGCCGGCGCCAGTTTCTTCGCCATGGGCGGGGATTCGATCCTCAGCCTCCAGCTGATCGCCCGCGCCCGCAAGCAGGGGCTGAAATTCACCCCGAAGCAGCTGTTCGAGGCGCAGAGCATCCGCGCGCTCGCCACTCTGCTGGACGCCCGGCCGCAAGGAACCGCTCCGGTCCTGTCGCCGGTCCCGGTCCCGGTATCGGCGGCGGAGCCACAGGCCGGACCGGAGGAGGCGGCGATTCCCGCGGTACCGCGCGGCGAGAGCCTGCCCTTGTCCTCCACCCAGCGCCGCCTGTGGTTCCTGTGGCGCCTCGATCCCGTCAGCACGGCCTATACCATCTCCACGGCGCTCCGCCTGCGCGGCCGGCTCGACCCCGAAAGCCTGCGGCGGGCCTTCGCGCTGGTGTCCGGGCGGCACGAAACCCTGCGCACCCGCTTCATCGAGCGGGGCGGCGAACCCCGGCAGGTCATCGACGCCGATGCCGCCGTCGATTGGACGGTCGAGACGCTGGAGGATGCCGGTCTGCTGGATGGCCGGCTGCGCGGCGAGGCCGCCCGCCCCTTCGACCTGGAGCGGGGGCCGTTGCTGCGCCTTCGCCTGTTCCGTCTGCCGGACGGGGACGGGCACGCGCTTTCCCTGGCGATGCACCACATCATCTCCGACGGCTGGTCGATGAACGTCTTGGTGGACGAGATCGCCCGTGCCTATGCGCTGTTGTCGGCCGGTCTGCCGGCGGTATTGCCGCCGCTGCCGCTCCAATATGCGGACTATGCCGCATGGCAGGAGCGGTGGATGGAGTCGGCCGAGGCGCGCCGGCAGCTCGACCATTGGCAGGGGCGCCTGGGGGGCGAGCAGCCGGCGCTCGACCTGCCGGCCGACCGTCCGCGCCCGCCGATGCAGAGCCATCGCGGTGCGGCGGTGGAGTTCGAGCTGGACGCATCGCTGGTCGCCGGGCTGGCTGCCGTCGGGCGGGAGCAGGGGGCGAGCCTGTTCATGGTCCTGCTCGCCGCCTTCGCCGCCCTGCTGCACCGGCACAGCGGTCAGCGGGACCTGCGGATCGGCGTGCCGACCGCCAACCGCGGCCGGGTCGAGCTGGAGGGGCTGATCGGCTTCTTCGCCAACACCCAGGTCCTGCGCATCGAACCCGATGGGCGTCTGCCCTTCGACCGCTTCCTGGCGCGGGTGCGTGACGAGGTTCTGGCCGCCCAGGGCAACCAGGAACTGCCTTTCGACGCCCTGGTGGAGGCCTTGCAGCCCGACCGCAGCCTCGACCGCAACCCGCTGTTCCAGGTGATGGCCAGCCACAGCCGTCCGCGCTCCGACGCGCTGCGCCGCCTGCCCGGCCTGGACATCGCCGAGTATCCGCGGCTGCACCACGCCGCCCAGTTCGACCTGTCGCTGCACAGCGAGGAGCAGGCCGACGGTTCGCTGCGTGCCACCCTGATCTACGCCACCGACCTGTTCGACGAGGACACGGTCCAGCGCTTCCGCAGCCATTTGGAACGTATCCTCCACGGGGTGGCGCAGGCGCCCACGGTGACGCTGGGCTATCTGCCGATCCTCGACGCCGCCGACTGGCCGGAGGTGCTGCCCAGCCCCAGCCATCCGGCCGGTCCCCTGGTGCCGGAGCTTATCTCGGAGCAGGCCGGTCTGCATGGCGGGTGTCCTGCGGTGAGCTTCGGCGGCCGGACGCTGAGCTATGCCGAGCTGGAGGCGCAGGCGAACCGGCTGGCCCACCGGCTGCAGGCGCTGGGCGTCGGCCCGGAGGTGACGGTCGGCGTCGTTGCCGAACGCTCGCTGGAACTGGTCGTCGGCCTGCTGGCGGTGATGAAGGCGGGCGGCGCCTATCTGCCCCTCGACCCGGAGCTGCCGCCCGCCCGCCTTGCCGCCATGGCCGCGGACGCCGGCATCGCCCTGCTGCTCACCCAGTCCCATCTTGCCGGCAGGCTGGGCGGCGAGGCGTTGCCCGAGGCTGTCCGCCTGCTGCTGCTCGACGCCGCGGACACCGACGCCGAGAACACCGACGCCGAGGACACCGGGGGACTGCCGGACACGCCGCCCGCGGCCGGGCTGCGGCCGGAGAACCTCGCCTACCTGATCTACACCTCCGGCTCCACCGGCACGCCCAAGGGGGCCGGCAACAGCCATGGCGCCCTGCTGAACCGCTTGGCCTGGATGCAGAAGGCCTACCGGCTGTCGCCGGGCGAGCGGGTGTTGCAGAAGACGCCCTTCGGCTTCGACGTCTCGGTCTGGGAGTTCTTCTGGCCGCTGATGGTGGGGGCGCATCTGGTGGTGGCGGCGCCCGGCGAGCACCGCGACGCGGCCCGGCTGGTGGCGCTGATCCGCGGGGAGGGCATCGACACGCTGCACTTCGTGCCCTCCATGTTGCAGGCCTTCCTGGAGGAGCCGGGGGTGGAGCATTGCACCAGCCTGCGCCGGGTGGTGTGCAGCGGCGAGGCCCTGCCGGAGGCGTTGCAGGACCGGCTGCTCGCCCGTCTGCCGCAGGTCGGCCTGTACAACCTCTATGGCCCGACGGAGGCGGCGATCGACGTCAGCCATTGGACCTGCCGGGCCGGGGAGGGCGGTGCGGGTGGCGGTGTTCCGATCGGCGTGGCCATCGACAATCTGCGGCTGCATGTGCTGGACGAGTGCCTGAACCCGCTTCCGGCCGGCGCGGTCGGCGAGCTCTACATCGCCGGTGCGGGTCTGGCGCGCGGCTATCACCGGCGGGCCGGGCTGACGGCGGAGCGGTTCGTCGCCGACCCGTTCTGCGCCGACGGCGGCCGGATGTACCGGACGGGCGATCTGGCGCGCCGGCGCGGGGACGGGGTGATCGAGTATGTCGGGCGGATCGACCACCAGGTGAAGATCCGCGGCCTGCGGATCGAGCTTGGCGAGATCGAGGCCGTGCTGCGCGGCCATCCGGCGGTGCGGGATGCGGTGGTGGTCGCCCGCGACGGCGCGGGCGGCAAGCGTCTCGTCGGCTATGTCGCCGCCGATGCGGACGCGGAACTGCCGCGGCGGCTGAAGGATCAGCTTGGCCGCGCGCTGCCGGACTACATGGTTCCGTCCCACCTCGTGGTGCTGGAGCGGCTGCCGCTGACGCCCAACGGCAAGCTGGACCGCAAGGCGCTGCCCGAGCCTGCGCCGGATGCCGGCGTGGAGCATGTTCCGCCATCCACGGCGACCGAACATGACGTGGCGGAGATCTGGCGCTCGGTTCTCGGAGTGGAGCGGGTCGGCGCCGCCGACAACTTCTTCGCACTCGGCGGCCATTCGCTTCTGGCGGCGCGGGTGGCGGCAAGGCTCCGCGAGCGGCTCGCGGTGGACCTGCCCCTGCGCACCCTGTTCGAAGCGGCGACCCTGGCCGAACTGGCGGCGCGGATCGACGGTGAGAAGGCGGACGGCGCCGCGGAGGAGGAGATCGGCCGCATGGACGCCCTGCTGGCCGATCTCGAAGCCGGCTTCGAAGCCCTGCCGTCGGAGGCCGCGCAATGACCACGCCTGTCCAGCATAACCCCCAGCATGAACCGGCGGAGCGGCTGGACGACGCGCTCGCCCAGATCGCCCGGCGCCTCGACGCGTTGCCCGCAGACCGGCAGGAGGAGTTCCTCCGGCGTCTGGCCCGGACAGGAATTTCCTTCGCCCGGCTGCCGATCCTGCCCGGTCGCCGGCCGGACCGGCTGCCGCTGTCCCATGCCCAGCGGCGGCTGTGGGTGCTCTGGCAGCTCGACCGCCATAGCCGGGCCTACCACATTCCGATGGGTCTGAGCCTGACCGGTTCCCTTGACCGGGAGGCGCTTGCCGGTGCCTTCGCCGATATCCTGGCACGGCACGAGGTGCTGCGGACCAGCTACCCGGTGTGCGACGGCGAGGCTGAACAGCGCATCCATCCCGCCGCTCCCCCGGACATCGCCTGGACCGATCTGTCGGCCCTGGTCCCGGTGGAACGGGAAACCCGGCTGCGGGCCCTGGCCGAAGCGGAGGCGGCAACCCCCTTCGATCTGGAAGCGGCGCCGCCGGTCCGCCTGCGGCTGGTGCGGCTGGCGGAGGACGAGCATGCGCTGTTCCTGACGCTCCACCACATCGCCGCCGATGGCTGGTCGGTGAACCGGCTGGTGGAGGAATTCGCCGCCCTCTACGTCGCCCGGCGGGAGGGGCGGGACGCCGGGCTGCCCCCGCTGCCGATCCAGTATGCCGACCATGCGCTGTGGCAGGACCGGCTCCTGCGCAGCGGCGAAGGGGCGCGCCAGCTCGACCGTTGGCGTGCCCTGCTGGGCGATGAGCAGCCGGAGCTGATGCTGCCGCGGGACGGAGAGAGCGCTGGGGACGAAGGGCAGGGGCTCGACCGGCGCGAGGCGGGCGTGCCGTTCGTCCTCGACGATGCCCTCGGCGCCCGGCTGCGCACCGTGGCCGGCAGGACGGGGGCGACCGTCGCCAATCTTCTGTTGGCCGCATTCCTGCTCCTGCTTCACCGTCACACCGGGCAGGGGGATGTGCGGGTGGGGGTGCCGGTCGCCGGGCGCCATCGCGCCGAAACCGAGCGCCTGATCGGCCTGTTCGTGAACAGTCAGGTCATCCGCGCGGATCTGCATGGCGGGCTCGGTCTGTATGAGGTGCTGGCGCAGGTTCGCGGCCGGTCGGTCGACGCCCAGGCCAATCAGGATCTGCCCTTTGAGCATCTGGTGGACGCCCTGAGGCCGGAACGCCGACTCGACCGCAATCCGCTGTTCCAGGCGATGTTCAACCATCAGCACCGTTGGCTGTCGGCGCTGGACCGGGTCGCCGGTCTGACGATCGGACCGCTGGCCGGCGGCCCCCGCGTCGCCCTGTTCGACCTGTCGCTCGAGGTCGAGGAGGATGACGGCGGGCATATCCGCTGCGACCTGCGCTATGCCGCCGACCGCCTTGCGGCGGAGCGGGTCACCGCGATGGCGGAGGATTACCGGCGCATCCTCGCCGCTTTCGCCATGGAGACGGGCGCTCCGGTCGCGTCCATCCGCCTGACGGCCGACGACCGGATGGATGTCGTGCCCCCGAGGACGGCCTCCGGTGCCGCCCCGTCGCCCGCAACGCTGTTCGATGCCCGCGCGACGGAATCTCCCGAAGCCGTCGCCCTGGTGTCCGATGGGCGGCCGGTGAGCTTCGGTGCCTTGAAGGACCGCTCGGACCGGCTGGCTTGGCGGCTCCGTGCGCTGGGTGTCGGACCGGATGTCCGGGTCGGGCTGGCGGTCGAGCCGTCGCCTGCCATGGTCGTTGGGATTCTGGCCGTGCTGAAGGCGGGCGGAGGCTATGTGCCGCTCGATTCCCGCCTCCCCCATGACCGGCTGGCGGGCATGATCGCCGATAGCGGCATGGCTCTGATCCTGGCGCAGGACAGCGTGCTCGGCTCGATGCCGACCGGGGTGGACTGCCTGACGCTGGACGCCGACGGGATGTGTGGGGATGGGATATGCGGGGATGAGCCGGACGCGGAGGGTGCTCTCCGGGCGCCGGTGGACGAAGCCTTGGCCTATCTGATCTACACCTCCGGATCGACCGGGACGCCCAAGGGCGTCATGGTTTCCCACGGGGCGCTCGCCCGCCACTGTCTGGCGGCGGCCGAGGCTTATGGGATGACCGCCGGGGACCGGCTGCTGCATTTCGCCTCCGTCGGCTTCGATGCGGCGAGCGAACAGATCCTGATGCCTCTGCTGGCGGGGGCCGGTGTCGTCCTGGGCGCCATGGCGGATTCCACGCCGGAACGGCTGGCGGCCCTGATCCTGCGCGACGGCGTCACCATTGCCGACCTGCCGCCGGCCTATCTTGCCCGCCATGCCGAGGCCCTGGCCGATGCCATGCCCGGCCACCGCCTGCGGGCCTGCATCCTGGGCGGCGAGGCCTGGGATCTGTCGCTCACCGGGCGCCTCGCCGGCTGGACCGACCGGATCTTCAACGCTTACGGGCCGACCGAGGCGGTGATCACCCCTCTCGTCTGGCAGGCCGGCAGCGAGCGGCAAACCGGAACCGCTCCCATCGGCCAGGCGATCGGCGAGCGCCGGGCGATGGTGCTCGACGCTTCGTTGAACCCGCTGCCGCTTGGGGCGGTCGGGGAACTTTATCTTGGCGGCGCGGGGTTGGCGCGCGGCTACCTGAACCGTCCCGGCCTGACGGCGGAGCGCTTCGTCGCCGATCCGTTCTCGGCTGGCGGCGGGCGGCTCTACCGCACCGGCGACCTCGTGCGCCAGCGCGGGGACGGGGTGATCGAGTATGTCGGGCGGATAGACCATCAGGTGAAGATCCGCGGCTTCCGCATCGAGCTTGGCGAGGTGGAGGCACGGCTGCGGGCGCAGGAGGGCGTGCGCGAGGCGGCGGTGGTCGCCCGCGACGGCAGCTCCGGCAAGCGTCTGGTCGGCTATGTCGTGCCGGTCGGTGCGGAGGCGGACGATTTTGTCGAGTGGCTGCGCGCCGGGCTGAAGGCGGCGCTGCCGGACTACATGGTTCCGGCTCACCTCGTGGTGCTGGAGCGGCTGCCGCTGACGCCCAACGGCAAGCTCGACCGCAAGGCCCTGCCGGAGCCGGAGATGGCGTCGTCGTCGGCCCGGGTGCCGCCGCGCAGCGCAGCCGAACGGGCCCTGGCGGCGCTGTGGTGCGAGCTGCTGCGGCTGGAGAGCGTCGGCGTCACCGACAACTTCTTCGAGCTGGGCGGAGACTCCATCCTCTCCATCCAGCTGGTCAGCCGCGCCCGCCGCCACGGCCTCGCCTTCACCCCGCGCGACGTCTTCGAGCATCAGACCCTGGAGGCGCTCGCCCGCGCCGCCCGCAGCGACGCCGGCGCTCCGGCCGCTTCGGCCGCCGGGCAGGGTGCTGTCGGCGGGGCACTGTCGCTGACGCCGATCCAGCGCTGGTTCTTCGAGGAGCCGATCCCCAGCCGCAGCCACTGGAACCAGTCGGTGCTGCTGCGGCTGCGCCGGCCGGTCGATCCGGCGCTGCTGGAACGGGCGCTCTCGGCCCTGCTGGCCCATCACGACGCCCTGCGGCTGGTCTTCGCCGGAGACGGACGTGCCGAGCACCTGCCGCCCGAGGCGGTGCCGCCGGTGCTGTGGCACCGCGTTGCCGCCGATGCCGGGGCGCAGGAGCGGCTGTGCGAGGAGGGCCAGCGCAGCCTCGACCTCGGGCATGGCCCGCTGCTGCGCGCCCTGCTGGTCGAGCGGCGAGATGACGGGGAGCAGCGCCTGCTGCTGGCGATCCACCATCTGGTGGTGGACGGCGTGTCCTGGCGCGTGCTGCTGGAGGATCTGCAACTGGCCTGCACGCAGCTGGAGCGGGGCGAAGCGGTGGTGCTGCCGGCCAAGACCGCGTCCTTCCAGTCCTGGGGCGAGGCGCTGCGCCGCCACGCCGCGAGCGGGGCGCTGAAGGATGAACTGTCCTGGTGGCGCGACAGCCTGAGGGATGCTCCGGCCGGGCTGGCGGGGGTGGCGGAGCCGGTCTCCCCCGCGGCGCTGAGGGTGGCGACATCCGCCGTGGCGCGGACGCGGCTGGATGCCGGCTGGACCAAGCGCCTGCTGTCGTCGGCGCCCGCGGCCTACCGGACGCGGGTGAACGACCTTCTGCTGACGGCGCTGTCGCGAGTGCTGTGCCGGTGGAGCGGTGAAGCCTCGGCACTGGTGCAGCTGGAGGGTCATGGCCGCGAGGAGCTGGTGGGCGGCCTGGACCTCAGCCGCAGCGTCGGCTGGTTCACCACTGCCTATCCGGTGCATCTGCGCCCCGGCGGGGGAGCCGGCGGAGAGGTGGGCGCATCGATCAGGGCGGTGAAGGAGCAGCTGCGGGCGGTTCCGTCGAATGGGCTGGGCTTTGGCGTGCTGCGCCATCTGGGCGATGGGGAGGCGCAGGCAACGCTGCGGGCGCTGCCCGAGGCGCGGGTGACCTTCAACTATCTGGGCCAGTTCGACGGCAGCTTCGACGACACCGCCCGCTTCGTGCCGGCCGACGAGCCGGCGGGTGCCCGTCTCGATGCCGACGCCCCGCTCGGCAACTGGCTGAGCATCGACGGCAGGGTCTATGACGGGGAGCTGGTGTTCGACTGGAGCTACAGCCGGACGGTGCTGGCGCCATCGGTTGTGGAGGGGTTGGCCTCGGCCTATGGGGAGGAGCTTCAGGCGCTGGTCGCGCATTGCGAGACCTCGGCCGGCGGTCTGACGCCGTCGGACGTTCCGCTGGCCGGCCTGACGCAGGGCCAGCTGGACGCGCTGTCGCTGCCGGCGCGCGAACTGGAGGATCTCTACCCGCTGAGCCCGATGCAGCAGGGCATGCTGTTCCATGCGCTGGAAGGGGCCGCGGAGGGCGAAAGCCCTTATGTGACGCAGCTCGCCGTCGAGGTGGAGGGGCTGGAGGAGGAGCGCTTCGCCGCCGCCTGGGCCTGGGTGACGGCGCGCCATGCCGTGCTGCGCACCGGTTTCCTGTGGGGCGGCGCGCTTGCCGCCCCGTTGCAGGCGGTGTGGGAGCGGGTGGCCGATGCGGTGTCGGTGCTGGACTGGCGCGACCGCGGCCTTGCCGGCACCGGGCTGGAGGAGGCGTTGGTGGCCTTGGCGCGGGAGGAGCGTGCCCGCGGCTTCGAGCTTGGCCGTCCGCCGTTGCAGCGGGTGGTTCTGGTGCGGCTGGGGCCGGGGCGACAGGGCCGGGGGCGCCATCGCCTGATCTGGACCAGCCATCACCTGCTGCTGGACGGCTGGAGCAGCGCGCGTCTGGTGGCGGAGGTGCTGGGCCGCTACCGGGGAGCGGAGGTGGGCGGCGCGGCGGGCCGCTACCGCGACTACATCGCGTGGTTGGGGCGGCAGGATGGGGCGGCGTCGGAGCGCTTCTGGCGCGGGCGCCTGTCGGGGCTGGAGGCGCCGACGCTGCTGGCGGCCAGCCTGCCCTGCCGGGCTCCGCAGGCGGGGCACGGCGTGGTGCGGCTGCGGCTGGATGGCGGTGCGACGCGGCGGTTGCAGGCGTTCGCGCAGGCGCAGCGGGTGACGCTGAACACGCTGGTGCAGGGGGCGTGGGCGCTTCTTCTGCAACGCTACAGCGGTCAGGAGACGGTGGCGTTCGGCGCGACGGTGTCGGGCCGTCCGGCGGAGCTTGCCGGCGTCGAGGAGACGCTGGGGCTGTTCATCAACACGCTGCCGGTGGTGGAGCGCCCGCCGTCTGGCGAGCGGGTGGGGGAGTGGCTGCGCGGATTGCAGCGGCGGAACCTGGAGATGCGCGAGCACGAGCACACGCCGCTGCACGAGGTGCAGCGCTGGGCCGGCTCCAGCCTCGGCACCAGCGGCGGCGCTCGGGCCCTGTTCGACAGCATCCTCGTCTTCGAGAACTATCCCGTCGACGAGGCCATCAAAAACCACAACGACCACACCATCGGATTCGGAGCCGCCGAGACCGTCGACAACACCCATTACGCCATGACCCTGACGGTGCGGGCCGGGGAAGAACTGGATCTGGCCTTCGGCTACCGGCGCGAGCAGTTGGACTCCGGCCGGGTGGAGGAGCTGTCCCGGCTCTTCGGTGGCCTGCTGGAGCGCATGGCGTCGAAAGCCGAGGCTTTCGTCGGGGCATTGGATCTGCTGGAGGGCGACAACCGCCGCCGCCAGGTGCTGGCGGACTGGAGCGGACAGGATGAGCCGGGCCCGCCGCCTCCTTCAACCCCGCGCCTCCATCAGCTGATCGAAACCCAGGTCCGCCGCAAGCCGGAGGCGACAGCCCTGGTTCATCCAGGCGGTACCCTGAGCTATCGCGAACTGAACGCCCGCGCCAACCGTCTGGCCCGTCTCCTGCGCGCCGAGGGAATCGGGCCGGACGACCGGGTCGCCATCGCACTTGAGCGCTCTCCCGAGCTGCTGGTCGCCATTCTTGCGGTTCTGAAGGCCGGCGCCACCTATCTGCCGCTCGATCCCAGCTACCCGCCGCAGCGTCTGGCATACATGCTGGAAGATGGCGGGGCCGCGCTGCTGCTGACCTCGGAGACGCTTCAGGGCGGCATGCCCAGGCCGGCCGGTCTGCCGACGGTCCGCCTGGACGCCGACCGGGACCGTCTGGCGGCGTTTGCCGACGACGATCTGCCGCCGGTCGGCGCCTCCGACAACCTGATCTACCTGATCTACACCTCCGGCTCCACCGGCCAGCCCAAGGGGGCCGGGGTGACGCAGGCCGGGTTCGTGAACCTGATGCGATGGTATTGCGATCATGTCGGCTTCGATGCCGGCAGCCGCCTGCTGCTGATGAGTTCGCACGCCTTCGACCTGACGCAGAAGAACCTGTTCGCACCGCTCCTGGTCGGTGGACAACTGCACATGGCAGGCGAAGGCTATGACCCGCAACTGTTGCTGGACTGGATCGCCCGGCACGGCATCACCGCGCTGAACGCCACTCCCAGCACCTTCCAGCCGCTGGTGGCGCTGGAACGGAACGGTGAGCTGAGGTCTCTGCGCGACGTGATCCTGGGCGGAGAGCCGATCCGCACCGATGCATTGCGTCCATGGCTGGAGAGGCGGCATGGGCCGAAGCCGGGCATCCACAACAGCTACGGCCCGACCGAATGCGCGGATGTCGTCGCTTTCCATCGCTGGGACGGCATCGCAGACGAAGTCCCGACCGGCCGGCCGGTTCCCGGCCTGCGCCTCTACATACTGGACAGCTGCGGCAATCCGGTGCCGCCGGGGGTGGCGGGCGAGCTGCACATCGGTGGTATCGGGGTCGGGCGCGGCTATCACCGCCAGCCGGGCCTGACCGCCGACCGCTTCATCCCCGATCCCTTCGGTGAGCCGGGCGGGCGCCTCTACCGCAGCGGCGACCTTGCCCGTCACCGCGAGGACGGTGTGATCGAGTATCTCGGCCGTATCGACCAGCAGGTGAAGATCCGCGGCCTGCGCATCGAACTCGGCGAGATCGAGGCGGCATTGCAGGCGGATGCGGCGGTCCGGAATGCGGCGGTCGCCGCCGTCGCAGGACCGGGCGGCGGACAGCTCTGCGCCTACATCGTTCCCGTCGAGCAGGACGGCCGGCAAGGCGACGCCCTCTGGCCGGCGTTGCGCCGGCGGCTGGGCGAACGGCTGCCCGACCATATGGTCCCCACCCTCTGGGTCCGGCTGGACCGGCTGCCTCTGACGCCCAGCGGCAAGCTCGACCGCCGGGCTCTTCCTCAGCCCGAACCGAAGCAGCGGACCCATGTGCCGCCCGTCACGGATCTGGAGTGTCGGCTGGCTGCCCTGTGGGAAGAGCTGCTGCGGGTGGAGCGCGTCGGTCTCGACGACGACTTCTTCGAGCTGGGCGGCCATTCGCTGCTTGCGGTGCAACTGATCGCCCGTCTGCGCCGCGATTTCGGAATCGGCCTGTCGCCGGGACAGGTTTTCGGCAACGCCACCCTGCGGGCGCTGGCCGCCCATGTCGCCGAGCGTCCGGCGGCGCCGGATCCGGCCAAGCTGTCGCGGATGAGCGCGTTGATGGACATGCTGGAATCCGGTTGACCGGCCTGTTTCTGCAAGAAAAAGGGGGCGCACCCGACCGGGTGCGCCCCCTTTTTACTTTTGCTTCCCGTCCAGGTTCCGTCACAGCGCCGGCTGGCGATCCTCCACGACCTTGCCGGCGGTCAGCCGGAGCAGATGGTCGGCCACGTCGAAATAGCGGTCGTCATGGGAGATGACGATGATGGTCTTGCCCAGCGCCTTCAGGCTCGGCAGCAGTTCGGTGTAGAAGATCCGCCGGAAGGTCGGATCCTGATCGGCGGCCCATTCGTCGAACACCAGCACCGGCCGCTTCTCGGTCCAGGCCTGGAGAAGGGCCAGGCGCTTGCGCTGACCGGTGGACAGGTCGGTGGTGCTGAACACGCCGTCAACGACGCTGACCTTATGGGCGATCTCCAGCCGTTCCAGATAGGTCTGGGCATCGTCCGGCACGCTGTCGTTCGCCTGGATCAGGTCGTCGAACAGGAAATAGTCGGCGAAGATGGTGGTGAAGAGCTGGCGGTAATCGTCGCGCGTCTCCGGTGTCACCGGCCGGCCGTCCAGCAGGATCTGGCCTTCGTGAGGGGGGTAGAGGCCGAGCAGCATCTTGATCAGCGTGGTCTTGCCGCAGCCGTTCTCGCCGACGATGAACAGGATCTCGCCGCGGCCGACCCGCAGCGAGACGGGACCGAGCACGAAGGGCTCCACGCCGGGGCCGGCCGGTGGGTAGACGTAGCGGGCGTCGCGCAGCTCCAGCCGGTCGATGGTTGCGGGCGGGCCGCCCTCGTCCTTCATCAGCAGATGCGGTTCCGGCGAGGCGAATTCCGCCGACAGATCCGCGATGCGGCGGAAGGCGACCTGGGCGCGGCTGACGATGGGCAGGGTGCCGATCAGATGTTCCAGCGGCCCCTTCATGTAGAGCAGGACCAGGATGAAGCCGCTCAGCGTCCCGCGGTCGGTGCTGGGCCACAGCGCTTCGACGCCGAGCGCCACCCCGATGACGATGAAGAACAGCGTCGACCCGAATCCCTTGGCCATGACGAAGAGGTTGATCGACCGGATCTGGATGTCGCAGATGCGGTCGATGGTGCCGCGCAGCGCCTCGCTCTGCAGCCGCAGCCGCCGCGGACGGTTGATGCGCAGTTCCTTCGCCCCTTCCGCCAGCGAGCGGTAGTGCTTCTGCAACTCGTCCTCGTGGGCACGCGCCTCGTGGAAGCCTTCGATGCCGCGGACGCGCGCCACATACTGTACGGCGCTGCCGATCAGGATGGCGGCGGCCGTCGCCAGGAACATCGGCCAGGACAGCACCGCCAGGTAGCACAGGCTGCCCAGCGTGACGCTGAGCGACACCGCCAGCGGCGCGAAGGCGAAGGCGAAGTCGCTGATGGTGTCGACGTCGTGGGTCAGCACGGGGATCAGGCGGTGGCTGCGGTAGCGTTCGAGCTGATCGATCGGCGCGGTCAGGATGCGGTCGCCCAGATCCCTGCGCAGCCGCGCGATGACCTTCTGCCCGATCCGGTTGGTGCCGATGTCGGAAAGGACAGAGCCCGCGAGCGCCAGGGCGCACAGGCCGGCGAAGGCGAGCAGGATCCCGGCGCCCGGACTTTCCCCGGCATGCAGGATGCGGTTGATGGTGGCCAGCAGTCCGGTCACGCTGAGCCCGCCCAGCACCCCCAGCAGGGTGGCGGCGGTCAGCATCGGCCAGAAGGGGCGAAGCAGCTGGAGCAGAGCGGCGAGGCTGGTGCGGGGTGGCGTCGGCATCGGGGTTCCTGCGGGACGGGAGCGAAGGCGGCCGGCACGAAGGCTCCGCCGTGGAGGCGGATGCGTGGGGCCGTCCTGACTTAGGACGAACGAGCGGGGCGAAACTGAAACCGTTATCCTCCGGAACCGGTTTTCCCGACTGCCGGCTTTCCGGAACCGGCCACCCGATACGCGCCTGCTCCCCCACCCCGTGCCCTTGCCTGCCACGGAAGGTCGCAGCTGTCGCCGCGGACATGGGGGTTTCTCTGCTCGATTACCTCGCGTAGAGTTCATCCTGTCCGGCTCGCCTTGCGATCCATCCCCTGCTTGTCCTATAGCTGCCGAACGCCTTCCGGAGCCGAGCGCGCCCGTATGCCTCCGTCTCATCCTTCCGACGACGACCGCGTGACCGAAGAGGCTGCGGACTGGTGCCTGCGCCTGCAATCGGCCGAGGTCAGCGACGCCGATCGCGCCGCTTTCGAACGCTGGTGCCTGATGGACCCGCGCCATCTGGCGGAATTCGACGCGATGCGGGAGATCTGGGGCCTGTCCGCCAGTCTGCGCCCGCGGGTGACCGCGGTTCCCGAGACGGCTGCGGCACAGCCTGCACCGGGCCGCGGGCGGACAGCGCGGTCCGCCGCCGTCGGGGTTCCGTCGCGGCGGCGGCGCTGGGCGATGGCGGCCTGCATCGCGGCGACCCTGGCCGCCTGCTGGCCGGTGGGCTGGTCGTTCGGCGTGCTGCCCGGGCGTGTCGATGTCTTCCTCGGCGGCGACCGGCACCGCATGGTCGCGTTGCCCGACGGTTCCACTGTGGACCTGAACGTCCACACCAACCTGTTCTATGCCCAGTTCCGCGACCGGCGCAGCGTCCTGATGGACCATGGCGAAGCCTATTTCGCGGTCGCGCACGATGCCGGACTGCCCTTCACCGTCTTCACCGCCGGTCATCGGGTCCGGGTGACGGGGACGAAGTTCAATGTCTGGGCCAATGACGGCGATCTCGCCGTGACGCTGGCAGAGGGGTCGGTCACCGTGAGCGCCGACGCGGCGGCGGGAGGAGAGCCTTTGCGGCTGACGCCCGGCATGCAGGGCCGCTTCGCCCGCGACAGCCGATTCGGCAGCGTTGCGCACGTCGATCCGCTGCGGATCCTGTCCTGGCGCGAGGGCAGGCTGGTGTTCGACAACATCACGCTGGCCGAAGCGGTGCCCCTGCTGAACCCCTATCTGTCGCAGCCGCTGAGGCTGGCCGACCGCAAGGTGGGGGCGATGCGCATCGGCGGCGTGTATGACGTCGGCGATCTGGACCGCGTGGCGGCGTCCCTTCCGCGGGTGCTGCCGGTGACGCTCGCGTCCAAGGACGGCGAACTCCTCGTTTCGGCCCGCTGACCCCGGCCATCCGCGAGCACAGTCCGTTCGCCGCCGCCGATTCCGAACCGGCGGGGTAAATCCGGCCGTCCCTGCTTCGTCAGTACTGGAGACCGCGGTGTGCCTGATGGCGCGCCGCGCACAGTCTGGCCGCCCCGGTCGACCGTACCGGAAACCCCGGCGGCCGGATCAGCGTCAAGCCAGCCGGCGATGGGAAATTCCAGATGGTTGCTCAAGACTCCGTGGACCTGGTCCGCCGCTTCATCGGTCTGCCGGTGGAAAAGCGCAAGCTGTTCTGGCGCGCCATGCGCGACGAGGCCGTGGACCTTTCGCTGCTGCCGATCCCGGCGGACCTCGCCCCGGCCACGGAGGCGCCGCTGTCCCATGCGCAGCGCCGGATGTGGGCGCTGTGGAAGCTCGACCCCGACAGCGGGGCCAACAATATTTTCAGCGCGACGCGCCTCGCCGGGGATCTCGACCGCGACGCGCTGTCCCGCGCCTTCGAACTTCTGCTGGGCCGCCATGCCGCTCTGCGGACTGTGTTCCGCCAGGGCGACGGGGAACCGGTGCAGACCGTCCTCGACGATACCGAATTCCGGCTGGCGGTCGACGACCTGAGCCATCTGCCGGCCGACGGGCGCGAGCCTGCCGCACGCCGCCTGATCGAGGAGGAGGCGCAGGCACCCTTCGATCTGGAGACCGGCCCGCTCCTGCGGGCGCGCCTCGTCCGGCTGGGGCAGCAGGACCATCGTCTTCTGGTGACGATGCACCACATCGCGTCGGATGGCTGGTCGATGGCCGTGCTGATCCGGGAGTTCGCGGAGCTGTACCGTGCCATCCGGCGGGACGGAAGGATCGATCTGCCGCAATCCCCGATCCGCTATGCCGATTACGCCCTGTGGCAGAGGAACATGCTGGAGGCGGGCGAGGCGGAGCGGCAACTCGCCTATTGGCTCGACCGTCTGGGGGGAGACCGGGCGCCGCTGGAATTGCCTGCCGACCGGCCGCGGCCGGCGCGGCAGAGCCACCGCGGCGGCATCCTGCGCTTCACGCTCGATGCGGAACTGGCCGGGACGTTGCGCGCCTTCGCCCGCGAGAACGACGTCACGCTGTTCATGCTGCTGCTGACGGCCTTCACGATGCTGCTCCACCGCCACAGCGGGCAGGAAGATATCGCCATCGGCGTGCCGGTCGCCAACCGCAACCGTGCGGAGTGCGAGGGCGTGGTCGGCTTCTTCGTCAACACGCAGGTTCTGCGCCTGCGGATCGACGGTCGCGACCGCGTCGCCGACCTGCTCGATCGGGTCAGGGAAACGGCGCTGGGGGCGCAGGCGCATCAGGATCTTCCCTTCGAACATCTGCTGGAGGCGCTGAAGCTGGAGCGCAGCCTCAGCTACAACCCGCTGTTCCAGGTGATGTTCAACCACCAGCGCCGCGATGGCCATGCAACCTCCGCGATGGATGGTCTGCGGGTGGAGCCGATGGCGCTCGACAGCGCCGTGGCCAGCTACGACCTGACCCTCGACACCGTGGAAGAAGAAGGCGGCGGGATCGAGGCTGCCTTCACCTACGCAACCGACCTCTACGACCATGTCAGGATCGACCGGTTGCGCTGCCATTTCGAGACGCTCCTGTCTGGTCTTGCGGCGGATGCCGGGCGTCGTGTCGGAGATGTGCCGCTGCTGACCGGGCAGGAGCGGGCCCGCTTCGCCGCCTGGAACGCACCGGTCGCCGCTGAGGCCTTCGAGCCGGTGCATGTCCGCATCGCCGCCATGGCCGCGGCTCTCGGCGACCGGCCGGCGGTGGTGGACGGCGGCCCCGCGGGCAGCACTCTCGGCTTCGCCGCGCTCGACCGTCGGGCCAACGCCCTGGCCTGCCGGCTGGTGGCGGCCGGCGTCGGGCCGGAGGTCCGTGTCGGCGTCGCCCTGCCGCGCGGACCCGCCATGATCGTCGCCCTGCTGGCGGCGCTCAAGGCCGGCGGCGCCTATGTCCCGCTGGATGCCGCCTATCCGCGCGAGCGTCTCGCCTACCTGATCGGCGATGCCGGCATCGCCCTGCTGCTGACCGATGGCAGCCTGGCGGACCGGCTGCCGCTGCCGGACGGCCTGCCGAGCCTGCTGCTCGACGGCCTGCCGGCCGAGGAGGCCGAGGCCGCGCCGGCGGTGGCGGTGCTGCCCGGCAGCCTCGCCTATGTCATCTACACCTCCGGTTCCACCGGCCTGCCCAAGGGGGTCGCGGTGGCGCACGGCCCGCTCGCCATGCATTGCCGGGCCATCGGCGCGCTCTATGCCATGGCCCCGCAGGACTGCGAGCTGCATTTCATGTCCTTCGCCTTCGACGGCGCGCATGAACGCTGGCTGACCGCGCTGACCCACGGCAGCCGCCTGCTGGTCCGCGACGACAGCCTGTGGACGCCGGAGCAGACCTACACGGCGATGCAGCGCCATGGCGTGACGGTGGCGGCGTTCCCGCCGGTCTACCTGCAGCAGCTGGCCGAGCATGCCGGGCGCGAGCGGACGGAGCGGGGGACCGCCCCGCCGCCGGTGCGGGTCTACTGCTTCGGCGGCGACGCAGTGGGGGAGGCGGCCTTCGAGCTTGCCAGGGAGGCGCTGCAACCGGAGCACATCATCAACGGCTACGGCCCGACCGAGACGGTGGTGACACCGCTGATCTGGAAGGCGGACCGGCAGGACCGCTGCGGTGCCGCCTATGCACCGATCGGCCTGCGGGTGGGCGACCGCACCACCCATGTGCTGGACGGCGACCTGAACCCGGTACCGCTTGGCGTGGTCGGGGAGCTTTATCTTGGCGGCGCGGGGTTGGCGCGGGGCTACCTGAACCGTCCCGGCCTGACGGCGGAGCGCTTCGTCGCCGATCCGTTCTCGGCTGGCGGCGGGCGGCTCTACCGCACCGGCGACCTCGTGCGCCAGCGCGGGGACGGGGTGATCGAGTATGTCGGGCGGATCGACCATCAGGTGAAGATCCGCGGCTTCCGCATCGAGCTTGGCGAGGTGGAGGCACGGCTGCGGGCGCAGGAGGGCGTGCGCGAGGCGGCGGTGGTCGCCCGCGACGGCAACTCCGGCAAGCGTCTGGTCGGCTACGTCGTGCCGGTCGGTGCGGAGGCGGACGATTTCGTCGAGCGGCTGCGCTCCGGGCTGAAGGCGGCGCTGCCGGACTACATGGTTCCGTCCCATCTCGTGGTGCTGGAGCGGCTGCCGCTGACGCCCAACGGCAAGCTGGACCGCAAGGCCCTGCCCGAGCCGGAGCTGGCGTCGTCGTCGGCCCGGGTGCCGCCGCGCAGCGCGGCCGAACGGGCCCTGGCGGCGTTGTGGTGCGAGCTGCTGCGGCTGGAGAGCGTCGGCGTCACCGACAACTTCTTCGAGCTGGGCGGAGACTCCATCCTCTCCATCCAGCTGGTCAGCCGCGCCCGCCGCCACGGCCTCGCCTTCACCCCGCGCGACGTCTTCGAGCACCAGACCCTGGAGGCGCTCGCCCGCGCCGCCCGCAGCGACGCCGGCGCTCCGGCCGCTTCGGCCGCCGGGCAGGGTGCTGTCGGCGGGGCACTGTCGCTGACGCCGATCCAGCGCTGGTTCTTCGAGGAGCCGATCCCCAGCCGCAGCCACTGGAACCAGTCGGTGCTGCTGCGGCTGCGCCGGCCGGTCGATCCGGCGCTGCTGGAACGGGCGCTCTCGGCTCTGCTGGCCCATCACGACGCCCTGCGGCTGGTCTTCGCTGGAGACGGACGTGCCGAGCACCTGCCGCCCGAGGCGGTGCCGCCGGTGCTGTGGCACCGCGCCGCCGCCGATGCCGAAGCGCAGGAGCGGCTGTGCGAGGAGGCCCAGCGCAGCCTCGACCTCGGGCATGGCCCGCTGCTGCGCGCCCTGCTGGTCGAGCGGGGAGATAACGGGGAGCAGCGCCTGCTGCTGGCGATCCACCATCTGGTGGTGGACGGCGTGTCCTGGCGCGTGCTGCTGGAGGATCTGCAACTGGCCTGCACGCAGCTGGAGCGGGGCGAAGCGGTGGTGTTGCCGGCCAAGACCGCGTCCTTCCAGTCCTGGGGCGAGGCGCTGCGCCGCCACGCCGCGAGCGGGGCGCTGAAGGATGAACTGTCCTGGTGGCGCGACAGCCTGAGGGATGCTCCGGCCGGGCTGCCGGGGGTGGCGGAACCGGTCTCCCCCGCGGCGCTGAGGGTGGCGACATCCGCCGTGGCGCGGACGCGGCTGGATGCCGGCTGGACCAAGCGCCTGCTGTCGTCGGCGCCTGCGGCCTACCGGACGCGGGTGAACGACCTTCTGCTGACGGCGCTGTCGCGGGTGCTGTGCCGGTGGAGCGGCGCAGCCTCGGCACTGGTGCAGCTGGAGGGGCATGGCCGCGAGGAGTTGGTGGGCGGCCTGGACCTCAGCCGCAGCGTCGGCTGGTTCACCACCGCCTATCCGGTGCATCTGCGCCCCGGCGGAGGAGCCGGCGGAGAGGTGGGCGCATCGATCAGGGCGGTGAAGGAGCAGCTGCGGGCGGTTCCGTCGAATGGGCTGGGCTTTGGCGTGCTGTGCCATCTGGGCGATGGGGAGGCGCAGGCAACGCTGCGGGCGCTGCCCGAGGCGCGGGTGACCTTCAACTATCTGGGCCAGTTCGACGGCAGCTTCGACGACACCGCCCGCTTCGTGCCGGCCGACGAGCCGGCGGGCAGCAGCCAGGATGCCGATGCGCCTCTGGGCAACTGGCTGACGCTGAACGGTCAGGTCTATGACGGGGAGCTGGTGTTCGACTGGAGCTACAGCCGGGCGGTGCTGGCGCCGCCGGTTGTGGAGGGGTTGGCCTCGGCCTATGGGGAGGAGCTTCAGGCGCTGGTCGCGCATTGCGAGACCTCGGCCGGCGGTCTGACGCCGTCGGACGTTCCGCTGGCCGGCCTGACGCAGGGGCAGCTGGACGCGCTGTCGCTGCCGGCGCGCGAGTTGGAGGATCTCTACCCGCTGACGCCGATGCAGCAGGGCATGCTGTTCCATGCGCTCTACGAGCCGGGTGGCGACGCCTACATCAACCAGATGCGGGTGGATGTGGACGGGCTGGACGTGGCGCGCTTCCACGCGGCATGGCAGGGGGCGGTCGATGCGCATGACAGCCTGCGGGCGGGCTTCCTGTGGGACGGCCTGGAGCAGCCGTTGCAGGCGATCCGGCGCAAGGTTGCGGTGCCGCTGCGGCTGGAGGACTGGTGCGGCGATGCGGACCCGATGGTGCGGCTGGAGGAGCTTGCGGCGGCGGAGCGGCAGGCCGGCTTCGACCTTGCGGCGCCGCCTCTGCTGCGGCTGGCGGTGGTGCGCACGGGCGGGGAGCGCCATCATGTGATCCTGACCAGCCACCACATCCTGCTGGACGGCTGGAGCAGCTCACAGCTTCTGGGAGAGGTGCTGCAACGCTATGCCGGCGTCGTGCCGGCGGCGGATGGCGGCCGCTTCCGCGACCATGTCGCCTGGCTGCAAGGGCGCGACAGGGCGGCGTCCGAGGCCTTCTGGCGCAACCGCACCGCCGAACTCGAACAGCCGACCAGGATCGTCTCGCTGTTGCCGTCCAGCCCGCGGGTGGAACCCATGCCTGAGCGGGACGGGCAGGGCGAGCATCGCTGCGTCTTCACCGTGGAGGAAACCCGTCGCCTCACCGACCTCGCCCGTCGCTGCGACGTCACGCTGAACACGCTGATGCAGGCGGCCTGGGCCGTCCTGCTGCGGCAGCATGGCGGCCAGGATACCGTCGCCTTCGGCACCACCGTGTCCGGCCGCCCGGCGGATCTGCCGGGGGTGGAACACCGGCTCGGCCTGTTCATCAACACGCTGCCGGTGATCCTGACGCCCCATCCTGCGATGCCGGTGGCAGACTGGCTCCGCACGGTCCAAAGCCGCAACCTCGACCTGCGTGAGCATGAGCACACGCCGCTCGCCGACATTCAGCACTGGTCGGGCCAGACCGCATCGGGCGACGCCGGCGGTGCCCTGTTCGACAGTCTGCTGGTGTTCGAGAGCTATCCGGTCGCCGAGGCGTTGCGTCAGGGAAGCCCCGGCGGGCTGCGCTTCTCGCCGGTGATCGGTTATGAGCAGACCAGCTATCCGCTGACCATCGCGATCATGCCCGGCGACCGGCTGGAGTTGCATCACCGCTACGACCGCGCCCATCTGACGGGGACGGCGGTGGCGCACCTCGCCGGCCATCTGCGCCGTCTTCTGCTGGCGATGGCCGAAGCCCCGAACCGGCCGCTCGGTGCTTTCTCGGTGCTGGACGAGGCCGACCGCGACCGTATTTTCGGCGCCTGGAACCAACCGGAGCCGATGGACGCGACGCCCTTGCCGCGTCTGTTCGAGGTGCAGGCCGCCCGCAGTCCGGATGCCACCGCGGTTATCGCCGGCACGCGCAGCGTGAGCTATGGCGATCTCAACCGGCAGGCCAACCGGCTGGCCCATCGGCTGCGCGCGCTCGGTGTCGCGCCCGGTGTCCCGGTCGCCGTCATGCTGGAGCGGACGGAGGTTCTGCCGACCGGTCTTCTGGCGATCCTGAAGGCGGGCGGTGCCTATGTTCCGCTCGATCCCGACTATCCCGCCGACCGTGTCGCCTACATGCTGGCCGACAGTCAGGCGGCACTGGTCGTGACGCAACGCAGCCTGCTGCCCCGTCTTCCGGCGGGCGGGGGCCTGCAGGTGCTGGCGCTCGACGATCCGGCGCTCGGTCTGGAGAACGGCCCGGCGGACGATCCGCTGCCGGTCAACAGGGCGGAGGATGCCGCCTATGTCATCTACACCTCCGGTTCGACCGGACGGCCGAAGGGTGTGGTGATCGAGCATCGCAACGCCTCGGCCCTCATCGACTGGGCATTTCGGCTTTACCGGCCGGAGCAGTTGCAGGGGGTCCTGGCCTCGACCTCCGTCTGTTTCGACCTTTCGGTCTGGGAATTCTTCGTCACGCTGAGTGCCGGCGGCCATGTGGTGATGGCCGACAACGCCCTGGCCTTGCCCGATCTGCCGGCCCGCGACCGCGTGTGCCTGATCAACACGGTGCCGTCGGCTATTGCCGGCCTCCTGCGCTCCGGCGGTATTCCGGCCGGTGTGCGGACCGTCAATCTGGCGGGCGAGCCGTTGGTTCAATCGCTGGTGGATGACCTCTATGCCGCCGGTATCGCCGACGTCTACGACCTCTACGGCCCGTCGGAGGACACGACCTATTCGACCGTGACCCGTCGCGAGGCGGGGGGTCGCGCCAACATCGGCCGTCCCATCGATGGGACCTGTGGCTATGTTCTGGACGGGGATCTGAATCCGGTACCGCTTGGCGTGGTCGGGGAGCTTTATCTTGGCGGCGCGGGGTTGGCGCGCGGCTACCTGAACCGTCCCGGGCTGACGGCGGAGCGCTTCGTCGCCGACCCGTTCTCCAGCGGCGGCGGGCGGCTCTACCGGACGGGCGACCTCGTGCGCCAGCGCGGGGACGGGGTGATCGAGTATGTCGGGCGGATCGACCATCAGGTGAAGATCCGCGGCTTCCGCATCGAGCTTGGCGAGGTGGAGGCACGGCTGCGGGCGCAGGAGGGCGTGCGCGAGGCGGCGGTGGTCGCCCGCGACGGCAACTCCGGCAAGCGTCTGGTCGGCTACGTCGTGCCGGTCGGTGCGGAGGCGGACGATTTCGTCGAGCGGCTGCGCTCCGGGCTGAAGGCGGCGCTGCCGGACTACATGGTTCCGTCCCACCTCGTGGTGCTGGAGCGGCTGCCGCTGACGCCCAACGGCAAGCTGGACCGTAAGGCCCTGCCCGAGCCGGAGCTGGCGTCGTCGTCGGCCCAGGTTCCGCCGCGCAGCGCAGCCGAACGGGCCCTGGCGGCGTTGTGGTGCGAACTGCTGCGGCTGGAGAGCGTCGGCGTCACCGACAACTTCTTCGAGCTGGGCGGAGACTCCATCCTCTCCATCCAGCTGGTCAGCCGCGCCCGCCGCCACGGCCTCGCCTTCACCCCGCGCGACGTCTTCGAGCATCAGACCCTGGAGGCGCTCGCCCGCGCCGCCCGCAGCGACGCCGGCGCTCCGGCCGCTTCGGCCGCCGGGCAGGGTGCTGTCGGCGGGGCACTGTCGCTGACGCCGATCCAGCGCTGGTTCTTCGAGGAGCCGATCCCCAGCCGCAGCCACTGGAACCAGTCGGTGCTGCTGCGGCTGCGCCGGCCGGTCGATCCGGCGCTGCTGGAACGGGCGCTCTCGGCTCTGCTGGCCCATCACGACGCCCTGCGGCTGGTCTTCGCGATGGATGGCAGCGCCCGGCACCTGCCGCCCGAGGCGGTGCCGCCGGTGCTGTGGCACCGCGCCGCCGCCGATGCCGAAGCGCAGGAGCGGCTGTGCGAGGAGGCCCAGCGCAGCCTCGACCTCGGGCACGGCCCGCTGCTGCGCGCCCTGCTGGTCGAGCGGGGAGATAACGGGGAGCAGCGCCTGCTGCTGGCGATCCACCATCTGGTGGTGGACGGCGTGTCCTGGCGCGTGCTGCTGGAGGATCTGCAACTGGCCTGCACGCAGCTGGAGCGGGGCGAAGCGGTGGTGTTGCCGGCCAAGACCGCGTCCTTCCAGTCCTGGGGCGAGGCGCTGCGCCGCCACGCCGCGAGCGGGGCGCTGAAGGATGAACTGTCCTGGTGGCGCGACAGCCTGAGGGATGCTCCGGCCGGGCTGCCGGGGGTGGCGGAGCCGGTCTCCCCCGCGGCGCTGAGGGTGGCGACATCCGCCGTGGCGCGGACGCGACTGGATGCCGGCTGGACCAAGCGCCTGCTGTCGTCGGCGCCCGCGGCCTACCGGACGCGGGTGAACGACCTTCTGCTGACGGCGCTGTCGCGGGTGCTGTGCCGGTGGAGCGGCGCAGCCTCGGCACTGGTGCAGCTGGAGGGACATGGCCGCGAGGAGCTGGTGGGCGGCCTGGACCTCAGCCGCAGCGTCGGCTGGTTCACCACCGCCTATCCGGTGCATCTGCGCCCTGGCGGGGGAGAGGCGGGCGCATCGATCAGGGCGGTGAAGGAGCAGCTGCGGGCGGTTCCGTCGAATGGGCTGGGCTTTGGCGTGCTGTGCCATCTGGGCGATGGGGAGGCGCAGGCAACGCTGCGGGCGCTGCCCGAGGCGCGGGTGACCTTCAACTATCTGGGCCAGTTCGACGGCAGCTTCGACGACACCGCCCGCTTCGTGCCGGCCGACGAGCCGGCGGGCAGCAGCCAGGATGCCGATGCGCCTCTGGGCAACTGGCTGACGCTGAACGGTCAGGTCTATGACGGGGAGCTGGTGTTCGACTGGAGCTACAGCCGGGCGGTGCTGGCGCCATCGGTTGTGGAGGGGTTGGCCTTGGCCTATGGGGAGGAGCTTCGGGCGCTGGTCGCGCATTGCGAGACCTCGGCCGGCGGTCTGACGCCGTCGGACGTTCCGTTGGCCGGCCTGACGCAGGGCCAGCTGGACGCGCTGCCGCTGCCGGCGCGCGAACTGGAGGATCTCTACCCGCTGACGCCGATGCAGCAGGGCATGCTGTTCCATGCGCTCTACGAGCCGGGTGGCGACGCCTACATCAACCAGATGCGGGTGGATGTGGACGGGCTGGACGTGGCGCGCTTCCACGCGGCATGGCAGGGGGCGGTCGATGCGCATGACAGCCTGCGGGCGGGCTTCCTGTGGGACGGCCTGGAGCAGCCGTTGCAGGCGATCCGGCGCAAGGTTGCGGTGCCGCTGCGGCTGGAGGACTGGTGCGGCGATGCGGACCCGATGGTGCGGCTGGAGGAGCTTGCGGCGGCGGAGCGGCAGGCCGGCTTCGACCTTGCGGCACCGCCTCTGCTGCGGCTGGCGGTGGTACGCACGGGTGGGGAGCGCCATCATGTGATCCTGACCAGCCACCACATCCTGCTGGACGGCTGGAGCAGCTCGCAGCTTCTGGGAGAGGTGCTGCAACGCTATGCCGGCGTCGTGCCGGCGGCGGACGGCGGCCGCTTCCGCGACCATGTCGCCTGGCTGCAAGGGCGCGACAGGGCGGCGTCCGAGGCCTTCTGGCGCAATCGCACCGCCGAACTCGAACAGCCGACCAGGATCGCGACGGCCGGCGGGCAACCGGATATCGGCCAAGGGCATGGAGCCCTCGAACTTGCCTTCGACGAACGGGAAACCGCGCTTCTCGTCCGCTTCGCCCGTCAGAGCCACGTGACGCTCAACACGTTGGTTCAGGCCGCCTGGCTGCTGCTTCTGCACCGGCGGACCGGACAGAAGGCGGTGGCGGCCGGCGTGACGGTCTCCGGCCGGCCGGCCGAACTGCCGGGCATCGAAAAGCAGATCGGCCTGTTCATCAACACGCTGCCGCTGGTCGGCACGCCGCATCCGGCCCGGACCGTGTCGGAGTGGCTGACCGATCTCCAGGCCAGCAATCTCGAAATGCGGGAGCACGAACACACGCCGCTGGCCGACATCCAGCGCTGGTCCGGCCATGGCGGCGAGATGCTGTTCGACAGTCTGCTGGTGTTCGAGAACTATCCGCTGTCCGACGCGCTTGGCCGCGGAGAAACCGGCGGCCTGCGCTTCGGTGTTCCGCAGAATCATGAGCTTACCTCCGTCCCGTTGACCCTGCTGATGGGTGCCGGAAAGCAACTGACGTTGACCTTCAGCCATTGGCGCGATCGTATCGGCGACGAGGAGGTCCGCCGTTTGGCCGCACAGACCCGACGGCTTCTGCTGGCCCTGGCCGAGGATGCCGGGCGCCGGTTGGGTGAGATCGGGTTGCTCGACGAGGAGGGATGGCGGAGCTTTGACGGCTGGAACGCGACCCGCGACGGGACGCTGACCGCCGGTCCCCTGGTGCCGGAGCTTATCTCGGAGCAGGCCGGTCTGCATGGCGGGTGTCCTGCGGTGAGCTTCGGCGGCCGGACGCTGAGCTATGCCGAGCTGGAGGCGCAGGCGAACCGTCTGGCCCACCGGCTGCGGGCGCTGGGCGTCGGTCCGGAGGTGACGGTCGGCGTCGCTGCCGAACGCTCGCTGGAGCTGGTCGTCGGCCTGCTGGCGGTGATGAAGGCGGGCGGCGCCTATCTGCCCCTCGACCCGGAGCTGCCACCCGCCCGCCTTGCCGCCCTGGCCGCGGACGGCGGCATCGCCCTGCTGCTCACCCAGTCCCATCTTGCCGGCAGGCTGGGCGGCGAGGCGTTGCCCGAGGCTGTCCGCCTGCTGCTGCTCGACGCCGCGGACACCGACGCCGAGAACACCGACGCCGAGAACACCGCGGGACTGCCGGACACGCCGCCCGCGGCCGGGTTGCGGCCGGAGAACCTCGCCTACCTGATCTATACCTCCGGCTCCACCGGCACGCCCAAGGGGGCCGGCAACAGCCATGGCGCCCTGCTGAACCGCTTGGCCTGGATGCAGAAGGCCTACCGGCTGTCTCCGGGCGAGCGGGTGTTGCAGAAGACGCCCTTCGGCTTCGACGTCTCGGTCTGGGAGTTTTTCTGGCCGCTGATGGTGGGGGCGCATCTGGTGGTGGCGGCGCCCGGCGAGCACCGCGACGCGGCCCGGCTGGTGGCGCTGATCCGCGGGGAGGGCATCGACACGCTGCACTTCGTGCCCTCCATGTTGCAGGCCTTCCTGGAGGAGCCGGGGGTGGAGCATTGCACCAGCCTGCGCCGGGTGGTGTGCAGCGGCGAGGCCCTGCCGGAGGCGTTGCAGGACCGGCTGTTCGCCCGTCTGCCGCAGGTCGGCCTGTACAACCTTTACGGCCCGACGGAGGCGGCGATCGACGTCAGCCATTGGACCTGCCGGGCCGGGGAGGGCGGTGCGGGCGGCGGTGTGCCGATCGGCGTGGCCATCGACAATCTGCGGCTGCATGTGCTGGACGAGTGCCTGAACCCGCTTCCGGCCGGCGCGGTCGGCGAGCTTTACATCGCCGGTGCGGGTCTGGCGCGCGGCTATCACCGGCGGGCCGGGCTGACGGCGGAGCGGTTCGTCGCCGACCCGTTCTGCCCCGACGGCGGCCGGATGTACCGGACGGGCGACCTGGCGCGCCGGCGCGGGGACGGGGTGATCGAGTATGTCGGGCGGATCGACCATCAGGTGAAGATCCGCGGCCTGCGGATCGAGCTTGGCGAGATCGAGGCCGTGCTGCGCGGCCATCCGGCGGTGCGGGATGCGGTGGTGGTCGCCCGCGACGGCGCGGGCGGCAAGCGTCTGGTCGGCTATGTCGCCGCCGATGCGGACGCGGAGCTGCCGCGGCGGCTGAGGGATCAGCTTGGCCGCGCTCTGCCGGACTACATGGTTCCATCCCATCTCGTGGTGCTGGAGCGGTTGCCGCTGACGCCCAACGGCAAGCTCGACCGCAAGGCCCTGCCCGAGCCGGAGCTGGCGTCGTCGTCGGCCCGGGTACCGCCGCGCAGCGCGGCCGAACGGGCCCTGGCGGCGTTGTGGTGCGAGCTGCTACGGCTGGAGAGCGTCGGCGTCACCGACAACTTCTTCGAGCTGGGCGGAGACTCCATCCTCTCCATCCAGCTGGTCAGCCGCGCCCGCCGCCACGGCCTCGCCTTCACCCCGCGCGACGTCTTCGAGCACCAGACCCTGGAGGCGCTCGCCCGCGCCGCCCGCAGCGACGCCGACGCTCCTGCTGCCGAGCAGGGTGCTGTCAACGGGGCGCTGTCGCTGACGCCGATCCAGCGCTGGTTCTTCGAGGAGCCGATCCCCAGCCGCAGCCACTGGAACCAGTCGGTGCTGCTGCGGCTGCGCCGGCCGGTCGATCCGGCGCTGCTGGAACGGGCGCTCTCGGCCCTGCTGGCCCATCACGACGCCCTGCGGCTGGTCTTCGCTGGAGACGGGCGTGCCGAGCACCTGCCGCCCGAGGCGGTGCCGCCGGTGCTGTGGCACCGCGTTGCCGCCGATGCCGGGGCGCAGGAGCGGCTGTGCGAGGAGGCCCAGCGCAGCCTCGACCTCGCGCATGGCCCGCTGCTGCGCGCCCTGCTGGTCGAGCGTGGCGATGAGGACGGAGATCGGGGCGGTGAGCAGCGCCTGCTGCTGGCGATCCACCATCTGGTGGTGGACGGCGTGTCCTGGCGCGTGCTGCTGGAGGATCTGCAACTGGCCTGCACGCAGCTGGAGCGGGGCGAAGCGGTGGTGCTGCCGGCCAAGACCGCGTCCTTCCAGTCCTGGGGCGAGGCGCTGCGCCGCCACGCCGCGAGCGGGGCGCTGAAGGATGAACTGTCCTGGTGGCGCGACAGCCTGAGGGATGCTCCGGCCGGGCTGCCGGGGGTGGCGGAGCCGGTCTCCCCCGCGGCGCTGAGGGTGGCGACATCCGCCGTGGCGCGGACGCGGCTGGATGCCGGCTGGACCAAGCGCCTGCTGTCGTCGGCGCCTGCGGCCTACCGGACGCGGGTGAACGACCTGCTGCTGACGGCGCTGTCGCGGGTGCTGTGCCGGTGGAGCGGCGCAGCCTCGGCACTGGTGCAGCTGGAGGGGCATGGCCGCGAGGAGCTGGTGGGCGGCCTGGACCTCAGCCGCAGCGTCGGCTGGTTCACCACCGTCTATCCGGTGCATCTGCGCCCCGGCGGGGGAGCCGGCGGGGAGGTCGGCGCGTCGATCAGGGCGGTGAAGGAGCAGCTGCGGGCGGTTCCGTCGAACGGGCTGGGCTTTGGCGTGCTGCGCCATCTGGGCGATGGTGAGGCGCAGGCAACGCTGCGGGCGCTGCCCGAGGCGCGGGTGACCTTCAACTATCTGGGCCAGTTCGACGGCAGCTTCGACGACACCGCCCGCTTCGTGCCGGCCGACGAGCCGGCGGGCAGCAGCCAGGATGCCGATGCGCCTCTGGGCAACTGGCTGACGCTGAACGGTCAGGTCTATGACGGGGAGCTGGTGTTCGACTGGAGCTACAGCCGGGCGGTGCTGGCGCCGCCGGTTGTGGAGGGGTTGGCCTCGGCCTATGGGGAGGAGCTGCGGGCGCTGGTCGCGCATTGCGAGACCTCGGCCGGCGGGCTGACGCCGTCGGACGTTCCGCTGGCCGGCCTGACGCAGGGGCAGCTGGACGCGCTGTCGCTGCCGGCGCGCGAACTGGAGGATCTCTACCCGCTGAGCCCGATGCAGCAGGGCATGCTGTTCCATGCGCTGGAAGGGGCCGCGGAGGGCGAAAGCCCTTATGTGACGCAGCTCGCCGTCGAGGTGGAGGGGCTGGAGGAGGAGCGCTTCGCCGCCGCCTGGGCCTGGGTGACGGCGCGCCATGCCGTGCTGCGCACCGGTTTCCTGTGGGGCGGCGCGCTTGCCGCCCCGTTGCAGGCGGTGTGGGAGCGGGTGGCCGATGCGGTGTCGGTGCTGGACTGGCGCGACCGCGGCCTTGCCGGCACCGGGCTGGAGGAGGCGTTGGGGGCCTTGGCGCGGGCGGAGCGTGCCCGCGGCTTCGAGCTTGGCCGTCCGCCGTTGCAGCGGGTGGTTCTGGTGCGGCTGGGGCCGGGGCGACAGGGCCGGGGGCGCCATCGCCTGATCTGGACCAGCCATCACCTGCTGCTGGACGGCTGGAGCAGCGCGCGTCTGGTGGCGGAGGTGCTGGGCCGCTACCGGGGAGCGGAGGTGGGCGGCGCGGCGGGCCGTTACCGCGACTACATCGCGTGGTTGGGGCGGCAGGATGGGGCGGCGTCGGAGCGCTTCTGGCGCGGGCGTCTGTCGGGGCTGGAGGCACCGACGCTGCTGGCGGCCAGCCTGCCCTGCCGGGCTCCGCAGGCGGGGCACGGCGTGGTGCGGCTGCGGCTGGATGGCGGTGCGACGCGGCGGTTGCAGGCGTTCGCGCAGGCGCAGCGGGTGACGCTGAACACGCTGGTGCAGGGGGCATGGGCGCTTCTTCTGCAACGCTACAGCGGTCAGGAGACGGTGGCGTTCGGCGCGACGGTGTCGGGCCGTCCGGCGGAGCTTGCCGGCGTCGAGGAGACGCTGGGGCTGTTCATCAACACGCTGCCGGTGGTGGAGCGTCCGCCGTCTGGCGAGCGGGTGGGGGAGTGGCTGCGCGGATTGCAGCGGCGGAACCTGGAGATGCGCGAGCACGAGCACACGCCGCTGCACGAGGTGCAGCGCTGGGCCGGCTCCAGCCTCGGCACCAGCGGCGGCGCGCGGGCGCTGTTCGACAGCATCCTCGTCTTCGAGAACTATCCCGTCGACGAGGCCATCAAAAACCACAACGACCATACCATCGGATTCGGAGCGACGGACCGGGTCGACGTGACCGGATTCGCCATGGATTTGGAGGTGTCGGTCGGTGAAGAGCTGGAGGTCAAGTTCATACACCGCCGCGATCTGATCGACGGCGACCTGTGCAACCGTATCCAAGGCCATTTCGAGACGCTGCTGTGTGGTCTTGTGGCGGATGCCGGGCGTCGTGTCGGAGAGGTGCCGCTGCTGACCGGGCAGGAGCGGGCCCGCTTCGCCGCCTGGAACGCACCGGTCGCCGCCGAGGCCTTCGAGCCGGTGCATGTCCGCATCGCCGCCATGGCCGCCGCTCTCGGCGACCGGCCGGCGGTGGTGGACGGCGGTCTTAATAGCGGCCCCGCGGGCAGCACTCTCAGCTTCGCCGCGCTCGACCGCCGGGCCAACGCCCTGGCCTGCCGGCTGGCGGCGGCCGGCGTCGGGCCGGAGGTCCGCGTCGGCGTCGCCCTGCCGCGCGGACCCGGCATGATCGTCGCCCTGCTGGCGGTGCTCAAGGCCGGCGGCGCCTATGTCCCGCTGGATGCCGCCTATCCGCGCGAGCGTCTCGCCTACCTGATCGGCGATGCCGGCATCGCCCTGCTGCTGACCGATGGCAGCCTGGCAGACCGGCTGCCGCTGCCGGACGGCCTGCCGAGCCTGCTGCTCGACGGCCTGCCGGCCGAGGAGGCCGAGGCCGCGCCGGCGGTGGCGGTGCTGCCCGGCAGCCTCGCCTATGTCATCTACACCTCCGGCTCCACCGGCCTGCCCAAGGGGGTCGCGGTGGCGCACGGCCCGCTCGCCATGCATTGCCGGGCCATCGGCGCGCTCTATGCCATGACCCCGCAGGACTGCGAGCTGCATTTCATGTCCTTCGCCTTCGACGGCGCGCATGAACGCTGGCTGACCGCGCTGACCCACGGCAGCCGCCTGCTGGTCCGCGACGACAGCCTGTGGACGCCGGAGCAGACCTACGCGGCGATGCAGCGCCATGGCGTGACGGTGGCGGCGTTCCCGCCGGTCTATCTGCAGCAGCTGGCCGAGCATGCCGGGCGCGAGCGGACGGAGCGGGGGACCGCTCCGCCGCCGGTGCGGGTCTACTGCTTCGGCGGCGACGCGGTGGGGGAGGCGGCCTTCGAGCTTGCCAGGGAGGCGCTGCAACCGGAGCACATCATCAACGGCTACGGCCCGACCGAGACGGTGGTGACACCGCTGATCTGGAAGGCGGGCCGGCAGGACCGCTGCGGTGCCGCCTATGCACCGATCGGCCTGCGGGTGGGCGACCGCACCACCCATGTGCTGGACGGCGACCTGAACCCGGTACCGCTTGGCGTGGTCGGGGAGCTTTATCTTGGCGGCGCGGGGTTGGCGCGGGGCTACCTGAACCGTCCCGGCCTGACGGCGGAGCGCTTCGTCGCCGACCCGTTCTCCAGCGGCGGCGGGCGGCTCTACCGGACGGGCGACCTCGTGCGCCAGCGCGGGGACGGGGTGATCGAGTATGTCGGGCGGATCGACCATCAGGTGAAGATCCGCGGCTTCCGCATCGAGCTTGGCGAGGTGGAGGCACGGCTGCGGGCGCAGGAGGGCGTGCGCGAGGCGGCGGTGGTCGCCCGCGACGGCAACTCCGGCAAGCGTCTGGTCGGCTACGTCGTGCCGGTCGGTGCGGAGGCGGACGATTTCGTCGAGCGGCTGCGCGGCGGGCTGAAGGCGGCGCTGCCGGACTACATGATTCCGGCTCACCTCGTGGTGCTGGAGCGGTTGCCGCTGACGCCCAACGGCAAGCTGGACCGCAAGGCCCTGCCCGAGCCGGAGCTGGCGTCGTCGTCGGCCCGGGTGCCGCCGCGCAGCGCGGCCGAACGGGCCCTGGCGGCGCTGTGGTGCGAGCTGCTGCGGCTGGAGAGCGTCGGCGTCACCGACAACTTCTTCGAGCTGGGCGGAGACTCCATCCTCTCCATCCAGCTGGTGACCCGTGCACGGGCGCTGAAGCCGCTTGGGGTGTCCTTCAAGCTTCGTGACCTGATCCGCAAGCCGACCATCGCCGAACTGCTCGGTACGGCCGCGGAGACAACGGCGGCGAAGGGGGCGGCGAAGGGCGGACCGTCGCCGATCATGGCCCTGAACCGGCAGCTTGCCGGACAGCCGCCGCTGGTCTGCATCCATGCCGGCTTCGGCACGGTCTTCGATTATGAACCGCTGGCCCGTCGCCTCGACGGGCGGCGGAGCGTGCTGGCGATCCAGTCGCGCATGCTGCTCGATCCGGCATGGCGGGACCGTTCGCTGGAGGAGATGGCGCGAGACTATGTCGACCTGCTGCGGGCGCGGCAGCCGCAGGGACCCTACGAGCTGCTCGGCTGGTCGCTGGGAGGAACGATTGCCGCGCTGATGGCGGCCGAGCTGGAGCGCCGGGGGCAGCGTGTGCGCCGCCTTGCCCTGCTCGACCCCTTCGTGCCATTGCCGGAGATTGGCGAGTTTGGCGGCGAGCTTGGGCTGGATGACTGGCGCGACGATCTCGCCGGCTTCCTTGCGGTGATGTTGCTGGGGGTGGTTGTAGGCCCTCCTGCGGCCGAATCCGAAGACGCCGACGCGATCAGAAGCGTCATCTCCCAGGCGCTCGATGCTCCCCGGACCGGCGGGGCCGAAGGGCTGGGGACCGCGATGGGGGCGGAGGAACTGACCCAGGCCTTCCTGACCGCCCGCCATCTGAAGCGGCTGTCCGTAGCCCTGCCTGCCTGCCTGTCGGTCGATGCCGCTGTGCAGGGCTGGTGGGTCACCGGCCGCGACACCGACCGGCTGCGCCTGGAGACGCAGCTCGGCGGGCGCCCGCAGTCCTGGCGCACACTCGGCTGCGGTCATTTCGAAGTGCCGCGCGACGAAGGCTTCCTGGCGGACATCGCCGAACATCTGGCCGGGCCGGCGGCGGAACGGCCCGACGCCCCTATCGACGCCCCTGCCGCCGACCTAGCGGATGCTGCGGAGTGAGCGCGCCCATCCCGACCGGGAGTAATGACCGATGCCTGTGAACCCCGATATTGCCGCCTTCCTCGCGCTCGCAGCGGGTGGACGCGAGGACGGCAGGATGAAGCCGATGCACGCCCTGTCGCCGGCGGAGGCCCGGCTCGCCTTCGAGCACACCTCCCGCATGATGGACCCCGGCGGCGAGCCGGTGGAGCGGGTGGAGGAGTTGTCCATCCCGGCCCGCGACGGTGCCGTGCTGGCGGCCCGTCTCTATTCCGCCGACCGGACGGCGATGCCGGCTCCGGTGCTGCTCTTCTTCCACGGCGGGGGCTATGTCGTCGGCAGCCTCGATTCCCATGACGGGCTGTGCCGGGCGATTGCGTCGAAGAGCGGGATTGCGGTTCTGTCGGTGGGTTATCGGCTGGCTCCGGAGTATCGCTTTCCCACGGCTTTCGACGATGCGCTGGACGCGCTGGACTGGCTCGGCAGGGCTGGCGCGGCACTGGGGCTCGACGGCGGCCGTCTGGCGGTGGGAGGCGACAGCGTCGGCGGCAGTCTCGCAACGGCGATCAGCCTGCGGGCCGCCGCGGATCCCGGCCTGCCGCGCCCGCGTCTGCAGGTGCTGATCTATCCGGTAGCCGATGCCACGGCCGAAACCGATTCCCTATGCCGGTACGGGGAAGGGCATCTGCTGGAGCGGGCGACGTTGGAGTGGTTCTATCGTCATTATGCCGGTGAGGAGGCCGACAGGCGGGACGGCCGCTTCTCGCCGCTGTTGGCGGAGCTTTCACCCGATGTCGCGGCCTCGCTGGCGCCGGCTCTGCTCGTGCTGGCCGAATGCGATCCGCTGGTCGATGAAGGGATCGCCTACGGGCACAAGCTGGCGGCGGCCGGCGCTCCTGTCGATGTGCGGATCTATGCCGGGATGACCCACGATTTCCTGCGGATGGGGGCCCTGGTGGACGAGGCGGAGGAGGCGCAGGATCTGATCGCCGATGTGCTGCGCCGGCATTTGGCCGAGGCTGGCTGACGGTCGTCACCAGCTGTAGGACAGGGTGGCCAGAACTGCCCGGCGGTTGCCGTAGAAAACGGAGTTCTCGTAGAATCCCGGCGAGAAATAGCGTCGGTCGAACAGGTTGGTCGCGGTCACGGTGAGACCGGCGCCGTCGAGTGCCGGGCGGAGCCGTCCCAGATCGTAGCCGAGGCTGACATCGGCCAGCATGTAGGAGGGGACGCGCATGCTGTTCGCGGCATTGTAGGTCGCACCGACATAGCGCATCCCGATGCCGGCGGTCAGACCGCCGGCCGCTCCATCGTCGATATGCCGCCGCAGCCAGACCGCGGCGGCATGACGCGGTACCGAGGCCACCCGCTTTCCCGTCCTGTCGGTTCCGCCAGGGTAGGGCGTGTCGCGGGTGACCCGCGCGTCGGTGTAGCCGTAGGCCGCCGTCAGGTCGGTCGTGGCATCGAGAGCCGCCTTCGCCTCCAGTTCGACGCCGCGCGATCGCACCTCTCCGGTTTGGATGGAATAGCCGGGATTGTCTGGATCGGCGGCAGTGAGGTTGCGCTGAACGGCACGGAACAGGGACAGGGTGAAGAGACCGTCGAAGCCCTTCGGCCGGTAGCGCAGCCCGGCTTCCAGCTGTGTTCCCCGGCTCGGCGAGAAGGGGCGGCCCTGCACGTCGCTGTCGCTGTTCGGCTGGAAGGAGGTCGAGTGGCCGGCATAGGGCGTCAGGCCGCTTTCAAACCGGTAGGCCAGCCCGATACGTTTGGTGAAGGCCCGGTCGACCTGCGTCGTCTCCACCAGTGGACCATCGGACAGGCGGCCGACAGTCCCGGTACGGCTCCAGTCCAGCCGGCCACCGAGTGTCAGCCGCCAGTTGCCGGCGGCGATTTCGTCCTGGGCATAGAGGCCGGTCTGGCGGATGCGGTCGGTCAGGTTGCGGGCAAGCGTCGCGTCCCAGCCATAGGAGCCGCCATAGACCGGATCGAAGACGTCGAGCGCATCGGCCACCGTGCCGTTCCGCCGCGTCTCGTGTGCCCGGTAGCGGCCATGGTCGATTCCCGCCAGCAGGCTGTGGCGCAGCGGGCCGGTGGCGGCGTTGCCCTGCAGATTGGTATCCACCAGCAGCGTCGAACTGGTCTTGGGCCGGTCCTGCAACCCGAAGCGGTAGTAGCGGTCCGCCTCCAGCAGGCCCGACGACGCCCAGCTCGACAGATAGCCGACGCGGCTGCGGCTGTAGCGCAGGGTCTGGTTCAGCATCCAGTCCCCGGTCAGGGCATGCCGGATGTCGTAGCCGGCCGACAGGCTGCGCGAACGGTAGGAGCTCAGCCCCGGATAGCCGAGGAACAGGCTCGAGTCCAGGCGGCCGTAGGGATTGTCCAGCACCGTCCCCGCTGCCGGGAAGCTCTGCTCCGCCCCCATCTTTCGGAAATCGAGATAGCTTGCGAGCAGCGTGATGTCGGTTTTCTCGCCAGCGGACCAGGACAGGGCGGGCGCGACATAGAGGCGGTCGTCCGGGGTGCGTTCGATTTGTGTGCCGCTTCGTCGTGACAGCATGGTCAGGCGATAGCGAAGCGTCCCCTCGGCGTCGATCCGGTCGCTGAGGTCGGCCGTGACCTGCCTCCGGTCATGGCTTCCGCCCTGCAGCTGGAGCCGATGGAGCGGGGTGCCGGTCGGGCGCTTGCTGGTCAGGGCGATGGCTCCGCCGGGTGGCATGGCTCCATAGAGTGTGGAAGCCGGGCCTTTCAGCACCTCCACCCGTTCCACGCCGAAAGGCTCGTACTCCAGCCCGTAAGGGTTGTAGCCGCTGCGCAGCCCGTCGATCATGACGGATTCCGAACTCTGGCGGAAACCGCGAACGAAGACGTCGATGGCACCCTGGCCGCCGGGGTAGTCGATGGGGCGGACCCCGGCGCTGTAGGAGAGGGCGGCATTGATGTCCTGGACGTCGCGCCGGTCCAGATCTTCCCGCGTGACGATGGAAAGTCCTTGCGGCGATTCCTCGATGGGCGTTGCGGTCTTGCCGGCACTGCCGCCATGGCTGGGGAGCCGCACTGCCAGCCCTGCGGACGGCTGGCGGCCTTCCACCGTCAGGGCCGGAAGGAATCCGGGATTCTCCTGAAGCCGGCCGATCGTCACCATCCGCTCCCGCATCTCGAAGGCGAGGTCGGTTCCGCTCAGCAGGATGGAAAGGGCGTCCGCCGGGGCCATCCGCCCCGACAGCGCACGCGAACGGCGTTCGGCCAAAAGGTCGGGGTTGTAGAGAATCTGCAAGCCGGTCTGGCGGCCCAATCTGGTCAGTGCCTCCCGAAGGGGCAGGGCAGGGATCTCCAGCAGCATCTTCTTTACTGCCGGCTGTCCGATGTCGGACGGAGCGGGAGCCGGGTCGATGGAGGTCGAAAGGGCAGGGGCGGGCAAGCCCAGCGACGCCGTCCAGACCGCCGTCCAGACCGTCGTCCAACCGGCCGCGACCCGGCAGGCCGCCAGCCAGCCGAGCGCAGGAGGCCGGTGGCCGGCACCTCGGCTTCGGGCGGTTGGGCGGAGCCCCGCGAGACGATCGGTCATCCAAAGCCCCTACAACGCACGCTGGAAACCGCACGGAGAAATTCTGCGGTTTCCCTGTTTGCAAATGATTGTCAGTTGCATTAGCCTGCGGCAGCTTGTCAAGCCAGAGGGATTGCAACCCCACCGTGGCTTCACTCTGCACAAGGAACTCTCCATGCGACAGGTCGGATCCGTCGAAAGCCAGACCCTGTGCGACGTCTTCACCACGCACCGGCGCTCGTTGATCGGGGTAGCCGAGCGGATCACCGGCTGTCGCCACCATGCCGAAGATGTTGTCCAGGATGCCTTTCTGAAGCTTCTGGGTGCGGAATCGACCAGTTCCATCCGGGCCAAGGCGGGCTACCTGATGATGGTCGTCCGTAACCTGGCAATCGATCATTACCGCCGGAAGGGCATGGAGTCACGCTTGCTCGTGGCAGAGGAGGAAGGGCAGGCGGTAAGCACGCCGGAGGCGGCGTCGCCGGAAAGCGTAAACGTGAACCGTCAGCTTCTGCAGACGCTTGACTCCGCCTTGGCCGATCTGCCGGAGCGGACCCGCTATGCCTTCGAGATGCACCGGATTCACGGCCACAGCCAGAAGGACATCGCGGCCACCCTCGGTGTGTCGCCGACGCTGGTCAACTTTATGATTCGCGACGCGCTGATCCATTGCCGCAAGACGATGAAGCGAATCGACCCGTTGTCCTGAACGACGGCCCGGTGCCGCGTCCGCTGCCGCTCTTCGTCGGCGCTGTCGCTTCATCGATCGCCAAGAATGCCAATAGGAATGCAATCCGTCAGATGTCGAGGCTGACGTTTCCGATCGGGCGGGAGCAGCAGGCGAGGATGTAGCCTTCGGCGATGTCCTCGTCGGAAATGCCGCCGCTGTGGACCATGTGGACCTCGCCGGACAGCTTCCGCACCTTGCAGGTGCCGCAGACGCCGAAGGTGCAGCCGGACGGGATGTTCAGGCCGGCATTTTTGGCGACATGCAGGATGGTGTCGGTTTCGTCGCAGCCGGCCGTCACGCCGGAGGCGCTGAACACCACCTCCGCCGCATGCGAGGGGTCAGGAACGAAGTCGCCGGTCGCCGGGGCTTCGTCGGTGTCGAGGACCGGCGCGCTGAAGCTTTCCTGGAAATAGCGGGACATGTCGAAGCCGAGCGCGATCAGCATGTCGCGCATGCCCTTCATGAAGGGTTCCGGCCCGCAGCAGTAGACGTGCCGGTCGAGATAGTCCGGGGCGATGGCGCCGAGCATGACCTGGTTCAGCCGGCCGCGATAGCCGGTCCAGACATCGAACGGGTCGTCCTGTTCGACGATGAAGTGCAGCTTGATCGACGGCACGCGGGAGGCCATCAGCTCCAGCGTCCGGCGGCAGACCAGCTCGGCTGGGCGTTTCGCGCAGGTGACGAGGACGACGTCGATCCCGGTGCCGCGGTCGAACAGATAGGTGGTCATCGACACCGACGGGGTGACGCCGGAGCCTGCCGAGATGAACAGGTATTTCTCTTGCGCGTCGGGCAGCAGCGTGAAGCTGCCGGCCGGCCCCTTGGCGCGGAGCCGCATGCCGGGCCGCAGGGTATCGAGCATCCAGCGGGTGCCGACGCTGCCGGCCTGCGCCTTCACCGTCAGCGAAACCCCCATGGGACGCGACGGCGAGGACGAGATGGTGTAGGTCCGCCACACCGGGCCGCCGGGGACCGGCAGCTCCAGCGTCAGGAACTGGCCGGGCCGATAGCCGAACCGGGCACCGCTGGGCGCCACGAAGCTGATGGTCGCGGTGTCCGGCGCCTCCGGCACGACCGAACAGCATTCGAGCGGTTCGTCGTCCGTCCACAGCCCGGCATCTGCCGCCATGCGGATGTCTGAAAGCAGGGTCATGGGGGCTTACTCCGCGGCGACGGCTTCGCGCAGGGTGGGCACGCCGGTCAGGGTGGCGGCATACCAGTCCTGGAACTGGACGATGCCGGCCTCATGGTCGTTCGACAGCGGACCGGGCTCGTAGCTGGGGGACAGGATGCCGCGCTGGTTGTCCTCGACCACCGTCCTGTCCTCGGCATTGGTGGCGATCCACACCTCGGTCAGGCGGGTAAGGTCGTAGTCCCGCCCTTCGACCGCGTCCTTGTGGACGAGCCATTTGGTCGTCACCTCCGTCTCGGTCGGGCCGAGCGGCGTGACCCGGAAGACAATCGCGTGGTCGCCGAGGAAATGGTTCCAGCTGGACGGGTAGAGGAATTTCAGCAGAGCCCCGGCATTCCTGAACGGGAAGCTGGAATTGGGCCTGGCGACCGCAGCCTTGCCGTCCATGGTGTAGCTCTCGGCAAAGCCGAGCAGCGGCATGCGGACGAAGCGCCAGAAGCCGTCCGGCGCCATGCGGAATTCGGAGGGGGCACCGACCGCCTCGCAGCGCTCGCGATGGGCGTCGAGCTCGCTGGCGAGGCCGTTGCCGCCGTTGCCGATCAGGCGCGCGTCCTCCGGGAAGGTCCGGCACAGGGCGGGGTGGTTGCCGGCACAGTGGTAGCACTCGCGGTTGTTCTCCCAGACCAGCTTCCAGTTGCCCTTCTCGACGATGGTGCTCTGGTGGGCGACCTTGGAGTTCACGAGGTCGTGCGGCGCCAGATAGCGGGCGGCCTCGACCGCGAACTCCTCGAAGGGCGGGGCGGTTTCGGCGAGGCAGATGTAGACCAGCCCGGCGACCTCGCGGCAGTGGACCGGCTTCAGCCCATGCTGCCTGCGGTCGAACTCCAGCCCCATGTCGCGCGCCCAGACGAGCGAGCCGTCGAGGCCGTAGGTCCATTGGTGGTACGGGCAGACGATCTTCGGCCGGGAGCCCTTCTCGCCCTTGCACAGCACCGAGCCGCGGTGGCGGCAGCTGTTGTGGAAGGCGCGGATCGCGCCATCGTCGCCGCGCACGATGATGACCGTGTGATCGACGACGGTGTGGACGACATGGTTTCCGGCCTTCGGGATCTCGCAGGCCGGGATGGCGAAGAGCCAGCGCCTGTACCAGATGCGGTCCACATCCATCCGGAAGGCGGCGGGGTCGGTGTAGAGGTCCCGCGGGAGGGAATAGCCGGGGCGGCGGGCGGTCAGGAGGGCGAGGATGTCCGCATCATGCAACATGGTCGATGCTCCGGGAGGGACGGGGCCTGTCAGGTGATTTTGGATCGGGTGATTTCGGGCCGGTTGATTTTGGCCGAGCACGGCCTTTGCCGGCGTCGATGCCGGGCATCGAAGGGCGGTTTGCGGCCTTGCGGGAGTGGGGGCGGTGACGGAACCGGCCGTTCCGTCATTCGCGTGCAGCTTAACGGATGATCGCGGACCGGACTGACTGAAAAAAAATCGCCGGCCCTTCGAGAAAAACTCAAGCCGCCGGGGTTGTGTCGATGGCTTCGGTGGCGGCTTGTCCGACGATCCAGTCCCGCAGCGTGCAGACGGCGTCGCCCATGGCGAGGTTGCGGTTCCAGGTGAGGTGATAGGCGCCGGGTGCGTGCAGCGTCAGGCCGGTCAGTGGGACGAGCGTGCCGGCCGCTACATGGTCGCGGACCAGCCGGTGCCAGCCGATGGCGATCCCCTGTCCGGCCTGACAGGCCTGGAGGGCGACGGCGAAGCTGCTGAAGCGCCGTCCCGGCAGCGGGGCATGGGGGATGTTGCCGCGCCGCAGGACCTCGTCCCACCCGGTCCAGTCGGGATCGACCCAGTCGACATGAAGGAGGGGCAGCGACGGCAGGTCGGCGGGGGCGATGTCCCGATGACGCTCGGCAAATGTCGGAGATGCCACCGGATAGATGGTCTCTTCGAAGAGCTGGACCGAGATTTCGTCCGGCCAGGCGCCCTGGCCGTACCGGATCCGCAGATCGACCTCCGCCCGGCGGAAGCCGTGGGCGTCGTCGGTGACGAGGTGGTTGACGCAGATGTCGGGAAAGCGCTGCCAGAAATCGCTCATCCGCGGCATCAGCCAGCATTTGGCGAACGCATCGGTGCAGGCGAGCGTCACCGGCCGCTGCGGTCGCCCGGCACGGATCGCGTCGAGGGTGTCGGCCGTCCGCCGGAATGAGTCCGCGAGGGTGGCGTAGAGCGTCTCGCCTTCGCCGGTGAGCGCCAGGCCGGATTGGTTGCGGCCGAACAGCGGGATGCCGAGTTCCTCCTCCAGCCCCTTGATCTGGCGGCTGACCGCGCCGGGGGTGACGTTCAGCTCCTCCGCCGCACGCTTGATGCTGCGGTGGCGGGCTGCCGCTTCGAAGGTCGCAAGCGCCGTCAGGGAGGGCAACCGGTAGAATCGTGACGTCATCTGAAGCCGTTCCCAACCCTGCGGAGTAACGATGATACGGGACGCCCGGCGGCCTCGACTATCGCACAGGGCCGGCCACGGTTCAAACCGGGCACCGCTAAAACCAGACCATGGCGGATTCCTGCAAATCGCGTGGCCGGACCGTTCAAGACGATGATCCGGGGTGCCTACTAAAAAACTGCGCCGGGCATCGATCGACGATCCTGCCGGTCGATGGGAAAGCCCGCCCATCGGGACTTCGTGTCAGCGTCGAGGGGTGATCGCCGATGTCGCACGGTATGCAGTTTCTGGTGGCCGGCGATGACCATGACGAACCGGCCATGCCCGGTTACCGCATCCGGCTGGACGGGTTTTCCCTCGTCCTGAGCATCGGTGCCTATAAGCATGAAAGGAACCGGCAGCAGCGCGTGCAGATCGATCTGGAGATGACGGTCCATCAGGATTTGACGGTGACGGGAGACCGCCTGACCGAGGTGGTGTCCTACGACGGCCTTCTGGACCGCATCGGGGAGGCCACCCGCGGGCGCCACATCTGTCTTCTCGAAACGCTGGCGCTTGAGATCGCGGAATTGTGCTTTGCCGATTTCCGCGTGCAGCGGGTGGCGGTCGGCGTCCGGAAGCCGGACATCTTCGACGGCCGGGCCGTGCCCAGCGTGCGTGTCGAGATGGCGCGCCCTGGAGCACGGGCCATGACACGCCCGGAAAAGCGGTGTGGGAGACCGGCGACGGGATGACGGCCGGCTTGGCCAGCCGGTCCGGGTCGGGGTGCGGTCTGGATGCGAGGGAGCAAGTCTTTGTCATGAAACGGAAAATTTCTTTCGACGCCCATGGCGGGGCGGTTGAGTGCGCTGACCTTTCCGGTTTTGTATCTCAGCGGAATTCAAAATGTGTACACAGAAAATACAAAATCGCTTGCTGTGGATCGGTCAAAGGGCTAACATTCCGTTCATCAACTTTTTAAAGTCCGGCTCCGGCTTATCAAGCAAACCAGGAGTGGCAGTTGAAGAACGCGAAAACCAGCCTCTATGACGATCTGAAGCGCCAAATCCTGACAATGGAATTGGAGCCGGACGAGGATTTGGATGAAGTGGTCCTGAGTGAAAGCTATGGGCTTTCCCGGACACCGATCCGGGAGATTTTCCGCCGGCTTGCCGGCGAGGGATACATCGACATCCGGGAAAACAGAGGGGCGCGGGTCGCCCCGATGAACTACTCGACCTTGAGGAATTTCTTTCTGGCCGCGCCGATGATCTATGCCGCCATCGGCCGGCTGGCGGTCCAGAACCACAAGTCCAGGCAACTGTCGGATTTGGAAGCGACGCAGGAGCGTTTCCGGACCGCCAGCCAGCAGGGCGACACGATGTCGATGGTGATCGAAAACAACAGGTTCCACGAGATCATGGGCGAGATGTCGGGGAATGTTTATCTCCAGCCCAGCCTGAACAGACTTCTGATAGATCACGCCCGGATTGGCCAGACATTCTTCAATCCGCGGAACGACGATATGAAGAGCAAGATCGATCTGGCCGTAAATCAGCACGACAGGTTCATTCAAGAAATTTCTGCCCGCAATGAGATTGGTGTTGTCAATTTGGTCTTCGAGCATTGGGAATTGTCCCGTGAGACCATGGAAATGTTTATTGCGCCGGAAGGAATGAAAGCGGACACGCCTTTTGAAAATACTTCTGCGCTCGCAATGGAAAAATAGCTGTGAGATTCGAAGGTATTTACACACCTGCCGTGACGCCTCTGGCCCCCGATGGCCAGATCGACAAGGAGGCCTTCGCCGCCATCCTGGAATACCTGATCGAATCCGGCGTTCACGGCATCATCATCGGCGGATCGACCGGTGAGTATTACGCGCACACGCCGCAGGAGCGTTTCGATCTGGCGGCTTATGCCAAGCAGGTGATCGGCGGGCGGTTGCCGCTGATCGTCGGCACCGGGGCGACGCGGACCGAAGACGCCATCGAATACGCCAAAGCCGCCAAGGCCATCGCCGCCGACGCCATTCTGGTGACGACGCCCCCTTACGCCTTGCCGACCGAGCAGGAAAACGCGCTGCACGCAATCGCCATCGACCGTGCCGCCGGGCTGCCGATCATGCTGTACAATTATCCCGGCCGCATGGGCGTTTCGATGGGCGAGGAGTATCTCGCCCGTGTCTCGCGGCTGAAGAACGTCGTGGCGATCAAGGAAAGCTCCGGCGAGATGGGGCGTGTCCATCTGCTGACGCGGCAGTTCCCCCAGATCCAGCTGTCCTGCGGCTGGGACGATCAGGCGCTCGAATTCTTCGCCTGGGGCGCGCGGAGCTGGGTGTGCGCCGGATCGAACTTCCTCCCCCGCGAACATGTGGCGCTCTATGAGGCGTGCGTCGTCGAGAAGAATTTCGACAAGGGCCGCCGGATCATGTCGGCGATGATGCCGCTGATGAATTTCCTCGACGGCGGCAAGTTCGTCCAGTCGATCAAATATGGCTGCGAACTCAACGGGTTCGAGGTCGGCTCGGTCAGGTCCCCGCTGCGTCCGCTGAACGCCGAAGACAAGCGCGGGCTGCGCACGGTCGTCAACACCCTGAAACGCAGCATCGCGCAAGTTGCCCTGGAGGCCGAGTATGTCTGATCTGCTGTCTGCGGCCGATTACGCGGCGATTGCCGAAACCCTGTCCTTTCCGCAGAACGCCTTCGTCGATGGCCGTTTCCGTTCGGCGGCCTCCGGTAAGACCTTCAAGACCTTCAATCCCGCCACCGGCAAGCTGCTGACCGAAGTGGCTGCCTGCGATGCGGCGGACGTGGATTATGCCGTCGCCAAGGCCAAGGAGGCCTTCGACGACGGGCGCTGGCGCCAGCTGTCGCCCGGCGAGCGCAAGGCCATCCTGCTGAAATTCGCCAAGCTGCTGGAGCGCAACAGCGCCGAGCTGGCGGTGATGGAAAGCCTCGACAGCGGCAAGCCGGTCAGCGAATGCCACACCGTCGATGTCCCGGACACCATCCACACGATCCGCTGGCATGCCGAGCTGATCGACAAGATTTACGACAACACCGCACCGGTCACATCGAACGCGGTGGCGCTGGTCGTCCGCGAACCGATCGGCGTCGTCGGTCTGGTGCTGCCGTGGAACTTCCCGCTGCTGATGCTGGCTTGGAAGATCGGCCCGGCGCTGGCCGCCGGCTGCTCGCTGGTGGTCAAGCCGGCCGAGCAGACCTCGCTGACGGCGCTGCGGGTCGCCGAACTGGCGCATGAAGCCGGGATCCCGGCCGGCGTGCTGAACGTCGTCACCGGCACCGGCAAGGAGGTCGGCGAGCCCATCGGCATGCACATGGACGTGGCGATGGTCAGCTTCACCGGCTCGACCGCCACCGGCCGGCGCTTCCTGCGCTATGCCGCCGACTCCAACCTGAAGCGCATCGTGCTGGAATGCGGCGGCAAGAACCCGGCCGTCGTGCTCGGCGACGTCGAAAATCTCGACACGGTGGCCGAACAGGTGGTCAACGGCGCCTTCTGGAACATGGGCGAGAACTGCTCGGCAACCTCGCGCCTGATCGTCCATGCGTCGGTCAAGGACGCGTTGCTGAAGCGGATCGCCTCCTGCATCGGCGAATGGCGGATGGGCGATCCGCTCGACCCGGCCAACCGCGTCGGCGCGCTGGTCAGCCCGGAGCATTTCAAGAAGGTCAAATCCTACATCGATCAGGTCGGCGCCGGCCGCGAGGCCGTCCTGGTCGGCGGGACGACGCAGGATGGCGTCTTCGTCGAGCCGACCGTGGTCGACAACGTCTCCGCCGAAAGCCGCCTGTTCCAGGAGGAGATCTTCGGGCCGGTGCTGTCGGTGACCGGCTTCAACACGCTGTCCGAGGCGATCTCGCTGGCCAACGACACGCCCTATGGGCTGGCGGCGTCGGTCTACACCGGCAACCTGCGCCATGCCTTCCTGCTGGCACGCGAAATCCGGGCGGGGGTGGTCACGGTGAACTGCTTCGGCGAGGGCGACGCCTCCCCCCCGTTCGGCGGCTACAAGGAGTCCGGTTTCGGCGGGCGCGACAAGTCGATGTGGGCGCACGACCAGTATACCGAACTGAAGACCATCTGGATCGATCTGACCGACCGGTCTCCGGACACGATCCAGCAATGAGCGGGCCTGCAACGGCTGGACACATCGTCCGGCGCCTGCCCGCCGAAACCGGCGTTTCGGGATGGGAGGCGATCAGCAGCCGCGGCTTTCCGGTGCGGGAACTCGACGGCGATCTCCGCGCCGACTGGCTGATCGTCGGCGCCGGCTTCGCCGGACTGTCGGCGGCGCGCCGGCTGGCCCAGCTTCGGCCGGGAGAGCGGGTGATTGTCCTCGATGCGCAGGAGGTGGCGAAAGGTGCGGCCGGGCGCAATTCCGGCTTCATGATCGACGTGCCGCACAACCTGTCCTCCGGCGACTATTCGGTCGGCGACGCGGCCTCCACGACCCTGGAGATCGGGCAGAACCGCCTTGCCATCGCTTTCGCCGCTGAGGCGGCCGCCGAATACGGCATGGAGCCGACAACCTTCGACCCCTGCGGCAAGATCAACGCCGCCGCCAGCGAACGCGGGCTGAAGGCCAACCGAAACTTCCGGGATTCGCTCCGGCGCATCAGCGAGCGGTACGAGGAGCTGGACGCCGACCAGATGCGGGACATCACCGGGTCCCGCTACTATCTGGGTGGCGTCTACACCCCCGGTGCGGTGCTGATCCAACCGGCGGAGTATATCCGGGCGCTGGCCACCGGGCTGCGGCCGACCACGGAGATCTACGAGAACTCGCCGGTGCGCGAACTGAAGCGGCGGGGCGGCGACTGGGTCGCCACCTCCAACCGCGGGACGGTGACGGCGCCGCGGGCGATCCTGGCGGTCAATGGACATATCCAGAGCTTCGGCCATTTCAGCGGCCGCCTGATGCACATCTTCACCTATGCGTCGATGACGGCGGCCTTCTCGCAGAACGAATACAGCCGCCAGATGAGCGGGGCGGAGCGCTGGGCGCTGCTTCCGGCCGATCCGATGGGGGCGACGGTGCGCAAGATCAGCGCCCATGGCCTGTCGCGCGTCGTCATCCGCACCCGCTTCACCTACGACCCCGGCCTGACGGTGTCCGAGGCGCGGGTCGCCGGCATCGCCGCGCAACAGCGGCGGTCGTTCGACGCCCGCTTCCCCGAACTCTCCGGCGTGCCGATGGAGTACAGTTGGGCCGGCGCGCTGTGCCTCAGCCGCAACCACGCGCCGGCCTTCGGCGAGATCGAGCCCGGCCTCTATTCCGCCTGCTGCGAAAACGGTCTCGGCACCGTCAAGAGCACGCTGGCGGGAATGATGGTTGCCGAACTGGCGACCGGCACCGGCAGCGACACCCTGGCGACGTATCGGAACCACCCGAAACCGAGCCTGATACCGCCCGAACCCTTGTCGTGGATCGGGATCAACTCCGTCATCCGGTGGCAGGAAATGCGCGCCGGGCGGGAAGCGTGAAGAAAAGCTTGTGACGGCGACGGGACCGCTCCCCCGCGCTCCAAAAGTCCAATCCGAAGCAAAATCAAAACTCGAACAGGAGGTCATCATGAAAGCGATCTGGAAAACCCTGTGCGCTGCGGCGATGGTCGGCATATCGATCATGCCGGCCCAGGCGGCCGACAAGGCGATCAAGATGGGGACCCTCGGCGGGAGGATCTGACCCCGATCACCGGCATCACCAAGAAGGTGCTGGAGGATGCCGGCTTCAGCGTGAAGGTGACCGAATTCTCGGAATGGGGCATCGCCTATGCCGCGCTGACCAAGGGCGACATCGAGGTGCTGGCTTCGCAGACCGACTATGTCGCCCAGGATTACTGGGACAAGAACAAGAACCGCCTGGAGAAGATCTCGCCCGTCTCGCACGGTCTCTATCAGGGCATCGCCGTTCCCAAATATGTCGCCGTCGACAGCCTGGACCAGCTGAACGCCAACGCCGACAAGTTCGGCAACAAGATCATCGGCATCGAACCCGGTTCGGGCCTGATGCGCGACGCCTCCAATGCGGTGAAGGCCTACGGTCTCAAGCTGCAGCTGGTCGAAGGCAGCACCTCGGCGATGACCGCCGCGCTGAAGTCGGCGTTCGACCGCAAGGAGCCGATCGCCGTGACGATCTGGGAGCCGTCCTGGATGGCCCAGAAGTTCGACATGAAGTATCTCGCCGACCCGAAGGCTGTGTTCCCGCCGCCGCAGGGCTATTACTGGATCGGCCGCAAGGGTTTCTCCGAACAGAACCCGCAGGCCCGTGAAGTGATGGCCAGCGTCTATGTCCCGCTCGCCGACATCACCGCCATCAACGGCGCCGTGAAGGACGGCAAGACGATGGACCAGGCCGTCAAGGAGTGGACCGACAGCCATGGCGACCTGATCAAACGCTGGGGGAACATCAAGAAGTACTGATCTTCGAAATCCGCGGCGCCCGCCGGTTCGGCCGGCGGGTGCCGCGGGCCTGAACGTTATGCCGGATGCGGGCGTCAGCGCGGCATCTGTTGAGGAGGGTAGGGCGAGATGACGACCGTCAGCAGCGGCGAGGTCCTGATCGACTGTCAGTCTGTCTGGAAGGTTTTCGGCGACAATGCTCCCGCCGCCATCAAGGCGATTTCCGAACGCGGCCTGACCAAGACGGCGGTTCTTCAGGAATTCAATTGCGTCGTCGGTGTTTCCGAGGCCAGCCTCCAGGTCAGGCGCGGCGAAATCTTCTGCATCATGGGCCTTTCGGGAAGCGGCAAGTCGACCCTGATCCGCCTTCTCAACCGGCTGATCATGCCGAGCCTGGGCAAGGTGATCGTCAAGGGCCGCGACATCGCGACCCTGAACGCGGCGGAGCTCCGCCAGATGCGCGCCCGCCACATCGGCATGGTGTTCCAGAGCGTCGCCCTGCTGCCGCACCGCACGGTGCTGGAGAATGCGGCCTTCGGGCTGGAGGTGCAGGGCATCCCGGCGGCGGAGCGGAACCGCACGGCGGAGAAGGCGCTGGCCAAGGTCGGCCTGTCCGACTGGCTGAAGCGCTATCCCGGCGAGCTGTCCGGCGGCATGCAGCAGCGCGTCGGTCTGGCCCGCGCCATCGCCTCCGACCCCGAGATCATTCTGATGGACGAGCCGTTCAGCGCGCTCGATCCGCTGATCCGCAGGCAGTTGCAGGACGAGTTCCGCCAGCTGACCAAGGATCTTGGCAAGTCGGCGGTGTTCATCACCCATGACCTCGACGAGGCCATCCGCATCGGCGACCGGATCGCCATCATGAAGGACGGGCTGATCATCCAGGTCGGCACGGCGGAGGAGATTATCCTCAAGCCGGCCGATCCCTATGTCGCGCAGTTCGTCGCCGGCATCTCGCGCCTGCATCTGGTCAAGGCCCATTCGGTGATGATCCCGGTCGCGGAGTTCCAGCGGATCAGCCCGAACATCGACATCCTCTCGCTTCTGCGCACCAATCCGGAAGCGGACATCGACGAGCTGATCACGCTCACCATGATGTCGGACCGCGATGCCGTGGCCGTGGTCGACGACGACGCCATCGTCGGCATCGTGACGACACGCGGCCTGCTGCGCAGCGTGTCGGACGGCCACACGGCCGAGCTGGCTCCGGCCTGAGGCGGCGTGATCTCAACCATCTGGTAGGGGAGTTCCTGCGATGGAGGGGCTTGGTTTCGCCGGAGCGTTCGCCGGGGCATTCGACAACATCGTCGATTCCGGACCCGGCTGGCTCGGCGACAATGCGGGTGCGCTGTTCGATTTCGTGCGGGCGGTGCTCGAAGGGTTCTACGGCGCGGTGTTCTGGGTTTTGAGCATCCCGCCTTTCTATGTGATCGCGGTCGCCTTTGCGCTGATCGGCTGGCGCGTCGTCGGCCTGCGCTTCGGCGTGCTGGCGGGGGCGGCGCTGGTCGGCTGCGCCCTGATGGGGCTGTGGCCGGAGACGATGAGCACGCTGGCGCTGGTCATTTCGTCGACCATCCTCGCCCTGCTTGTCGCCATTCCGGCGGGGGTGCTGACCGGCTTCGCGCCGAAGGTCGACCGCTCGCTGGAGCCGGTGCTCGATCTGGTGCAGACGCTGCCGCCCTACATCTATCTGCTGCCGGGGATCGCGCTGCTCGGCTACGGCCCGGCCACAGCGCTGGCGGCGACCTTCGTCGTCGCGGTTCCGCCGGCCTTCCGGCTGACGACGCTTGGGATCCGCCTGACGCCGAGCGAGTTCCTCGAACTCGGCCAGTCGACCGGCATGACGAACTGGCAGATGTTCGCCAAGATCCGCCTGCCCTTCGCGGTGCCCAGCATCATGGCCGGCATCAACCAGAGCCTGATGATGGCCTTCGGCATGGTGGTGATCGCCGGCATCGTCGGGTCGGGCGGACTGGGCGAGACCATCTACAAGGCGGTCCGCACGCTCGACATCGCCAAGTCGATCGATGGCGCCATCGCCATCGTCATCCTGACCATCGTTCTGGATCGACTGACCCAAGGTGCGGCCCGGTTGGTGTCCCAGCCGGGATATGGAGGCGGAAAATGAACGGCAACGTCATCATTTCACCGGGCGCTTGGCTGGCACCGGCGGTCGACTGGCTGAACATGAATTTCCGGCCGCTCTTCGCCTTCATCGGCCTTGTCATCGAATCCACGCTGGGCGGCATCAACGCGCTGCTGCTGTCCCTGCCGCCCTATGCGCTGGTCGCCCTGTCGGTGGTCTTCGCGCTGCTGCTCGCCAACCGCAGGATCGCGGTGCTGGTCGCCGCCGCCATGGGCTTCTGCTACGTCGCCGGGCTGTGGCAGGCGACCGTCCAGACGGTGACGCTGGTCACCATCTCCGTCGTCATCTCGGTCGCCATCGCCTTTCCCCTGGGTGTCGTCGCCTCGCGGGTCAGGATGGTGGAGGCGGGATTGCGCCCGCTGCTGGACGTGATGCAGACGGTGCCGCCCTGGGTCTATCTGATCCCCGCCGTCATCGTCTTCAGCCTGGGCAGCGTGCCGGCGATCATCGCGACGGTCATCTACGGCGTTCCGCCGATGCTGCGGCTGACCACCCTGGCCTTCAAGCAGGTCCCGAAGGATCTGCTGGAGCTTGGGCAGGCCATCGGTGCGACGCGGCAGGCCATCCTGTTCAAGATCGAGCTGCCGGCCGCCATGCCGACGCTTCTGGTCGGGCTCAACCAATGCATCCTGCTGTCGCTGGCGATGGTGGTGCTCGCCGGGCTGGTCGGTTCCGGCGGCCTGGGTGCGGAGGTGACGCGGGGGTTGACGCGGATGGAGATGGGGGTCGGCTTGCGGGCCGGTCTGGCCATCGTCGCCGTCGCCATCGTGCTCGACCGGCTGTCGCGCGGCGCCATCCTGCGGCATCGCACGGCGAAGGCCGGCTGAGCGGGCCCATCTCACGCAAGGATGCCGAACCATGACTGCCGAAACGCTGCATCGGCCGGTGTCCAGCGGCCAGTTCGTCGTCCGCCGGCAGTGCGACCGCACATGGAAGGCGCCGCGTCCCCGCCTGTCGGTCGGCTTCCTGCTGACCCGCAATTTCACCCTGACGGCGCTGTCGAGCTTCATAGACATGCTGCGGCTGGCCGCGGACGACGGCGACAGCAGCCGGCAGCGGCATTGCCGCTGGACCGTCATGGGGCTCGGCCGCGAGCCTGTCCGGTCGAGCTGCGGGCTGGACATTGCGCCATGGGACGATTTGCGCGACGTGCGGGAGTTCGACTATCTGGTCGTCGTCGGCGGGCTTCTCGACGACGGTCCGCAGTTGGACCCGACGACGCAGGCCTATCTGCGCGAAGCCGTCCGGAAGGACGTCAGGCTGATCGGCGTCTGCACCGGCGTGTTCGCGCTGGTCGAGGCCGGCCTGATGGAGGGACGCCGCTGCTGTGTCAGCTGGTACCATCACCGTGATTTCGCGGCGAAGTTTCCCAATCATCCCTTCACCGCCGACGAACTGTTCGTTGTCGGGCGCGACCGCATCACCTGCGCCGGCGGAACGGCGGCTGCCGATGTCGCCGCCTATCTGATCGAGCGGCACATCGGTGCCGCCGCGGCGCGCAAGGCGCTGCATATCCTCCAGAACGACAGGGCCCGGCCGCCCGACCAGGCACAGCCCCAACCTCAGCCGCTCGGCCCCGCGGCGGCGGATCCTTCGGCGGTCGCCGATGAGCGCATCCGGCGCGCGACGCTGCTGATGGAGCAGAATCTCAGCGTTCCGCTGTCGCTCGATGAGCTTGCCCAACGGGTGCAGGTGAGCACGCGTCAGTTCATCCGCCTGTTCCGCATGCACACCGGCGCCTCGCCGCTCAGCTATTACCGCCAGCTGCGGCTGAACTATGCGCGATGGATGCTGACGCACAGCGACGAGTCCATCACCCAGATCGCGCTGGAGGCGGGCTTTTCCGACTGCGCCCATCTGTCCCGGCAGTTCCGCACCGTTTTCGGCATTCCGCCATCCTCGCTTCGGTGAGGGATCGGGGCATGGTCCAGGCATTGCCGACGGCCGGTTGCGGTCGGGCGAATTCTTTCCCTGGAGCACAGGCATGAAACACACGTTCTTCTGCATCGATTCCCATGCATGCGGGAATCCGGTCCGCGTCGTCGCCGGTGGCGGGCCGATTCTTCCGCATCTGCCGATTTCCGAGCGCCGGGAGATTTTCCTGCGGGACCATGACTGGATCCGCAAGGCGCTGATGTTCGAGCCGCGCGGTCACGACATCATGTCCGGCGCGATCATCTATCCGCCATACCGGCAGGATTGCGACGCCGCGGTGCTGTTCATCGAGGTCAGCGGCTGTCTTCCCATGTGCGGTGCCGGAACCATCGGCCTGTGCACGGTCCTGCTGGAGGAAGGGCTGGTCACGCCCCAGGTTCCGGGGAAGCTGTCGCTGGAGACGCCGGCCGGCAGGGTCGTCGTCGACTATGAGCGGAAGGACGGCCTTGTGGACAGCGTCCGCCTGTTCAATGTTCCCAGCTATCTGCACAGCGCCGATGTGGAGGTCGATGTTCCCGGCGTCGGGCGGCTGACCGTCGATATCTCCTATGGCGGTAATTATTATGCCGTCGTCGAGCCGCAGGAGAACTGGGCCGGCCTGCACGACATGGGCGCCGGGGAGATCGTCGCTCTGAGCCAGCGGCTGCGCGCGGCGCTTTCCACCGTCAGCAACCCGGTTCACCCGGAGGATCCGTCGATCTCGGGCGTGCATCATGTGATCTGGTGCGACCGGTCCGAGAGCGGGGATGCCGACGGCTGCGGTGCCGTCTTCTATGGCGACAAGGCCATCGACCGCTCGCCCGGCGGGACGGGAACCTCGGCCAGACTGGCCCAGCTTTTTGGGAAAGGGCGGCTTGACGTCGGCGACCGCTACCGCAATGGAAGCCTGATCGGCACGGTCTTCGACGGGCGGATCGAGGCGTCCTGCAAGGTCGGTCCCTATGACGGCATTCTGCCGAGCATCGGCGGCTGGGCGCGGATCACTGGGCACAACACGATATTCGTGGATGATCGGGATCCGTTGGCTCAGGGGTTTCAGATCCGGTGAGGACTGTGACGCCGGTCGCCGGTTGATCGCTTATCAACTTTACAGCGCGGAGCGCAGGTTCGGGAGAGGCCAAATCCCGCCCCCGCAACCACCGATACTCGACGCCCCGGTTCGAAAGAGCCGGGGCGTCGAGTGTCTGGGTTTTGTGCATCAGAGACCCGCCGAGCGGGTCGGCGCCCGCCGCCGTCAAACCGCGGTTCGGCGGACCACGAGTTCGGGCAGGACGAGATCGACCTCGCGGTTCGGCGAGCTCCCCTTGCCGACGCGCTCGATCATCGCCATCAGCCGGCCGACCTGGCTGTCGAGGTTCGGGCGCAGGCTGCTCAGGCCGAAGGCCGGCCAGGAGGCCATGGGGATGTCGTCGAAACCGAGGATCGCCACATCCTCCGGCACCCGCAGACGGAAGGTGGCGGCAGCCTGGAGGGCGCCCAGCGCGATGATGTCGTTGAAGCAGAACAGCGCGTCGGGGCGGTCCGAGCGGGCGAACAGCCGCGTTGCCGCGTTGTAGCCGCCTTCGAAACTGTTGTCCTCGGACTCCTCCTCCATGAAGGGCAGGCCGGCATCCTCCAGCGCGGCGGAAAGCCCGGCCCGTCGCCGCCGGTTGGCGTCGGTCTGTGCCGTCTTGGTGACGTAGGCGATGCGGCGCCGGCCGGACTGTACCAGGAAACGCCCACCCATCAGCCCGCCGAGCCGGTTGTCGCAGGCCACCCCGCCAAGCCCCTCGATCTGCCGGCCGAACTGGAAGACCGGGGTGTCGAGCGCACGGAGCCGGTCGACGACATGGTCCGACACGGTTCCGCCCATCACCACGATGGCATCCACCTGATAATCGAGCGCATGCATGGTCGAGCTGGTCAGATCGTGCTGCCGCGTCTCCGGGATGACCAGGGCGCGCCTGTCGGCCTCCGCGATGGCCACCAGCAGTTTCTTCAGCACCAGATCGGTGTGCGGATTCTCCAGTTCGGCCAGCAGCAGGGCGACGAGGCCGGTGTTCTGGCCGGTCAGCGAGCGGGCGATGACGTTGGGGCGGTATCCCAGCGCTTCCGAGGCCGCCATGATGCGCTTGCGCGTCTCCTCCGACACCAGCCCATCGCCGAAACAGCGTGAAACCGCCGAGCGTGAAACGCCCGCCATGTCGGCCACCTGCTGGGCGGTCACCCGCGACTTCATTGACGACACTGGGGTCCTGTCCCTTGTCCGCATCCGGATCGTTGCCAAGGGATACTGAGGGCGAACCCGGAGGATCGCAAGCGCTATGCGTCGCCCGGAAATTTCACTGAATGCGGCACTATAATGCACGCGCGTGCAGAGCTAGAAACCTCCGCGACGATGGCGACTGGGGTGGGGTTTTGACCTTTTGGCGGGCGCGGTTTGATCGGCCCCGCTGTGTGGAGGGCGCCATGATCGCCATTTTTTGCCGTTTCCGGGCTGATGTGCATATCTCCAATCTTCGGCATGATTCCGGAGGGGTGCGCCTGTCTGGGGATTGACAGTTGTTCGCATCTCAAATAGCGTGACCTACGAATGAACGCGCGTGCATAAGCAATTCAATGCGGCGGGCCATGCCGACATCGCCGAAAGAAGCCGTCCGTTTCCTTGAAGGGAGGAACTCCATGCATTGCAAAACACGACGCCCGGCCACGGCCGCCGGCCGGAAACGCCTGCGCTCGATGTTGCTGGCGGTGACCGCGGCGGCGGGGCTGGCCGTCCTGGCCGGGCCGTCGCCGGCCGCCGCGGCGGAGGTGGTCGTCTATTGCTCGGTCAACGAGGACTGGTGCCGCGAGGTGGTGACCTCCTTCGAGCGCAAGACCGGCATCAAGGCGCTGATGACCCGCAAGAGCGCGGGCGAGGTCTATGCACAGCTTCGGGCCGAGAAATCCAATCCGAAGGCCGACATCTGGTTCGGCGGCTCGGGCGATCCCCACCTGCAGGCGGCGGAAGAGGGGCTGACGGAACCGTACAAGTCACCGGAACTCGACGGGCTGTATGGCTGGGCGATCCGCCAGGCGGAAATCTCCGGTTACCGGACGGTCGGCATTTACATGGGCGCGCTCGGCTTCGGCTATAACAAGGACCTGCTGGCCAAGCGCAAGATCGCGGCCCCCGCCTGCTGGTCCGACTTGGTCAAGCCCGATTTCCGGGACGAAATCCAGATCGCCGATCCCAATTCGTCCGGCACCGCATACACCATGCTGGCGACGATGGTGCAGTTGATGGGCGAGGATGCTGCCTTCGATTACCTGAAGAAGCTGCACCGCAACGTCAACCAGTACACCAAATCCGGCGCGGCTCCGGCGAAGTCGGCGGCGCAGGGCGAAACCATGCTGGGCATCGCGTTCCAGCACGACCTGCTGGTGGAGGCGATTGCCGGCGCCCCGGTCGCCATCGTCGCCCCCTGCGAGGGCACAGGCTACGAGATCGGCTCGATGAGCCTCGTCAAGGGGGCGCGCAACCCCGACACCGCCAAGATCTTCTACGATTGGGCGCTGACGCCCGAGGTGCAGGCGCTGGGCGCCAAGGCCAGGAATTTCCAGATTCCCAGCAACAGCGGCGCCCAGATCCCACCGGAATCGCCGCGCGTCGACAAGATGAAGCTGATTTCCTACGACTTCGCGCGCTACGGCTCGAGCGCGGAACGCACCCGCCTGCTCGCCAAGTGGGATCACGAGGTCAAGTCCCTGTCCAGATAGGTCCCGCGATCATGAAACGACATCTCGGTTTCTGGCTGGCCGTCGGCTGGGCGGCGGTGCTTGTCCTGCCCTGGCACATCGGCGGCGTCTGGCCGGTCTTTTGGCCGGCCGGTCCGCAGAACGGCCCCTCCGCCGGTGACGGCATGCCGGCGCTGATCCAGGGGCTGCTGCTGGGACGGCCGTGGCTGCTGGCGTCGGTGCTGCCGCTGCTGGCGGCGCTGGCCGGCTTGCGGGCGACCAGCGGGGTGACCCGCGGGGCGGACGGACGGGCGCGGTCGGCGTGGCTGACCGCCGCCGGTGCCGGCGGGCTCGGCTGGCTGCTGGTGGAAAGCATCGCCGTCACCCAGCCGGGCCTGGGGCTGGGCGCCGCCGCCTATGCGGTGGTCTGCCTCGTGCTGGGCGCCCATGGGCTGGCGCTGCGCGGCTGGTGCAAAGGCGATGTCTTCATCGTCGCCTCCATCGGGTTGGTGCTGGGCTCGATCCTGGTCTTCGTCGGTTTCCCGGTCGTCACCATCCTGCTGTCGGCGGTCCAGGACAACGATGGCCGGCTGACGGTCGTGGGCCTGTTCGACAAGCTGACCGACAGCGGCATCTGGGGCCTCGGCTGCGTGCTGGGCACCGGCAGCACATGCGGGGTGGCGTGGAACACGCTGGCCCTGGCGGGCGTGGTCGGGGTGCTGACCACCGGCACGGGGCTGGCCTTCGCGCTGATCGCGGTGCGCACCGGCTTCCGCTTCAAGTCGGCCTTGCGGCTGGCCTCGATCCTGCCGGTGATCACGCCGCCCTTCGTCATCGGGCTTGCCATCATCCTGCTGTTCGGCCGTGCCGGTGTGGTGACCGATCTGCTGTCCACCCTGTTCGACATTCCCCGCTCGCGCTGGATTTACGGCATGCCGGGGGTGGCGATGGCACAGGTCCTTGCCTTCACGCCGATTTCCTTCCTGGTGCTGGTCGGCGTTCTGCAAGGGGTGAGCCCGACGCTGGAGGAGGCATCGCAGACCCTGCGTGCCACCCCCTGGATCACCTTCCGCACGGTGACGCTGCCGCTGATCCGTCCCGGCCTTGCCAACGCCTTCCTGATCTCCTTCATCGAAAGCCTGGCGGACTTCGGCAACCCGCTGGTGCTCGGCGGCAATTTCGACGTGCTGTCGACCAAGATCTTCTATGCGGTGGTCGGTGCCGCCCATGACCAGGGACGGGCCGCCGTGCTGGCGATCATCCTGCTGTCCTTCACCTTGTCGGCCTTCCTGGCGCAGCGCCTGTGGCTCGGCCGCCGGTCCTACGCCACCGTGTCCGGCAAGGGCGATGCCGGCCTGCCCAGCCCGCTGCCGTCGGGGGTGCGGATCGCCGCATCGGCCGTTGCGGCACTGTGGACGGCGCTGACCGTGCTGGTCTACGGCACCATCCTGGTCGGTGGCTTCCTGAAGAGCCTGGGGCGCGACAACACGCTGACGCTGATCCATTACCAGACCGCCTTCGGCATCGAAACCGGGCCAAACGGCTGGTGGTTCAGCGGGTCGGCCTGGGATTCGCTGTTCACGACGCTGGGCGTGTCGCTGGTCGCCATGCCGCTGACGGCGGCGCTCGGGCTGCTGACCGCCTATCTGCTGGTGCGCCAGTCCTTCCTCGGCCGCGGGGCGTTCGAATTCCTGACGATGCTGAGCTTCGCCATCCCCGGCACGGTGATCGGCGTCAGCTACATCCTCGCCTTCAACACGCCGCCGCTGGAACTGACGGGGACCGGGCTGATCCTGATCATCGCCTTCGTCTTCCGCAACATGCCCGTCGGCATCCGCGCCGGCATCGCCACGCTGAGCCAGATCGACAAGAGCCTGGACGAGGCGTCGCTGACGCTGGGGGCGCGGTCCTTCACCACGCTGCGCCGGGTCATCCTGCCGCTGCTGCGCCCGGCCATCGTCACCGCCATGGTCTACAGCTTCGTCCGCGCCATCACCAGCGTCAGCGCGGTCATCTTCCTGGTGACGGCCAAATACAACCTCGCCACCGCCTACATCGTCGGCCGGGCCGAGGTCGGCGAATACGGCCTCGCCATTGCCTACTCCTCCGTCCTCATCGCGATCATGGTGGTGGCGCTGCTGGCGATCCAGCTGCTGGTCGGCGAACGCCGCCTGGGCCGCCGCACCGCCGCCTTGCCCGTCAGCACTTCAGCCTCGAAGGTCAACGCATGACCCATATCCGGACCCCGTCCTCCGGGACGACGACCCTTGAGCCGGCGCTGGCCGTTGCCCCGGCCGCTGTCAGAGCCCGGCCGGCGGTGGAATTCCGCTCCGTCGTCAAGCGCTATGGCGCCTTCACCGCCGTGCACGAACTGAATTTCTCCATCGAAGCCGGGACCCTGGTCACGCTGCTCGGGCCCTCTGGCTGCGGCAAGACCACCACCCTGCGCATGATCGCCGGGTTGGAGCAGGCGTCGTCCGGCTCCATCCTGATCGGCGGCGAGAACGTCACCGCCCGCTCCGCGGCGGAACGCGACGTCAGCATGGTGTTCCAGAGCTACGCCCTGTTTCCGCACATGACCATCCTCGACAATGTGGCCTATGGGCTGACGGTCGGCGGCATGGCCAAGCGCGCGGCGCTGGAGGCGGCACGCGACAAGCTGGCCCTGGTCGGTCTCGCCGGGCTGGAGGGCCGCCTGCCCAGCGAATTGTCGGGCGGGCAGCAGCAGCGCGTTGCCGTGGCCCGCGCCATTGTGCTGGAGCCGCGGGTCCTGCTCTTCGACGAGCCGCTGTCGAACCTGGACGCCAAGATGCGCCGGCAGGTGCGGGAGGACATCCGGCAACTCCAGCAGACGCTGAAGCTGACCGTGGTCTATGTCACGCACGACCAGGAGGAGGCGCTGGCGGTGTCCGACCGCATCATCGTGATGGCCGGCGGGAAGATCGCCCAGGACGGCACGCCGCGCGACCTCTACCAGCGGCCGGCCAGCCGGTTCATCGCCGATTTCATCGGCGACGCCAACATCGTTCCGGCCCTGCTGGAGGGGCGAGACGGTGCGCAGGGCCGGGTGAGAGTGGGGATGGCGACACTGACATTGCCGCACCGCGATCTGGCCGACGGGCCGGTCGAACTGGCGGTGCGCCCCAACGCGATCCGCCTCACGCCGGGCCAGGATGCGGACGCCGAGGCGGCGGCCGGCGATGCAGCGGGCGGCCTGCCGGGCCGTGTGCATTTCGCGGCCTATCTCGGCGACCACATGGAATATGAGGTGGCCGTGGCGCTGGGCGGACGCGAGGTCATGCTGTTCGCACGCACCCCGGATGTCGATGCGCCGCTGTCCGTCGGCGATGCCGTCAGCGTCGGCTTCGTGCCGCGGGGCGTCACCATCGTTCCGCCCTGATCTTTCCGCCCCGATCCCTTTTCCCCACGACATCCCGGGCCGGCGCTGCCGGCTGCCGGCGGAGCTTTCCTGTCATGACCGATTTCGACGACCGCCTGCGTTTCGCCATCGACCTCGCCACCGAGGCGGGAGCCCTGGCGCGGTCCATGCGCCAAGGGCTGGGCGCGGTTGAGACCAAGAGCAGCATCGATTTCTGCACCGCGGCCGATCTTGCGGTGGAAGCGCTGGTGCGCCGGCGCCTCGACGAGGCTTTCGGCGACCCGGTAATCGGCGAGGAGGCCGGCGGCGACCCGGCCGAACTGGTCTGGGTGGTCGACCCCATCGACGGCACGACCAACTACATCCACGGCACGGCCAACTGGTGCATCTCGCTGGCCCTGGTCCATCGGGGTGCCGTCGAGATCGGCGTGATCTATGCCCCCGACCTCGATCAGCTGTTCGTCGCCCGCCGCGGCCAGGGAGCGACCCTGAACGGCCGCCCGCTGCGCACCAGCGGCCTGCGCCATGGAGGCGGGGCGGTGGTCGAAGTCGGCTGGTCGGCGCGGCGCCCGCTGGCGCTCAGCCTCGACCTGATCACCCAGATGATCGCCGACGACATCGAATTCCGCCGCTGCGGATCGGGCGCGATGGGCCTCGCCAATGTCGCGGCCGGCATCAGCGACGGCTATGTCGAGCTGCACATCAATGCCTGGGACGCTCTGGCCGGCCTGCTGCTGGTGCGCGAGGCGGGCGGCTGGACCAACGACTTCCTTGCCGGCGACGGGCTGCGGCTGGGCAACGTCGTCGTCGCCTGCACGGCCGAATTGACCGGACGGTTGCAGGCGCTGGGACCGCTGCGGGGCGTCGCCTGACGCGTTGCGGGACTTCGAACATCGAAAAAACGGGTGGAGGAAACAATGAAGCGAGCCAGGGTCCGGACATCCGCCCTGCTGGGTGCCGCTCTCGTCGTGGGTGGACTGCTGTCGGCACCGGCGCCGGCAAGGGCTGCGGAAACCCGCGAGACCGTCGAGAAGGCGTTGATCTTCAGCCGTCACGGCGTTCGGCCTCCGACCGAAACCCACAAGATCGTTCCGCTCTCCACCAGGGACTGGCCGTCCTGGCCGGTGCCGGACGGGCATCTGACGCCGCATGGCCGCGAGGGAGCGGTGCTGATGGGCCAGTTCTACCGGTCGCGCTTCGTCGGAAACGGGCTGCTGCCGGCCGGCGGCTGTCCGGCTGCCGGCGACGTCTTCGCCTGGGCCAACACCGACCAGCGCACCCGCGAGACCGGCAACGGCATTCTGGAGGGGCTGTTTCCCGGCTGCGGCCTGAAGGCGGCGTCGAAGCCGCCGCAGGGCGGACGCGATGTGCTGTTCGCGCCGATTGCGCAGGGACTGTCGCCGCTCGACCCCGCCAGCGCCAGGGCCGGCGTGCTGGAGGCGATGGGCGGCAGCGTCGACGCCTACAAGGCAAAGCTGGCGCCGCTGTTCGCGAGGCTCGACCCCGTGCTGCCGGGGCCGCGTCCGGAAACCTGCCGGAAGGCGGGGCTGTCCGAGGGCTGTCACCTGATCGACCTGCCCTGGGCCATCGACCAGGGGAAGGACAAGGGGCGCAACATCGGGCTGGACGGCCCGCTCGATCTCGCCTCCACCATCGCCGAGACCTTCCGGCTGGAATATATGGAGGGCATGGCCGCCGATCAGGTCGGCTGGGGCAGGGTCGGGGCGGACGAGGTTCGCGACCTGATGGCCTTGCGCATGGCGAAATACGACGTGATCGAACATGTGCCCTACATCGCCCGCCGCGGCGCCTCCTTCCTGTTGCAGCAGATCGTCGCGGCGATGAACGAAGGCGCCGGTTCGCAAAGCTCTGGAGCGGAGAGCGCCGGCCCCCCGCCGGCCAAGCTGACCCTGCTGGTGGGGCATGACACCAACATCGGCCATATGCGCGCGGTCATGCAGGTGGGCTGGGCGCTGGAGGGATCGCAGCCCAACGACTCCTCGCCGACCGGAGCGATGCTGTTCGAGCGCCTGAAGGATGGGGCCAGCGGCAAGCGTTATGTCCGGCTGTCCTTCGCCGCCCCCACCGCCGATCAGGTCCGCGGCCTGACGCCGCTGACCGGCGATGCCGGGCCGAGGGTGGCGGCGCTGGAGCTTCCCGGCTGCACCGACAGGCTCGGACCCGGCACCTGCGAACTGTCACAGTTCACCGCGCTGGTCAGCCAGCGGCTGGACCCGACCGCGGTGGGGAAGCCGGACTACACCCAGTGACGGCGCTGGGCGGGCCGGTTATGCCGGGTCTCCGGCCATCGCCGGTCCGCTCTGGCGGCGGACCAGCCGGTGGGGAAGCAGCACCTCCCCGACGCTGTTTCCCGCCCGCAGATCGCGCAGGCTGGCAACGACGGCGTCGCCGAAGCGCTGGTAGGGGATCTTGACCGAGCTGAGCCAGGGGGCGATCCAGTCGTTGAGATCGTTGTCGTCGATGCCGACCGGGCGGCAGTCGTCCGGGATGCGCACGCCCTGCTCGCCGGCGGCGCGGAACAGGCCGTAGGCCATCAGGTCGCTGGGGCAGAGGATGCCGTCGGGCCAGCCGCCGTCGGCGGTCAGCCGCTTCGCGGCGGCATAGCCGCAATCGAGATGGTTGCCGCCCGGCCCGTCGCAGCGGCGGACCGCCAAGCCGGGCCGCCGCTCCTCCAGCCGGTCGAGAAATCCTTCCACCCGTTCCCGGATGGTCGAGGACAAATCCGCCGGGTGGATGACCGCCGGGGCGCGCACGCCGCAGGCCAGCAGATGGTCGGCGGCGTCAGCGCCCGCCTGCCTGTTGTCGATCCCGATGAAGGGACCGCCGCCATAGGGATTGCGCCGGTTCACGAAGACGATCGGCTCGCGCCGGTCCAGCGATGCCTCCAGTTCGGGGCTGGCGACCGCGCTCACCACGATGAACCCTTCGGCGAAGCGTGACCGCATCGCGCGCAGATATTCGTCCTGCAGGTCGGGACGGTCGTGGGTGTCGCACAGGATCATCACATAGCCGGCAGCGCGGAGCGCCGCCTCCGTCGACGCGGCGATGGCGGCCATGGCCGGGTTGTCGAGATTGGGCGCCAGCATGGCGACCAGACGGCTGTCGCCCCCGCGCAGACTGCGGCCGACGGGGTTCGGGCGATAGCCACGCTCCGCGATCAGACGCTGCACCTTCGCCACCGTCGCCGCCGATGCCCGCCCCAGATCGCCGTTGGCGATGCGCGAAACGGTGGAGACGGACACCCCTGCCTCGGCCGCGATGTCGGCCAGGGACGTCTGTCCGGACATCTGCCCGGAGGCCTGCCCCGGTTCTCGTCGCCGATCGTTCATGGCCCCCTCCATTTGTGCATCGAACATTGCCGTTGACAGTTTAGGCAAACGTTTGCCATGTTCAAGGAAGAAGAGCGGAGCCGGTGAATTCCGGCCTGCGCCGAGCTGCCGGTTTCGGCAGGAAACAGGTCCGGACAGGGACCGACCGAGGGTCCGCAAGCGACCCCACAGGAGGAAACGCAATGAAGAAGGCAGCATGGATGGCCGGCTGTGCGCTGGCGTTGTCGATCCTCGGGGCCGCTGGCGCCCAGGCCGAGACCACGCTCCGCATCATGTGGTACTCGGACGGCAACGAGGGCGAGGTCATGAACGACCTGCTCCGCCGGTTCGAGGAGAAGAACAAGGACGTCAAGGTCGTCCTCGACCAAGTGCCCTTCAAGGCGATCAACGAGACGCTGCCGGTGCAGCTGGCCTCCGGCCAGGGTCCGGATCTGGCCCGCATCACCGACATGGGCGGGCTGGCCCCCTACCTGCTGGACGTCCGCGCCCATGTGAAGGACGTCGCCTATTGGGAACAGAATTACGGGCCGTTCCTGCAGTGGATGCGGGTGCCCGGCAACACCACCGCGATCCCCGGCTACATGACGCAGCTGACGGTGACCGGCCCCTTCGTCAACAAGACGCTGTTCGAACAGGCGGGCGTCGCCATGCCGGGCGCCAACGCGACCTGGGAAGACTGGGCCAAGGCCGCCAAGGCGGTCGCCGACAAGGTGCAGGCGCCGTTCCCGGTCGCCTTCGACCGCTCCGGCCACCGCTTCTTCGGCCTTGCCGTCTCGCAAGGGGCGCAGATGGCCGAGACCGGCGGCGAGCTGAAGCCGGTCGATGACGGGTTCAAGCGCGCCGCCAAGCTGGTCGTCGACTGGCACAAGGCCGGCGTGATGTCGAAGGAGCTGTGGGGGGCGGTATCCGGCACCGCCTATCGCGGCGCCAACGAGGAATTCAAGAACGCCCAGGTCGTCTTCTATGAATCGGGATCCTGGCAGACCGCGCAGTTCGACAAGACCATCGGCGACGCCTTCGACTGGATCGCGGTGCCGACGCCCTGCGGCCCGGCCAACTGCTCCGGCATGCCCGGCGGTGCCGCGCTGGTCGCGCTGAAGACCAGCAGCCATCCGGCCGAGGTCGGGCGCCTGCTCGACTATCTCGCCAGCGAGGAGGTCGCCGGCGAGTTCTATGCGCGCACGCTGTTCGTGCCGGGCCATATCGGCCTCGCCAAGAAGGGCATCGCCTACAAGTCGGCCTCGCCGCAGGCCGCGGCCGCGCTGAAGGTGTTCGGCGATGCGGTCGGCAAGCTCGATCCGGTGGCCTACCGCATCCAGGGCGACCCCAGCAGCCGCATCGTCTTCAACGCCGCCATCAGCCGCCTGGGACAGGTGGTGGTCGGCGAAACCAGCCTGGACGACGCCTATCAGCGGATCTCCGCCGACGTCGCCCAGCAGATCGCCGAGCGCAAGAAGAAGCAGTAACGCCCGGCCTTCCTTTCCCAACCCTTGGCTTCCGATCCGGGCCCCCAACCTTGGGCGGTGGAACATGACCGATACCATGAGATCGCACGGCGCCCCCGCGCGCGGTCCGTCCGCCGCCGCGGCTGCCGTCACCACGGGCAGCGCCAACGCCCTGATGCGGCTGACCGACCCGCCGATGCGGGCGGTGCAGCGCCTGGTCGGCGCGGCGCGCATGCCCTATGTCTTCCTGCTGCCGAACCTTCTCTTCTTCGGGTTGTTCGTCTTTCTGCCCATCGGGATCAACATCGTCTTCTCGGTGACGGGCGGGACGGGGCTGTTCCCGTCGGAGCGGCCCTATGTCGGGGCGGAGCATTACGCCCGCCTGCTCGACTGCGGATCCTATCTGGAAGCCGGGAGCTGCCGGGAGGATCTGTTCTGGCGCGGTGTGGGGAACACGCTGACCTTCACCGTCTTCCAGATGGTGGCGATGGTGCTGTTCTCGCTGGTCACCGCGCTGGTGCTGAACCGTCCGATCCGCGGCCGCGGCTTTTTCCGGGCGGTCTATTTCTTCCCCGTCCTGCTGTCGCCGGTTGTCGTCGCCCTGATCTGGAAATGGATCTTGCAGCGTGACGGCCTGCTGAACGCGGTGCTGACCACGGCGGGCGGCGAGAAGATCCTGTTCTTCGTCGATCCCGGCTGGGCGATGTTCTGGTCGGTCTTCGTCTCGGTGTGGGCCCATATGGGCTTCTACACGCTGATCCTGCTGGCCGGCCTCCAGGCCATCCCGCGCGATGTCTATGAGGCCGCCGAGATGGACGGCACCCGCCCCTGGCGCGTCTTCCACCGCATCACGCTGCCGCTGCTCTGGCCCAACCTTCTGGTCGTGCTGGTGCTGGTGCTGATCCGCTCGGTGCAGGTGTTCGACGAGGTGTTCGTGCTGACCGGCGGCGGTCCCGGCACGGCGACGATGATGGTCGTCCAGTACATCTACACCACCGCCTTCGCCAACCAGGTGCAGAATTTCGGTCTGGCCGGCGCGGCGTCGGTGCTGCTGGGGGCCGTGCTGTTCGTCCTGACCCTGATCCAGCTTTTCCTGACCCGGCGGAGGGCATCATGACCGGAAAACTCCGTCGCCTGCTGCTGGCGCGGCGTGGCGGCGCCTCCTGGCATTGGACCGATGTCGCCAGCTATGCCTATCTGGCGCTGGGCGTGCTGCTGATGTTCGGCCCGGTGCTCTGGCTGGCGCTGTCGTCCTTCAAGACGCCGGCGGCCCTGCTGGAATTCCCGCCGTCGCTGCTGCCGATGGCGCAGAGCGAGGTGTCGGTTCCGGGCTATCCGCAGCCGCTGCCGCTGTTCCAGGCGACGATGGAGGACGGTTCGGTCCGCGAGCTGGCGCAGGTCCGCCGCGTCGGCATCGTCGCCCAGATGGTCGATCCGGCAGCGCCCGGCCAGACCATCCGGGTTCCGGCCGACCGCCGGACGCCGGTGCGCCACATGGCGCTGGCGGTCGAGAACTACACCGACCCGCTGACCCAGTTCGATTTCCTGCGCTTCCTGCGCAACTCGCTGGTGGTGACGGTGGTGGCGACCATCATCACGCTGATCATCAACTCGATGGCCGCCTACGCGCTCTCCGTCTACGAGTTCCGCGGCAAGTCGGTGGCGATGCTGGGGGTGATCGGCACGCTGATGATCCCCATCACCATCATCCTTGCGCCGGTCTATCTGGTGGTCACCAAGCTGGGTTTCGTCGACTCGCTGTGGGCGGTGATCCTACCCGGTGCCGCCACCCCGACCGGCGTCTTCCTGCTGCGCCAGTACATGCTGACCATCCCGCGCGACCTGATCGAGGCGGCGCGGATGGACAAGGCGTCGGAATGGCGCATCTACGCCCGCATCGTCATGCCGCTGTCGATGCCGGCGCTGGCGGTCCTGGCGATCTTCTCGGTCATGTGGCGCTGGAACGAGTTCCTGTGGCCGCTGGCCGTCCTGACCAAGACCGAGGTCCACACGCTGCCCATCGCGCTGAACGCCTTCCAGGGCGAGTTGCAGACGCAGTGGCATTATCTGCTCGCCATGACCGTGGTGACCCTGCTGCCGGTGGCGCTCGTCTTCGCCTTCCTGCAGCGCTTCATCACCAGCGGCATCGCGAATACCGGCATGAAATGAGGGGGATGAATTAAATGGCCGGACTGGAGCTTCGCGGCATCCGCAAGGACTATGGCAGCACCGCCGTCCTGAAGGGCATCGACCTCAGCATCGCCGACGGCGAGTTCGTGGTCTTCGTCGGCCCGTCGGGCTGTGGGAAATCGACCTTGCTGCGCGTCATCGCCGGGCTGGAGACGGTCACGGCGGGCGACATCCGCATCGACGGGGCGGAGGTGACGCGGACCGCGGCATCGGACCGCGGGCTGGCGATGGTGTTCCAGTCCTACGCGCTCTACCCGCACATGACCGTCCACCAGAACATGAGCTTCGCGCTGGAGAATATGGGGATCGCCAAGGCGGAGATCGCAGCACGGGTCGACCGCGCCGCACGCATGCTGCGCCTGACCGACTATCTCCAGCGCCGGCCCGCCGCCCTGTCGGGCGGCCAGCGCCAGCGCGTCGCCATCGGCCGGGCCATCGTGCGCGATCCCAAGATCTTTCTGTTCGACGAGCCGCTGTCCAATCTCGACGCCGAACTGCGGGTGGCGACGCGCAAGGAACTGGCCGCGCTCCATGCCGAGATCGGTGGGACGATGATCTATGTCACCCACGATCAGGTCGAGGCGATGACGCTGGCCGACCGCATCGTCGTGCTGAACGGCGGGCGGATCGAGCAGATCGGCACGCCGCTAGAGCTTTACAACCGCCCGGCCAACCTCTTCGTCGCCGGCTTCATCGGCTCGCCGCGGATGAACCTGCTGCCGACGGAGCTGGTGCGGGGGGAAGTGGCCGGGCCGGCGACGACGCTCGGTATCCGGCCCGAACATGTCGAGCCCTGCGCCGAGGCCGACGCCGACCTGACCGTCCGCGTCGACCTCGTCGAACAGCTCGGCGGCGAGACCTTCCTGTACGCCACCGGTCCCAACGACATTCCGCTGACCATCCGCTGCGACGGCCAGAGCCGCCTTGCCCGCGGCGACCTGCTGCCGGTGCGGTTCAGCCGCGACCATCTCCACCGCTTCGACGCTGCGGGCCTTGCCTGCCGTTCCGAACCTCTTCTCGCCCGGAGTCCTTCATGAAGGCCCTGACCCGAGCCCGTTTCATTGGGCGCGACGGCATCTATGCCGTGTTCGAACTCGACCATGGCGTCGATCTGCGCATCGGTTTCGTCGAGGAAGATGTCGGCCGCATCCTGATGCGGCGCGACGGGAGCTACCGCCTCGACCGCGGCTGGTCGGTGGCGCCCGGCGGGTCCGATCCGTCCTATGCCGGGCGGGACCGCGACGATCTGAGCGGCTTCGCCTGTCCGGCAGCCGACATCGAGGAGGGCGAGGGCACGGTCACGTTGCGGGGGGCGACGCTGCGCGCCGTCGTGACGCTGGAGCCCTTCGGCGTCGCCTGGTACCGGGCGGGGGAGGAGGTGCCCTTCCTGCAGGACCGCCGCACCCAGGCCTATTTCGTCTCGCGCAGGACCCATGCCTTCTCGCATTACGTCGAGCGCGGCGGGGACGAGCGGCATTACGGGCTGGGCGACAAGGCCGGCCCGCTGGACCGCACCGGCCGCCGCTTCCGCGTCGATGCGGTCGATCCCTGCGGCTTCGATGCCGAGCTGAGCGACCCGCTCTACAAGATGATTCCGTTCCTGCTGGTCGCCGGGCCGACGGGGGCGCACGGGGTCTATTACGACAACCTCGCCACCGCCGAGATCGACGTCGGCGCCACCATCGACAATTACCACGGGCTGTTCCGCTCCTACCGTGCCGACGACGGCGACCTCGACGCCTATGTCTTCGCCGGTCCCGGCGTTCCGGATGTGGTGCGCGCCTTCGCGCGCCTGACCGGCGGCCATGCCTTCGGGCCGAAATGGACGCTGGGCTTCGCCACCACCTCGATGGCCATCGCCGACGCCGCCGATGCCGACGCCCGCATCGCCGATTTCGTCGACCGCTGCGCCGAGCACGCCATTCCCTGCGACAGTTTCCATTTCGGCTCCGGCTACACCATGATCGGCGGCCGGCGCTATGCCTTCCACTGGAACCACGACAAATTCCCCGATCCGGCGGCGACGCTGGGCAAGCTGAACGCCGCCGGGCTGCATCCGGTCGCCAATCTGAAGCCCTGCCTGCTCGACGACCATCCCCGCCTGTCGGAGGTGACCGGGGTCGGCGGGCTGGTGACCGACGGCGAGACCGGCAAGCCGGCGGTGGCGCAGTTCTGGGACGGGCTCGGCTACCATCTCGACTTCACCAATGCGAAGGCCCGCGACTGGTGGCGCAACGGGATCGAGACGGCGCTGCTGACCCCCGGCATGGTGTCGGTGTGGAACGACAACAACGAGTACGAGATCTGGGACGAGGATGCCGTGGCGGCCGGCGACGGCCGTCCTTTCCCTCAGACGCTGGCGCGGCCGGCGCAGGCGCTGCTGATGACCAAGCTGGCCTACGACACGCAGGCCGCCTGGGCGCCGGACAAGCGGCCCTACACCATCACCCGCGGCGGCCCGGCCGGCCTGTGGCGTTACGGCCAGACCTGGTCGGGCGACAACGCCACCGCCTGGAAGACGCTGCGTTTCAACCTGACCCAGGGGCTCAACATGAGCCTGTCCGGCATGTTCGACATCGGGCATGACACCGGCGGCTTCCATGGGCCGAGCCCTGGGCCGGAATTGCTCTGCCGCTTCGTCGAGTTCTGTTCCTTCTGGCCGCGCTTCATGATGAACAGCTGGAACAGTGACGGCATCACGACGCTGCCCTGGATGCATCCGGAGGTCATCGACCCGATCCGCGAGGCGATCCGCCTGCGCTATCGCCTGATGCCCTATCTCTACACGCGGATGTGGCGGGCGGCGGAGGCGGACGAGCCGGTGGTGCGTCCGCTGTTCTACGATTTCCCCGAAGATCCCGGCGCAGCGGCGACCGAGGACGCCTTCATGCTCGGCCCCGACCTGCTGGTGGCGCCGGTGCTGGAGCCGGGGGCGGACAGCCGGTCGGTCCGGCTGCCGGAGAATCCCGGCGGCTGGTATGTCTTCCACGACGGCACGCACCATCCGGGCGGAGCCGTTGCGACGGTGGCGGCCCCGCTCGGCCAGGTGCCGCTGTTCGTGCGGGCGGGTGCCCTGCTGCCGCTGGGGGCCGCCGGACTGCGCGTCGATCCGGCGACGGACACGGAGCGCGAACTGGTCGCTTATGGCGATGTGGAGGGCGCCACGGCCCTGCTCTATGACGACAACGGCGACACCACCGGCTGGCGCGATGGTGCCGGGCTGGTGACCCGCCTTACCGCGGTGCGCGAGGGAGAGGCCGTTGTGGTCTCCGCCAAGGCGACCGGCGGCTACCAGCCGGCATGGCGCAGCCTGCGCCTGCGCAGCGTGGGCGGGCCGCAGCCGCGGCCCGGCACGGTCGAGGGTGCCGGGCTGACGCTGGAGGCTTGAACGTTTGCTTCGCCGGGGCTGGAGTGTTTGTGGTTACTGCCGGTTGCGGTATTCCACCGGCACCCAGCGGTAGCCGTCGCCGTCGCGCCGCAGCCGGCCGAGCCCCGGGAAGCTGAGATGGGCGGCGGCGGTCAACTGACCGCTGTCGGCCTCCTCGGCGAAGCGCTCCCGGCGCTGGGCGCGGGCGGCATCCTGGTCGATGTCGAAGGCGACGGTGGCTTCCGGATGCGGGAACTGCACCGGCCCGACATGGATGATGTCGCCCCAGAACTCGATGGTCTCGCCCCGGCTCGTCACCCGGTAGAAGGCATGTCCGGGGGTGTGGCCGGGGGTGGGGATCGCCGTGACTCCCGGCAGGATTTCCGACTTTTCGGTGAAGGGCTTCACCTTGCCGGCCTTGAGGTAGGGGCCGACCGTGGCGACCGCCTCGTCATGGAGCCGGGGCTGCAATCCCCTGGCGATGTTGTCGCGGTTGAGGAAGAAGTCGATGTCGGGCTGACCGACATGGACGGTGGCGTTTGCAAACACCATCCGTCCGTCCAGCGCCAGCCCGCCGGAATGATCGGTGTGGATGTGGGTGAGAAGGATGTCGGTCACCTGATCGGGCCGATAGCCGGCGGCGGCGAGGCTGAACGGAAGCTTGCCGCCATAGGGTCCGAACAGCTGGCCGGCGCCGGTATCGACCAGCAGCACGCGTGACCCGGTGTCGATCAGGAAGGCGTTGATGGAGGTCTCCAGCGGATCGCGCTCGAACCGCTCGGCCAGCAGCGCGTCGATCCGGTCCGGCGGCAGTCCCTTGACCAGCGGCTTGATGCCGAGCGGCAAGGTGCCGTCGCTGAGCGCCATGATGCGGAGGTCGCCGACGGTGAAGCGGTAGAGTCCGGCTTCCGACCGTTGGGCCGCCGGTTGGGGGCTGGACTGTGCGGTATCGGGGCCGGTGGCCTTATGATCAGCGGCATGGCCGGTCGGGATGGCTGCGAACAGCAGGCCGGCGGCCAGCAGGAGCGTGTGCGGTTTCATTCTGCCTGTCCTTAGGATCGGTCCGGATATCGGGTGCCGCGGCGGCGGTCGCTTCCGCTGCCGCGCATGCCCACCAGTTAGCACCGGGCGGCGGGCTTGATTACCCGTCCAACCCGGGCAACATTGTGCCGGAAACCGATCCAATCGCCGGGTTGCCGATGCAGGACCTGAACGACACCATCGCCTTCGTCAAGGTCGTGGAGGAGGGCAGCTTCACGAAGGCCGCCCGGCGGCTGCGGCTGCCCAAGACGACGCTGAGCCGCAAGGTGCGCGATCTCGAACAGCGGCTCGGCATCCAGCTTCTGCACCGGACCACCCGCCGCATCGGGCTGACGGAGGCGGGGACGGTGTATTTCGAGCGCTGCCGCCGGATCGCCGAAGAGCTGGAGCAGGCGGAAAGCGCCGTTGCCCAGCTTCGCGATGCGCCGCGCGGCTGGCTGCGGATCACCACCCCGCCATCCTTCGGAATGAAGGTCATCGCACCGCTGCTGCCCGACTTCCGCAGCCGCTATCCCGATGTCCGCATCGATCTGGTGCTGAGCCACGAGAACCTCGATCTGGTGGCGCGGGACATCGATCTGGCGATCCGGATGGGGGCGTTGCAGGACTCCAGCATGGCCGCCCGCAAGCTGGGCGTCCTGCACCGCCACGTCTATGCCGCACCGTCCTATTGTGCCGCCCATGGGCTGCCGGTCCATCCCGACGAGCTGATCCGTCATCTGACGCTGGCGAACATGACCGCCCGCCGTCCTTCGGGCTTCGGCTGGCGGCTGTTCCGCACCAATGGAGGCCAGCCCGGCGATGGGGTGGATGCGGTCATCGACCCGGTGATGTCGGCCGACGATCCGGAGATGCTGGTCTCGACGCTGCTGGCCGGCGGCGGGCTGGTTCTCGCCACCGACTTCGCCATGCGATCCTACCGGTCGGCCGGGCAGGTGCAGCGGGTGCTCGACGGCTGGAAGGGGTCGGATGTCGATCTGCACGCGGTTTTTCCCGGTGGGCGGATTCAGCCGCCGAAGGTGCGGTCCTTCTTGGATTTCCTGGCGACACGCATCGATCTCGGGGACGGTGCCGGCCATTAGATGGCGGTGGAAGAGCGAGTGGCCCTTGCCGTCGTTCCGACACGTGCAACAGTCTTCTTCTGTTTCGTTTATTTATCGCGTTCAGCAGAACGGTTAGCGTCCTTGCATTGACCGGCACGGCATTCCGTTCGCGTCCGGCCTGATCCCGATCTCTCACATGGATCCAAGGACGCGGGTCATGAGCCAGTCCACTTCCCTCTGCACCACCGCCGGCGACACCCTGTCGACCCTGTCCTGCAAGCTGCACAGCGCCGGCTGCTCCGTCGTCCGCGGGGTGCTGGACCTGCTGATGATGCCTTCGGGCAACCAGCGCCTTCTCGGCTGGCTGGGCAATCATCTGCTGTCGATTGCCGGGCAGCTCGGCAACAGCGCGCCGGACCTGATCCCGGCTCATCCGATGGCCGCCGGTTCCCTTCTGGCCGCCTTCGCCTGTGCGGTGCTGGTGGCGCTGCGCAGGTTTGGGAGTGCCGTGGCGCTGGCGGTCCTCATGCCGGTCGCCGCCTATGGCCTGATCCTGCAACTGCCGGCGGAGATGGTCGGGTCGGTCAAGGGAGTGGAGTTCCTGCTGATCGCCGGCCTGCTGGCGGTCGGCGCCGCATTTCACCAAACGACGCACTGACCGAATTGCCCGCCTTGACAGGTAATTTATAACTTATAAGATTTCCGCATCGGATGGTCCGTTGCGGCGCGATGCCGCCGGCCTTCCGGGTTCCATACAATTTCCGGGATCCAAGTAAGGAGGGTCGGATGACGACGAGACGGGCAGGGCGCCTTTGCGCGCCCATTCTGTTCGCCATGCTGATTGCGTCCGGGTCGTCGCAAGCGCGCGACCTGACCGTCGTAGGCTTCGGCGGATCGTTGCAGGACGCGATGCGCACCGCCTATTTCGAGCCCTTTGCCAAACGATCGGGCGCGCCGCTGATCGAGGAATCCTATACCGGCGGCATTGCCAAGCTGAAGGCGATGAACCAGTCGCGGACGGTCAGCTGGGATGTCCTGCAAATGGACGAGAACGAGATGACGCTGGCCTGCGACGAGGGGCTTCTCGAACCCTTCGACTGGAAAAGCCAGCCCGGTGCCGCCGACATCCTGCCCCAGGTCAAGGCGCCTTGCGGCGTCGGCGCCTTCGTCTGGTCGAAGGTGCTGGCCTTCGATCCGGCCAAGACCCCCGGCGTGACATCCTGGGCCGATTTCTGGGACCTCAAGCGCTGGCCGGGCGAGCGTGGCTTGCGCAAGCAGGCGCGGATGACGCTGGAGATCGCCCTGCTGGCCGACGGCGTCGCTCCCGACAAGCTGTATGAGACGCTGGGCACCAAGGCTGGGGTGGACCGTGCCTTCGCCAAGCTGGACCTGATCAAGCCGCACATCCGCTGGTGGGTCAGCGGCGCGCAGCCGGTGGAATGGCTGGCTGCCGGCAATGTCGTCATGACCTCCGCCTACAACGGGCGGGTCGCCGCCGCCAACAAGGACGGGCGGGCCTTCACCATGCTGTGGTCCCAGCAGCTCTACTCGGCCGATTACTGGACGATCCCCAAGGGCACCGACAAGCTGGCGGCGGCCAGGGAACTGGTCGCCTACATGACCAGCCCGGACGCGCAGAAGCGCTTCGCCGAAACGATCCCCTACGGCGTTACCAACGCCCGCGCCTCCGCCCTGATCGACGCGAAAATCCAGCCCGACCTGCCGACCGCTCCGCAGAACATGGCCGGCGCGCTGATGATCGACACGCCTTTCTGGGTGAACAACGAAGACGAATTGCAGCAGCGCTTCGAGCGCTGGGTCGCCCAATAGATCCGGGTTCACCGGACCGGGTGCAGGGCGGACCGGGTACAGAGCCCGCCGCAAACGATTTCCTGAACAGGTGAGAGTCATGACACTTTACGCAACGCGCATCGTCGGATGCGCGCTGGCGGCCGGACTTTGGTCCGCGCCGGCCCTGGCGCAATCTCCCGCACAAACCGGACAATTGACCATCGTCGGCGCCGGCGGCGTGTTGCAGGACGCCCAACGCGCGGTGTTCTTCCGCCCCTTCGCCGATGCCGCCAAGGTGCAGCTGACCGAGGATTCCTATTCCGGCCAGATGGCGAAGGTCCGCGCCATGGTCGACACCGGCAGCGTCAGCTGGGACGTGTTGCAGGTCGAACAGAACAGCCTGCTGAGCGGGTGCGAGGAGGGTCTGTTCGAGAAGATCGACTGGACCGCGGTCGGCGACCGCCGGGACTTCATCGACGAGGCCTACAGCGAGTGCGGTGTCGGCGCCTTCGTCTGGTCGATGGTGATGACCTACGACCGCTCCCGCATTGCCGACGGCCCGAAAAGCTGGGCCGATTTCTGGAACGTGCAGCGCTGGCCGGGCAAACGCGGCCTGCGCCAGACTGCCAAGATGACGCTGGAGATCGCTCTGCTGGCCGATGGCGTGCCGCGCGGCGAGGTGTATAAGCTGCTGGCGACGCCGGCCGGGGTCGACCGCGCCTTCGCATCGCTCGACAGGCTCAAGCCGGACATCCTCTGGTGGACCTCCGGTGCCGAACCGATCGAGCGGCTGGCTTCGGGCGACGTGGCGATGTCCGCCGCCTTCAACGGGCGGGTGACGGCCGCCAACCGGAGCGGACGGACCTTCGCGCTTGCCTGGAGCGGGCAGGTGCTGGGCGTCGATTACTGGGCGATCCCGAAGGGGGCGAAGAACCGCGCCACGGCGGAACGCTTCATCGCCTTCGCCAGCCGGCCGGAGGTGCAGGCGCGCTTTCCCAGCCACATCGCCTATGGCGTGACCAACCGCAAGGCCAACCTCGGCATCGACCCGGCGCTGGCCGCCGACCTGCCGACGAACCCTGCGAATTTCCAGCTGGCGGTCCCGCTCGACACCGCCTTCTGGGCCGACCATGGCGAGGCGCTGGAAGCGCGCTTCGCCAACTGGCGATCCCGATGACCGGCGGGACGGAGCGATGACGCGCATGGCAAGCACCACGGAAACTCTGGATGGGACTTCGGCGCTGGCGCCGCCGTCCCTGTCGTCGCGCGCGAAGGCCCGGATGGTCTCGGCGCTGCTGATCGCACCGCTGGTCCTGTTCCTAACCCTGGTCTTCGTGCTGCCGCTGGGCGGCATGCTGGTCCACGCGGTGGAGAATGGCGAAGTGGGCGAGGCGCTGCCCGGCGTCGCCGCGGAAATGCGCGGCTGGACCGGCGAGGGCCTGCCGCCCGAGAGCGCCTATGCCGCGCTGGCCCGCGACCTGAAGGCCGCCTATGGCGAGCCCCGCCTGGGCGAGGCGAGCCGGCGCCTGAATTACGAGCGCGCCGGCTACCGCGCGCTGCTGGCCAAGACCGCGCGCGCCGTCCGGGCCGTCGACCGGCCGCAGGCGGACTGGACCGCGGAACTGACCGGCATCGACGCGCGCTGGGGCGAAGCTGCCACCTGGGCGGCGTTGCGCCGGGCCAGCCCGCCGCTGACGCCCTATTACCTGCTGACGGCGCTCGACCTGCGGATGGACGACGGCGGGGCCATTGTGCGGGCTCCGGCGGAGGAGCGCATCTACATCGACACGCTGGGCCGCACCCTGTGGATCGGCTTCGTGACCACGCTCCTGTGCCTTGTGCTGGGCTTCCCGCTCGCCCATGCGCTGGTCAGCCTGCCGCGCGGCTTCGCATCGGTCCTGATGGTCTGCGTGCTGCTGCCCTTCTGGACCTCGCTGCTGGTGCGGACCAGCGCCTGGATCGTGGTGTTGCAGAAGGAGGGCGTGCTGAACGGACTGCTCGCCCGGCTCGGCATCGCCGATGCGCCGCTGGAGCTGGTGTTCAACCGCTTCGGCCTCTATGTCGCGATGGTGCACATCCTGCTGCCCTTCATGATCCTGCCGATCCTCAGCGTGATGAAGGGCATTTCTCCCTCCTACATGCGGGCCTCGGCCTCGCTGGGCGCCCGTCCAGCGGTCGGCTTCCTCAAGGTTTATCTGCCGATGACGCTGCCGGGCGTCGGGGCGGGCTGCCTGATGACCTTCATCATCGGTGTCGGCTATTACATCACGCCCAGCCTGGTCGGCGGCGCCCGCGACCAGATGACCAGCTATTTCATCGCCTACTACGCGAACACCACCATCAACTGGGGCCTGTCGTCGGCGCTGGGAGCGATCCTGCTCCTCTGCATCATGCTGCTCTACGCGACGGTCGGACGCCTGATCGGCGTCGGCCGCATCGCCGGCATCCAATGAGGTCCCCGCTTCCGAGAGGCCGAACCCCCATGTCCAGCCCAATATCCAGTCCGATGCCCAGTCCGACCCGTGTCCTCCACTATGCCTTCTGCTGCGCGATGATGGTCTTCCTGGTGGGGCCGATCCTGGCCGTCATCCCGATTTCCTTCAGCTCGGCCGGCTTCCTGTCCTATCCGATCCCCGGCCTGTCGCTGCAATGGTACAACAAGGTGCTGGCGGCCTCCGGCCCCTGGCTGCCGGCGTTGCGCAACAGCCTGATCGTCGGCACCGGCGCCATGGCGCTCGCCACGGTTCTGGGCACGCTGGCGGCGCTGGGGCTGTCGCGCAACGACCTGCCGGGACGCTCCTTCCTGCTCGGCCTGCTGATCGCGCCGATGGTGGTGCCGGTGGTGATCAGCGGCGTCGCCATGTATTTCCTGTTCGCGCGGATCGGCCTGACCGCTTCCTATGCCGGGCTGATCCTGGCGCATGCGGTGCTGGGCGCGCCCTTCGTCGTCATCACGGTGACGGCGACCCTGCGCAACTTCGACACCACCCTGGTGCGGGCGGCCTACAGCCTGGGCGCCTCGCCGGTGCGCGCCTTCTTCACGGTAACGCTGCCGCTGATCCTGCCGGGCGTGCTGTCCGGCGGCCTGTTCGCCTTCATCTTTTCCTTTGACGAGGTGGTGGTGGCGCTGTTCATCGGCGGGCCGGAGCAGCGGACCCTGCCGCGCCAGATGTTCGACGGCATCCGCGACACCATCGACCCGTCCATCCTGGCGATGTCGACCCTGCTGGTCGGCGTCACCGTCGTCTTCATGGTTCTCCTCACCCGGCTGGGGCGGGGGACCGGTTCAAAGCCTGGGAGCAACGCATGATCATCGTTACCGGCGGCACGCACGGCATCGGCCGTGCCTGTGTGGAGCGCCTGACTGGCGAGGGGCAAACCGTCCTCTTCACCGGCCGGGACGAGGCGGCCGGCGCCGACCTCGCCGGCCGTTGCCCGGGGGCGGTCTTCCAGCCGGGCGACGTCGCCTCGCCCGACGACTGCGCGCTGGCGGTCGGGCGCGCGATGGAGCTTGGCGGCGGCCGCATCGACGGGCTGGTCAATAATGCCGGCATGTCGCGCCGCGTCGCCTTCGCCGAGGCGCAGGTGGAGGATTGGGACCGGGTGATGGCGGTGAACGCCCGCAGCGCCTTCCTGTTCACCCGCCTCGCCCTGCCGGGGCTGCGGGCGGCGGGCGGGGCGGTGGTCAATGTCGCCTCGGTCGCCGGCAAGATCGGGGAGGAGGGGCTGGCGATCTACTGCGCATCGAAGGCGGCGGTGATCGGCATGACCCAGGCGCTGGCGCTGGAGTTCGGCGACGAGGTCCGTTTCAACGCCGTCTGCCCCGGCCAGATCGACACCCGCATGATGCAGGGCATCAAGACTCAGGAGGTCAAGCGCCGCCGCCTGGAGCAGCGCATTCCCGCCGGCCGCTTCGGTGCCCCGGAGGAGGTCGCCGACGCGGTCGCCTGGCTGCTGTCGGAGCGGTCGAGCTACGTCAACGGCACCGTGCTCACCATCGACGGCGGCGAGACCGCCGGCATGCGCACGCCGCGCGGTCTGGACGAAGACTGAAGAAACGGCTCCCTGGCGCCGGTCGGGCCGGCGTCAGGGTCAGGCCGGCGTCAGGGATTGGCCGACCTTTTCCAGATACGGGATCAGGCTCTCGCCGCCGCGGACGATGTCGCGTCCGATAGCGGCACGCGCCGCGGGGCCGTCATGGGCGCGGAGGGCGGCGATCAGGGCCAGATGCTCGTCGGCACCGGCGTAATCGTCGTGTTCGACCTCGTTGTAGAACACGTTCAGGATCGGTCCCATCGACACCCACAGGCTTTCGATCTGGCCGACCAGCATCTCCATTCCCGACAGCCGGTAGACGGTGAAATGGAAGTCGCGGTTGTACTGTAGCGCCGCCGCGACATCGCGGGCGCGCTCCGCCGCGTCGAATCGCGCATGCGCCTCGGTCAGCCGGGCGATGTCCGCCGCCGTCGCATGGGCGGCGCCGATCTCCGCCGCGAGACCTTCCAGCGCGATGCGGATGGTGCGGATTTCCAGATAGCGCGACAGGCTGAGCCCCGGCACGCAGACGAAGCGCCCCGACCGCAGTTCCAGCCCCTGTTCGCTGACCAGCCGCAGACAGGCTTCGCGCACCGGCGTGATGCTGGTGCCCAACTCGTCCGCCAGATCCTGCATGACCAGCCGCTGGCCCGGCTTGAAACTTCCCGCGATCAGTGCTTCGCGCACCGCCACATAGGACCGCGCCGACAGGTTTCCCGGTTCGATCGGCTGCATTCGCACGACGTCATCTCCTCACACACGGACGAACGGCAGGGGCTGCGCCGCGGCGTCGCCTCCTGCCGTCCTATAAGCTATAACACAGAAAGTCAGGCGCCGACCCGCATCGCCGGATGCAGCGCTTGCAGCGTTTCGGCGATGGCGTCCAGCGTGCGGTCGATCAACGCCTCGTCATGGGCGGTCGACAGGTAGAGGCGCTTCAGCGGCAGGGGCTGGAAGATGAAGCGCTGCTTCACCAGACTCCGGCGGAAGGCAAGGTCGGCGGCATTGTCGTTGCGCAGCAGATCCTCGTAGCGCTGGAAGACGCCCTGGAAGAAATAGAGCAGCCAGACCGAACCGTAGCCGGCCGGCTGCGCCGGGATCCCCAGCCGTTCCACGATGGCGGACAGGCCGTTCCGCATGCGGTCGCCGAGCGCGAACAGCCGCTCGTAGGTGCCCGGCCGCTCCAATTCGCCGATGGTCGCCAGCAGGGCCGCCAGCGACGGCGGCGTGCCGTTGAAGGTGCCGCCCATGAAGACCGCCCCTTCGCCGGTCCGTGCCAGCCGCTCCATCAGATCGGCGCGGCCGGCCAGGATTCCGACCGGATGGCCGGAGGCCACCGCCTTGCCGAAGGTGGCGAGGTCGGGCGTCACCCCGGCGATGGACTGGTAGCCGCCCAGCGCGTGGCGGAAGCCGGTGATGACCTCGTCGAAGATCAGCACGGTGCCATGGTCGGCGGTCAGCCGGCGCAGGTCGCGCAGGAAGGCGTCATGGGCGATCACCGATCCCATGTTGTGGGCGATAGGCTCGACGATCACCGCGGCGACCTCGCCCGGATGGGCGGTCAGGTAATCCTCGAACGCCTGGGCGTCGTTGTAGGGCAGGACCATGGTGTGCCGCGCGGCGTCGAGCAGGATGCCGTCGCACACCGGGTCGTATCGACCGATGCGGTCGGCCGGCGATTGCACGTTCATGGCGACGTAATCGTGCCAGCCGTGATAGCCGCCCTGGAACTTGATGACGGTGCGCCGCCTGGTGGCGGCGCGGGCCAGCCGCAGGGCATGGTAGGTCGCCTCCGACCCGCTGCTGCAGAAGGCCACCCGGTCGGCGCAGGGGATCAGGCGGACCAGTGTTTCCGCCGCCTCGATCTCCAGGTCCAGCGCCGCGGCGCCGATCAGGTCGATGCGCTCGGACACCGCGGTCACGCGGTCGCGCACGGCGGCGGCGCAGTGGCCCAGCATGTTGGCGCCGAAGCCGCAGTGATAGTCGACATGCTCGTTGCCGTCGGCATCGTACAGGTACGGCCCGGCGGCGCGGACGAAGACATAGGGGTGGGCCAGCTGGCGGCTGGGGCTGAGCAGCCCGCCGGGCATGACGGCCCGCGCCCGCGCGGTGAGCGCGGCGTTGTCGGTCTTGTTGGGCATGGTCGGTCCTTGTGGTACCGCCGGGACGAAGCCGGAATCGCCCGTCCCGGCCGGCGGTGTCAGGTCAGGATGTCGCGGACGACCGTCTCGATGCCGGCGGCGTCGAGCTGGTAGTGGCGGTAGAGATGGGTCGGCGGGGCGATCAGGCTGTACTCGTCGCGGATGCCGTGGCGGATCAGCAGCGCCTTCGTGCCGGCCTCCGCCATCACCTCCGCCACGGCGCCGCCGAGGCCGCCGAGGATGTTGTGCTCCTCCACCGTCAGGATGATGCGGGAGCGTTCGGCCGCCGCCAGCACGGCGTCGCGGTCGAGCGGCTTGATCGTGTGCATGTCGATCAGCCCGACCGACAGGCCGGAAGCCCGCAGGGCGCGGACCGCTTCAAGACAGGGATGAACCATGGTGCCGCAGGCGATGACGGTCAGGTCGCTGCCCGTTTCGTGCTCGATGGCCTTTCCGAAGCGGAAGTCCGGGAGGTCGTCATAAACGTTCGGTTCCTGGCCGCGGCCGATGCGGAAATAGATCGGCTCCGGGTGGTCGGCCGATGCCCTGATCGCGGCGGCCAGCTGCGGCCCGTCGGCCGGATTGACCACGGTCAGTCCGGCGATGGAGCGCATGATCGCCAGATCCTCGGTCGCATGGTGCGAGGTGCCGTAGAAGCCGAGCGCGATGCCGGCGTGATGGCCGATCAGCCGCACCGGCAGGGCGGAATATGCGATGTCCATGCGGATCTGCTCGCAGCACAACAGCCCGAGGAAGGAGGCGAAGGTCGCCACGAAGGGCATCACCCCGGTGGTGGCGATGCCGGCCGCCGCCGACACCATGTTCTGTTCCGAAATGCCGAACTGGACGAAGCGGTCGGGATGGCGGGCGGCGAAGCGGGCGAGGCCGTTGGAATATTGCAGGTCGGCGGTCCCGGCCATCACCGGATGGCCTTCCGCCACCAGCGCCGAAAGCGCGTCCGACAGGTAGGACAGTCCGGGGGCGCGGGAGTTGAGCTGCCGATACTGCCAGCTGCCGGGATCCACCGGTCCGGTGAGGATGTCGGCTGTGGTCATGGCGTCGGTCATCGGGGCGGTCATCGGGCGTCTCCCTGGGCGGCGGCTTCGCGGGGGCTGGCGGGCTGGCCCATGATCTCGGCGATGGCGGCGGCCTCGTCCTCCGGCGCCAGATATCCGAGGTGCCAGCCGGCCTCCCGCTCCATGTAGCCGACGCCCTTGCCCTTCAATGTCTTGGCGATGATGCAGACGGGCTTGTCGCGCGCGCTGTCCTGCTTCAGCCGGCGGAACAGGGTGGCGAGGGCGGCGACGTCGTGGCCGTCCACCTCATGCACCTCCCAGCCGAAGGCGCGCCATTTGCCGGCCAGCGGCTCGATCCCCATCACCTCGTCCACCTGGCCGTCGAGCTGGTAGCCGTTGCGGTCGACGATGGCGATCAGGTTGCCGGCCTTCTGGTGGGCGGCGGCCATCGCCGCTTCCCACACCTGCCCCTCCTGCATCTCGCCGTCGCCGAGCATGACATAGACGTCGAAGCGCCGGCCCGTCACCCGGCCGCCCATCACCATGCCGAGCCCGGCGGACAGGGCATGCCCGATGGAGCCGGAACTGAAATCCACCCCCGGCACCTTGGTCATGTCCGGATGGTCGCCCAGCGGGTTGCCGAGCCGGGTGTAGCCGTCCAGCAGCTCCTTCGGGAAGAAGCCCCAGTCGGCCAGCAGCGGATAGAGCCCGACCGCGGCATGGCCCTTGCCCATCAGGAAGCGGTCGCGGTCGGGCCAGCGCGGCTCGCCGTGCCGCAGGCGCATGGCGTCGTAATAGAGCGTCGCGAACAGCTCCGCGCAGGAGAAGGTCGAGGAATAGTGGCCGACTTTGGCGATGGCGATCAGCCGGATCGTCTCCAGCCGGACATGGCGGGCACGCTCCTCCAGATGGGCGATGGTTTCGGGTGTCAGAGGGGCAGGCCCCAAGATTTCAGGTGTGAGGGTCCGGTCGGCGCCCATGGGATCGGGCGCCGGTGCGGCGGTGGCGGTCGTTGGCATGGTCTTCCTGTCAGCGGATCGGCACTGGAACGTGAGCGGCAGGGTGCGAAGGCGCGCCGAATTGCCCTCGACAACTTATAACTTATAAGATACAAGACGGGAATGGCAAGCGCGACGTTGCCGCTCCTTCCGACCCGGTCTCCAGCCGGGTCCGCGGCCGCAGCGCCGTCGGCGCGCCCATCCAATTCCCGCAATCAGGAAGAGCCGATCCCATGACCAACGCCCTTCGTGCCTTGGACATCGACCTGCATCTGCATTCGCAAACCAACGCCCGCGCCCATGAGGAGCGCGGGCCGCTCGCCCTGGTGCGGGGCGAAGGCGTCCATGTTGTGGACGACTCCGGCCGCCGCTACATCGAGGGGATGGCCGGGCTGTGGTGCGCGTCGCTCGGCTTCGACGAGGCGCGGCTGGCTGATGCCGCCGCCCGCCAGATGCGGACGCTGGCGACCTACCACACCTTCAACCACCGCACGAACGACGCCTGCGTGGCGCTGGCGGAAGCGATTTCGGCCATCTCGCCGATCAGAGGCGGCAGGATCTTCTTCGCCAATTCCGGGTCGGAGGCCAACGACACCATGGTGAAGCTGGCCTGGTACTACAACGCCGCGCGCGGCCGTCCCGAGAAGCGCAAGATCATCAGCCGCACCGGCGCCTTCCATGGCAGCACGGTGATGGGGGCGGCGCTCAGCGGCCTGCCGCACATGCACCGCGCCTTCAACCTGCCGGACCAGGGCGTGGTCTTCACCGCCTGCCCCAACCATGCCCGCCATGCGGGGCCGGGCGAAAGCCAGGAGGACTATGCGACGCGGCTCTCCGCCGAGTTGGAGGCCCTGATCCAGGCGGAGGGCGCCGACCGCATCGCGGCGATGATCGCCGAACCGGTGATGGGAGCGGGCGGGGTGATCCTGCCGCCGGAAACCTATTTCCCCAAAATCCAGGCAGTGCTGGCGCGCCACGACATCCTGCTGCTGGCCGACGAGGTGATCTGCGGGTTCGGCCGCACCGGCAACTGGTTCGGCAGCCAGACCTTCGGCTTCATGCCGGACATGATGTCGATGGCGAAGGGGCTGTCGTCGGGAGCCATCCCCATCGCCGCGGTGGCGCTGAGCGACCGCATCTATCAGGCTGTCGCCGACCAGAGCGCGGAGGTCGGCGTCTTCGGCCATGGCTTCACCTATTCCGGCCACCCGGTGTCGGCGGCGGTCGCGGCGGAGGCGATCCGCATCTATCACGAGATCGACGTGGTCGGCCGCGCCCGCCGGCTGGGCGCCCACCTGCGCGCCGCGCTGGACGAGGCGCTGGCCGGGCATCCGCTGGTCGGCGAAATCCGCAGCGTCGGCCTGCTCGCCGGCATCGGCCTGACCGCCGATCCGGCCACCGGCCGCGACTTCGACCCCGCCCTGCGGGTGGGAGCGCAGGTGGAGCGGCGCTGTCTCGCCCATGGCGCGATCATCCGCAACATGGGTGACAACATCGCGCTTTGCCCGCCCTACGTCATCGAACCGGACCAGATCGACGCGCTGGTGGAGCGGCTGCGCGCCGCGCTGGACGATGTCGCCGACGCGCTGTCCCGCGACAGCCTCGCCGCCTGAGGAGGGACGCGTCATGACCTATCTTGATCTTCTCGATCAGGCCCGCCTGATCCGCGACGGCGAAATCTCCGCCGCCGACCTGCTCGACGCCACCATCGCCCGCATCGAGGCGGTGAACCCGGTGCTGAACGCGGTGATCCTGCCGCTTTACGACCGGGCGCGCGCCGCCCTGGAGGCGGGGGAGGCATCGTCCGGACCCTTCGCCGGCGTGCCGTTCCTGATCAAGGATCTCTACTGCCATGTCAGCGGCACGCCGACCACCGGCGCCTCCCGCCTGATGGCCGGGGCCGTTGTCGACCATGACAGCGAGCTGATGGTGCGCTACCGCCGGGCCGGACTGCTGACGGTCGGCAAGACCAACCTGTGCGAATTCGGCACGCTCGGCACGACAGAGCCGGCACTGTTCGGCCCGACCCGCAACCCGTGGGACATCACCCGCTCCAGCGGCGGGTCGAGCGGCGGCGCCGCGGCGGCGGTGGCAGGCGGCATGGTGCCGGCGGCCCATGGCGGCGACGGCGCCGGCTCCATCCGCATCCCGGCCTCCTGCTGCGGCCTGTTCGGGCTGAAGCCGACGCGGGGACGCATCACCATGGGCCCGGACCTCGGCGACAGCCTGGGCGGCATCGTCAACGAGCATGTGGTGACGATGACCGTGCGCGACAGCGCGGCCCTGCTCGACGCCACCCATGGGCCGATGGCCGGCGATCCCTACAGCGCAGCGCCGCCTGCGGAGAGCTTCCTGTCGCAGGTCGGGCGTGAGCCGGGCCGGCTGCGCATCGCGGTCACCGACCGGTCGCTGCTGGGCACCGATGTCGATCCGGAATGCGTGGCGGCGGTGCGGGACACCGCGCGTCTCTGCGCCGAGCTGGGGCATGAGGTCGAAGTCGCGGAGCCGGTGTTCGATGCGGAACAGTACCAGTCGGCCTATCGCCGTTTCTGGTCGATGACGGCGACGCGCAGCCTGTGGAGCATCGGCCGCGCGACCAACTGTTCCCCCGCGGAGCTGGCCGGCGAGGTCGAGCCCTTCAACCGCCATCTGTTCGAACGCGGCAGCCGCATCCTGGCGGCGGATTACGTGACGGATCTCGGCTGGTTCCACGGCTTCTCCCGCATCCTCGGGCGCTTTTTGGAGCGCTACGACGTCTGGCTGACGCCGACGCTGGGCTCGCCGCCTCCGAAGCTCGGCCATTTCGATGCCGGGCTGCATGGCGGCGAGGCGGTGATGGACCGCTTCATGCAGTTCCTGGCCTTCACCACCTTTGCCAACATGGCCGGCCTGCCGGCGATGAGCGTTCCGCTGTCCTGGACGGCCGAAGGGCTGCCGGTCGGCTCGCAGTTCACCGGGCGCGTGGGGGACGAGGCGACGCTGTTCCGTCTCGCCGGCCAGCTGGAGGCCGCCCGTCCGTGGCGGCATCGCCGCCCGCCCGTCCACGCCGCCTGATCCCGGAGGGTTAAGATCATGGAACAACAGGGCTTTGTGGAGTTTTCCGGCGTCCAGAAAAGCTATGACGGGCGCACTCTGGTGATCGAGGGGCTGGACCTGTCGATCCCGAAGGGGGAGTTCCTGACGATGCTGGGGCCGTCCGGTTCCGGCAAGACCACCAGCCTGATGATGCTGGCCGGGTTCGAAGCGCCGTCGCGCGGCGAAATCCGCGTGGCTGGCAAGCCAATCCAAAATGTGCCGCCGCACCGCCGCAACATCGGCATGGTGTTCCAGAACTACGCGCTGTTCCCCCACATGACCATTGCCGAAAATCTGGCCTATCCGCTGAAGGTGCGCCGGATGGGGCGGGCGGAGACGGAGGGGCGGGTGGCCCGCGCGCTCGACATGGTGCAGATGGGCGCGCTGGCGCAGCGCCGCCCCTCCCAGCTTTCGGGCGGACAGCAGCAGCGGGCGGCGCTGGCGCGGGCGCTGGTGTTCGAACCGGATCTGGTCCTGATGGACGAACCGCTGGGGGCGCTGGACAAGAATCTGCGGGAACACATGCAGTTCGAGATCAAGCATCTGCATGAGCGCCTCGGCGTGACCATGGTCTATGTCACCCACGATCAGGCGGAGGCGCTGACCATGTCCGACCGCATCGCCGTCTTCAACCGCGGCCGGGTGGAACAGCTGGCGACGCCGGCTGAACTGTACGAGCAGCCGGCAACCGTCTTCGTCGCCGGATTCATCGGCGAGAACAACCGGCTGTCCGGCGTGCTGGCGGACCGGCAGGGCGACAGTGGCACCGTCCGGCTGGAGGGCGGCCCGGTGGTGCGGACCCGTGTCGCCGCCGGGCTGGAGGCGGGGGCGGCGGTCACCGTGTCCCTGCGGCCCGAGCAGGTCCGGCTGGTGCCGGCGGAGGTGGCCGGCGGGGCCGGGGCCGGGGAGGGGGAGGGGCGGGGCCTGTTCGGCCATGTCTCCGAGCTGATCTATCTGGGCGATCACATCCGCGTGCATCTGGCGGACGGTCCGGCCGCCGGGCTGGTCGTGAAAATTCCCAACAACGCCGACCACCAACATGTCCGTCCGGGCGGCCGCTATGGGGTGGAGTGGGGACCGGCCGACGCCATCGCGCTGCCGGTCGGTCATTGACCCGAACGACGGCTCGGCCGGCATCGGAGCAGGATGCGCCTTCATAGCTGCGCACGAGGTTGCCCCCGCAGCGCCGTCCCGGCCCTGCGGGGGGTAAGCGCGGGGTCAGGCTTTGAAGAAGGCCAGCAGGTCGGCGTTGATCGTTTCCGCATGGGTGGTCGCCATGCCGTGCGGGAAGCCCTTGTAGACCTTCAGGGTGCCCTTCGGCAGCAGCTTGGACGACAGCAGCGCGGAATCGGCGATCGGCACGATCTGGTCGTCGTCGCCGTGCATCACCAGGACCGGAATGTCGATCTTCTTCAGATCCTCGGTGAAGTCGGTCTCGGAGAACGCCTTGATGCAGTCGTAGTGGGCCTTGGTCCCGCCCATCATGCCCTGTCGCCACCAGTTGTCGATGACGCCCTGCGAGACCTTGGCGCCGTCCCGGTTGAAGCCGTAGAAGGGGCCGGAGGGGATGTCGCGGAAGAACTGGGCGCGGTTGGCGGCGAGCGCTGCGCGGAAGCCGTCGAACACCTCCAGCGGCAGGCCGCCGGGATTGGCCTCCGTCTTGACCATGATCGGGGGAACGGCTCCCAGCAGAGCCGCCTTGCCGGCGCGCGAGGTGCCGTGACGGCCCAGATAGCGCGCGACCTCGCCGCCGCCGGTCGAGTGGCCGACATGGAAGACGTTCTTCAGCCCCAGCCCGGTAACCACGGCCAGCACGTCGTCGGCGTAGGTGTTCATCTCGTTGCCGGTCGCCGTCTGGGTCGAGCGGCCATGGCCGCGCCGGTCATGGGCGACGACGCGGTAGCCGTGGTTCAGGAAGAACAGCATCTGGGCGTCCCAGTCGTCGGCGCTGAGCGGCCAGCCATGGTGGAACATGACGGTCTGGGCATCGCGCGGTCCCCAATCCTTGTAGTAGATCGAGGCGCCGTCCTTGGCGGTGACGAACCCGTCTTCGGTCTTGCCGTTGGTCATCGTCCGTTTCCCTTCGCTCTTGTGGGCCGCAGCGTCTCCGGCATGGCGACGTTCGGCCGCGGTGGCTTCGGCGGCCCCGATCACGGTTGCGCCGGCGACCGCAGCACCGGCAGCGGCCGCGCCGACGAGCAGGCTGCGGCGGGTGGCGCCCGGCGCCAGGACTTCTTCGGATGGCATCGTGATGTCCCCTGTCAGTGTGTTGGCTGTCAGTTGCGTTGGCGGTCGGCCGGCCCGGATCCGGCCGCCTGGCGCCGCGGAACGCCGATGCCTGCATTGAGTACAGGAATTAAGCGTCTTTCAAAGCTATCCCTAGGTATTAAAGAACCATCACGGAAAATATCAGCAAATGCACAGGGGTTGATCAGGCTCGCTCACATCTTCCTTTGCAGAAGTACTGCAAATTTGGACATGTCCCCCTCCGTCCGATAGTCCGAATGTGGGGACTCTCTTCGCTCGTGAAGTCTAATTGACTGAATTCTCATGAAGGCCTCCAGTCTCCTTGGGACGAAGGAGAACGCCCATGGCGCGGTCGGAGATCAATCGCTTGACAGATTTAAATAGGACTCCTAAGTTAAATCCATGGACCACGCATCGCACCCCGACCCTGTTCCGCACCGCCTTCGGGAAGGCTTCGAGCGCATCGCGCTGGTGCTGCGCGCCGATCTCTGGTCGGCTGCCGGCACGGCAGGGCTCAACCCCACCCAGGCGCAGGTGCTGGCCCTGCTGGCGGCCCGGCCCGCCGGCCTTCGTCCCAAGGAGATCGCCGCGCATCTCGCGGTTTCCGCCGCCAGCATGGCCGACACGCTGGCGGCGCTGGAGCGCAAGTCGCTGCTGCGGCGCACGCCCGATCCCAGCGATGCGCGGGCGCAGATCGCCCGCCTGACGGACGAGGGGCTGGAGTTGGGCCGCAGCCTTGCCTCCTCCGCCTCCCAGATCGCGGCGGCGCTTGCGCAGCTGACCGCCGCCGAGCAGGCCGGGCTGCTGCGGGCGCAGATCAAGATCATCCGGTCGCTGCAACAGGCAGGGGCCATTCCGGTCCAGCGCCTGTGCGTCAGTTGCCGCCATTTCCGGCCGAACGCCCATCCGGGCGAGGCCGCCCCCCATCACTGCGCTTTTGTGAACGCCGCCATCGGCGACCGGGATCTCCGGCTCGATTGCGGCGAACACGAAGAGGCTGATCCTGCCGTCCAGGCTGCCACCTGGACGGCCTTCGCCGAAGGATAGCCACCCCTCCAAGCAAGCCTTCAGAAAGGGAAAAATCATCATGACTTTCAGAACTCCACGGGGCATCGGCCTCGTGGCAACGGCGCTCTGTTGCCTCACATCCGGCCTTGTGTCCGGGCTCTCGGTGGCCGCCGCGCATGGGATCGAGACCGCCCCCGATCAGGCGGTGATGGCCTCGTTCGACATCGTCGAGACGCGCATCGTCACCGATCACGGCCATGCCGTCTTCAGCACCCGCGTCCGCGCCGATGCCGGCAAGGCGACGCCGTCCGCCACCGGCAAATTCGAAGGCTCGGAGGTCTACGCCTATGTCTGGCCGACCTCCCTCAACTCCGCCGATGTCGGCTTCGAGAAGGATCAGGGCATCGTCGCGCTCGCGGTGACCTTCCACCCCGATTTCGACGATGCCGCCTATGGCGGGAAGAACCGCGACCGCTGGCATTCCCACTGGGTCGTCCTCAACGAGGACAAGGCCTGTCCCGGCGGACTGAAGGTCAAGGACATTCCAGAGGGCACGAAGCCCAGGCTGCCGGAAACTTGGCCCGGCGCGCCGATCCTGATCGACAGCCCGGACTACCGAACCGATCTCAAGGCCGATCTGGTCGAGGTCCACATCCCGCTCGAGAAGATCGGAGCGATCGCCACCGCGTCCTTCGACGGAGTGACCGCCGGGCTGCGGGTCAATGCCAACCTGCATGCGCCACTGCTGTGCGTCACCAACATCCACAAGGTCGCCTCCGGCGCCCTGTCGCTGCCGGGCAAGGTCGTTCCGGCCAAGTAACGCTGGCTAATTAGCGTGCAAAAGTGAAGGCGGCCCGGCGACTGCCATCGCCGGACCGCCCGAATACCCCCCTCCAAGCATCAGAGAAGGATAAAACATCATGGCACACGTCAATCTTGTCGATCCAGCCTCGTCTGCCGCGACGGTCAAGCCGACGCTCGACCGGATCAAGGGCGCCTTCGGCGTCGTCCCCAACATGTTCAAGGCCGTTGCGAATTCACCGGCGGCACTCGCCAGCATGTGGGGATCGTTCGGGGCGCTCGGCCAGGGCAAGCTCGGGGCCAAGCTGGGCGAGCAGATCGCGGTGGCGGTCGCTGACCGCAACGACTGCAACTATTGCCTAGCCGCCCACACCCTGCTCGGCCAGAAGGCCGGGGCGAGCGGAGCAGAGATGGCTGAGGCGCAGCATGGCCGCTCGGCCGATCCCCGGACGGCGGCGGTGCTCGCCTTCGCGGTGAAGCTGGTGGAGAACCGCGCGGCGGTCGATGCCGCCGATGTCGCCGCCCTGCGCGAAGCCGGATTCGACGATGAGGCCATCGTCGAAATCCTGGCGCATGTCGCCCTGAACCTGTTTACGAACTACGTGAACGTCGCCCTCGATGTGCCGGTCGACTTTCCCGGGGTGAAGCTCTCCCGCCGCGCCTGACGGATGGGATGCGGCCGGAACGACAACGTTCCGGCCGCATCCGTCACAGCGCCGCCAGCACCTCGTCGAGGGTGCCCAGGAACAGGGTGGCGTCAGCGGCCGAGAAAACCAGCGGCGGGCGGATCTTCAGGATGTGCCCTTCCTGGCCGGTGGCGCTGATCAGCACCCGGCGGCGGCGCATGTCGTTGACCACGCGGGCGGTTTCCTCCGGCGCCGGGGTCTTCGCCTTGCGGTCGCGCACCATCTCGACGCCGATGAACAGGCCGCTGCCGCGCACGTCGCCGATCAGGTCATGCTTGGCGGCGAGCGCGCGGATGCCGTCGATCATCTGCGTGCCGACGGTCAGGGCGTTCTCCTGCAGGCGCTCCGTCTTGATGACGCGCAGCACGGCGTGCGCCACGGCGCAGGACACCGGGTTGCCGCCGAAGGTGTTGAAATAGCGCTGGCTGCGGCCGAACGCCTCGATCACCTCCGGGCGGAAGATGGCGCCGGCCACCGGATGGCCGTTGCCCATCGGCTTGCCGACCGTCACGATGTCGGGCACCAGCCCGTGGCGCGCGAAGCCCCACATGTGGGTGCCGAGCCGGCCGAAGCCGGGCTGTACCTCGTCGGCGATGAAGATGCCGCCGGCCTTGCGCATGACCTCGACCGCCGGGGCCAGGAAGCCGGCCGGATCGGTGAAGACGCCGCTGCTGGAGAAGATGGTGTCGACCAGCAGCGCCGCCGGAGCGATGGCCTTCTCGCGCAGGTCGGCGATGGCCTCATCGACGGACCGGGCGAAGGCGGCACCGACCTCTGCGTCCGGAATGCGGTAGCTGTCGGGCGACGGCACGACGCGGACATGGTCGCCCAGCTTCACCGCGGCGCCCAGCGAGGGCGACATCTCCGCCAGCGCCGAGGTGACGCCGTGATAGGCGTTGTGGGCGATGACGACGCCGGTGCCGCCGGTGTGGACGCGGGCGACGCGCAGCGCCAGATCGTTCGCCTCGCTGCCGGTGCAGGTCAGCATCAGGTGCGACAGTTCCTTCGGGAATTCCGCAAGGAAGGCTTCGGCGAAATCGAGGATGCCGTCGGTCAGATAGCGCGTGTGGGTGTTCAGCACCGCCGCCTGCTTCGCCATCGCCTCCACCACCTCGGGCCGCGAGTGGCCGACCGAGGCGACGTTGTTGTAGGCGTCGAGATAGCGGTTGCCGTCGGCGTCATAGAGGGATGAGCCCTCGCCGCGGACGACATGGATCGGATCGGCGTAGAACAGTCGGTAGGCCGGGCCGAGCAGCTTTTCGCGGCGGGCGATCAGGGCGCGCTCGCGCTCCGGCAGGGAACCGGCGGCGTCGGGGGCGTAGGCGTTGATCATGGTCATGGCGGGTCACACTTCCTGGCAGGCGAGGTGGAGCAGAGTGCGTGCGGTGGCGGCCTCGTCGCCGGTCAGCTTTTCCAGCCCGGCGAAGGCGCGTTCGGCATTCCGCAGGATGTAGGCGGCGTTCTCGGGATATTCGGCCGCCCGCCAGCCGGTGATCGAGATGGTCAGGGCAAGGCGGGCCGCGATCAGGTCGGGCAGCAAATCCGTCTCATCCGCCGTCAGCGGCAGCACGGCGTTGTAGGCGCGGGTCATTTCGACGATGGAGCCGAAGGGCGTCTCGCCGCTGGTGACGTGGTAGGCGAGCGCCGTCGCCAGATCGTTGATCAGCGGCGCCTTCAGCGCGTCACCGAAATCGATGATGCCGGTGACCGCCTGATGCCCGGCCGGATCGACCACCGCATTGTGCGGGTTGAGGTCGTTGTGGATCACCTGATGGCGCAGGGCGGGCAGGCGCGGGGCGACCCGGTCGGCGAAACGGGCGATGAAGCGCTCCACCATCCGGCGGCGCGGACCGTCGGTCAGATAATGCAGCTTGTCGGCGACGCTGGCGGTGCGCGTGATGTCCCACAGCAGGTCGCGCTGCGAGCCCGGATGCTCGTAGTCGGCCAGCGCGAGGTCGAGCCGGGCCAGCGTCGTTCCCAGCGCCCGCATCAGTCCTTTTGATGCCGGTGCCGCATGGAGCGGCGTGCCGTCGAGATAGGTCAGCAGCCGCAGGATCATCGGATGGCCGTCGATCAGGACCGTCGTCTGCGCCTCGCCTTCCCGGGTCGGCACGACGCGCGGCACCGGCAGGGCCGGGTCGCGGGATGCCACATGCTGCATGGCTCCGGTCTGGAAGGCGGTGACCGGCTGCGGTTCGGCCGGGTTGGTGAACTTCAGCACATAGCCCTGCCCATTGGGCGTGGTGATGTGGAAGTTGCGGTCGCGCTCGCTGCTCAGTTCACGGACGCCGCCGGTCAGCCCGAAATGCCGCAGCATCATGGCGCCGGCCTCGTCCCCGGAGATCGGCGGCGCGACGGTGGTCAGTACATCACGCTGTGTCATGGCCGCACTCTCCTCGTCATTCGAAACTTTAATGTTTGATGCATCATCGTCATGCACAGTCCGGCTTCGGGCACCGGCGAAAGAGGTCAGGAAACCAGGGTTTCCGGTTGGGTTTGCAGTTGTGCTTCGATGCACTCGGCGTCGATCCGCTCCAGGATCGGGCCGCTGGCCAGCTGGATGTCATCCTGGATGGCGCGGGCGGCGGCCGGGCCGTCATGGCAGCGGATGGCATCCATCAGCGGGTAGTGATGGTCGATCATCGTGCGGCCGGCTCCGCCATAGACGTCGGCGATCAACGGCCCCATCTGGAGCCAGAGCCGCCGCAGAATGTCGCCGAGCACCGGCATGTCCGCGATTTCGGCCAGCCTGAAGTGGAAGATCTGGTTGAGTTCGGTCGCCAGCGCGGTGTTGCCGGCGGCCATCGCCTCCTCGTTGTGCGTCAGCAGGGCTTCCAACTGGTCGATCTGGGCGGGTGTGGCTCGTTCGGCGGCGCGGGCGGCGGCCAGGCCCTCCAGATTGACGCGGATGTCCCGGATTTCCAGATAGGCGGCGCGGGTCAGCATCGGGACGCGGATATCGCGCGGCGAGCGCAGCACCAGCGCCTGATCCTGCACCAGACGCAGGATGGCGTCGCGCACCGGGGTGACGCTGGTCCCCAGCCGTTCGGCCAGATCGCGAATCTTGAGCCGGTCATTCGGCTTGAACACGCCCCGCATCAGCGCCTCGCACAATTTCTGGTAAATCGTGCTGCCGAGATTGTCGTGTTCAAGAAGGCTGAGGTCGAACCCGCTCATTGTCTGCCCGTCACCCGGCCATCTTGCATTGCTGTATGATGCATCATATTGACCCGGTCGCCGATGAAGGTCAAGCTGTCCCTGCCGCGCACCTCCGTGCCCGGTCCTCTTTTCGACCCCTCTGTGCAGGAGTGCTTCCACAATGCCGCCACCTCCGCCGTCCACCGCGCCCGTTGCTGTGCTTGGCTGCGGGTTGATCGGCGAAAGCTGGTCGGCCCTGTTCCTCGCCCACGGGCTGGACGTGGTTGCCTGGGACCCCGACGGCGCCGTGCTGGCCGCCTTGCCGCAGCGCGTGGAGCGGTTGCTCGGCCAGTTGCAGGCGCTCGGGACCGTCGCCGCCCAAACCGGCCGCCTGTCCATCGCGCGGTCGGTTGCGGCGGCCGTCAGCGATGCCGGCTGGATTCAGGAGAACGCGCCGGAAAAGACCGCGGTCAAGCACAGCCTCTATGCCGAGGTGGAGGCGGCGGCAAGGCCAGATGCGGTGATCGCCAGCAGCACCTCCTCGCTGACCTGGAGCGATCTGGCGGCGGGCGTGGTGCGGCGCGAACGACTCATCACCGCCCACCCCTTCAATCCGCCGCACCTGATGCCGCTGGTCGAGCTGTTCGCCGCCGATGCGCAGACACTGGCGCGGGCCGAGACCTTCTACCGCGGTCTCGGCCGCGAGACGGTGGCGCTGAAGAAGGATGCGGTCGGCCACATCGCCAACCGGCTGGCGTCCGCCTTGTGGCGCGAGGCGGTCAACATCGTGGCGGAGGGCATTGCCGATGTCGCCGACGTCGATGCGGCGCTGGTGCACGGTCCGGGACTGCGCTGGTCGGTGATCGGCGCCCACATGGCCTATCATCTGGGCGGCGGCCCCGGCGGCATCGCTCATTACCTCGACCATCTCGGCCCGAGCCAGGAACGGCGCTGGGCGACGCTGGGCAGCCCCAGCCTGACGCCGGAGGTTCGCAAACTGCTGGTCGATGGAATCGCAGAGGAAGCCGCCGGCCGCTCCATCGCCGCGCTGGAGACCGAACGCGACCGCGGGCTGATGCTGGCCTTGGCCGCCCGACAGACTGCAAAGAAGGGAGAAGGCGCATGACCGCCGAAACGGGTGTCGCCAAGCCGGGGCCGCGCATCGCGCTCATTCATGCGCTGGAGGAGTCGGTGGCGCCGGCCCGGGCCGCTTTCCGGGCGCATTGGCCGGAAGCGCGGATTTACGACCTGCTCGACACCTCGCTGGCCGTCGATCTGGCGGAAGCCGGCGGGCTCGACGAGGCGATGATGGGGCGGTTCCGGACGCTGGCCGATTATGCCGCCGGCACGGTGGGCGCGGGCGGGCGCACGGCGGGCATCCTGTTCACCTGTTCCGCCTTCGCCCCAGCCATCGACGCGGTCAAGCAGCACCTGCCGATCCCGGTGCTGCGGCCGAACGAATCCGCCTTCGAGGCGGCGATGGCGGTCGGCGACCGGATCGGCATCGTCGTCAGCTTCGGCCCGTCCGCCTTGTCCCTGCGCACCGAGCTGCTGGCGATGGCTGCCGCTGCCGGCCGCCGGATCGAGGTCACCGTCGCGGTTGCCGACGGCGCGCTGGCGGCGCTCAAGAGCGGTGACGGCGAGGGGCATGACGAGCGCGTCGCAGGGACCGCGGAGCAGCTGCGCGGCTGCGATGTCGTCATTCTCGGCCAGTTCTCGATGGCGCGGGCGCAGCCGAGGCTTCAGCCTCTGCTGTCCGTCCCGGTGCTGACCACACCCGCGGCGGCGGTGGAGGCGCTGCGCGGCCTGACGCAGCCGGCCGGCGGCGTGCCGTAACAGGTATGGCTTCAGCGCAGGCCGATGGCACGGTCGCGGGCGCTGAGGATGTGGGTGCCGATGGCATCCTTGGCCCGCTCCGGGTCGCGGGCCTGGATGGCGTGGATGATGGCGAGATGCTCGCGCATCGTCGGCACCAGCACGGCAGTATTCAGTTTTGTCTTCGACTGCTTGATCAGCCGGATCTTGATCTGGTTGACCCGGTAGGCGTCGGAAATGATGGCGTTGCCGAGCGCGTCGATGATCGTCAGGTGCAGCGCCCAGTCGATGTCCTGCGCCTCCTGCAACAGGGCGGGCTGGATGCCGCCGCCCGTGCCGGTGTCGGCTTCCGCTTCGGCGCAGGCGGCGACGATGCGCTCGTGATCGTCCAGCAGCGCGCGGACCGTCGCCTCCGGCGCCTCCCGGGCGAAGACCGCCACCGCTTCCCGTTCCAGGAACAGGCGGAACTGGAAGGCGTCACGGATGAGGTTGAGATCGACATGCGCGACCTGCATCCCCCGCTGCGGCACGGTCTTCACCAGCCCTTCGGCCTCCAGCCGGGGGATCAGTTCGCGGATCGCCCCCAGCGGCAGTTCGGTCAGCTCGACCAGCTCGCGCTGCGAGATGAACTGTCCGGGGCGGATCTCGTCCGCCAGCAGCCGCTGCGTGAAGCTCTCGTAAGCCCGGCTGCGCAGGTTGACCGTGTCCCGGTCTCGCTTGGCCGGGTCGCGTTTGGCGGAGGTCGTCATCCGTGTGCTGTCCCGTCAGGAGGGCCCCATCAGGCGGCCCCATCCGCGAACACCCGGTCGAAGAGATGGCCCAGCGTCGCGGTGTCCGCCACCGACATAGGCAGCAAAGGCGCCCTCACCGTCAACCATGCGCTGTCGCCGGTGGCGTGCGACACCAGCGCCTTCACCGCCGGGGTGACCGGGTAGCGCAGCACGGCGTCCACCAGCTCAACCAATGCGGCGTCGTCGCAGCCCTGATGGACCACCGTCCGCAGCCGGCCCGGCACCAGATTGGCCATGCCGGAAATGGCGCCCTGGCCCCCGTCGCGCACCGCCTGGGCCAGCACCCGCTCGTCGCCGATCAGCACGGCGAGATCGTCGCGGTGGGCGGCGAGAAGCTGCTGGCTGTAGCCCCAGTCGCCGGCCGAATCCTTGACTCCGGTGATCGCCTGCGGGAAGGCGGCCTTCAGCCGGCCGATCAGCTCAATCGACAGCGGAACCGCGGTGACCGACGGGATGTGGTACAGGATGATGTCGCGCGCCCGGTCGCCCAGCTTGGCGATGAAGCTGGAGAACCACGCGAACAGCCCGTCGTCCGACACGCCCTTGAAGTAGAAGGGCGGGGCGACCAGCAGCGCCCGCGCGTCCGCATCGAGCAGCTGGTTGGCCTGCGCCAGCGCGTCGTGCAGCGACGCGGCGATGACGCCGCCGACCACATGGCTGCGGAAATCGATGCCGGCGCCCTTCAGCGCGCCGATCATCTGCTCGCGCGCCACATGGCCGAGCAGCGGACCCTCTCCCGTGGTGCCGAACAGGGTGACCGAGTCGCAGCCGCTGGCGAGGCACCAAGCGACATGCCGGGTCAGGCGGGCCAGATCCACGCTGCCGTCCTCATGGTAGGGCGTGGTCAGCGCGCAGGACAGGCCGAAGCGGCCAGTGGATTGATTCACTTTGCATTTCTCCCAGGGGCGGCTGGACGGCCGGCCGAACGGCCACCGCGTTACGACTAACATGTTACTAGGATGTTTTTCGTTTGCAAGGGGGCTGCGCTGGATTTATACGTTGACCAAGCAATCAAATCGGTGGCGGCGCGGATCCGTGTCGCTCACAGTGTTCGCCGGTCAGGACAAGGCCGGGCATCAAAGGCCCAGGCGATAACGGGGAGGAGTGCATGTCGATGTCGAACGGAATGTCTTTGTCGCGCCGCCGGCTTCTGGCGTCGGGCGCCGCGGCCGGTGCGCTGGGCCTGAGCGGTATCGGCCTGCCCGCCTTCGCCCAGACCAGTGGGGTCAACTGGCGCAAATATGCCGGCACCAAGATCGAGGTGAACCTGATCAAGAGCCCGCGTGGCGACACGCTGACCAAGTATCAGAAGGAATTCGAGGAGCTGACCGGCATCACCGTGGTGTCGGAACAGACCCCGGAGCAGCAGCAGCGCCAGAAGGCGGTGATCGAGCTGACCTCCGGCCGGCCGAGCTTCGATGTCGTGCACATCAGCTATCACGTCCAGAAGCGCCAGTTCGAGAAGGGCAAGTGGCTGGCCGACCTGACGCCCTTCATCAAGGACCCGGCGCTGACCGACGCCGGCTTCCTCGACGATTTCTCCGAAGCCGGCGTGACCTTCGCCCGCAATCCCGAGGGCGGGATCGGCGCCTTGCCCTTCTCGGTCGATTACTGGATCGTCTATTGGAACAAGGACCTGTTCGCGAAGAAGAACCTGTCCTTCCCCAAGACCTTCGACGAGATGGTGGCGGCCGCCGCCGCGTTGACCGACCCGTCGAGCCAGACCTACGGCTTCGTCGCCCGCGGCATGAAGAACGCCAACACGCCAGTGTGGACCAGCCTGCTGCTCGGTTACGACCAGTACAGCGTCGACGCCAACCGCAACCTGCTGACCGACACGCCCGAGGCTATCGAGGCGGCGAAGCTCTACCAGACGCTGATGACCAAGTCGGCGCCGCCGGGCGTCACCGGCTTCAACTGGGCGGAATGCCAGTCGGCCTTCCTCCAGGGCCGCGTCGGCATGTGGTTCGACGGCGTCGGCTTCGCCCCGCCGCTGGAGGATCCGGAGAAGTCGCGCGTCGTCGGCAAGGTCGGCTACGGCCTGATGCCGAAGGGCCCGAAGGCGCATGCCGCGGCCACCACCGGCGACGGCGTCGGCGTCACTGCGGCGTCGAAGAACAAGGAGGCCGCCTATCTCTACTGCCAGTGGGCGACCGGCAAGCTGATGGGCGCCCGCCTGTTGCAGGCCGGGGCCGGCGTGCCGTTCCGCAACTCGGTCCTGGCGGACGCCGAAGTGCGCAAGGGCGTCAAGATGCCGGCGGCCTGGGTCGATGCGGTGGTCGAATCGGCGAAGATCAGCCGCCTCACCCTGCCGGTCATCATCCCGGTTACCGAGTTCCGCGACGTGCTGGGCGGAGCGCTGACCAACATGATCTCCGGCAGCGATCCGGCGGCCGAGCTGAAGCGCGCCACCGCCGACTTCAAGCCGATCCTCGAGCGCAGCGAGAAGACGTGAGCATCCTGACCTCGTCTGACCGCGTGGTCGGCGCCGCTTCCGTCGGCAGGACGAAGCGGCTCCGGCCCTCCTACTGGCCCTTCGTGGTGCCGGCGCTGATCGTCGTCATCGGGGTCATCGTCTTTCCCTGGGTCTTCACCCTGTGGATGAGCGCCATGGAATGGCGCATCGGCGAGGAACAGCGTTTCGTCGGTTTGCAGAACTATGCCCGGCTGTTCACCGACGTGCGCTTCCTGGAAGCGATGGTCCACACGCTGGTCTACACCGCGCTGTCGGTCTTGGCCCCGCTGGTGCTCGGCACCGCGGCGGCGCTGGCCTTCAACACCAAGCTGCCGGCGAGAGGCCTGCTGCGCGGCATCTTCGTCATGCCGATGATGGCGACCCCGGTCGCCATCGCGCTGGTGTGGACGATGATGTTCCACCCGCAGCTTGGCGTGCTGAACTACCTGCTGTCGCAGATCGGCATCGGGCCGCTGCAATGGGTCTATCACCCCAGCACGGTGATCCTGTCGCTGGTGCTGGTGGAGACCTGGCAGTGGACGCCGCTGGTGATGCTGATCGTGCTGGGCGGTCTGGCGGCGCTGCCGACCGAGCCGTACGAGAGCGCGCAGATCGACGGCGCCACCGCCTGGCAGCGCTTCCGCTACCTGACGCTGCCGATGATCAAGCCCTTCCTGATGGTGGCGGTGATCATCCGCAGCATCGACGCGCTGAAGAGCTTCGACATCCTCTACACCATCACCCAGGGCGGGCCGGGCACGGCGTCGGAGACGATCAACCTGTATCTCTACAGCGTCGCCTTCACCTATTACGACATCGGCTACGGCTCGGCCATCGCGGTGGTGTTCTTCGTGCTGATCATCCTGCTATCGCTGATCCTGCTGTACCTGCGCCAGCGCAGCGCCTGGAATACGGGAGACGGGCAATGAGCCGGCCGCTGAGGAAGCTTCTGGACAAGGCTGGCATGGCCGTCTGCGTCCTGCTGCTGGTGTCGCCGGCGTTGTTGTTCTTCATCTGGATGCTGTCGCTGTCGCTGAAGTTCGAGATCGACAACGGCGCCTATCCGCCGATCCTGATCCCGGACCGCTTCGCCTGGAAGAACTACACGACGATCTTCGAGGGCAACAGCTTCCTGCTCTATTTCTGGAACAGCCTGATCGTCACCGGGGCGGCCACCCTGTTCGCGCTGGTGGTGGGCGTGCCGGCCGGCTACGGCATCGCCCGGATGCGGGCGCACAAGTCGGCGGTGGTCATCATGATCGCCCGCATGACGCCGGGCCTGTCCTTCCTGATCCCGCTGTTCCTGCTGTTCCAGTGGCTGGGGCTGCTCGGCACGCTGTGGCCGCAGATCATCATCCATCTGGTCGTCACCGTGCCCATCGTGATCTGGATCATGATCGGCTATTTCGAGACGACGCCGATGGAGCTTGAGGAGGCGGCGATGGTCGACGGCGCGACGCGCTGGCAGATCTTCGCCAAGGTGGCGCTGCCGATCGCCAAGCCCGGCATCGTCGTCGCCTTCATCCTGTCGGTGATCTTCTCTTGGAACAACTTCGTCTTCGGCATCGTGCTGGCCAGCCGCGAGACGCGGACCCTGCCGGTCGCCGTCTACAACATGCTGTCCTTCGAGCAGGTGAGCTGGGGGCCGCTGGCCGCCGCCGCATTGGTGGTGACGCTGCCGGTGCTGATCCTCACCGTGGCCGCCCAGCGCCAGATCGTGGCGGGCCTGACCGCCGGCGCCGTCAAGGGCGGCTGATCCATCCCAAGAAAGAGACGACCCCATGGCCTCCGTCAGCATTCGGAACGTCCGCAAATCCTACGGCACGGTCGAGATCATCAAGGGCGTGTCCATCGACATCCAGGACGGCGAGTTCGTCATTCTGGTCGGCCCGTCGGGCTGCGGCAAATCCACCCTGCTGCGCATGATCGCCGGGCTGGAGGAAATCAGCGGCGGCACCGTCGCCATCGACGACCGCGTCGTCAACGACGTGCCGCCGAAGGACCGCGACATCGCGATGGTGTTCCAGAACTACGCGCTCTACCCGCACATGACCATCGCCGACAACATGAGCTTCGCGCTGCGGCTGAAGAATACGGCCAAGAGCGAGATCACGGCCAAGGTGGAGCGGGCGGCCGGCATTCTCGGGCTCGGGCCGCTGCTGGGCCGCTTCCCGCGCCAGCTGTCCGGCGGCCAGCGCCAGCGCGTGGCGATGGGCCGCGCAATCGTCCGCGACCCCAAGGTCTTCCTGTTCGACGAGCCGCTGTCCAACCTCGACGCCAAGCTGCGGGTGCAGATGCGCACCGAGATCAAGGAGATGCACCAGCGGCTGAAGACCACCACCGTCTATGTCACCCACGACCAGATCGAAGCCATGACCATGGCCGACAAGATCGTGGTGATGCATGACGGCATCATCGAGCAGATCGGCGCACCGCTCGACCTCTACGACAATCCGGCGAACATGTTCGTTGCCGGCTTCATCGGCTCGCCGGCGATGAACTTCATCCCCGGCAGCATCGGCGGCGACGGCTTCACCACCGAGGACGGATCCCGCCTGCCGCTGGGTGGGCGCGTGCCGGCGGCGTCCGACGGGCGCCCGGCCGTCTATGGCGTGCGGCCGGAGCATTTCCGCCTCGCCGACGAAGGGATGGCCGCCGAGGTGGTGGTGGTCGAGCCGACCGGGTCGGAAACCCAGATGGTGCTGCGTCCGCTCGGCAGCAAAGCAGGCCGCGAGGATCGCAAGCGCGAGCTGACCTGGGTGCTGCGCGAGCGGACCGGCGCCAAGCCCGGCGAGGTGGTGCGGATCGCTCCAGACCCGGCGCTGGCCCATCTGTTCAACCCCGACACCGGGCTGCGTCTGTGATGACGCTGCCGACGAGAAGCTTGGGCCGCACCGGCATCGCCGTCTCGGAGATCGGCTTCGGTGCCGCGCCGCTGGGCGACCTGTACGGCCATCTCGACGAGGCCGCCGCGGTCGGTGCCGCGGTCGCTGCCCTGTCGGCGGGCGTCACGCTGCTCGACACCTCGCCGCTCTACGGCCATGGGCTGGCGGAGGCGCGCTGCGGTGTCGCTTTGCGTCAGGCCGGGCGCGACGGCGTCGTGCTGTGCACCAAGGTCGGGCGCTGGATGGACCCGACGCAGGGACGGGGAGACGGGTCGGGCTATGCCGGCGGTTTCCCGCACCGGGCGGTGATCGACTATTCCTATGAGGGGACGATGCGGTCGGTGGAGCAGTCGCTGCTGCGGCTGGGCACCGACCGCATCGACGTGCTGCTGATCCATGACGTCGATGTCTGGACCCATGGTGCCGACCGCATCGAAGCCCGCTTCGCGGAGGCGATGGACGGCGCCTATCGCGCGCTCGACCGGCTGCGCGCCGACGGCACGGTCAAGGCCATCGGTGTCGGCGTCAACGAGGCGGAGATGTGCGTCCGCTTCGCCAAGGCTGGCGACTTCGACGCCATGCTGCTGGCCGGGCGCTATTCGCTGCTGGAACAGCCGGCGCTGGAGGAATTCCTGCCGCTGGCCCAGGCCAAGGGCATCGGCGTGATGCTGGGCGGCGTCTTCAATTCCGGCATCCTCGCCAGCGGTGCCGTTCCCGGCGCCAAGTATAATTACGCTCCGGCCCCGGCCCACATCCTGGAGCGGGTGGGGCGGATCGAGGCGGTCTGCCGGGCCCATGGCGTGCCGCTCGCCACCGCGGCGCTGCGCTTCGCGCTCGGCCATCCGGCGGTGTCGTCGGTGGTGCTGGGGGCGGTGACGGCCGGGGAGGTGAACCGCAACCTCGCCGCCATGGCGGCAACGGTGCCGGGCGCGCTGTGGTCCGATCTGAAAGGCGAAGGGCTGCTGGCGGCGGACGTGCCGGTGCCGGCCTGAACGAACAGGGATAGAATGTCATGCTGAAAGGACTGGACCCGCTTCTGTCTCCCGACCTGCTGTGGGTGCTGGCCGCCATGGGTCATGGCGACGATCTGGCGTTGGTCGATGCCAATCATCCGGCGGAGACCATCGCCCGCGCCACCACTTCCGGCCGTCTGATCGTGCTGCCGGGGGTGACGATGGCGCGCGCCGCCCGGGGCATCCTCGGCGTCTTCCCGCTCGACGGCTTCGTGCCCGACCCGGTGCGCCGGATGGAGGTGGTGGGCGACCCCGCAGCACTTCCCACCGTCCAGGGCGAGGTGCAGGCGGAGATCGACCGCGCCGAGGGCCGACCGTTGCCCTTGCAGGGGATCGAGCGTTTCGCCTTCTACGACGCCGCCCGCCGCGCCTTCGCCGTCGTGCAGGTCGGCGATCCGCGGCCCTATGGCTGTTTCCTGCTGCGCAAGGGCGTCATCGCCGGCGACGAGCCGTAACCCGACCCAATTTCAAGATTCGGACTCCGACATGACCCAGTTCCCCGTGGATGCGACCCGCACCCTTCCCAACGACGGCTATGCCGGCACCCTGGCCGGGCGCGTCTGGCGGCCCGGCATCGGCCCGTCGGTGGTGGCCGTGCGCGCCGATGGCGTGTACGACGTGACCGCGACCTTCCCAACGATGAGCGAACTGGCCGCCCGGCCCGATCCGGCGGCGGACCTTGCCGCTGCGGCGGGGGAGCGCATCGGCGCATTGGCCGACATCCTCGCCAACACGCCGCCGGAAAGCCGTAACACGAACGCCCCCTGGCTGCTGGCGCCGACCGACCTTCAGGTGCTGAAGGCGGCCGGCGTCACCTTCGCCGTGTCGATGCTGGAGCGGGTGATCGAGGAACGCGCCCGCGGCAATCCCGACGCCGCCGAGGCGATCCGCGCCGAGGTGCAGCGGCTGGTCGGCGACGATCTGGCGGCGCTGAAGCCCGGCTCCGAGGCAGCGATGAGCCTGAAGGAGGTGCTGATCGCCCAGGGCGCCTGGAGCCAGTATCTGGAGGTCGGCATCGGCCCGGACGCGGAGGTCTTCACCAAGGCGCCCGTCCTGTCGTCGGTCGGCACGCTGATGGACGCCGGTCTGCACCCGAAATCGACCTGGAACAACCCGGAGCCGGAGGTGGTGCTGATCGTCGCCCCCGATGGCCGCATCACCGGGGCGACGCTGGGCAACGACGTCAATCTGCGCGATTTCGAAGGCCGGTCGGCCCTTCTGCTGTCGAAGGCGAAGGACAACAATGCATCCTGCGCCATCGGTCCCTTCATCCGCTTCTTCGACAAGACCTTTACGTTGGACGATGTGCGGACGACCGACGTCGCCCTGACAGTCGAGGGGCCGGAGGGCTTCCAGCTGGCCGGCCTGTCCTCCATCTCGCGGATCAGCCGCGATCCGGAGGATCTCGTCGCCCAGACGGTCGGCCCGGTTCACCAGTATCCCGACGGCTTCGCCCTGTTCCTCGGCACCATGTTCGCGCCGACTCAGGATCGTGACAACCCCGGCGGCGGCTTCACCCACAAGGAGGGCGACATCGTCACCATCGCGGCGCCCAAGCTGGGCGCGCTGGTCAACCGCATGCGGCCGAGCGACGCCTGCGAGCCCTGGAGCGTCGGCATCGCCGAGCTGATGCGCTCTCTGGTCCGGCGGGGGGCGCTGAGGGGGTGAGGAGCGCTTTCCCCTCTCCCAGGGAGGAGAGGGGATTTTGCGGATCGCGACCCGTCACATGACGGCGCCGATCTGCCAGGGCACGAACTCGTTGTCGCCGATGCCGTTCTCCTCGCTGCGGGTGCGGTGGCCTGACGCGGTGTCCAGCATCAGGCGGAACAGGGCGGCACCGGCCTCCGCCACGCTGGTGCCGCCGTCCAGCACCGCGCCGCCGTTGAAGTCCATGTCGTCGCCCATGCGGGCATAGAGCGCGCTGTTGGTGGCGATCTTCAGCGACGGCGTCGGCTTGCAGCCGTAGGTCGATCCGCGGCCGGTGGTGAAGGCGATCAGGTTGGCGCCGCCCGCCACCTGCCCGGTCGCCGACACCGGGTCGTAGCCGGGCGTGTCCATGAAGACGAGGCCGTGGTCGGTGACCGGCTCGGCATAATCGACCACCGCGTTCAGGCGGGTGCCGCCGCCCTTGGCGACCGCGCCCAGCGATTTCTCCAGGATGGTGGTGATGCCGCCGGCCTTGTTGCCGGGCGACGGGTTGTTGTTCATGTCGCCCTTGTGCATGCGGGTGTAATCCTCCCACCAGCGGATGCGGTCCATCAGCCTGTCGGCGACGGCGGGGGAGGCGGCACGGGCGGTGAGCAGATGCTCGGCGCCATAGATCTCCGGCGTCTCGGACAGGATGGCGGTGCCGCCATGGGCGACCAGCAGATCGACCGCGGCGCCCAGCACCGGGTTGGCGGTAATGCCGGAATAGCCGTCGGAGCCGCCGCATTGCAGCCCGACCGTCAGGTGGCTCGCCGGCACCGGCTCGCGCCGGACGTCGTTGGCGATGGGCAGCATGGCGCGGACCAGGGCGACGCCGCGCTCGATGGTCTCGCGCGTGCCGCCTTCCTCCTGAATGGTCAGGGTGGCGATCAGCCCGTCCGGACGGGGCGCCAGCATCTGGGCCAAGGGTGCGATCTGGTTCATCTCGCAGCCCAGCCCGATCAGCAGAAGCCCGGCGAAGTTGGCGTGGTCGGCATAGCCGCGCAAAGTGCGGCGCAGGATCGCCATGCCCTCGCCGGTGCCGTTCATGCCGCATCCGCTGCCATGGACGATGGCGACCACCCCGTCGACGTTCGGATAATCGGCCAGCGCAGCGCCATTGAAAGCGTCGGCGATGCGTTTGCAGACGGTGGCGGAGCAGTTCACGCTGGCGATGACGCCGATATAGTTGCGGGTTGCGACCTGCCCGGACGGACGGCGGATGCCGAGGAAGGTCGCTTCCTCCGCGCCGCGCTCGGCCTCGACAATGCGGGTGGAGCCGTGGTCGAGACGGGCTTCACCCATGCCGAGATTGTGGACGTGGACATGCTGGCCGGGTTCGATCGGCTGGGTGGCGGTGCCGATCACCTGCCCGTACTTGACCACCGGCTCGCCCGCCGCTACGGCGCGGATGGCGATCTTGTGGCCGCTGGGGATGGTGGCGGCGGCGGTGCCGGCGAAGCCGCCGACGGAGACGGCGCTTCCCGCCGGGATCTCACGGGTGGCGACCGCGACGCTGTCCGATGGGTTCAGCAGGAGAAGTTCGGGAACGGAAGACGGCATCGGTCTGGTCCTTGCGAAAGAATGGAAAGGCGGACGTGGTCAGCCCAGCCGGTAGAAGGTTGCGGCATTGCCGCCGAACACCGCGTCATGCGCCGCTGCGGGGACCAGCTGGCGGCACATCTCCAGCCAGCCGGGATAGTCGCCGGCCAGCCGCAGGACCGGCCAGTCGCTGCCCCAGATCAGCCGTTCGGTGTCGAACAGGGCGATCAGGCGCTCCACATAGGGGCGGATGTCGTCGATCCCAGTGCGCTCGCCCGCTTCGGTCAGCAGGCCGGAGAGCTTGCACCGGACATTCGGCAAGGCGGCGAGGGCGGCCATGTCCTCCGCCCAGCCGGGAGTGCCGCCGCCGGCGATGTCCGGCTTGGCGGCGTGATCGATGACGATGGGCAGCGACGGATGCCGACGGGCGAAGCGCAGCAGCGACGGCAGGTGAGGCGGCAGGACCAGGGCGTCGAAGCTCAGGCCCCATTCGGCCATCGCGGCGGCGGCCGGATCGATGGCCGGATCGTCCAGCCAGTCGGTGGCTTCGGCCTGTACCATCGGACGCAGCCCCTTCAGCTTGGGATGGGATGCCAGCGCCTGAACCCGCTGCGGGGCGTCCGGCGCCTTCAGGTCGGTCCAGCCGACCACGCCGCGGATGAAGCTGTGCCTTGCGGCGAGGTCGAGCATGAAGGCGGTGTCCGCGTCGCTGGACAGGGTCTGCACCAGGACGGTGCCGTCGATGCCGTTCTCCAGCAGCAGCGGCAGCAGGTCGGGCGGCAGGAAATCGCGGTAAATCGGGCCAAGCTCCGGTGTCGGCCATTCGCCCTGGCGAGCGGCCATGAGCCAGAAATGCTGGTGGGCGTCGATGCGCATGGGGTCAGGCCTCCGCCACGATTGCGGCCGGGATTGGTGCCGCCTCGTCCAGCAGGCCGCGTGACTTCAAGGCCTGCCAGAGGGCGGCGGGGATCGACGCCTGCGCCCAGGCGAGGTTGGTCGCCAGTTGGCCGGCGTTGCGCACCCCGGTGACGCAGGAGGCCACCGCCGGATGGGCCAGCGGGAATTGCAAGGCTGCGGCGGGAAGCTCGACAGCGAACTCGCGGCAGGCGGTGGCGAGCGCCTCCACCCGCGCGACGGTTTCCGGCGGGGCGTCGGCATAGTTGAACTTGCCGTTGCCGGCGAGGATGCCTGAATTGAACACCCCGGCGGCGACGACCCGCATGCCGGTGGCGAGGCAGCGCTCTAGGAAGGGCGACAGGCTGGTCTGTTCCAGCAGGGTGTAGCGGCCAGCCAGCATGGTGCAGTCGAGATCGACCTCGTCCATCGCGTCCAGCGCCACCTCCCATTCATTGACGCCGAGGCCGATGGCCGACACCGCGCCATCGCGCCGCAACTCCTCCAACGCGCGGAAACCGCCGCCGCGGGTCAGCGCGTCCCAGTGATGGGCATGGGCGTCGCCATGGGTGACCCGGCCGATGTCGTGGACATAGAGGATGTCGATGCGGGCAAGGCCGAGACGCTGGAGCGAATCCTCCACCGAGCGCAGGATGCCGTCGCGGGAGTAATCGTAGACCGGGTGGAAGGGCAGGGGTTCGGCCCAGCCATTGGCATCGACGCCCGATGTCCGCGCGCCGCCGGCATTCGGGCGGATCAGCCGGCCGACCTTGGTCGACAGCACGAACCCGTCGCGCGGCCTGTCGCACAGGGCGGCGCCCAGCCGCCGCTCCGACCGGCCATAGCCGTAATAGGGGGCGGTGTCGAAATAGCGGATGCCGGCCTCCCAGGCCGCGGCGACCAGACTGTCGGCCTCGGCCGGATCGGTCGGGCGGTAGAGCCCGCCGAGCTGCGCGCAGCCCAGACCGATCACCGGGAGCGACAGGCCGGAGCGTGGCAGGGTGTGGCGGTCGGTCAGGTTCATGCGGGACGCCTCGACTGCGGAAACCAACTGCGGAAACGTGATGGCGAAGAAAATGGCGTGCGCGGCGAGGGACCGGGCGCCGCGCACGCCCAAGGCCAGGAGAAGCGGCCCAGGAGAAGATGCTATGCAACCGCTCAGTAGAGAACGTTCTGCGCTTCCGGCGTCGCCAGATTGGCCTTGGTCACCAGCACCACGCCGGTGTCGAGTGCCTTTTCGACCTTCTCGCGCTTGGTCAGCTTGACCGCCGTCTGCACCCCCAGATAGCCCATCTGGTAGGAGCCCTGGACGGCGATGGCCTCCAGCGTGCCGTCCTTGACGAAGCCCTGGAGATCCTGGTTGCCGTCGAATCCGACCGCGGCGATGTGGCCGGCCTTGCCGCTCTGGGCCAGCGCGCGGCCCATGCCGATGGCGGTCGGCTCGTTGGCGCCGAAGATTCCCTTCAGGTCGGGGTTGGCGGCCAGCACGTCGGTGGTCTGGTTCAGCGCGGTCGCCATCTGCGACTGGGAATAGAAGGGACCGACGATCTCCAGCTTGGAATGGTCCTTGATGTATTTGGTGAAGCCGCCGACCCGGCCGATCTCCGATCCCGCACCGGCGACATAAGACATGACGGCGATCTTGCCGCTGGTGCCGACCTTGTCGATCAACGCCTTGGCGCACAGCTCGCCCGCCTTGACGTTGTCGGTCGATAGCATGGCCTGATAATACTGTTTGCCGGCGTCCGACACGGGGGAGTCGATCAGCACCACCGGGATCTTGGCTTCCCATGCCTTCTTCAGCACCGGGACCAGCGCGTCGGGGTCGGAGGGGGCGAGCACGATGCCGGCGACCTTCCGGTTCACCGCGTTCTCCACCATGTTGACCTGATCGGCGATGGCCGATTCCGCCGCCGGACCCTGGAAGGTCATGGTGTAGCCGTCCGCCTCCTTCTGGGCGGTGGCGGCACCCTTCTGCACATTCTGCCAGAAGGTGGAGTTCACCGTCTTCACCACCACGGCGATCTCCTTGTCGGCGGCAAGGGCACTGCCGGCGGCGAGAGCGATGGCGGACGCCAGACAGGCCGAAACAAAGCGCTTCATGGTTTCACTCCCTGTTGGTTTGTTTTGGGCAGGCATGTAGTCGTCGAGAACGCCGGTCAGCGCCGGTTGCGGATCTGGTCGATCCAGACGGTCAGCAGGATGACCAGACCGATGATGATCTGCTGGGTGAAGGCCGACACGCCGTTCATGTTCAGCCCGTTGCGCAGGATGCCGATCACGAAGGCGCCGATGGCGGTGCCGGAGATCGTCCCCACCCCGCCGATCAGCGAGGTGCCGCCGATGACGGCACTGGCGATGGCGTCCAGCTCGTACATCACGCCTTCGTTGGGCTGGGCGGTGACGAGGCGGGACATCAGGACGCAGCCGGTCAGCCCGGCCAGCGTGCCGGACAGCACATAGGTGAACAGGGTGACGCCGGCGACATTGACGCCGGACAGCCGTGCGGCCTCCGCGTTCGAGCCCACGGCGTAGATGTGGCGGCCCAGCGTGGTACGGCTCAGCATGATCGCCACCGCGATGGCGATCACCACCATCAGCACCACCGGATAGGGGATGCCGGGGAAGACCACGTCGGGAAAGCCGTCCTCGCCGATGCGGACGATGCGGAACATGGCGCCGTTGCCAAGCTCGCCGAAGGAGTCGCCGAGGCCCGACACGGCACGCGCACCGGTGATCTGCAGGGCGACGCCGCGCGCCACCATCATCATGCCCAGCGTGGCGATGAAGGGCGGCAGCTTCAGCCGGGTGACGCACAGCCCGTTCAGCAGTCCGCAGAAGGCGCCGACCAGAATGCCCAGCCCCATGCCGAGCGGCACCGGCGCGCCCGCCTTGACCGCCAGCGCCGCCACCACGCCAGACAGCGCCAGGACGGAGCCGACCGACAGATCAATGCCGCCGGTGATGATGACGCAGGTCGCGGCGATGCCGAGATAGGCGATGGAGGTCACCTGCAAGGCGATGGTCATGCCGTTGCCGACGCTGAGGAAGGCGTCGCTGGTCGCGGAGAAGACGGCGACCAGCACCAGCAGTCCGGCCAGCGCCGCGAATTTCTGGATCAGGTCTTTGCGCCGGTCATTCATCACCCGGCTGCCTGTGGTTTGGGGAGCGTCGCTCACCGGCTGGCGCGGTATGGCGGCAGCGGACGGCGCGGCGTCGAGGGTCTTGGTGGTGGGATTGCTCATGGCGTTTCGGCTCCCGGCGCCGCCGGACAGCCATGGCCCGAGGCGAAATGCATGATCTCTTCCTGGCTGGTCGCGCGCGTGTTCAGAACGGCGGTGATCCGGCCTTCGTGAAAGACGGCGACGCGGTCGGTCAGGCCGAGGATCTCCGGCAGTTCGGAGCTGATCAGCACCACGCCGATCCCCTCGGCGGCCAGCCGGTCGAGAAGCTGGTAGATGGCGAACTTGGCGCCGACATCGATGCCGCGCGTCGGTTCATCGAAGAACAGGATGCGCGACTGGCGGAACAGCCACTTAGCGATGACGATCTTCTGCTGGTTGCCGCCCGACAGCAGGCGCGCCACCTGATGCGGCGACGGCGTGCGGATCGACAGCATCTGGATGTAGCGCCAGGCCGCCTGCTCTTCCGCCTTGCGGTCGATGAAGCCCAGCGCGTTGGACACCGCCGCCATGTTGGCGAGCGTCAGGTTCTGGGTGACCGACATCTTGACCGCCAGCCCGTGGCTCTTGCGGTCCTCCGACAGATAGGCGATGCCGTGGGCGATGGCGTCGCGCGGGGTCTTCACCGCGATCTCGCCATCACCGAGCCGGATGGTTCCGGCATCCAGCGGGTCGGCGCCGAAGATCGCCCGCGCCACCTCGGTGCGGCCCGCACCCATCAAACCGGCGAAGCCGAGAATCTCGCCGCGCCTGAGGTCGAAGCCGACATCGTGGAAGACGCCGCGGCGGGTCAGGCCGCGCACCTCCATCAATACCGCTTCGGTGGGAACCGAGGTGCGCTCCGGAAATTTGTCGTCCAGCGAGCGGCCGACCATCAGTGCGACGATCTCATCGACGCAGGTGTCGGCGAAGGCGCGGGTGTCGACGAAGCGGCCGTCGCGCAGCACCGTCACCCGGTCGACGATCAGCGCCATCTCGTCCAGCCGGTGAGAGATGTAGACGATCCCGACTCCCTGCTCCTTCAGCTCCCGGATCACCTGGAACAGCAGGGCGGTTTCGGATTCGGTGAGGGACGAGGTCGGCTCGTCCATGATGACGATCTCGGCGTTCAGCGACAGCGCCTTGGCGATCTCCACCATCTGGCACTGGGCGACCGACAGCGACTTCACCGGGGAGTCGGGGTGGATGTCGACGCCGAGCCGGTCGAGGCAGGCCTGGGCCTGCCGGCGCAGCGCCGCGCGGTCGATGAACCAGCCGCGTTTCGGCTCCCGCGCCAGGAAGATGTTCTCGGCCACGCTCAGATGCGGGACGAGGTTCAGTTCCTGGTGAATGATGGCGATGCCGGCCCGCTCGGCATCGAGCGAGGAAGCGAAGCGCCGCACCTCGCCTTTGTAGGCGATGCTGCCCTCGTCGGGCTGGTACTGGCCGCTGATGATCTTCATCAGCGTCGATTTGCCGGCCCCGTTCTCGCCGCACAGCGCATGGACCTCGCCGCGCCGCAGGTCGAAGCCGACGCCGTCCAGCGCCAGCACGCCGGGAAACCGCTTGGTGATGCTGTCCAGCCGCAGCAGCTCGGTCCCCGCCATTGCTGCGGGGAACCGGCCGGGGGCCGTGTCGAGCGACGCTTGCTGCATGGCACCTCCCCATCCGGCGTGTCCGGTCGTTTGGACCGCGCCGTCTGGCTGCTTTGTCGAGCAAACCGCTTATGCCGCTGGCCGCACCACCCGTTCGGATGCGGCCGGTCTGGCGTCACTCCGCCGCGTACACCTGCTGGCGCTGGCGGCCGAGACCCTGGATCTCAAGCTCGATCCGGTCGCCGGGCTTCAGATAGGTCGGCGGCTTCAGCCCCAGCCCGACGCCCGGTGGGGTGCCGGTGGAGATGACGTCGCCCGGATGCAGGCTCATGAACTGCGACAGGTAGGAGACGATGTGGGCGACGCCATAGACCATCGTCCGGGTCGAGCCGTTCTGGTAGCGGTGGCCGTTGACCTCCAGCCACATGTCGAGCGCCTGCGGGTCGGGAACCTCGTCCTTGGTCACCAGCCAGGGGCCGATGGGGCCGAAGGTGTCGCAGCTCTTGCCCTTGGTCCACTGGCCCTGGCGTTCGATCTGGAATTCGCGTTCCGACAGGTCGTTGACGACGCAATAGCCGGCGACATGGTCCAGAGCCTCGGCCTCCGACACATACTTGGCCGTCTTGCCGATGACGACGCCGAGTTCGACCTCCCAGTCGGTCTTGGTCGAACCGCGCGGGATCTCGACCGGGTCGTCCGGACCCTGGATGGTGGAGGTCGCCTTCATGAAGATCACCGGCTCCGACGGGACGGTCGCCCCGGTTTCCGCCGCGTGGTCGGAATAGTTGAGGCCGATGCAGACGAACTTGCCGGTGCCGGCCACGCAAGGACCCAGCCGGGTCGAGGCATCGACCAGCGGCAGGCTGTCCACCGGCAATGCCGCGATCTCCGCCAGCCCCTCGGGCAGCAGCCAGCGGCCGGCGATGTCGCCGACATGGGCGGACAGGTCGCGGATACGCCCCTGGGCATCCAGCAATCCCGGCTTCTCGGCCCCCCGCGGGCCATGGCGCAGAAGCTTCATCGAGCGTTTCCCCAGATTTCTCGTTCAGGAGTTTCTTGTCGTTTTCGCTGGCCGGCCGCTGGTCTGGTGGCTGCCGGTCGGATTCCCGGCGGTCAGGTATTTGTCCAGCCGCCGTCGATGGCGATGGCCTGTCCGGTCATGAAGGAGGATTCGTCGGAGGCGAGGTAGACGGCGAGCTTCGCCACCTCCTCCGCCGTGCCCAGACGGCCCATCGGTTGGCGCGCGATGAAGGCGGCGCGCGCGGTGTCGTAATCGCCGAGCGCCCGCATGCGGTCGTGCAGCGACGGGCTGTCCACCGTGCCGGGGCAGATGGCGTTGACGCGGATTCCGCGGGTGACGTAGTCGGCGGCGACCGACTTGGTCAGGCCGATCACCGCGGCCTTGGTGGTGCCGTAGATGAAGCGGTTGGGCGCCCCGATGATCGACGAGGCGACGGACGACATGTTGACGATCGATCCGCCGCCGGCCTCCAGCATTCCCGGCAGGAAGGCGCGGATCATCCGGTACATCGACCGGACATTCAGCGTGACGGCGAAATCGAAGGCGTCTTCGTCGCACTCCAGCACCGTGCCGGCATGAACGAAGCCGGCGCAGTTGAACAGAACCGACGGAGCCGGCACCTCTGCGGCGAAGGCGCGGATTGCCGCCGGATCGCAGACGTCCAGGCGGCGGGTGACGATGCCGGGAATGCCCGACAGCTCCGCCAGCAGCCCGTCATTGATGTCCGTCGCGATCACGCTGGCGCCTTCCTCCGCGAAGGCGAGTGCGGCGGCGCGGCCCATTCCCTGTGCCGCGGCGGTGACGATGGCGGTCTTGCCCTGCAATCTGGCGGTCATGGCGGTGTGTTCTCCCCAGGCGCTATTCCCTAAGGCGCGATGTCGGGTGCGGTTGCAGAGCCGCCGGGTCGCATCGCTGTTGCCACAATCCGCAGCGCGGATCGCATGTTTTATATACACATCGTCATTGCGCCTGTAAATCGATCCGTCAGTCCAACGAAAAGATTTCCGATATACGCCGACTGGCTTCGTCCAGGGCGGCCAGGATCTCCGCCGGTTCCTTCGGAACCTGCCGGGTGCGCAGATAGGGGCAGGTCAGGGCGGCGACGGCGCCGCCCTCCCGCCGGTCGATCACGGGACAGGAGAGATCGACCACCGCTTCGGTGATGCCGCTGGGGCGGGCGACATGGCCGGCGGCGCGGACAGCATCCAGGTTGCGGTCCAGCGCATCCAGGTCGATCCACGGATCCTCCCGCCGCAGCTCCTCATACAGGCCGTGGCGGCGGCGGGCACCGATGAAGGCCATCAGGCAATGGCCGGACCCGGTCAGCACCAGGGGCTGGCGGTAGCCGATGCGGACGGTGAAGCCGATGTGGCTGGTGCTTTCCACCCGCGCCACCACTGCGATCTGCGTGCCCGACATCACGGCGAGATGGCAGGAATAGCCGGTCTTCTCGGCGAAGGCGTTCATGAAGGGCAGGGCGATCTCGATCAGCGAGCGGTTGACCGGCCGGTTCATTCCCAGGCGGAACAGCCGGTCGGTGACGCGGAAGCGGTCGTCGCCCTCCAGCCGCTCGATATAGCCGCGCTGCGCCAGCACCGAGACCATGCGGAAGATTTCGCCCTTGGTCCGTCCCACGCCGTCGCCGATCTGCTGCAACGACTGGGGATCGCGGCACTCGGACAGGAATTCCAAGATGTCCAACCCCTTTTCCAGCGCCGGGGCGGAGTACCGCCGCTCGCGGTCCGGTGTGTCCGGCAGATCGGCGGACATGTCGGGTGGGTCGGCGTCGGTTCCGGTCATGGCGGCGTTCCCTCTTTTGCCGGTGCGGCTTCGTTTTACCTATGATTCTCCCACTTCACTGGAAAAACAATGGAGGACTTGCGCATCACCGCCGCTCTCTCAAAGCAACGGGAGCCTCGGCGAACCGAGGCTCCCGCCTTGCATAATCAGCGCACCCCGTGCCCCTATTTGGCGGCGGTCGTGTTCGAGACCTTGACCGGTGTCGGCTGTGCTGCCGAAGGCTTGGCCAGATCCTGGCGCAGATCGTTGGGCTTCAGCGGTTCACCCTTGCGCCAGGAGATGCGGTAGTAAAGCTCGCGACCTCCGGGTAGGTTTCGAAATTGTCGAGGTTCGCGCGGGCCTTCGTCTGGTTGCGCTGGGCGCACACCACGTCCCCCCGCTCCGTGCACATTTCGGCACGCAGCGACGGCACCAGGGCGCTGGTCGGATCCCAATATTCGGCATCGTCGAGCGCCGTGATCGCCTGATCGTAGCGGCCCGTTGCCATGAAGGCGCCGGCCCGCAGCAGATCCCCGGCGGCCAGGATTGTGTAGGCGTGCGAAAAATCTTTGCGTGAGACCGCCGATAGCAAATTGCGAGCTGAAAGAGATGATCTTCAATAGAAATGAAGATCCTGCGGATTACTCGTTTGTCTGCGTGAAGATAGATTAAGTGTTTAAACGACTGCTGGAGAGATTTTTTATATAAGAGAGCCTGGGTCAATTCGGATAACCCCTATCGGACTTCCAATATTAAGTTTGATCTATCAATAAAACTCAATTTCAGAATTGAAAATTTAATAAAGTGAAGAACTGCCAGTTTTTCAAATAGAGTTGTGGATATTGGGCGACGACGGCAGTGGTCGCCCAATATAATTATGTAAGGATTTGAGTAAAATTACCAGGGCTTGTGAAAAGGTCTTTCAGGACTTGATCGACCTTGCGGCCTTGATAACCGGAGCAACTCGTCGGGAGGGAAGCGAAAGAGCGGTGGGGCGGTTGCTCTTCGATGCGCGCAGCCGGTTATCGGGTTGCGACCGTGTACGCCCGCTGTACGGAAAGTCCCTTGCGCGGGCCTGGGCGGTCGTCTTCCGGGAAGGCCATCTCGGGCGAAGAGCGCCCCCGGCCCGGCGGCGTCCGGTCGAGCGACGGGGGAGCGGAAACCGGCCCCTTGGCGGGCGGTGTCTCGATCGGCTGGGCGCAGCGTTCCCGCCGCTGCTTCAGGTAGGCCGTGCGGGTGGCATCATAGTCCGGCAGGCGGATGTTCTTCGCTTCGATGTCGAATTGCCGGGTCGCCGTGATGTCGGCTACCACCTCGACCGACTCCGCGATGACGATGGTCTGCAAGCTGGCGCCGGTGCCCGCCGCCACCCCGGTGCTGTTCCAGTGCTTCGGCCAGGACGCGCTGGAGCGGTTGCGCGTGGTGGCCGAGGGCGACCTCGCCAGCGAGACCTTCTGACCCACGAGGAGACAGCATCATGGAGCTGACCTCTCTGACCGTCCTGGTCGTCACCGCGTCGCTGCTCGGCGGCATCGCCATGGACGTGGGCATGAACACGCTCCAGAACTGGTACGACACCTTTTATCAGGACGCATTCTGGAGCAGCCGGAAGGTCAGTCCGGAGCTGGAGGCCCAGCTCGCCCGCGAAGAAGCGGAAATCGACCGGCTGATCAGGGCCAGTGACTTTGTGAACGAGGAAAGCGCGAAACCATGAATTCGACCCGTCCGGCCCTTCGTCCGCTTCCCCAGGACGCCTTGGCCCTGGCCGCCTTGACCCTGTTCCTCCTGGCCTCGCCGCTGACGGCCGGGGCGCAGAGCGCGCGCGACGCGCCGCCGGCGCAGGTCACGCCGCTGGACGGAGACTTCGTGGCGACCGCGCGGATCAATGTGCGCGAGCAGCCCTCGGCGCGGGCGGCGCGCATCGAGCTGGTCGATGGCGGAAGCCGCCTGCGGGTGACCGGCAAGGTGCCCGACGCCCCCTGGTACAGCGTGGTGACGCAGAGCGGCCGGACCGGTTTCGTGTCGGCCGACCTGCTGCGCGCGGCTGCTCCGGCAACCGGCGGCGCCTCCGGCCCGGCAAACGCACCGGTTCCGGTCTCCACGCCGGTTGCCGCTGCCGCGGCGTCCACTCCCGCGCCGGTGCCCGCTGATCCGGTCCTGCTGGAGCGGCTGGACAAACTCCAGGCCCGGCTGGACGAGATCGAGCGGAAGCTGGCGGCGATGCCCGACCTCCAGGCCCTCGCGGATCGCGGTGCCGGGGATGCGTCACGGATGGAAACGGTGAACGCCACCATCGAGATGGCGAAGGGAATGATGGAGACCCTGTCCGCGTTGCAGGAACAGGCATCGACCCGGCTGAACGAGCAGCGTGAGGAATTCGGCAAAGTCAGCGACCGGCTGAAGTCGGTCGAGGAGGACATGCAGCCGGCCGTCGAGTGGATCAAGCAGTGGAAGGACAAGGCCCCGCCGCTGGCGGAGGAGGCGAAGGGATGGTTCTCGACAACCACCGGGGCCGTGTATGGCTGGATCGGCGCCTGGCTCCCATGGGGTGGGCGGGCGTCCTGACCCCTGTCGTCCCGGCATTGCCGGCAGACGCATGAAGCCGGGACTCCCCCGGCCGGCAGTCCGCCGGCCGGGGACAGGGTGCGTCAGGCGGTGCGGTCCTGGGACAGGTTCAGCTCTTCGATCATCGTCTGGCGCATGACGAATTTCTGGATCTTGCCGGTGACGGTCATCGGGAAGTCTTCGACGAAGCGGATGTATTTCGGGATCTTGTAATGGGCGATGGCGCCCTGGCAGAAGGCGGTCACCTGCTGTTCGGTGAGCGCCGTCCCCGGCTTCGGCCGGATCCAGGCGCAGAGCTGTTCGCCATACTGCTGGTCGGGAACGCCGAACACCTGCACGTCGGCGATGTCGGGGTGGGTGTAGAGGAATTCCTCCACCTCGCGGGGATAGATGTTCTCGCCGCCGCGGATCACCAGATCCTTCAGCCGTCCGACGATGTTGCAGTAGCCCTCCCTGTCGATGGTGGCTAGATCGCCGGTGTGCATCCAGCCGGCTTCGTCGATGGCCTTGGCGGTCTGCTCGGCGTCGCCCCAATAGCCGCGCATCACCGAATAGCCGCGGGTCAGCAGTTCCCCTGGCGTGCCCGGCGGGACGATGCGGCCTTCCGCGTCGACGATCTTCACCTCCAGATGCGGCTGGATGCGCCCGACGGTGGAGACGCGCCGTTCGAGCGGGTCGTCGGTGGAGCTTTGGAAGCTGACCGGACTGGTTTCGGTCATGCCGTAGGCGATGGTGATCTCGCGCTGGTTCATCTCGGAGACCACGCGCTTCATCACCTCGATCGGGCAGGGCGAGCCGGCCATGATGCCGGTGCGCAGGCTCGACAGGTCGAAGGTTGCGAAGTCGGGATGGTCGAGCAGGGCGATGAACATGGTCGGCACGCCGTGCAGCCCGGTGCAGCGCTCCTCCTGCACCGCGGTCAGCACGGCGACGGAGTCGAAACCCTCGCCCGGGATCACCATGCAGGCGCGGTGGGTGACGCAGGCGAGGTTGCCCAGCACCATGCCGAAGCAATGATAGAAGGGGACCGGGATGCACAGCCGGTCCTGTTCGGTCAGGCGCATCGCCTCGCCGACGGAAAAGCCGTTGTTCAGGATGTTGTGATGGGTCAGCGTGGCACCCTTTGGGCTGCCGGTGGTGCCGCTGGTGAACTGGATGTTCACGGGATCGTCGAATTGCAGGGTGCCGGCCAGCCGTCCCAGCTCCGCCACGTCGGCCGGGCGGGCCAGTGCCGGCAGCCCGTCGAAATTCAGCATGCCCGGCGTCTTCTCCGACCCGAGGCGGATCAGGTGGCGCAGGCTGGGCAGCCGTTGCAGCGACAGGGGCTTGTCGGCGGCTGCCTGCGCCAGCTCCGGCGCCAGCTTGGCCATCATGCCGAGATAGTCGCTGGACTTGAAGGACGGCGACAGGATCAGGGCGGCGCAGCCGACCTTGTTGATGGCGTATTCCAGCTCGTGCAGGCGGTAGGCCGGGTTGATGTTGACCAGGATCAGGCCGGCCTTGGCGGTGGCGAACTGGGTCACCACCCATTCGGCGTTGTTCTGCGACCAGATGCCGATGCGCTCGCCCGGCTTCAGCCCCAGCGCCACCAGACCCGCCGCCACCCGGTCGACGGTGCGCTTGAACTCCGCGTAGGTCCAGCGGACGCTCTGGTGACGGACGATCAGGGCAGGCCGGTCGGGGGACAGCGCCGCCATGCGGTCGAGATGGGCGCCGATGGTCTCGCCCAGCAACGGGGTGTTGCCCGCTCCGTGAACATAGCTCTGGGTCAGCGACGTGGTGTCGGTACTCAAGGCTGCTTTCCTTCCCCGGATAATTTATGGACCGGCGGTCCTTTATGGGCACCGCCCCCCGGTGGGAGCGGTGCGGTTCCCCTACTGAACCCGCGCGGAGACGGCCTGTCGATCCCCCGTTCGGCTAGTTGGCCCGGTTGATGGCCCGGTTGATGACCGTCAGCTGGGTGAATTCGGCCAGCCCCTCCTCGGCGAACTCGACGCCCAGGCCGGATTGCTTGGCGCCGCCGAAGGGGATGGTGGGGCCGAAATCGAGATGGGTGTTGATCCAGACCGTCCCCGCCTCCAGCCGGCATGCCACCCCATAGGCCCGGTCGGGGTTGGACGACCAGACCGACGCGCCGAGCCCGTAGGGAGAGGCGTTGGCGCGCCGCACCGCATCGTCGATGCCGGTGACCCTGATCACCGGCAGGATCGGGCCGAACTGCTCCTCGTCCACCAGCCGGGCGCCGTCGGCGATGTCGCGGACGATGGTCGGGCGGATGAACCAGCCGGGTCCGCCGGTGACAGCACCGCCAGCGATGATCCGGCCGTCGCGGCCGGCATCCTCCAGGAAACCGAGAACCTTGTCGTACTGCGCACGGTTCTGGAGCGGGCCGATCCGCACGTCCGGCAGCAGCCCGTCGCCGACCACCGCCGCCTCAGCCAGGGCGGCCAGCTCGGCGCAGAGGGCGTCGTAAATGCGCTCATGCACATAGAGCCGCTTGATCGCCAGACAGACCTGCCCGGCATTCATGAAGGCGCCGGCGAACAGCTTCGGCGCCACGGCCTTGGGGTCGGCGTCGTCCAGCACGATGGCGGCGTCGTTGCCGCCCAGTTCCAGCGTGATCCGCTTGATCGTCGCCGCGGCCGAGGACATCACCCGCCGCCCGGTCTCGGTCGAGCCGGTGAAGGTCACCTTGCGCACGTCGGGGTGGCTGGAAAGGCGGGCACCCAGGTCGTTGGCATCGGTCACGATGTTGACGACGCCGGGCGGCAGGGTCTCGGCGCACAGCTCGCCGAAGCGCAGGGTGGTCAGCGGCGTGGTCGGCGCCGGCTTGATGACCATGCTGTTGCCGGCCAGCAGCGCCAGCGGCAGCTTGAAGGCGACGATCAGCAGCGGGAAGTTCCAGGGAATGATCGCCGCGACCACGCCCAGCGGCCGGCGGTGCAGCTCGACCCGACGCCGCTCGCCGTCCTCCACCACCCGAACCGGCAGGTCGAGCGTGGCGAGGCTGCGCAGGAAGGCCTCGGTATAGGCAAGCTCGGCGGTGGATTCCGACAGGGGCTTGCCCTGTTCACGGGTCAGCAGCCGGGCGAATTCTTCGGCGCGGCGGTTCAGCGCGTCGGCAAGCCGCAGGATCGCCGCGCGGCGGTCCGCGATGGGCAGTGCGGCCCAGCCGGGGAAGGCGGCCTTGGCGGCGGCGACCGCCTCGTCCATCTGCGCCGCCGACCCGCGCGGACAGTCGGCGATCACCGCCTCCGTCGCCGGGTTGACGACGGGCATGGTGGTGTCGCCGGCGACCAGTCGGCCGCCGATCAGCAGTTTGTAATCAGACATCGGGGTGTTCCGGAATTGTGGAGGGGCAGACGATGCCCGGTGGGAAGCGGCGGAAGTATCGCCGTCGCGGGGTGCTCAATCTATCCGCCTTGCGAACTGATTATAGAGCGGATGCTTTTCCCTGCCGCCGCGGCTGCCGGGGCGTCAGACCAGACGCCGCTCCGGCCCGTGCCAGCGGGCGGCGCTGTGCAGACGGGCGAGAGCGGCCTCGCGCGACGGCGGGGCGACGGCGGCCAGCAGGCCGGCGAGATGACCGACGGCGAGGCTGGCGCCGCCCACATGCGGGGCGCCATCCAGCCGGCGCGGGCAAGTGCCGAAGGCGGCGGGCAGGATGGACACCTCGCCGGGGGCGCAACGGGCGTCGCCGGTGGCGGCGATGACGCCGGGATAGGCGGCGGGCCACACCGGACCGCCGCGCGCCGGGCTGGCGGCGACCAGCAGCAGGCCGTGCGACAGCGCCTCTTCCACCGCGGCGCGCAGCACCGGGCGGTCGGCGGACAGGCCGAGGCTGAGGGTCGCCAGCCGGGCGCCGCAGCCGACGGCCCAGCGCAGAGCCGCCGCCACCGCCGCAGGCGAGGCGGTGATGCGGTCATGGAAGATCTGGGCGTCGATCAGCGTCGCTGCGGGGGCCTGCACCAGGATCGCTGCGGCGACGGCGCTGCCATGGCCGATGCGGTCAGGGTGGGCCGGGATTTGTTCGATGCCGAGAGTGTCTTCACGCAGTCGGAAGGCCGCGCGCTCGGTCGCCTGTGCGTTGGGCAACGAGATGCCGCTGTCGATCACTGCGATGCGCATGCGGCCTCCAGGGTTTGGGTAACCGGCTCCAGGCGGCCATGCTCCAGGCGATACACCGCGTCGCAGCCGGCCAGCGCCTCGCCGCGGTGGCTGATGACCAGACGGGTGCGGCCGGCAAACAGGCGGTCCACGTCGGCGATCAGCCGCTCGGCGGCGGTCGGGTCGAGGGATGAGACCGGCTCGTCGAGGATCAGCAGGTCCGGCTTGCGCAGCAGGCAGCGGGCCAGCGCGATCCGTTGCCGCTGCCCGCCGGAGAGGGCGGAGGCCCAGGCGCCGACCGGCGTATCCAGCCCGCGTGGCAGGCTGGCGATCCAGCCGCTGAGCTGGGCAGCGGCCACCGCCTCGGCCAGCGTGTCCCGGTCGAGCGCCGCGCTCTCCGCTGCGGGCAGGCCGAAGCGCAGATTGTCGGCGATGCTGCCCGGCAGCAGCGGCGCGTCCTGGCCCAGCACCGCCACGCGGCGGCGCAGCAGGGCAGGGTCGAGGTCGCGCAGGTCGATACCGTCGAGCGCGATGCGGCCCCACTCCGGGTCGTAATGGCGGTGCAACAGGTCGGTCAGCGTCGATTTGCCTGCGCCGGAGGGGCCGAGCAGCCCGACCTTGGACCCCGCCGGAATGGCGAGGGACAGCCCGTCGAGCACCGGCCGGCCGGGGCCATGGCCGAAGACAACGCCTTCGACCGACAGCGCACCGCCCCGGTCGGCCGGGATGACCGTCCGGGCCGGGCGGCTTACGGCAGGGGCTTCGGACAGCAGTTCGCTCAACCGGTCCAGCGACACGCGGGCGCGCTGCGCCCCGACCATCAGGCCGAGAAGCCCCTGGACCGGACCGGTGGCGCGGCCGAGATAGGCGGAGAAGGCGATCAGCGCGCCCAGCGACAGCTCGCCGTCGATCACCCGCAGGCCGCCCCACAGGAACACCGCCGCCGTTCCGGCGGATCCCAGCAGGCCCGGCACGCCGCCGGTGACGATGCCGACCATCTGCTGGCGCAGAAGCTGGCCCAGGCAATCGCGGTCGAGGGCGGCGAGGCGGTCGGCCTCCTGGCCCTCGGCGCCCAGCGACTGGATCAGCTTCATGGCGGACAGGCGCTGCACGAAGAAGCCGGTCAGCGCCGCCATGGAGTCGCGGAGTGCGCGGGCGCTGCGCTCCACCCAGGGCCGGGTGCCGCGCAGGAACAGCGCCTGCGCCGGCAGCAGCAGGAAGGCGATCACGGTCAGCGCCGGGTCGATCAGCAGCAGCAGCGCCACCGCCCCGGCCAGCGTCAGCAACGCGTTCAGCGCCGACAGCGGCGCATCGACGGCGAAGCGCTGCACCTCCGCCAGATCGCCGTCGAGCCGGCCCAGCACGTCGCCGGCCGACCAGCGGGCGTAAAAGCGCGGCGGCAGCGTCTGGAGATGGCCGTAGACATGCTCCCGCATCGCGAACAGCACGCTGGCCGATGCACGGGTGTAGACCAGCCGGTTCGCCCCCGACAGCAGGGTGGAGACCAGCCCCGCCGCCAGCATGCCCAGCGTCAGCAGAACCAGCAGCCGGGCGTCGCCGCCGGTCAGCCCGTCATCGACGATGCGCTTGGTCAGCCATGGCTGCGCCAGCCCGATGCCGGTGCCTGCCAGCGACAGGGCGACGCAGACCGCCAGACGGCTCCGGTGCGGCCGGACGAAGCCGCCGGCCCAGCGCAGGGAATGGGGCATGGGAGAGCCTGTTGGGGAGGGGATAAGGCGCCCTCTCCCGGGGCGGGAGAGGGCGCTTACTCAGCGCCGGATCACCCGCAGGGAGGCGATGCCTTGGTCGGGGCAGCCTGCGATCTCCACCTGTCCGACGCGGTCGAGCGTATCGGTGCTGTAGACGCCGATGTCGCAGGCGGTGCCGCCGACATAGACCTCCTTGCCGTCGCTGGAGACGTTGATCGAGTAATAGGTGTGCGGCAGGTCCACCCGCTTCACCAGCTTGCCGCCGTCGGTATCGATCTTGGTCAGCTGGGTGTAGACGGAATAGGCTTCTGTCCGTTTCACCGGGCTGACGACGGACGAGAAGATGACGGCGCTGGTGTCCTCGAAATCCCGCATGTCCATCCGGCCGGTGGCGAGGTCGAGCGTCATCAGGCCGGTGCGGAAGGCGCCGGGATCGGTCGCCGCCAGATCGGTGCGGGTGGTGAAGTAGGGGGTGGAAAGCGTCGCCGCCTGTTCGAACTGCGGCCAGATGTCGAGCACGTCGGGCGGGCTGTGGTTGGCGCGGGTCCAGTTCAGCACCTTGTGCGTCTCCTTCACCGCCCCCGTCTTCGGATCGAGGCCGTAGAGATCCCAACCGAGCGCCCACAGCGTGCCGCCATCCTTGGAAAAGGCGAGCACGGCGACCCGGCGCGGCGCCGGCAGCAGGCGCACCGGCTTGGCGCCAACGCCGTCGGCGGTGCGGTAGACGGCGATGCGGGTGTCCTCCACCCGGTACTCGCCGGGCAGCATGCGCACCGGCGCCTGGAAGACGTACAGCTCCTTGCCGTCGGGGCTGACGTCCATGCCGAACAGGCTGCGGACGCGCAGGTCGCCGCCCGGTTCACCTGTCGTAGAGAAATCGGCGCGGAAGACCTGCTTGCCGCTGTCCAGCTCGATGCCGGACACGCTGCCCATGTGGTTGCTGACGACATAGGCGATGCGGCCGTCCGGCGAGGGCACGATGGTGCCGGGCGCCACCCCGCCGCCGGGGATGGTCAGCACCCGCTCCACCTTGCGGGCGGCGGCATCGACCAGCACCAGCTTGTCGGGCTTGGCGCCGGTCAGCAGATAATCCTTCGCCGCGGCGGGAGAGGCGGAGAGCAGCAGGGCGGCGAGCAAGCCGCTCAGGCGGTATTGGGTGCGGCGGCTTCTCATTGGACGGACTCCGTTTGCATGGGTCTTCATGGCGGTCAGTCCTTCGGGAACACCGACTGGAGGGCGCGCCAGTCGTTCTGGGCCGAGGCCGCCTTGGCGTTCCAGTCCGGGTAGCTGTTGATGGTGTCGGGCACCTGCGCCGGCCACCAGCAGGGGTCGGAGCAGCCGTAGAGGTCGGCCTCCATCGGTGCGCACAGCGCGGCGACGCTGCCGAACGGATCGACCTCCCAGCCGGGGTCCATGGTGGAGGCGCAGCCGACCACCACCTGCATCGCCACCACCTCGTCCAGATGGCCGTTCTCGACGGCCTGATCGACCAGACGGGCCTTCTTGTTGATGGGCGTCAGATGTTTCATTTCATCCCCCTGCGCGGCGCGACGTGGCGTTCGATGAACTGCGGGTTGGCGACCATGATCTCGGCATAGGCGCGGATGCCGAAGTCGATCCAGTCGCGCATCAGGTTGCAGTAGTGATAGGTCGGGTGCGCCGGATCGGCGTAGCGGGCGTAGGATTCGTGATAGCAGCCGCCGGCGCACAGCTTGCGGATCCAGCAGGTCTCGCAATCGGTGCCGGTCCGGTTCGCCATCCCTTCCAAGAAGCTGCCCAGGCTGTCCTTGGCGATGCCGCCGTCGACATTGCCGTAGGTCGGCTGCGACGATCCGGTGAAGCGGTGGCAGAGATGCAGGTCGCCTTCCTTGTCCACCGCCAGCATGCCGAGCCCGGCACCGCAGGGCAGCGACTTGGTCGTTCCCTCCGTCAGATCGGTCATCAGCTGGTGCATGTTGGAAAAGCCGGTGTTGACGCCGCGCTTCGCCGCCTCGACATAGGCCAGCCCGAGCGTCTTCATGTTGTCGAAGACGGTCGCCAGCTCGTCGCCGGTCAGGTTGAAGGCCGACATCGCACCGGAGGTGACGGGGGAGAACCCCACCTCGAAGAAGCCCAGATCGGTCTTCAGATGGTCGTGGATCGCCACCACGTCGGTGACCCCGGCGGTCAGCGTCACCCGCGCCCCCACCGGGCGGGAGCGGTAGCGCGACAACAGCATCCGCGCTTTCGCCGCCACGACGTCGTAGGAGCCCTTGCCGCCGACGGTGCGGCGGTTGCGGTCGTGCAGCGGCTTCGGCCCGTCCATGCTGATGGTGATGCCGAAGCGGTGGGTGTCGAGCCAGTCGACGGTCTCCTCGGTCAGCAGCACGCCGTTGGTGGTCAGCGAGAAGTCCATGCGGACCCCGGCCTCGCGCCCGCGCTTCTCGGCGTAATCGACCACCTGCCGGATCAGCGGCAGGTTGGTCAGCGGCTCCCCGCCGAAGAAGACGACATTGACGCTGTCGCGGCCCCTGGCCTCCTGCAACAGCAGATCGACGCTGCGCGCGGCGGTGTCGAACTCCATCCGCTCGCCCTTGGCGGGGGTGGTCAGATCCTCCTTGTAGCAGTAGGTGCAGCTGAGGTTGCAGCCGGTGTTGACGTTCAGCACGACGGTGCTGAGCGGGAATTCGCTGATGGTCACCGGCGGCTTCGTCCGCTTGACGGCCGGGCCGCTTTCGACGACGCGCAGCGTGATCAGCTCGCGCAGGCTGTCGATCACCTCGGCCGGATCGGCGACGCCGTTGAAGCGGCGGCGGACATCCTCCTCGCTGACCTCGCCCAGCTCGGTGAACAGGTCGATCAGGGCGCCGCCGACCCGGTCCAGCTCGAACAGGCCGCTGGTGGGGACGTGGAACAGGACACGCCGGTCGCCGACCGTCACGTCGCGCAGGTCGTCGCGAACCAGATGAAGGGTTGCCATGGCTCTGCTCCTCAATGGATGGGCGGGTCGTTCCAGCGCTGGACCGTGCTGATCAGGCGGCCGGTGCCGGTCAGCGTCGCGGAACCGTCGATCACCGTGCCGACCACCTTCAGGTCGCCGATGTTGTTGGTGCCGAACTGGCGCTGCGGGTTGGGGCCGGCGCCGGCGGGGGTGAACAGGCCGTTGGCGGCCATGGCGCCGGCGAACTTCACGTCCTCCATCTGCGCCGCGGCGTCGTTGAAGGGCTCGACGCTCCAGCGTGCCGGCATCGGACCGACGCGCACGTCGTCGTCGGTGCCGGGCTTGCCGTCCGGGCCGTTCAGATAGCCGACCGCCTCGAACTGCGCGGTCATCGGCGGCACCGGCCCGCCATTGCCGCCGACGCGGGCGATGGTGAAGTCCGGCTCCACCCGGATGCTGTCGAGCGTGGCATAGACCGCGAAGCCGCCGGCCTTGGCACTGCCCACCGTCAGGCTGCGCGCACCGGGGGCGGCGTCCGCGGCGGCCGTCGCCTCAACCGTTACGGAGGTCGGGCTGCGCGACAGGAGCTTCGTCGACACGCCGGGGCCGAAGCCGACCTCGCCGCGGTCGAGCCCGCTGCCCCACAGGGTGATGCGGGCGGTGCTCCCCGTCTTCAGGAAGCTCTGGCTGGTGCCGAGGATCGTGCTGTCGGCACCGCCGGCCCGCACCGCATGCAGGCTGCCGCCGACCTCGTCCTGTTGGGTGAGGAACCAGCGGCCGTCGAGGCGGCTGCCGTCGCGCGACGCGGCGAACACCTCGCGCACCGGCTTGCCGTCCAGCGTGCCGGTGCCGCGCCATTCATAGCCGGTGAACACCGTCGATCTGCCGTCGCCGGTCAGCGGCTTGCCGGCGGAATCGGTCAGGTCGTAGGCGATGCGATAGCCGTCCCCATCTTTGGTGACGGTCGCGGTGCCGCCATAGGAACCGATGCCGGCCCGGTGCCCGGCGACCGCCCAGCGGCCGGACAAATCGGGCTTTGGTGCCGCCTGCCAGCTGGTCCAGGCGTCGGTCCTGAAGGGGAACTTGCCGCCCAGCGTCTGCGGGATTTCGGTGGAGGCGATCTCCCACCATTTGCGGTCGCGGCCCTGGGCGGAATATTCGATGGTCGGCCACTGGCCGAGATGGAAGTTGACCAGACGGCGCCATTCGTCCTCATCGCGGCGCTGAAGCCCGACGCGGGCGACGCTGTGGCAGCGGGCGCACATCACCGACAGGTCGCCGTCGGTCACCGGCTCCTCCACCACCGACGGACGGCGTTCGAGGACATAGCGGTAGGGGGCGGCCTCCTCTGGCGCCAGACCCTGGCGGTCGGCGAAATAGCGCACCAGCGTGCGCTGTTCCTCGTCCGACAGGGCGACGCCGTGGAACTGGCGCATGCGGAACAGCGTCATCGTCCAGCCTTCGGGCGTCTTGCGCACATGATCGATGCGGTGCAACGACCCGTCGGCCTCCTTCTGATGACAGGCGGAGCAGCGTTCCTCGATCAGCGCGCGGCCCTGCATGCGGCCATCGTCGGCCAGCGCATCCTGGGCAGCCGTCAGCGCACCGCCGAAAACCACGCCGCCAGCAACCGCACCCAGCAAAAGACCGGGCCAGCGGCCGGGCCCTCTCGGTTTCTGTCCCATCGGTACTCCCCGTTCCTACGAGTTGACGTTCTTCGTCGTTGTCGTCATTGCCGAAGGCGGCTTTGCCCCGCCCGGCAGGAACCCGTTGTTCGCCAGCCAGGCGAGGGCGACCGCCACCCGTCCCGGCGGTTGGCCGAGCTGCCGGCCGCAGCGCTGGGCCAGATCGCCGTCGAGGCGTCGGTCGCTCGCCACGCTGTCCAGCAGCGGGCCCAACTCGACCCCGTCGATCGCCAGTACGCCGCGCGGCAGGGCGGGCGTGACCAGGACCGGGCGTTCCTCGATCCGGTCGTTCACCACCACGGCGCGGCGGCGGATGCCGCGGTCGGCGGTGGGCAGCGGGGCCGGCGGCCAGGCGGCGCGGCGTCGCCAGAAAGGGCGGCCGGACCAGCGTTCCTCGGTGCGGTAAAACTGCTTGCCGGCGTCGGCGGCATGGGCGAACAGCCCGGCACAGCGATCCTCGACGAAGCGTTCGACCGCCGGCAGGGCCGTGGGATCGGCGGCCAGCGTGTTGACGGCGGCAGCGGCGGCGAAAGCCCAGGCCACCGCGGCATAGACGCCGTGGCCGGACAGCGGATCGACAGCGAAGGCGGCATCGCCGATCCGCAGCCGGTCGGCTTCCACGCCGGGCGACCGCCGGATCGCTGTGGCGTCGCGCACCTCCGCCTCGCCCATCGGGGCGCAGCCGGCGATCCATCCGGCCGCCTGCGGCAGCGATGCGACCGTCGCCGCGTGCCAGGCGGTCAGGTCGGCGCGGGCCGGGCTTTCGGCGCCGTCGATGACGAGCTGCACGATCCGCCGTCCATCGGGCAGGGCAGCCAGCCATGCCCAGCCGTCGGCGAAGGAGAAGGCGGCGCTGCCCATTTCTCCGCCCATATTTCCGGTGGGGCCGAGGTAGAGCCGGCCGACCGCCAGCGTGCGGGGGCCGGACTCCCGCGCCGGGGCGTTTGGCGCCCTGCGGCCGCGGGCCTCCACCAGAAATCGGCCGGAACCCAGCATTGTGCCCGCCGCATCGACCGCCAGCCAGCCGTCCTTTCCACGCCTGACCGCTGCCGCCGTACCATGGGACAGGGCAACGGCTCCGGCACTGGCATCGCGCAGCAGGGCGGCGTCGAGGCGGCTGCGGTCGACCAGATGTTCGCCGTTCAAAGCGGTGTGCAGCCCGTTCCAATCGACCCGGCGCGCCGCCGGCATGCCGGCCGCCGCGACCGCTTCCAGGCAGCCGGCGCGCCGCAGCCCTTCGACGGCCCGCAGGGACAGTCCTTCCACCGCCGGGCGCCGGGCGCAGGTCACCAGAGTCACGCCATGCCCCAGGCCCGTCAGGCGACGGGCGAGCACCGCTCCCGCCGGCCCGCCGCCGAGGATCAGCACATCCGTCATGCCGTGCCCTCCCTGCCGCTTCCAATGTCCCATGGGGTCGCCCCGGCCTGCCGTCTGTTTCGGCAGTGCCGTGGTCGACCGGGATCGTGCAATGGCGACCGGGGGGTGATCTATCCGCTTTGCGAAAATCTTCGGACGCTCGACGGATTTTTCTGAATAACCTCAGTGAAAATGATAATTTCTGGGCAATATCCTGAGGGCAATCTTCGCTGATATATTGAAAGAACCGATGATTATCTCGTCCGCAGATTTCTCGATGCAAGTGGGTTCAATATTTTATTTCTGTTGTTCTATGTTTTTTCGATGTTCTTATGAAGACTATGGGCCATGGCGATGATTTGTTTGCTTACCGTATTGTTTTAAAAGTCCGGCAATAACTCTCTCCTGAAACCGCTCTTGGCCGTTTGAAAATCGCACATGCGTTTGCAGGGTCGGCAAAATGGGCGGAAGCCTTAAAAATTTTTAACTCCGCCGACATTTTTGTGACGATCAATCGTTAGTCAGCAAGGATGCATGTATTCGCCATTCTGCCCATGGCTTTGGCAGGATATATTTTCACAAGGCAGCGAACTGTTCAAAAAATAGTCCTATCCGTTTTGCGAAATGGAAGAGATCATTCTTCTCTGTGTTTGACATATTCTTGAAAGCGCTGATCATGGGCGTTCAGGCAAAACCGCTGCCTGGACATTGCCGCAATAGCCACACGAACCGGCCCAATCATGCCGTGCCTGGAGCAACAGCGGATGGTAGAACCCAAGACCCTCCGGCTGGACACCGACGTCGCGGAAGATGTGTGGGAGCAGGAAAAGGCTCTCGTCGGCTGGACCCAGCATTACCGCCAACTGCAGCCCGGCCGTTTCCTCGGCCGGCTGAAGGAGGTCGTGGCTCCGGGCATCAGCGTTTTCCGGGAGGACACCAACCTTCGCCTGCATCAGCACACGGCCCCGCCGCCCGACACGCTGGTGGTCGCCGTCCCGCTGCCGGGTTCGGCCCCGGCCCGGCTGGACGGCCGGCCGGTCGGCGAGAACGAGGTTCTGCTCCTGCGCGGCGGCACCCTGTCGGAGTTCCTGTGCAACGGCCCGATGTCGGTGCTGGCGCTCGCCATCGACCGCCGGCGGGCGGAGCAGCTGCGGGTGACGGTGCCGGATGCCGCCGAGGTGCCGGCCAGTTCCTTTTCATACGCGCGTGCCGGCGAACTGCGGGCGGTGCTGCAATGCGTGCTCGCCGCGTCGCCCGCCCTGCTGGAGCAGAGCGAAGTCCTTCTTCCCCTGCTGGACCAGTGCGTGTCGGTGGTGGAGGCCGGCATCATGCAGGCGGTCCGTCCCCCCACCGTCGGTCATTCGCAGCGCCAGAAGTTTGTCCGCCAGTTTCGCGACCATGTGGAGGCCCATCCGGACGACCGGCTGTCGGTGGCGCAGGTGGCCCAGGCCATCGGGGTGACGACGCGGATGCTGGAATACAGCTTCGCCGACGTCATGGGCGTCTCGCCCAAGGATTACCTGAAGATGGTGCGGCTGAACGCGGCGCGCCGGGCCCTGCGCATTGCCGATCCGCGGACGGCGACTGTCGCCGAAATCGCGATGGACCACGGATTCTGGCATCTCGGACGCTTTTCTGCCTATTACAGCGAGATGTTCGGGGAAAAGCCCTCCGACACCCTGCGGGCGAACGCTTCGTTCGGATGAGGCGCCGTTGCGCCGCGCATCCATGCAACCGATCGAATGGCCGTTGCCATCATTCGTGGTGCACGGCTTTTGTCGGAGGGTGAGTCGCCCTATAGTGCCTCCGTCTGTATTCCTGAAGGGGCATGAAATGGTGGAGCTTGGTGGCGCGCCAGCGGTTGCGCGGCATCTGACGATAGACGAGCGCTTGAACAAGGTGCCTCTGTTGACGGGCTTCTCGGATGAGAACATCCGGCAACTGGCCTCCATCATGGACGGACCCATCAGCGTCCCGCAGGGCAAAACTCTGTTTGAGGAAGGCGCACCCGGCGATGCCCTCTATTTCATCCTGTCCGGCAGTTTCGAGGTTCTGAAGCGGGATGCCGGCGGCGCCGCCCTCCACCGGCTTGCCCTGCTGACGGCGGGGCAGTCCATCGGCGAGGTGTCGCTGCTGGACAGCGGTCCGCGCTCCGGTGCGGTGCGTGCGGTCGAGGACAGCGAGGTCATGGCGGTTTCCATCGCCCGCCTGCGCGAGCAGCCCGATTCGCCGCTCGACGTCGACAGTCGTCTGAAGATCAACATGGCCTATGAATTGGCCGCCCGCCTGCGCCGCACCAACGAAGTGACGGTGGAGACCCTGCGCAGCCGGTTGAGCGAGGCGGAAAGCCGGGTGGAGATGAGCAAGTTCATCTTCCGCCTGCTGGTCGGGCTGTGTTTCTACATGTTCGCGCTGGGCGTCACCACGGCGTTGAGCAAGGTGGTTCCCGACACCTCCCTGATCAGCCTGCCGATCCTGACCGGCTTCGCCTTCGGCGTCTACCGCACGGTCAAGACCAGCCCATGGCCGCCCAGCACATATGGCTTCACGCTGAAAAACTGGCGGGGCAACGCGCTGGAAGGCATCGTGCTGTCCATTCCCGTCGCGGTGCTGATCGTGCTGCTGAAATGGATCGGCGTGACCTTCATCCCGGCCCTTCAGGGGCAGGCGGTGTTCGACTTCGCCCGCTCCACCGGCCTGTCGGTGGGAGAGGTTCTGCTCTATGGCAGCGCCTATTGCGCCTTCACGCCGATCCAGGAAACCATCGCCCGCGGCACCCAGGCGTCGTTCCAGCTGTTCCTGACCAGCAAATACAAGACGCTGGAGGCCATCCTCCTGTCCAACATGCTGTTCAGCGCCACCCATCTGCATGTGTCGATCCTGTTGGCGCTGGCGGTGTTTCCCTTCGGCCTCTATTGGGGCTGGATCTTCGCGCGCCAGGGATCGCTGGTCGGCAGCAGCGTGTCCCACGCCCTCCTGGGCGTTTTCGGCCTGATGATCGTCGGCATTCCGGTTTTCTGAGGCCAAATCATCCGGCCCGGAACCAGCGGGAGAGCGCCGACAGCCACGGGTCGTTTTCGTCGCCGGCCTCGCCCGCCGCGATCCGGCGGGCGAGGCGGCCCAGAGGTCGGTCGGCCGGGATTGCGTTCAACACGGCCTGCATTGCCGCCCCCAGGGGCGGGGTCAGCCCATAGGCCGCGGCAAGCGCCTTCGCCCTTGCTTCGAATTCCGGGCGCGGCTGGTTGGGCATCTCGTCGGCCAAGGCGGGGCCGGCCCTGTTGATGGCGTCGAGCACCGTCCTCTTGCGCTCCGCCAGCGGTAGGCTCGCCAGGTCCTCCGGCCACAGCGGCCGGCCGATGTGGATGTCCTGGCGGGCGAAGCCGACGGGGAAGTCCAGCCGTTCGGCTGCCGGTTCGACCGGCAGGGCGCCGACGAAGCGGACGGGAACGATGGGGATCTCCAGCCGCGCCGCCAGATCGAGGAAGACCCCCGACAGGCGGCTGACCGGCGTGCGGCAGGAGAGCGAGCGCGTGCCCTCGGCATGGACCATGATGGACAGCCCGTCCCGCGTCACTGCGGTGCGCGCCTGTTCCATCAGCCCCAGCATGGCGGCGGGATCCTCGCGGTCGAACAGCATCATCATGGCCGGCAGGCGAAGCTCCGGAGCGCTGCCGCTCAGCTCCAGCAGGCGGCCGAGCCAGGTGTCGCGGTGTTCTGCCTTGGCGACGGTCAGGATCGGCCGGCCGGTAAGGGCTGCGCCGACCAGCGCGAAGGTGAGGGACTCCACCGCCACCTGATGGTTGCCGAGGAACAGCGCGCCGCGCTCGCCGATGCGCGCGAGCTGGTCGGCATCCGCCAAGCGGACCTGTCCGACGAACTCGCCCGCCAGCGCCAGGAACAGATCCTCCACCGGCCAGTCGCTGGTTCCCAGATGCGAGCGCCAGAACCGTTGCAGCGGGGCGAGGTCGGGAGCGGCGGAGGCCGTGCCGGTCACGAGCCAGTCGGCACCCTCCTGCGTGATCGACAGCGGGACCGGGGTGAGCGGCGCGGCAGGGCAGCGGGCGATGCCGTCCTCGACCGTCACGGTGCCGGGGTGGACGCCGAGATGGGCGGCGGCATGCTCCTTGGCGGCAATGGCGCGGGCCATCTCGACGGCGCTGCCGGACACGCCGTAAATGGCTTCCAGCGTCCCCGGCAGCCAGTTGCTGGCCGCCACCTCACGGGCGTTCAGGCGGGTGACGCCGTCCTCCGACCGCGACAGCTGCACACCGGGGGCGGCTTGGCGGTCACGCAGGAAGGTCTGGCGAGCCAGGGCGGGAGCCTTGCCGAGCGCGCCCTTGGGGAACAGCACGTCGGCCAGTTCCATCTCGGCCCAAACCCGGCCGTCGGCCAGCCATTGCAGGCGGGAGCGGGCGCGGCCCTGCCCGTCGAGCGGCAGCGCGCGCACCTCGATGCGGATCAGGCCGTCGCGCGGCGTCGGGCCGAACAGGCTCAGCCGTTCGATGGCGCTGGGATAGGCCAGCATCCCGGCCGCCCTGTCGCCCCACCAGAGTTCGGGCGCATGGCGGGGCATGGCATGCAGTCCGGCATCGAGCAGCGCCGGGCCAATCGGTCCCGGCACCCGCGCTGCCTTGGCCGCATCGAGCGTGGCGGACGCGCCGCTCGGGCCGGTGCGCAGGTCGCTCACGATCTGGAAGGCGGGTGCGTGGAACAGCTCGCCGGCGCTGTAGGGGCAGGGGGAGGGGCGGGCGTCGTCCAGCGGGGCGAAGGGTTGCGGCGGAACCGGCCAGTCCGCCGCCCGGATCACCCGCCCGGTCGCCACGGCCGCGCCGCCGTCCCGCAGGGTGACGCGGCCATCGGGCTCCACGTCGGGGCGCAGCGTCACCGGCACCGTCACCCAGCGCTGGACCCGCACATCCTCAAGGGCCACGATCCGCCCGCCCGGCACGGCGGCAGCCATGGCATCGGCAAGGCAGGTCAGCGGGACCGCCGGAACGGTGTGGGTGGGGCGGTGGTCGCCGAGCCAGGGGGCGCTGTCCAGATCCAGGCGGAGGTCGGCCGGCTCGTCGTCGCTGGGCCCATCGCCGTTGCGGGGCCCATCGCCGCCGGGCACGAGGCGGGCGGCGAGGCCGTCCACCTCGTAGATGCGCAGATCGTCCGCCCACAGGCTGCCGCGGGCAACGGCGAGGATGCTGCGCTCGTCACGCTCGATCCGCACAATCTCGATTTCCGTGGAGACGGTGCGGTTGGTCGGCACGACCTGACCGCGGTATTTCCAGCGGAGCGGTTCGTCCAGTGCAGCACCCTCGAAACGGGGCGAGGGCATTTCGCTGTCGAGCCCGGCCAGCAGCATGGCGCGTTCCAGCAATTGCAGCAGCGCCTCGACACCCAGCGATCCGGGCTGCACCGGGTCCTGGAAGAAGTGGGCCTTGAAGTACCAGGATTCCGGATCGACCGCCTGCCGGCCGCGGACGAGCCCCAGGCCGGCGGCTCCGCCTTGCGGCCACCAGCCGGTGACCTCGTCCACCATGCGCAGCCTGCCCTCCGCCAGTCTGGTGCGGCGGGGTTCGGTGGGCGGCGTCGTGGGCGGAATGCCGCGGGCGGTGTCGTCGGGCAGGGGCGGCAGGCCGTTCTGCTTCGCCAGGGCCGCAGCGGCGAAGAAGCCGAAGGCGGTTTCCAGCTCCATCAGCGGCCGGTCGTCCACCCAGGCGCGGACTTTGAAGGCGATCAGGGTGATGCCGCCGGCACGGGAGAAGCGGGTCAGCGTCGCTTCGGTCCGGACGCAGGCGTCGGCGGGCGTCACCTCGGCGAACAGGCGGGCGGCGTCGCCGTCGAGGTTGCGGATCGCCAGATCCTCGGTGGAGGCGAGCGCGAAGCCCATGTAGGATGCCAGCCAGCCGCAAGGCTGGAGCAGCACCTCCATCAGCACGCAAAAAGGCATCACCGGGGCGGCATTCTCGGCGAAGTACCAGGCGTCCGGCTCCACCGCATAATCGACGAGGATGGTGCCGCCGACTGTCGGCTCCCCGGCCGGGCAGTTCACCGACACCACGCTGGTCATGAAGTGATAGGGCGGACCCGGCAGGCGCGGCACGCGGCCGGCGTCGAAGCGGGCATACATGCTGCCAAAGGCGGCGGACGGCGCCCCCCAGGCGCAGGCCAGCAGCGCCTCGTGATCGCCGCGCACATCGCCGCGGGTGCCGACGATGCGCGGCGCCTCCAGCCGTGCCGGCAGGGCGTGGCGGCCCTGGCCCAGCGGCCAGTCGGGCACCAGCCGCACCGCGAAGGCGCGGCAATGGAAGACCTTGAAGCCGTCGGCGCTGCACAGCAGGGCGGCGCGGACGATGGGGGTCGGACCATCCTCGATCTCCTCGACGAAGACCTCGTAGACCAGACGATGGCCGGCGTCGGGGATCACTTGCCCGCGGCAGACGAAGCGGGCGGGCTCGTCCGGCACCGGCTCGAACCGCCAGGAATCACGGCCGATGGTGAAGCCGCCCGCCGCCATGAAGGTCGCCACCGCCTGCACCGCGCCCTCGGCCATCAGGGTGCCGGGCATGCAGGGGTCGTTCTTGAAATGGCCGGCATAGAACCACGCATCGGCCGGCACATGGCTTTCGGCGCGCAGATAGCCGCGGCTCCAGGGACCGCCCTGCGGCTCGAAAACGGTCACGCGGTCGATCAGGCGCATGCGGCCTTGCGGGATGGCCGGTGTGCGCTGGTGGCTGCCGGCCAGCTCGAACCCCGCGCCGAAGCAGGCGAAGGCGCGGCCGGCGGTCCAGAAATCGAGCTGTTCGGCCGTGAAGGCGCGGTGACGCGACGGACAGGGCAGCGGGTCGAGGCGGGCGCCGTCCCTCGGCCGATCCTCCTCGGCGCTCCACAGCACGCCGCCGGAGTTGGCGAGTTCCCGGTCGGTGAAGAAGCCGGCCTGACCGTTGCGGACCGACAGCACGAGCCGGTCGCCGATGCGGCAGTCGTAATGGAAGAAGAACAGCCCGACCTCGGCCATACGGGCATGGCCGTCGATGTGGATGTCGTAGCGCAGGGTGTCGCCGACCCTGGGCAGGCCGCCCTCATGGTAGGTCATCTCGCAGCCGAGCAGGCGGTAGACGCGCTCGCCCCTGTTGCGGAAATCGGCGCCCAGCCAGGAGACCAGCAACAGGTCCGCCTGCCCGGATTCGATGGCGATGCCCACTGGCATGCGGCCGTTGTGCAGATACCAGGCGTCGGGCGTGACGTCCGTCTCGGTGACGATGGAGCCCTGGCCCATGCTGCCCGGCTCGCCGGCGATGGAGACGACGCGGTCGACCAGCAGCAGCGGCGGTTCCGGCATGCGGACCTGACGCGCGTAGCCGTCCTGCTGTGCGAACAGCGGGCCGAAGATGTCGGAGACCTTGCCGGAGGCGAGGATTTCCAATTGGGCGCGGTTCCAGAGGGGAGGAAGCACTCCCTCTCCCGTCCCGGGAGAGGGAAGGGGCCCGCCGCGCAGCGGTGGGAAGGGTGAGGGGTGATCCAAGGAACCATGCGGTCCTTGATTCTCGCCCTGCCCCTCACCCTCCCCACCTTCGGTGGGTCCCCTCCCTCTCCCGGGGCGGGAGAGGGCACTGGTGGTTGACTGCGGCGTCGGCACGCCGAAGCCGTGCAGGTAGGTCCGGTGCAGGTCCGACGCAATGGTCAGGTAACCGGTGTGAAGCTCCGCCGTGCGGGCGAGGATGCGCGCAATCGGGCTGTCGGCCGACGGGAGCTGCGCGGGCACCGTTGTGGACGCGACCGGCTCCGGCACCTCGTCCAGGGGGCGGCGGGCGGCCAGATCGGGGGGCGGAAGGCCGGCGACCGGCGGCAGGGTCGGTGCGGGGGGCATCGGTTGTCCGAGCGTCACCACCACGGGGACGGCATGGGCGGGGAAGGTCAGGGGCTGGGCCGGCGGTGCGGCAACCGGGCGCTCCAGGCGGCGGGCGACCTCGGCCATGGCGGGGGCAAGTCCGGCGGCGAACAGTTCGGCCGCGACATGGGCCAACTGCTCCAGCGGCGCGCGGCCGGGATGGTCGAGGCTGACCGCCAGATGGTCGCGGCCGGACAGGATCGCGGCGATGGAGCGGGTCAGGGCGTTGCGCGGGCCATGCTCGACGAAGATGCGCACACCGTCGTCATGGGCTCGGCGGACGGTGCGGGGGAAGTCGACCCGCTCCACCGCCTGACGGGTTAGGGCCTCGGCGCAGAAGTCGATGGACGGCGGATAGGATTGGGCGAAAGCGTTCGCGTAGAGGGCGACGCCCTCGGGCGGGGTGGTTGCGCGCCGGTGGATGCGGCGCCAGACCGGGGCGCAGGGCTCCAACTCGGCGCAATGCACCACCATGTCCTGGCCGAGCGGCAGCGCACGGTGGGCGCCGAGGCGGGCGATGGCCTGCCGGCAGGATTCGGCATCGCCGCCGATCACGCAATCCTGTGGCGCGTTGATGATGGTGATCGAGACGCGGGGCAGGCCTGCCAGTGCCGCTTCGACCTCCTCGACGGGGGCGAGCAGGCGCCAGTTGCGCCAGTCCACGGCGCCCGTCCGTCCCCAGCTTTGGGAGGCGGCGAGGCAGTCGCCGGTCAGATGGCGGCCATAGAGGCCCGACGCGTCGATCTCCGCGAACATGGCGTCCATGTCGGTCCAGACACCGGTGGCGAACAGCGCGTTGGTCTCGCCGGAGGACAGCCCGAGCATCGCCTGGGGCCGCAGGCCGAGGATGCTGCGGCTGACCTCCGCATGGGTCTGGCAGAGCAGCGCACAGCTCTGCAACTGCGCCATGGCGTCGAGCGGGGCGGCGGAACCATAGAGCCGCTCCGCCGCGTGGGCCAGGACGGGGAAACGCGCGGTGACGGCCCGGCCGACGTCGGGCATCGACAGGAACAGATCGCGGCCCATGCCCTCGTAGGCCGCGGCGGCACCGGTGAAGGCGAAGGCGAGCGTGCCGCCCAGCGGCTGTTCCCCGAAATGGATGCCGTCGGCGACCGCCGCGCGGCCTTCGGCCAGAGCGAGCGCGCGGGACAGGGTGTCGGCTTCCCGGCCGGATGGGCAGGCGAAGGACAGGCGGACGGGGCCTTGTCCGCCATCTGCGCCGCGCCGGATGCGCCCGCACAGCTCGGCCCGGCTGCCGGCGGCAAACCAGCGCAGGCGGACGGCGGGCGGAGGTAGGGCCGGCCGGACGATGCCGCCGCTTTCGATCAGCAGGTTGTCGGCGGCTCCGCCCAGCGCCTCGACGGTGACGCGGGTGCGCAACAGTCCGGCGCCCGGCCAGGGGCGGGCGGGGCCGTCCGCGGGCTGTATCCGCCCGCGGACGGCGACGATGGCGGCGGCGACATGCAGCAGGCCGGACGCGGCATGGGCATGGCCGAAGCGGCGGGTGACCGGGCTGGCGCCCTGCGGGCCTGCGAGGATGAATTCGGCGCCATCGGCGCCACCGCCCTCAGACAGGTCGAGGATGGCGTGGATCGGCTCCCCTGCCGCCTCGGCGCACTTCACCCGGCGCAGCACCAGGGTGACGGCGGCGTCGCCGGCCGTCGCAAGGTCAGGGCGCAGCGCGGCGAGCGCGCTGCGATGGACCGGTTCGCAGGACAGGTCGACCGCGCCGACAACCGCGGCGTCCAGTTCTCCCGTAACCAGGGCGCGGGCGGCGATGCGCAGCCCGGCCAGCCCCGAGAGTTCCTCCGCCGACACCGAGTAGCTTGGACCGCGCCAGTCGAACTGTGCGTTGAATCGGTTGGCAACGATGTTCGGCATGGTGCCGATGACGCCGGCCGCGTTCAGCGGCGGGCCGAGCTCGACGCTGGCCTCCTGGCCGCAGAGGCTGGCAAGCCGCACGCCCAGTCCGCGCCGCGCCACCTCGGCATCGCAGCCCATGCCCATCAGCACGCCGGTGGTTGCCGCCGCCAGTGGGGGAGCGTCGACAACCGCCTGCGCCACTGCCTTCATCGCCAGCAACTGCTGGGGCAGGGCATGGTGCAGGTCGGCGGGAGGGACGCGGGCGGTGGCGAGGTCCAGCGTGATGCTGTCCAGGGTGCGCTGGCCCTCCCCGGCCGGTGGGGCTGCCGCCAGGGCGGCGGCGAAATCGTCCGTGGCGGTGACGACGGCGAGCCCGACGACGGCAACGCGCAGGGGCGGCGGGACGGCGGCCACTTGCACGGACGGGGTGGCGGGCTGCCATTCCTCTAGGATCAGATGCGCGTTGTTGCCGCCGAAGCCGAAGGCGCTGACGGCGGCGCGGCGGGGACCGTCCACCTCCCATGGCTCCGCCTGGTTCAGCAGGCGGAAGGGCGAGGCGGCGATGCCGTCCAGCGGGGCGGAGTTCGCATGCAGGGTGGGTGGGCGGACGCCTGCCGCCATCGCCTGGATCACCTTGACCATGCCGGCCAGACCGGCGGCGGCGATCAGGTGGCCCAGGTTGGATTTCAGCGAGCCGATGGGGACACCGTCCAACCCATGGAAGATCCTGCCCATGCTGGCGATCTCGGTGGCGTCGCCCAGCGCAGTTCCGGTGGCGTGGCATTCGACCAGCGACACCGCCTCCGGACTGAGTCCGGCCTGGGCATAGGCAGCGGCCATGGCGCGTTCCTGCCCGCCGGCATCGGGGACCAGGAAGCCGCGGCTGCGCCCGTCGTTGGACAGGCCGATGCCGCGGATGATGCCGAGGATGCGGTTGCCGTCGCACACCGCGTCGTCCAGCCGCTTCAGCACCACGCAGGCCGCTCCCTCGGCGGGGATCAGCCCGTCGGCCTCGCGGTGGAAAGGGCGGCTGCGTCCGGTCGGGCTGAGGGCATTGAGGGCGGTGAAGCCCATATGAAGGAACAGGTCGTCGCCGCGGTTGACGCCCGCCGCGATCATCAGGTCGGCATGGCCGTCGCGCAGTTGGTCGCAGGCGAGCTTGACGGCGTAGAGCGAGGAGGCGCAGGCGGCGTCCAGGCAGACGGCCGGGCCGTCGAGGCCGAGCGCGCGGGCCGCCAGCTGCGCCGGCAGGCCGGAAGAGAAGCGGTTCGCCGGGTTGGGCCGCTCACGGTCGAGCCACACCGCCTCGGCATAGGCGCTGAGGCTGGCGGTGGGGTAGGACAGGTTGCCGGCGATCAGGCCGCACCGTCCCTGCGGCGCGACGGTCAGCCCGGCCTCGCGCAACGCCTCGCGCCCGCAATGGACCAGCCAGAGCACCAGCGGGTCGAGGCCGGCCAGATCCCCGGCCGGGCAGGCGAAGCCGCTGGGATCGAAGACGGCATCGAAGCCCTGGACATAGCCGCCGCGGTCGGTGGCCGAGCGTTCCAGCGCCTGCGGCGACAGGGCCTGTGCGGTGTCGACACGCCAGACGCCGGGCGGCACAGGGCGCAGCAAATCCCGCCCCTCGACCACGGCCCGCCACAGCTCCGCCGGGCTGAGGGCGCCCGGCAGCACGCAGCCGTGACCGACGATGGCGATGGGCGGGACGCGGCTCATGCCGAGTGGCCGATGCAGGAAACGACCGGGTTTCTGGCGGGGGGCTGGGCCAGTTCGCGCAGCATGAAGGCGGCGCCGTCGTCCGGGGCGATCAGGCCGACGGACATACGGTGGAAATGCTGCTTCAGCGCCGGTCCGACCATGCCGCCGTCCCACGGCCCCCAGGCGATGGCCTTGACCGTGCAATCGGGGCGGCGCGCCGCCTCCGCACGCGCCACGGCGTTCAGGACGGCGTTGGCCATGGCGTAGTCGCACTGGCCGGCATTGCCGTGCAGCGACGCGATGGAGGAGAACAGGCAGATGACGCGCACGGGGTCCTGGCGGGTGGCTTCCAGCAGGTTGGCGATCCCGTCGACCTTGGTGCCGAAGACGGCGTCGAACTGCTCGCGGGTCTTGTCGCCGATGCGCTTGTCGGCCAGCACCCCGGCGCCATGGACGATGCCGGAGATCGGGCCGGCCTCCGCCCGGACCGTCGCCAGCGCCCGGGCGACGGAGGCGGCGTCGCGCACGTCGGCGCGGCAGTAGCGGACGCGGGCGCCGGCCGCCTCCAGCCGGCGGAGCGTGGCGCGGGCCTCGTTGGCGGCGAGGATGGCTTTGACCATCGCCTCGATCTCGCGCGGCGGCTTGCCGGCGCCGGGGCCGGCGATCACCGCCCGGCGCACGGCCGTCTCGTCTGTATCCTTTGCGGCATTTTCGGCGAGGCCGGGCAGGAGCGGGGCGGCGCCGGGGTCGCTGCGGCCGAGGATGACCAGGGTCGGGCGGATGTGGCGGGACAGCTGTTCCAGCGCCACCGCGGTCACGCCGCGGGCGCCGCCGGAGACGACGATCACGGCACCCTCGGGAAGCGGCAGCGGGCCGTCGGCCGCGTCCTCCTGACGAAGAGTGCGGACGAGGCGTCGGCCGTCGGCGGTCAGCCGCACCTCGGCGTCGCCGCCGCCGGTGGTGAGTTCGGCCGCCAGGATTTGCGCCAGCTCGGCGGTGGAGCGGTTTCCGGCCTCCAGATCGATGGCCTTGACCCGCGCCGCCGGCCATTCATGCGCGGCGGTCAGGACGAGCCCACCGAGCCCGAGCCAGGCATCCCAGCCGTTCTGGACGGTGATGAAGGCGCCGCCGGCCTCGCCCAGGCGGGGGGCGGCAGCCTTGGCGGCGGCAAGGGCGCGCCAGTGCAGGTCGGCGCTCGATGCGGCATCGGCGCCGTCGAGACCGCCCAGGAACAGCACGCCGTCGTCCTGCGCGCCCGGCTCTTCGGTGAGGCGGGCGGCGATCCCCCTGGCCGACAGCAGCGTCACCAGCTCGGCAGCGACGCCCGCTGAATCCGGAATGACGGCGATGCTTGTCAGGCCGCGCAGCATGTCGGCTCCGGGGGCTTGCCGGTCCTCCAGCACCGAACAGGTGCGGAGGGTGCCGGCCGATAACGCGGGCAGGGCCTGCGACTGCGGCGTCTGCGGGGCGGCGGGAGCGTCGCCCCTGATGCGCGCGATCACGGCGCCGACGGTCTTCAGCGCGGTCAGCTCGCGCATTTCGACCGAGGCGAGGTCCGGCAGCCGTTCGACCAGAGCCGAGAAGATTTCCACCTGCTTGATGGAATCGATGCCGAGGCCGGCTTCCAGCTCCATCTCCGGGCTGAGCATCTCGACGGGGTAGCCGGTCTTTTCGGCGACCAGGCCCATGAACAGCGCGCCGACATCGACGGAGGGCGCGGCCGGTTCGGTCACTGGCGGCACGGCTGCGGGCGCTGCCGTGACGGGCGCCGGGGCCGGAGCGCCGCCGCGGCTGTCGGCCATGGCGAGGATCTGGCCGATGGTCTTCAGCGCGTTCAACTCGCGCATGTCGGCAGTGCCCAGTGCCGGGATGCGCTCCTGCAAAGTCGAGAAAATCTCCACCTGCTTGATGGAATCGATGCCGAGCCCGGCCTCAAGCTCCATCTCCGCGCTCAGCATCTCGACCGGGTAACCTGTCTTTTCGGCGATCACCGCCAGAACGACGTCGCGGGTGGCGGCCGCGGGCGGGACGGCAGCAAGGATCGGCCGGGGAGCGGGAGGGACTGCCGCCGGTTGCGGCCTGGGCGCGGCGATGGGCTGCGGAGCCGGCGCCGGCCGGTGTACCGGCGGAGTGGGTGCCGCCACGGGGGCGGGAGCGGGGACCGGCATCGGCGGCGGAGCGGCGATGGCCGGCGCGCCCGGCATGACCGGCGCAGGCGGGGCGGTGAAAGCAAGCTGCTGCGCCGGAACGCCGCTGAGGCTCTGGATCGCCTGACCGGCGACGGCGAGGAAGGCCTGATGGCTCTCGGCGATGGCGCGCTGGAAGGCGGCGTGGGCATCGGCGACATGGTGATAGATCGTCTCCACCGACGCCGTGGCGACGGGGGTGGGCGCCGGCTGCGGAGCGGGGGAGTTCGTGACCATGATCGGGGCTTCTTCGATGGGCTGGGACTGGAAGGCGGCGGATTGGGCCGGTGCCGGGGGGACGGGCCGCGGCGGGTTGGGCTTGGGCAATGCGGAAGCGCCGCCCTGGGGCGGATAAATCTTGCCGAAATTGGCGCCGGAGATCTGGACTGCGGCCGGCGACGGCTTTTTGGGTTTGCGCTCCTCGGCGAAGCCGGCCCACAGCGCCTCGAAATCCAGGCGCACCCCATGCACCGCCAGTGCGCCCAACCCGTCCAGCAGGCTGAGGACGCCGTTGGCTCCACGCCGGTCCAGCGGCACCGTCAGATGCGGGCGGCCGTCCAGGCATTTCGCCACCAGACCGGTCAGGACGGCACCGGGGCCGACCTCCACGAAGGTGCGGACGCCGTCGCCATACAGCGCCTCGATGGTTTCGCGGAAGCGGACCGTCCCGGCGATCTGCCCGGCCAGCAGGTCGCGGGTTTCGCTGTCGCCGTAGGGGGCGGCGGTGAGATTGGCATAGACCGGGATGGCGGCGGTGCCGAACCGTGTGTTCTCGAGGACGGTGCGGAAACTCTTGGACGCCTCCGCCACCACCGGAGAATGGAAGGCGCTGGCGACCTTCAGGCGGACGACCCGCAGCCCCTCGGCCTCCAGCCGGGCGATGGCGCTCTCGACCGCCGCGCGGGCACCGGACAGGACCACCTGTTCAGGGCCGTTGTCGTTGGCCAGAACCACGTCCAGCCCGTGCAGAAGAGGGGCGACACGCTCCCGTCCGGCGGCCACCGCGATCATGGTGCCGTCGCTGCCGGCCGCCGCGGCTTCCATGCAGCGGGCACGCTCGCCGGCCAGGGTCAGGGCGGTGTGCCGGTCGATGGCTCCGGCGGCGCAGAGTGCGGTGATCTCGCCGAAGGAATGGCCAGCGACGGCATCGGCGCTGAGGCCGGCGCGTTCCAGCACCGCCAGCAGGGCGAGGCTCGCCGTCCCGATGGCGGGCTGTGCGTGCAGCATCCGGGTCAGGAGGGCATCCTGGGCGTCGGCCTCCTCGCGGGTGAAGGCGGGCGGCGGGAAGACCACGCGGTGCAAGGGCGGCTGGCCGGGGGCGCCGGGCAGCGCTGCCTCGGCGTCCCAGACGGCCCGCGCCTCGTCGAAGGCGACGGCCAGATCGGCACCCATGCCGACATACTGGCTGCCCTGGCCGGGAAACAGGAAGGCGACCTTGCCGCCGGTGGCTTCGCCCACAGCAAGATAAATGCCGGGGGCGGAGAAGGGGCCGGACTGGTTCAACGCCGTCGCCAAGCGCGCCTCGAACTGCGCGGCATCGGCGGCGACGATGGCGAGGCGATGGCGTGCGGCAGGATCGAAGGCGATCCGGCTGTCGTGGGCGACCGCTTCCAGCCCTTCCGATTTCACGCGCTCGCCGAGGGTACGGGCCGCGTCGGCAAGGGATCGTGCGTCGGCAGCGCCGGCCAGCACCAACGCACCGCCCGACCACAGGCGGGAGGCGGTGTGGGGCCCGGTATATTCCTCCAGCGCCACGTGATAGTTGCTGCCGCCGAAGCCGAAGGAGCTGACGGAGGCGCGGCGGGGGCCTCCACCCTTCACCCAGGGACGCGCGCGGGTGTTGAGGTAGAAGGGGCTGGTTTCCAGATTGAGGCGGCTGTCGGGCCGCTCGACCTTGATGGTGGGCGGCAGAACCTTCTGGTGCAGCGACAGCGCCGCCTTCAGCAGACCGGCGGAGCCGGCGGCGGCCTTGGTGTGGCCGATCTGCGATTTGATCGAGCCGATGGCGCACCAGGACTCCGTTTCCGCATCCGCTTCGCGGAAAACCTGGGTCAGGGCGGTGAACTCCGCCAGATCGCCGGCACGGGTTCCGGTGCCGTGGGCCTCCACCAGCTCGATGCTACGCGGACCATAGCCGGCGTCGGCATAGGCGCGGCGCAGGGCGACCGCCTGACCTTCGGGGCGAGGAGCATAGACGCTGGTGGCGCGCCCGTCCGACGACGAGCCGATGCCGCGGATGACGGCATAGATGCGGTTCCCGTCGCGCTCGGCATCCTCAAGCCGCCGCAGGGCAAGCATTCCCAGCCCCTCGCCGACGATGGTGCCGTCGGAAGCGTCGGAGAATGGCCGGCAATCGCCGCTCTTGGACAGGGCCGGCGTCTTGCTGAAACACATGTACATGAAGATGTCGTTCAGCGCGTCGACGCCGCCGCTGATGACCATGTCGGAATGGCCCAGCTCCAGCTCGTTCATCGCCATCAGCAGGGCCGACAGCGAACTGGCGCAGGCGGCGTCCACCACGCAGTTGGTGCCGCCAAGGTCGAGGCGGTTGGCGATGCGCCCCGCCACCACATTGCCGAGCACGCCGGGGAAGGTGCTTTCCTGCCATTCCACATAGTGCGAGGCGATGCGGTCGCAGACGGCGGTCACCTCGGCTTCCGGCAGGCCGGCTTCGCGCAGGGCCTTGACCCAGACCGGCCGTTGCAGCCGTGCCCCCATGGTGCCGACCAGTTCGGTGGCGGAAGCCACGCCCAGCACGATGCTGGTCCGGCTGCGGTCGATGTCGCGGAATTGGGAGCGGCAGGCCTCGTCCAGCACCTCCTTGGCGACAATCAGCGCCAGAAGCTGTGCGGTGTCGGTGGCGGCCAGCGCCTGGGGCGGGATGCCGAACTCCAGCGGGTCCAGCGTGGCGGGCGGCAGGAAGGCACCGCGCCGGCAATAGGTCTTGTCCCGCGCCGTCGGATCGGGGTCGTAATAATCCTCCACCAGCCAATGGGTGGCCGGTACGTCGCCGATGCAATCCCGTCCGGCGAGAATGTCGCGCCAGAAACCGTGCGTGGTGCCGGAACCGGGGAACATGGCGCCGATGCCGACGATTGCGATGGGATGGCGGTTCTTCAAGGCCGTCTCGGAGGTTTGGAAGGAGGATCAGGGGGGCGAAACCGGCGCGTCGGCGGGTCAGGCGAGCCGGCGCGGCACCCAGGTGAAGGCGGCGGCCGGGACCGGCAGGCCCGCCGTGCGCATCTGCTGGGCGCGGGTCACCACGGCGGCGCCCTCCAGCAGGTTGCGGGCGATCTGTTCGACGCTGCGGTTCTCCGCGGCTTCCAGGAAGCTGCCCTTCACCCAGTCGTTGAAGGCGCCCATGGCCGGGCCGCACCAGATCTGGAAGTCGTGGCGCCGGGCGGCATCGTCCAGCATCGGCCAGCGGGCGGCGTTGAACAGGTACCAGCGGAAAACCAGCGCCATGCGGTGGCGGGGATCGGCCTCGGCCCGGGCCAGTTCCGCCGGGTCGCGGACGGCGAAATGCTCGCGGGTCTGGCGCCAGATCTCCTCCAGCGGGGCCTGGAAGATGTCGCGTTCCAGGGTCGCGCGCTCGGCCGCCGGCAGATCCTCCAGGCCGGAATGGCGACAATACAGCTCGTACAGGCGCTGGGCGCGGAAGGGGAACAGGGTGCCCCGCTTCATCACCTGCACCTTCACCCCCATTTCGAACATGTCGGCGGCCGGCGCCATCGTCACGTCGGTGCTGGACAGGTCGGCCAGCATGCGGCGAACCGACAGCGGTTGCCCGGACTCCGTGGCCGACTGGTTCACCGAGCCGACGACGACATAGGCGGCCCCCATGGCGAAGGCGGCGGCGACGGCGGCGGGGGTGCCGAGACCGCCGGCGGCGCCGACGCGGATGTTGCGGTCATAATTGTGGGCGGCCACCAGCTCGTCCCGCAGGCGCTGGACGATCGGGAAAAGGACTGAGAGCGGGCGGTTGTCGGTGTGACCGCCGGAATCGGCCTCCACCGTGATGTCCTCGGCAACCGGGACGGTGGAGGCCAGTTCGGCCTCCTCGGCGGTGACGAGGCCTTGGGCGACCAGATCGGCCAGCATGCGCCGCGGGGCCGGAGCCATGAACTGGCGGGCGACCTCGGCGCGCGAGACCTTGGCGAAGATGTGGGTCAGGCGCCGGACCGCACCGGTGGCCGGATCGCGGCTCAACCCCCTGGCGGCCAGCTCGACCACCGACGGGGTCAGTGCCATGAAGGCGGAGGCCGAGACGCGGCGCACACCCTGTTGTTGGAACAGGCGGCAGACGGCGGTTTCCAGCTCCGGGTCGTTGGGGCTGTGGATCAGGTTGGCGCCCCAGTTCGGCACCTGGGTGCCCAGCGCCGCGTGGATTTCGGCAATACCCTCCTGCACGCGCTGTGGCGACAGGCCGGCGCTGCCGTAGAATCCCAGCAGGCCGGCACGGGCGGCGGCCACCGCCATGGCCGGCGTGGCGATGCCGCGTGCCATCTCGCCGGCCACATAGGCGAAGCGGCAACCATGGGTTTCCTGAAAGGCGCGGTCGCCCAGCCACTCCGGATAAAGCGGTGGCAGGGTGGCGACAGGGATAAGCTCGCCGCCGGCAAGATCCGGGGGAAGGCTCGAAGCTCCCAGCCGGCCGTCCCGGTTCCGCAAGATGTAAAGCGATGCCCGCGCCTTTTGAGTCAATTCCAGGAGCTGTGACGGATCGAAGCTTGCCGTCGGCGACACCACTGATGGCATTGCCGGCTCCAGACAGGTCATATCCACACCAACCCCTGATTATTTTTTTCTTATAAACAGCGGTTGGATTCTACCACAGATATAGTGCCGCGAAAACGGGTCGCGAACGTATGAGCGGAACGGAATTCGGTGCGTGGCGTGCAGTGCCGTAAAAGCTCCGGGGTTCCGGCGGGCCGGCATTCGGGCCGGCCCGTCAGGGTGCGCTTGTCCGGACCCTTAGAATGCCAGACGGGTGTCCAGCATCAGGATGTGCGCGCGGTCGGTCAGGTCGCCGCCGCTGGCAGCAGCGCCCGACAGGGTCGAGCGGACATAATCATACTCCAGCCCGGTGGTCAGGCCGGGGGCGACGGTCCAGGTCACGCCGCCCTGCCAGACATCGGCCTTGGCCGGCGTCGTCATGGTCGCCATGTCGTTGCCCAGCGCGCGCATATAGTTGGCGGCGAACAGCAGCGGGCCGCTGGTGTATTGGGCGCCGACGATCAGGTTCTGCTGGTCGCGTGACTGCGCGGTCCCCTTGGCATAGCCGCTGTCGCCGCTGTAGGCGTAGCTGACGCCGACCTTCGCCGGCCCGTAGCCGACATTGGCGCCGACATGGAACGAGTTCAGATCTTCGAAGGACTGGCTGGCGATGCCGTCGCTCTGCCGCACCGCCTTGCCGGTCTGGTAGAAGGCGCTGGCCTCCACCGTCACGTCGCCGAAGCTGTTCTGGAAGGCGGCACCCGCTTCGACCACGTCGCGGAAGGCGAGCGCATCGCCGAGCGCATCCACCTTGCGGCGGTTGATCGACGTGTTCGAATCGCCGGTGCGCGGGGTGTAGGACACCGCGGCCTGCAAACCGCCGAAGCTGGGGCTGATGTAGATGAACTTGGTCCCGGTGTCGTAGGACACCAGCGTGCGGAGGCTGGTCGCCGCCAGCGGCAGGGCGGCGTAGGTGGACGAGCCGTGGAGGAACAGAATGCCGTTGCTGTCCGGGCTGCCGGCGATGCCCTCCGTGTTGGGGCCGATCATGCCGTATTCGTCGGACAGCCCGTTGATGACGCCGGCCTGGATGGTGCCGAAGGACCCGTTGGCGAAGAGGAAGGCGCGGTCGTTCTCCACCGTCCGGCTCGACACCGAGGGGTCGCCGTTGCCGGAGACCAGACGCAGCCGGGCGCCGTAGGTCAGCCCGTTGTCGGTGGTGGCCGACGGGGTGACGGTCAGGCGCAGGCGGTTGGAGAACTCAGTCGAGCGCAGCCCGCTGTCCTGCTTCTGGCTGACATAGGCGCCCTGGAAATAGGCGTCGCCGCCGATGGTCAGGCTGAACTCGGCCTCTGCAAGGGCCGGGGCGGCCTGAAGCGCGACGACAATGGCGCCGGCGGCGGTGCCGGCCAGGGCTGCGGTGCGGAGAATGGAGAGAGAGGACATCGGGCGCATCGGGATGGTCATTCCGGGAAAGGGCGGCGGGCGTCAGGCCGTCTGGGCGACGGGGAACCAGCGGCGGCCGAACGGGGTGAGGTTGTCGTCGGTCAGGCGGGCAAGGCAGAGGATTTCGACGCTGTCGGCCCAGCGCGGGTTGAGGTGGCGGAACTGGGCAACCGCCGGGCTGTCGAGCTTGGCCTCGCTGATGGCGCGGGCCTCCTCCGTCAGGCCGTAGCCTTGCCATTTCCAGTCCACGGTGCCGGTGTCCGGGTCGTAGTAGTGCGCGAAGCACTCGCGGCCGATATGGTCGCGCAAGGCCCGGTCGAGGTCGTCGAGCGTCCGGTCCGCGCTGGGCGTGTGGCGGGTGAACAGCATCGGCATGTAGCGGTAGGAGCGGTAGCCGACGGCGCTGTAGCTCCAGTACCACAGCCGCCCCGACCGGTCGGCGCGCGCCCGCCCGACCATTTCGGCGACCATGGCGCGCACCAGCCCGTTCGACCCCCAGAAGCGCCGTTCCAGAATGCAGTGGGCGGTGTGGAAGGCGCCGACGGCGGTGCCGGCGATCTCCGCCTCCTGGCGGTAGATCGTGGCGAAGCCGACCAACTCGCCGGTCTCCGGATCCTCCTGCAGGACGCAGTGGTCGAGGTCGCCCAGCTCCTCGTTGAAATACTCCTCGCCGTACCCCTCGAACCAGACGCTGAGCAGGGCGAACATCATCGCCCGCCGCTCGGGCGTCAGGGCGGCGGGTTCGACGATGCTGGTCCGCAGGGGGTGATGCGACGCGCGCGGCGTCATGCCGGCGTTCCGTGCAGATCACTGGCGGACAGATAGCTGGCCGCACCCGCTTCGCGGACATCGGCGCAAATGTCCTCGTAGTTGCAGGTGATCTCCTCGCCGGCTGCGATGGCGCGGCGGGTGACGAAGAGCCGCCAGTCGCCGGGGTCGGCCCGGCCGATGGACGGCTCGTCGTCATGGTTGAGGAAGCGGGCGTCGTCGCCGGGCAGCAGGACGCCGACCCCGTCGATCACGCAGCCATGGAAATCCACCAGCCGGGAAAGCTGGGAGAACTCGTCCAGCAGCGCGTCGTCGGGGGCGAAGAGGCGGTCGATGCGGGCATCGAACCGCCACACCGGCACGCCGGCCGCGACCGGCTCCTCGGCGAAGAGACCCAGCCCGTGGATCGGGCTGGATGCGAGGCGGGTGGGGATGAGGAGCGGCATGGCTTCAGTCCCTTCAAAAGACGACCCGCGTCAGGCGGCGACCGACGTGGCCATCAGCGCCTCATCGAACTCGAAGCTGCTGGCGTCGTCCACGAACTGCTCGCCGATGGTGGCGTCGCTGCTGGACAGGCACACGCCCAGATAATCCTTGAAGCGCGGCGGCGGGGCGAAGCCTTCGGCCAGCAGGCGGCTGTTGTCGAAAGCAATGTCCTGCGCAATGAAGCGATGGTATTTGCGGGCACCGACGGCCATCGTCCGGTTCAGGAGGTCGCGCTGCGGGAACGCCGCCTTGAAGGCCGCGTCAAACGGCTTCCAACCCTCCGGCCCCTTGTGGTCGAAGCGGGCGTAGGGGCGCGGGCCGCCCTGATGCCCATGGGCAGCGAAGCCCTCCTCGAAGTCGGTCCACATCGTGCGCGAACCCTCGCCGGCGGAGACGTGGTAGAGTTTGTGCTTCAGGTCGGGCTTGTTCAGCAGGTCGTGCAGGCGGGCCGTTGCCCAGTCCACCGGAATGATGTCGATGAAGCCGTCCGGCTTGCAGGGCAGCAGGCCGGTCCGGTCGATCAGGCGGTAGTACCAGAAGATGCTGGCGCTGGGCCGGACGCCGAGCGTGGTGTGGCCGACCACGATGGACGGACGGACGACGACGATCGGCAGGTCCTGAAAGCCGGCGGCCAGCGCGTGCTCCGCCGCTGCCTTGCTGCGGGTGTATTCAGCGATATGGGGGGCGGTGTGGCTGGCGGCAGGAGCCTCCTTCACCACTTCCATATGCGGGGTCTCGCCGCAGCAGAAGGCGGTACCGATGTGCAGGAAGCGCTGGAGGTGGCGCATCTTGCGCGCGCGGCCGGCCAGTGCCAGCGTGCCGTCGACGTTGATCTCCCACACCGACTGGCGGCTGTCGAAGGAGGTGTCGGCGGCGATGTGGACGATCTTGGTCACCTGATCCAGCCGCGGATCGGTGCTGGTCGCCACCGACTGGAGATCGCCCGGGAGGATCTGGCACAGGCGGGCGGCGGCCTCTGCCGTGGCGCGGTCGCTGTGGCGGTTCAGGTTGGTGGCGAGACGGGCGCGGCATGCGGCCTCGTCGGCGCCGCGGATCAGCAGCAGATAGTCGGCTGCGGTCCCGTTCTTGACGGCGTCGAGGTAGAAGGAACCGCCGAGAAAGCCTGTGCCGCCGGTGAGAAGGATCATGGTGTGCCTCTGTCTCGCGTCTGGGTGATGGGGGCAGGGGAGGGGTGGACCCGTCTCAGGAAGAGACGGGAAGAAGGTCGGGGGCAGGAATGCCGCCCGCGGGAACCGTGGCGATGAGCTGGCGGATGCCGCCGCGGTCGACCTGCAACTGCACGTCGGCCGCGTCGAAATAGGCGTCGTCGTGGGTCACCGCGATCACGGTGATGCCGCGCGCCTTCATCCAGGGAATGATTTCGCGGTAGAACTTGCGCCGGAAATAGGGCGACTGGTCGGCCGCCCACTCGTCCAGCACCAGCACCGGCTTGCGCTCCAGCAGAGCGGCGATCAGGGTAAGGCGCTTCTTCTGGCCCTGCGACAGATCGACGGTGGTGAAGGCACGGCCGTCGATGGCGACCTTGTCGGACATCTCCAGCAGGTCGAGAAGCTCTTCGGCGAAGCCGTCGTCGAGCGTCGCCGCACCATAGAGCTGGCGGGTCACATGGCTGTCGGAGAAGACCACCGCGAAGCGGTCGCGGTGGGCGGCGAGGCCGTCCGGCCCGACCGTCACGCCGTCGACCGAGAGGCTGCCGCGCTGGATCGGATAGAGACCCAGCAGCATGTGGACCAGCGTGCTCTTGCCGGCACCGTTGTGGCCGGTGATGAAGACGACGCTGCCGCGCTCGACCGTCATGTCCACCGGGCCGACGGTGAAGGACCCCGTGCCGTCACGCCCCATATGGCGGAAGGTGGCTCCTTCCAGGGCGATGGTGGAGAAGGGATCGTCCATGCCGTTGCTGCGGCCCGGAGTGACTGCCTGCGGCCCCGCCTTCAGCTCCGCTTCCACCGCCAGATAGGAGCGGGCGGCGGTCTCGGCGCTGATGTAGGAGGGGTAGGAGGCGACGATGGTGATGACCGGATAGGCGATGAAGGCGGCGGCATGACCGGCCAGGATGACCGTGGCGATGTCGGTGTTGGTGACCGCCGGCAGCAGGAAGATGATCCCGGCCAGTGCGGCGTAATAGGTTAGCTCGCTGATGGTGAAGTAATGGCTGTACTCCGCACCGAAGCGGTGGCGTTCCTTGCGCAGGGCTTCGGCGCAGGACGTCGCGTCGGCCAGCGCGTTGGCGGCGCGGCGGCGGTTCAGCTTGCATTCGCGCAAGGTCTGCAGGATGTGCTCGGACCGTTCCGACAGGGCGCCTTCGGCCTCGTGGATCGTCTCCGACATCAGTTCCAGCCGGATGACGGAGCGTCCGATCAGAATGCCGCCGACCACCAGGAAGCAGAGCACGATCAGCACCGCCGCACCCGACAGGGTGGAGAGATACAGCAGGCACAGCAGGATGGCGGCGACCGACTGGAAGCTGATGACCAGGGTCGGAACCGCCTGGGCCAGCATCTGCAACTCCCCTCCCGCCACCTGGGCGAGGCGGGAGGAGCCGACCGCCATCGCGTCCGGCAGGTCGGCGGCCACGGCCCGGCGCAGCAGGTCGACGCGCAGGATGGCGAGCGCGGCCTGCATGCGCTTGGACGCCGCGTTCATCATCCAGCCCTGGGCGATCCGCCACAGGAAGGCCGACAGCAGGAAGACGATCAGCAGACGTTGCAGGCCCTCGGGATCGTCGAGCACCAGCAGGGCGTCGTTCAGCGAGGTCAGCAGGGCGAGGTTGAGCGCCGCGGCCAGCACTGCCAGCAGCAGCAGCGGCTGCATGTTGCGCAGTGCCTCGCGTCTTAGAATGCGCCAGAGATCCATCGCCGCCTCACTTGGACTGGATCATGTCGAGGAGCTTGGACGGCGACACCTTCGACAGGATCGGCGCCGAGGCCGCGGTCTTGGAGCCGTCCTTCGCGGGTTCCGGCTTGGCGGCCGGAGTCGGGGCAGGGGCCGCCGGATGTCCGGCCGCGGGGGCCGATTCGCCGCCGCCGGTGTTCAGGCTCGGCATCTGACCGATGGGGGTCTGGCCCGGCGTTCCCTCTCCGCTCAACGACGGCAGCTGCGAGACCGGCGGCACGGCGGCACTGGTGGGCACCGAGGTCAGCTTGGCGTTCGGCGAAGCCGGCGGTGCGCCCGGCGCGGCGGCGGTGGCCCCCGGGGCCGGCAGGGGGTTCTGGTTGGAGGCGGCGTCGAGGATCAGCGGAAGCCCGCCGCTGGCGGCGTTGCCGATGACGACGATCTTGGCGTTGGGCGAATGGGCCAGCTCCAGCGTCGCCTCGATGCCGCGCCAACGCAGGTAGTTCTCGGTCAGGTTGGCTTGCACGGTTTCCTGGAAGGCGCGGATGCCCTGGCCTTCCAGCTGCTTACGCTGGCTTTCGAACAGCTCGCGCTGGAGGCGGAACTGGTATTCCTGCGCCGCCTGGTCCTGCTGAATCTTGCGTTCGATCGACGCCATGATCGCTTCGGGCAGGGCGACGTTGCGGATCAGGATGTCCTGGATCAGCAGATAGCCGGTCTTGGTCCGCCCGTCGGGCTTCGGCACATTCTCGGCGCCGATCAGCTGGGCGTACATCACGCGGTCGGCGACCTGCTCGTAGGTCTCCGTCTGCACCCGCAGGCGGCGGTGGGCGTAGAGTTCGTCCGCCTTGAAGCGCGACACGATCTCTCGCGACACGGACCCGACCTCCGGCACCAGCAGGACTTCCAGATACCGCGGGCCGACATTCTTGTGCAGGGCGGCCAGCATCTCCGCATAGGGGCGGTAGCGCACCGTGATCTCGATGCTGACGTTCAGGCCGTCGTTGGCGATGGCCGAATAGGAGCGGGTGTCCTCCTGCAGGCGCAGGTCGTAGACCTCGATCTTGTCCCAGGGGAAGATGACATGCACGCCTTCGGCGAGCGCCGGCCCCATCTGGGTGCCCTCGTGGAACCGCTTCCACAGCACACCGCCATGGCCCGCCGGGATGAAGACGACGATGGACGGTGCGAAATAGAGGAAGATCAGGATGCCGACCAGCAGCGTGCACAGCAGGGAGCGGCGGTGTTCGTCGTACCAGTGGGCCAGCAGCGCACGCAGGCGCGACTTCGGCTTCGGCAGCGCATCGGCGTCGTCGATGGTGAAGGCCTGGTCAGCCATATCACGCGGTCTCCTGCAAGCAAGCCATGGCGGGGTCCGAAGCGGAACCCATGTCGGGTCGGGACGTGGCCGTCGCGGCCGGCATGTCCATGCGCCCGTTGGTCATTCGGATGGTGACGTCGCAGACCGACGACACGTCGCCGTCGTGCGACACGAAGATCACGGTGCGGCCGATGGCCCGCAGCTTGCCGATGATCTCGTTGGTGAAGCGGGTGCGGAATTCGGCATCCTGGTCGGATGTCCATTCGTCGAGGATGACGACCGGCCGGCCTTCCGCCACCGCCACCGCCAGGGCGACGCGCCGGCGCTGCCCCTTCGACAGGTCGCGGTTCAGCAGTCCGTTGCCGGTGTCGGGAACCAGATGGTCGATCTTCAGATAGGCCAGCATCTCGCGGAACAGCTCGGCGTCGAAGCCGGGCCCCTGCGGCAGCCGGGTGAACAGGTGATGGTCCTGGAACACGGCGCAGAACAGGTCGCGGTAGGCCTCCAGCCGGTCGGTCTCCACCGGCTGCCCGTCGAGCAGCACCTGCCCCTCGTCGGGATGGAAAAGCAGCGGAATGACGCGCAGCAGGGTGGACTTGCCCGACCCGTTGGAACCGACGATGCCGACCACGCTGCCCGCCGGGATGGTCAGGTCGATGGGACCGATCACGAAGGGTTCCGGCCGCAGCCCGGCGCGGTAGGCGAAGCTGACGCCGCGCAGCTCGATACTGGAGAAGCGGCGCGGGGCGCGGGCGGTGCGCGACGGCTCGTATTCCAGCGCCGGCATGGTGCCGAGCAGGGCCGTCAGCTGTGCCGCCGCATCCTCCGCCGCGACATAGTCGGGAACGGCGTTGAGGAACTTCGACAGCGGACGGGCCAGGAACAGGATGACCGAGGTGACCAGCGGAAGTTCGGACACCGACATCGCGCCCATGCGCGGGAAGATGAAGACGAAGACCGCCGAGAAGCCGATGATGATCGTCGCGATCCAGGAGAACAGCTCGCCCAGATTGCGGCCGTGGCGGCGCTTCAGCTCTTCCCAGCGGGCGACATCGGCCTCCACCGCCTGGGACAGCTCGTCGCGGCGCGCCTTGCCCAGCTTGACCTCGGCATTGCCGCCGACCAGCTCGGAGAAGCCCTGGAGCATCCGAAGCTCGGACTCCTTGGCATCGCCGAGCAGCGAGCGGGTCCGCTGCGCCTCGCGCACGTACCAGCCGCCGACCAGCAGCGCCGCCACCAGCAGCAGCGTGGCGCCGACGGTGGACAGGGTCCACAGGTAGAGGTAGGCGACCGCCGCCACCAGCATCATGTTGGCGGCGATGGACAGGTTGGGCAGCAATGCTGCGATGCGCTCCAGATGGTGATTGCCGAGATCGAAGGACCGCTTGGCCTGCAAATCCAGGATGTCGGCGTGGCCGCCCAGCGTGACGTGGCGGAGGAAGCGCCGCCGCACCCCGGCCAGCGCGCTGAAGGCGGTCGTCAGCGTCAGGGAGACGAAACGCTTGGCAAACGCGTAGGAGACCAGCAGCGACAGACAGAAGATCAGGAAGGGGGTGTCCAGCACCTCGCCGCGCATCCAGCCGCTCAGCTCCGCGCTGAGGCTCATCAGGCTGATGAGGTTGGCGGTGGCGGCGACGCAGCCGGTGATGACCAGCCGGGTCAGGATGCTGCGGTCGGCAAGGCCGATCAACGGCAGCAGCGAGGACGGCGGTCGGCTGGGAGGGGGCATGTGCTTGGCCATCGTCCGGTCACTCCGCCAGCCAGCCGTCGACAATGCGGGCGATGGTCCCGTTGTCGCGCAGCTTGACGAAGGCGGCCTGCAGCCGTTCCGCCTTCTCCTTGCGCGTCTTGGGCAGGGCGATGTAGCGGGGGATCAGCCCGACCGGCTTGGGCAGCACGCGCACGTCCTTCAGCCGGCCGTCCTGCTTGGCCATGTAGTTCAGCACATGCAGGTCGCCGACGATCACGTCCACCCGGCCGAGGATCAGGCGGCGGAAATTGACCACGTTGCTGCTCGACGCAACCTTCTCCAGATATGTGGCCGCATCGAAGTCGGCGGCGTAGGAGAAGCCGTCGACCACGCCGATGCGGTAGGAGGTCAGATCCTCCAGCCGGTCGAAGGTGATGTTGGAGTCCTTGCGCACCATGAACACGGTCGTTCCGGTGCGGAACGGGCCGATCATGTTGTACTGCGCGAAGCGGGTCGGCGACGCGATGAACTGGAAGCCGATGTCTGCGGTGTTCTCGTCCATCGACTGGACCACCTCGGTCCAGGACAGCGGGCGATGGACCGGGGTGACGTTGAGTTCCTTCAGCAGCGCGTTGACGATCTCTGTGTCGATGCCGGTGCGGTTGCCGTTGAAGGAATAGTTGTAGGGCGGGAAATGGTCCTCCGACGCGACGGTCCAATATTCGGCGCGGGCCGGAGTGCACAGCACGAGCAGCGCCAGCAGGGCCAGCAGCAGTGCCGGCAGTCGCCGAGGCGCGTTGGGAGGGAGCATGGTCATGGCTGCGGTCACGCCTTGGCCAGCTTCTTGCGGCGGCCGGTGAGCAGGATCATGACGAGGAGGGCGCCGGGCGGCGTCAGAACCACCGCCAGGAAGGCGTAAAGCAGGAAGCCGCCGCGGCGGCCGATCCCCAGAAACCCGACCAGCAGGCAGAGACCGATATAGATCAGCTCGAACACGGCGATGCTTCCTTCTTTGCCCGGCGTTCAGGCGTCAGACGGCCTTCTGGACCGGCTGCTCGTCCATCTGCGGTGCGGCGGCCGGAGCATCGGTGGTCTCACCCTTGGCGGCCTCGAACTCCTTGCGGAAATAGTCGCGCATCGCATCGATGTCGAAATCCAGCAGCGTGCCGCCGGTCTCGAAATGCTGGGCGAACACCTGCCCCAGAGCCCGGGTCGCCGCCAGCGACAGCGCCGGCATCACCGCCACGCCGAGGGCGGTGCCGATGAAGGGGACGGCCTTGACGGCGGAGCCCAGGACGCTGGAGCTGAGAGCCCCCGGCATGACGCCGCCCAGCAGGGCGCCGACGATGGCACGGGTCCGCTCCTGCGCGAACTCGACTCCATAAAGCTTGGCGAGCTTGTGGACGAGGTTCAGCTGCGCCGCGCTGACGGCGGCGACGTCGGCGCCCGGAACGGGGATCAGCCCGAAGGCACCCGAGGCGTAGCTGTGATACTTGATCAGGTCCTGGGCGCGCTTCTTACGGTCTACCATGATCCGAAACCTTTCTCGGGTCGGGAAGAGTTGATCTGCGGTGGATGCTTCGACGCAAACCGCACGTTTCCGCTTGGTCGGCGCCGCTGGGCCGAGCCTTCCAGTGGAAGGCGTCAGCCAATCGTCAATTGCAGTCACAGCAATTGACAAACGAAAGGCGTTGGCTGCACAAGGCAGCGAAGAAATTGGTTAATGATAATTAAACGGAAAGCTTGGCAGGAAATGCCCACCTGCTCACCTATATAATGTAGTCTATTGATACAATTTTATTGATTAAAAACATGTTAAGTCACTATCAGGGTTGCTAGGAATTTTTGCAGGGACATGGATCGGCTTGTCGCGAAATGTAACCAAAGCCAACATTAGCTTTTCTTGCGATTAGCAACTCGCTCTACCTTGAAGGGAAACGGGACGGCAGGTCCAAGGCCTTCGCCGGCAGGGCGGATCGCGATCCGGCGGCGATGGACGCCGTCATGAACAGAACCGTATCGCGCACCGGCTCGCCGCCGATGGTCTGGGTCGGCAGGACGATCCGCAGCAGGGCGCCGTCGCCGCTTGTGGAGGACGACCGTCCTTTCAACAGCCGCAGCAATGCCCAGGGGCCGCGCTCGACCAGCGTCAGCGTATCGCCGGCCGCCGCCTCCGCTTCGCTCGCCATGGCGTTCTTCGGGCGATAGGGAGAACCGGCGGCCCAGCGGAAGCTGAGGAGCAGCGGTTGCCCCGCCTTCCAGACCAGCGCGTCGGAACCGGCGGAGGCGCCGACCGCGCTGGTCCCCGACCGCACCGACCAGTCGATGATGTGCTCCGCCCCCAGTTCCTGCGCCCGGTTGGTGCCGTAGCCGAAACGGACACTGACCGGTGCCGAACGGGAGATCGCGTCGAACAGGGGACGCACCGCCTCCATTTTTTCGAGGAAGGCCGCGATTTCAGGCGTCGCCGTCTTCATGACGGCGGCCCGGTTCTCGTCGAGCTGCTCGTAGAAGCGGCGCACGTCCTTGGGATCGGCATCCGGCGCACCGCGGGCGAGATCCGGGCGGACGAAGGGGAAACGTCCGGCCAGCGATTGGGAGAACACTGCATCGAGCTTTGCCGCCGCCGCGTCGGGCGCAGGCAGCGCAGGCGCCGCAGGCTCCGCGGGAAGGATTGGAAGGGCCGGCAATGGCGGCAGCGGGGGCAGCCGGGCTGGCGGGGGAGCCTCGTAGGGCGCAGGCGGCGGGCTGGCGATCGCCACCTGTTTGGGCGGCGCGGGAACGGGCTCGGGAGCCAGCACGGCAGCAGGCACAGGGGCAGGGGCAGGCGGCGTGGGGCGCTGCTCGACGGCCGGTGCCGCCGGAGCGGGGGCCGCGGGCTTGCTTTCGGAAGCGGCGGCTTTGGCCGGCGGCGGTTCGTCCTTGGGCTTTACCGCCACGGCAGCGACCAGTTGCGACGGCAGGGCGGCGACCGCAGGGTTCAGGGACAGTGCGCCGCCTTCGCCGCTGGTCAGCAGGCGTCCGGCCGACGGGGTGTCGAGCGCCAGGACGGCGGCACGGGCCGCGGTGGCCGCGGTGGACAGCGCCTCGGTGACGCGGTCGGTGGTATCGCGGCCGGGAAGGTCGGCCATCGCCGCCTTCTGAAGCGCCAACTTGACGGCATCGGGCAAGCCGCGCGCGGGATCCTGCAAGGCGGCGGCAATCGGCCAGCCGGCGGCTTCGGTGACGGCATCGACCAGTCGGCCGAGGTCCGCGACATCCTCTTCATTCGGCGATTGCGGCAGGTCGCGCAGCCTGTCGGCCAAGGCCTGTGCCCGCAGACGCAGGGGATTGCGGGTGTAGAGTTCCTCGGCCAGCGGAGCGGCGAGTTGCACCGACTCAGCCCGCAGGGCGACCGCGATGGTCCTGGCATCCAGGTTGGGAAGGTCGGCCCCGGCGGCAATGCGCGTGATGAAGCCGTCGGTCGCCACGATGGGCGGGCGCGGCACGGCGTCATAGACGCTTTCAGCCAGCGCCAGCAACTCGTCGAACCCGCTGTTGCGGCGGAAGCGGTCATAGCGCTCCAGCGCACCGCGCCGGCCGCCGATGCGGTCCAGCTGGGCGGCCAGCCGGCGGAAGGCCGGCAGATCTTCGACGCGCCGGGGATTGGTGACCGGCGGCAGGTCGGTCAGGGCGGAGCTGGGCAGCAGGGCGTCGCGGATCGGCCGCAGCACCGCCCGGCGCAGGGTGACCGAGGCGAGCCGCCGCTTGTCCTCGTCGACTCCGCTGAACAGCGAGGTCGGCAGCAGCGGCGTTGCCAGCCGGTCGCGTTCCATCACGGCAGTGGCGGCGATCACGCGGCCGACCATGGGGCCGATCATCGGACCATCTACCAGGGCGTCGCGTGACAGCAGCGCCCGCCGCAGGTCGGCAACCGGTGCAGCCACCGCAGCGCTTCCGGCCGATACGCCGGCGAAGCCCTGCCAGGCGGCGACCGACAGGACCGCCACGGAGGCGGCCAGCGCGGCCTGCGCGATCCGGCGATGCCGGCGGCCTTGTAGAAAGGCGGCTTCCGACGGGCGTCCATAGCCGGGCTCGGCGAAGGCACGGCCGGGCAGCAGGTCGCGGGCGAAGGCCGGGCGGCGTCCCCCCGTCGCGGTCGCACAGGCGCCGGTCAGGGCGATGCCGCGTAGCGGGAAGGGCTCGGAAGCCTCGTCTCCGCCCAGCGCACCATCCAGGAACAGTGCCAGCGGATGGCGCAGCGTCTCCAGCGATGCCGGGAGAAGCGGCAGGCGCACGCAGGCGGTCCCGGCGGCGGTCACACCGGCGAGCGCGTCGGCCTCCAGCAGGGCGAGGTCGGATTGGATGGCGTCGAAGGCTTCCGCCACACGGGCGGGCTCGAAAGGCGCCAGCCAGTCATGCGGGCTGGTCCATCCCAGAACGCTGTCCAGCATGGCCGCGGGAATCGTCGCGCAGAGGTCTCCGAAGCCGTCGAGGGACTCCGCACGCACCACCGCCACATGCACCGGGCAGACCATGCCCAGCTCGTCGCGGATCGAGCGCAGCCGTGCGCGCAGGGACTCCGCCCGCTTGGCCAATGCCCGGCGCGGTGCCTCGCGCTCCGCCGCGGCGCGCAGCTCGTCGGCGCCGACCAACAGCAGAATGCCGTCCAGCGGTCGGCGCATCGGCCGTTTGCGGATCGCCGCGACCAGCGACGGCCAGGAGGCGTCCAGTTTCGTGCCATCGGCGGAATCGGCGCCGGCATGCAGGATCGCCGCCCCTTCGCAGAACCACCAGCAGCCGTTCTCGGTGTTGCCGTCTTCCGGCCAGCGCACATGGGTCGGGTCGGTGGCGAGCAGCGCCGGGCCGCCGACGCCGAAGGCGAGGAACCAGGGAATGTCGCCGCGCCGCAGGGGACCGCGCATCTGCCGGGCCAGGATTTCCAGCCCTTCATTGTAGGTGCGGGCCAGCGGCGGCTTGCCGGGGGCTGCCTTCGACGGTGGCGGCGCCTCCGCCCGAACATGGAGCGCCGAGGACGGCATGGGCTTGCGCGCCGGCGCCTTGGCACGGGCCGCGGCCTTGGCGGGCTTGCGCCGGCGGCGGAGCCGGGCGCGCAGCGTCGGCCAGACCGACCGGGCCACCCGATAGAGGATATAGAGCGGCAGGGCCGCCAGCAGGAAGGGCAGATAGGCGAAGACGAAGGACAGGATCCAGCCGATGGCCGAACCGATGCTGGAGATCACAAGTTCAATCGTCAGGATCAGTAGGACCATGACTGCCCCATATCCTCGACCGCGGACCGGGCGCCGCGCAGGTCACGCTGGAGATCGTTGACGGCGGTGGACCACAGCAGATGGGACACCAGCAGGAACAGCGCCGCCACGCCGCCGACCGCCACCCACCAGCGCCGCGCCGACGGGCGGAAGCCGCCGACCACCGCACCCATCGGCGGATCGTAGGCGCGCCGGCTGGCGAGGCCGGCCTGCGGCTGCTCGGTTCCGCCCTCCCTGCCGGTGACGATCCGGTGCAGCGGGGACCGCCGCACCGCCGCCTGGGCATCGTCGGGGAAACCGAGGGCCAGGGCCGCGAGATAAACCGCGGCAAGCCCGCGGTCGGCCTTGGCGCCCTGGCGGATCAGGTCGTCGGCCTGGACAAACAGGGTCTGCAGGGTGGCGTTCGCACCGAACAGGCGGCCGGCGACGACTGCGTCGGCCGGCTTCACCTGGGCAAGCGCCCGGTCCGCCAGCATCGCCATCGCGAAGGCCGCCTTCACCACGGTGCCATGGGCGGCGGGACCCTGGGCGGTCGCCGAGGCGCTCATGCCGTGGAGCATTGCGACCAGCCGCTCGGCCACCGACCCGGCCGGGGCTTGGTCCTGCGCGCAGGCGGCCAGCAGGTCGGCATGGAAGGCGCGGAAAAGCGCCAGGACACCCGGACCGGCGGCGCGCGCCGCGTCGGCGGCAGCAACGACGGTGGCAGCGGCGGGCGCGGCCGGAGGTGCGGAGGGCGAGGGGGCGGGCCGTACGGTCACGGTGCGGTGTCCTTCGGCAGCGGAGCCACGGTGAAGCCGTCGCGTCCCAGCCGGATGTCGAGCGCGCTCATGCCGTCCAGCGACTGGCGGTGGACCCCCGGCATGCCGTAGCGCGCGAAGACGATGGTTGCGGTGGGTACGGCGGCAAAGGGGGGAAGGCTGTGCAGGATCACGCTCTGGCCGGGAACCAGCTCCCAGGACGCGATGGCGATCCGCCCGGCAGCCTCGCCGTTCAGGGCCGCCCGCTCGCGGAACCAGCCTGCGGCGTCGAGCGAGCCGACCCGGCGCGCCAGGGCGCCGTCGGCCACCCGGACCACGTCGACGGCCACCGGACGCCGGCCGTTGGCCTCGGCATCTGCGACGATGCGGAGCATCGGGGCCGGATCCGTCCCGCCATCCGTGACGCGCCGCATCGACCCGTCGGCGGCGCAGCCGGCGAGCAGCAGGGCGATTGTCAGAGCCGTGCGCTTCATGGTCAGCCGCCCGCCCCACCGGCGCAGACATAGCCGGCCGGCGTGTGGCGGTACCAGTTGCCTGCCGCCCCGGTGCAGGGGGTCAGCACCCGGTCGTTCTGCTGCGGGGCGGCCGGTTCCGCTGCCGGAGCCGGCGCGGTGCCGTCGGCAGCCCGGCCCGTCACGGGGCGGTTGGCGAGGGCGAAGGACTCCTCGTCCTCCTCGACGATCATCACATAGCGGGTACGCTTGGACGGGTAGCGGATGCCGACGTCGTAATCGCCGTCGCCCACCCGCTCCAGGATCGCGGCGGACTTTTCGCTGCCGAAGGGGGCGCAGGCCGACCCGGCGAGCAGGACCGGCAGCAGCGTCGCCGCGGCGAGGCAGCGGCGGAGGGGGCGTGTCATCGGGATGCTCCTGCTCATGCCGGAACGGTCGCGTGCGGGATGGCTGCGGTGACGACCGCGGCGGCGGCGCCCGCCTCCAACAGGTCAGGCGGGGTCGGGTCGATGCCGGCGTCGGCCAGCGTCCGGTAGACCGAGCGCCAGACCAGTTCGGGCACGGCGAAGCTGGCCTCGTGGTCCTTGACGCAGAAGAACAGGTTGTACTTGCACAGCCACTGGCCGTTGACGGCGCGGAAGCCGTCATAGCGGACGAAGGGCAGCCCGCCGGTGTCGCTCGGCATCACCCGGTCGGTGGCGCGCAATGCCGTGGTCAGCAGCCCGCCCATGTGGCCGGGGTCGATGCTGGCGTCGGCGAAATATTCCAGCTTCATCGAAACGCGCTCGACCGAGCTGAAATTGACCACGGTCGCTTCCGACACCTTGGCGTTCGGCATCGCGACGATGAAGCCGGCGACGTTGCGCACCCGCACCGTCCGCCATGTCATGTCGACCACGACGCCGCGGACGACGTCGGTGATCTGGATGCTGTCGCCGATCTGGAACGGCCGTTCGATGTTGAGGATGATGCCGGAGAAGACGTTGGCGATGTTGGCCTGGATGGCGAGGCCGATGACCATGCCGACGAGGCCGGAGGCCGCCAGCAGGCTGGTGATCGGCTGCTTCAGCACAAAGGCCATGATGCCGCAGCCGGCGAAGCCGAAGACGATCAGGGTGGAGAAGCGGCGGACGATGGCCGGGATGCGGCGCTGGGTGCGGATCTCCAGCGGGGTCCAGACGAAGCGTTCCATCGTGCGGTCGACCAGGATGGCCGGCACGATCCACCACAGCACGTTGATGCCGTTCACCACCATGGCGATGCCGCTCGCCGGCAGCGTCGCCACCGCCTGGTCCAGCACGATGTTGCCGGCCGACATCAGCAGGAGCGGCCAGGACAGGATGCGCATGAACAGCGTCTGGATCTTCCAGAACTGGCCGCGGTCGCGCCGGTCCATGAAGGCGGCGAAGACCGCCAGCACCGCGCTGAAGATGGCGATGTAGACGAAGAAGTCGCGGTGGATGAAATCGCGCGCCGCGGGCGCATCCGGCGTCGCCACCACGCCGAAATCGACGCGGGAGAAGTCCGGCTGCGGCCGGCCGAAGCCGACATAGTTGGGATCGCCTTCGCTGCTGACGCTGGTGACGTCCTGGGAAATCCAGGCGCGCGACAGCCGCCAGCCCGGCGACGGGGCCAGCACCCGCTTGGCGCGCAGCTGGTCGAGCAGGGTGGAGCTTTCGCTTTCGCCTTCCAGCGCCCGGCGGAAGCGGTCGGCGAGGCTGAGGTCGGCGGCCGACGCGGTTTCCGCCGCGGCCATCGCCTTCAGCTTCTCCACGAAGTCGTTGGTGTTCACCAGCGACATGCCGAGCACGTCGGTGACGAACATCACCGTGTTGCGGTTCTGTGTGCGGTGGCGGAAGCTGACGCCGACGGAATGGCTGCCGTAGGGCGGCCGCTGGTCGGAGAAGTTCAGCGAGAAGCGCCCCTCGATCCGGTAGGCGACGTAGGTGGTGACCTCGCCGCGCTCCTCGCGGTAGGGCTTGCCGAGTTCCACCGGCTTGACCGCGTTGGTGAAGGCGACGTCGGCCGGGTTGAAGGCGCCGCGGTAGCGGAACCAGATGGTCAGATTCAGCGTTGCTTCGTTGGCGTCCGGGTTGAGGTCGCGGATCTCGTGCAGCTGGACGCCGGTGTAGATGACGTCCGTCTTGTACATGAAGCGGTCGTTGACGTAGAGCGCCCGACCGCGCTGCACCTCCTCCAGGAAGTTGGAGACGCCGGCCTCGCGGATCGGCTGCAGCTGGGTCAGCGCCGCCACCGGGTTCAAGCCGTTGTAGGTCGCCATCATCACCGGCAGGGTCGCCTGCCCGCGGGCGTCGAAGGTCCAGGTTCCGGCATTCGACTGGACCGCGGTCTCGGCACGGTCATGGCTGGCGATGGCGAGACGGACCGCGTCGCCGTCGGGCTTGCCGGTGCTGGCGGGCGCTGCGGCGATGGCGCCGGCGATCAGATCGACGCCGTCGGCGCCCAGCGCCGCCGCCCAGTCGGGCACGGCGTTGAAGCGCTTGACATATTGGCCATAGAAACGCTGCGCCCGCTCGTTCGCCGTGTCGAACAGCACAGGCGAGGCGACCAGCAGGCCATGGCCGTAGGCCTCTGGCGTCAATGCCTTGGGGTTCGCCTGGGTCTGGGCGACGATCTCGGTGCGGAAGGCGGCGGTCGCCATCTCCGAACTGCCGGCGATCAGGTTGCGCACGCCGACGTCGCGCAAGGCGACCACCACGCGCGCGCTGTCCACCGCCGAGCCGATGACGACGATAGCGCCGGTCGGCATCCGTTCCTTCACCGCCTGGGCGAGCGCCGGCAGGGCGCCGGCCCCGCCGCGTCCGGGGGCGTAGGTCCACTGGTTGACCAGCTTGGTGCCGAAGCGCTGGAGGATGGTGTCGAACTGGCCGGCAAGCGACGCCGCCTGCTCACTGTCCTCGCGGATGATGGCGACCGTCGGTTCGCCCACAACGTTGCGGACATAGTTGGCGAGGAAGCGGATTTCGTGGGTGCGGTCGAAGCCGATGCTGAACAGCCACGGGCTGGGCGTGCCGTCCGCCGGGCGGACCAGCGGGCGTGGCGCGATCAGTGGGATTTTCTTCTGCGCATAGATGGCGGCGGCGCTGTCGGTGGCGTCCGGCGTATGACCGACCACCGCGACGATTGCCGGGTCGTTGGCGATGCGCCGGGCGATCTCCAGCGACTTGCCCTTGTCGCCCTCGTCGTCGAAGGGCCTGACCTCCACCGGGCGTCCGCCGATGCCGCCGGCCGCGTTGATGGTGTCGGCCCGCAGGGCGGCACCCTTGCGCAGCGCCAGCCCGAGCGCCGCGTCCGGTCCGCTCAGCGGTCCCACCACGGCGAGCGCCAGCGGCTCCCCGGCGCGCTCGCCGAGGAAGCCGGCGCGCACCACCAGCGACACCAGAACGGTGACCAGCATCGCCGCCGCCAGGATCAGGGCGAAGCGCGCCTTCTTGGTCATGTGTGACCAGCGCAGCGGCTGCCGGGAACGGGGCTGGAGCGAACTCAGCATCGGGGGATCCTCGGGGGAGGGATAAGTCTCGTGATCGCAGCCATCCTCACCGCTCCTGCATCGCGTGCTGGAGGCCGTTGAGGACCGGCGAGAAGACGTAGTCGAGGATCGTGCGGCGCCCGGTCAGGATGCTGCAGGTCACCCGCACGCCGGGGAACAGCTCGTAGGTCTTGCCGCCATAGTCGAAGCGCGTCACCGGCAGTTCGACGCGGACCTTGTAGTAGGACTGCTTGTTGGCATCGAGCAGCGTGTCGGGGCTGATCGTCCGCACCCGCCCCTCGATATGGCCGAAGCGCGAGGCGTCGCTGCCGGCCAGCGTCACCACCACCGGCTGGTCGGCGCGGACATAGCCGATGTCCTGCACCGGCAGGCGGGCGTCCACCACCAGATTGCCGTCGCGCGGCACCAGCTCCACCACCGTCTCGCCGGCTTTGACGACGGCGCCCTTGGTCGAGACGGCCAGCGTCTTGACGATGCCGTCCATCGGCGCCCGCATGCTGGAGCGGTCCAGGCTGTCCTGGTAGCGGGTCAGACGCTGCGACAACTCGTTGTGGTTGCGCCGCGCCTCGTCCAGCGCGTTGCGGCCCTCTTCCTCATACTTGCGGCCGATCCACACCAGCTTGCTGCGCGCCTCCGCCAGGGCCGCTTCGGCCTGGGCCAGGGTGGCGCGGTCCTCGGCGATGGAGCCGGTGATGCGGGCGTCGTCGCGCAGAAGCTCCAGATGCTTCATGCGGTTGGTGATTTCCCGCTTCAGCAGGCTTTCGCTGATCGACAGCTGTTCGCGGATCAGGCCCTGCGCCACCTGGGAGCTCGCGATGCGCGCCCGGACCGCAGCCGCCTGTTGCTCGCGCTGGACGATGTCCTGGCGCTGGATGTCGAGGTCGGAGGCCAGCCGGTCGCGCCGGGCGCGGAACAGGTCGCGGGTCTGCGCCACCAGATCCGGCCGCTCGCGGGTCAGCGTCTCGGGAAAGTCGATGCTGTCGCGCCGCGTGACCTCGGCCTCCAGCCGGGCGATGTCGGCGGAGAGCGAGCCGAGGCGCAGGCGCAGTTCTTCCAGGTCGGCGCGGGTCTTGGTCTGGTCCAGTTCGACCAGCACCTGACCGGCCTTCACCGAATCGCCTTCCTGCACCAGGATGTCGCGGATGATGCCGCCTTCGAAATGCTGGACCGACTGGTTGTAGGCCAGCGGCACCACGTCGCCGGGCGCGCTGCTGGAGACGTTCAGTTCGGCGATGGAGGCCCAGCCCAGCGCGGCGAGGAAGGCGGCGATGCTGACGGCGAACAGACCGTCGCCGAAACGGCTTTCGCTCTCCGGCGCCGTGGCGGTGGCGAAGGGCAGTGCCGGTGCCGCTGCTGCTGCGCCCAGGTTAAGGCTGGGGGAAAGACCGGGGGGCAGGGTGGGGCTGGCGGCCCGCTTGCGGGTCAGCAGGGGAAGCGGCTTCATGATGCCACCAGTCCGGCCGGGTCACGGCTCATGGCCAAATCCTGCGACTGATCGAGGTCGAGCACCAGGGAGGCGCCCTGGAGGATGCGCGGATCGTGCGAGGCGATGACCACCGTGTGGCCGGCGCGCGCCAACTCGATCAGCGTGCGGTAGACGACGGCGGTGCCTTCGGCGTCCAGACCGTCGGTCGGCTCGTCCAGCAGGATCAGCCGACCGCCGACCGCCAGCGCACGGGCGAGCGCCAGCCGGCGCCGGTGCCCGACCGGCAGCTCCTGGCCGAAATTGCGCAGCGGCGTGTCGAGCCCCTGGGCGCAGTCGGCCACCGCACGTTCGGCGCCGGCGCGGTGCAGGACGGCCTGCAAGTCCGTCTCCGACAGACGCGGATTGGCGAGCAGCAGGTTCTCCCGGATGGTCCGGTTGAGAAAGACGGGCTCCTGCGGCAGATAGCCGGTCTGCTGGCGCCACCAGAGGGGGGCGAATTTGCGGATGTCGACGCCGTCGGCCAGGACGGCGCCCTCCTGCGGATCGGCAAGCCCGGCGATCAGGCGGATCAGCGTCGATTTGCCCGAGCCGTTCCGCCCCTTCAGCACCAGGATGTTGCCGGCGGGAACCGACAGCGACAGGCGGCGCAGCAGCGGGGTGACCGCACCGGCCGGGGTGTAGGTCAGGTCGCGCAGCTCCAGCGTGCCGCCATAGCGGGGCAGGCTGGTGCCGGTCGGCGGCTCCACCGCCGTGCGGGCGAACTGCTCCAGCCGGCTCTGCGCCTGCCGGGCCATCGCCAGCGATTCCCCGATCTGCGCCAGCCGGGTGAAGGGGGCCAGCGCCCGGCCGACCAGCAGGTTGACGCCGATCAGCGAACCGACATCCAGCTCGCCACGCACCACCAGTACGGCCCCGGTCGCGATGACCGCCACGCCCTGGAGCGCCTGGAGGCTCTGCGCCATCGACTGGGCACGGCCCTGGCGCATCGACATGCGTTCGCGCAGGGCCCGGAGAGTTTTCGCCGCGCGCTGCCAGTCGCCGAGCAGCGGCTTGGCGCCGCCGAACAGCGCCACAGCATCGCGGCCGACGATGGCGGAGGTGACGAGACCCTGCGCATCGGCACCGGCCTGGGCCAGATCGCGGCCGACCGCCCGCATGTCGGCCTGGGCCAGCAGGCCGGCGGCAATCGACAGCAGGGTGAACAGCACGCAGATCGCCGCCAGCGGCCAGGAGACCAGCGCCACCACGAGGATGAAGCCCAGCGCGAACGGCAGGTCGAACAGCGTCGCCAGATTGGCGGAGCCGAGCGCCGCGTCGATCTGCTCAGGCGCCCGCATCGCCTCGCGCCGGGCGGCGTCGCCCTCCGCCGAGCCGGCGCCGCTGCGCGCGGTCAGCAGGATGCCGAAGGCGCCGATCGCCAGACGGTCATGCTCGGCGCGGCCGATGCGGCCGGCGATGCCGAGGCGGACGTGGCGGAACAGATGTTCGAAGGCGATGGACAGCACGACCCCGACGGTCAGCGCCGCCAGTGTCGAATCGACGCCGTGCGTCACGTACCGGTTCAGCACCAGCATGGTGTAGAAGGACGAGGCGAGGCCGAGCAGGTTGGCCGCGAGCGAGGCCGCGAAGACGCGGGTCGTCAGCTGCAGGTTGGAGCGCAGCCGCAGGAGCAGCAGTCCGATGGCGCCGCCGGTCATTGCTGGTCTCCCTTCCCGCGCTTGCGCTTGGTGTCTCGGTTGGCAGGAGGTGACGGCTCGGTCTTGCCGGAGCCGTCGAACAGGCCGCGCCCCATCGCCGCCAGCTTCGGCATCGGCTTGGTCTGGATGTCGGCGGCAGTCAGACGTCCCATGGCGGCCAGCAGACGGTATCCGGCGAGAACGAGTTCCGTCTCCGCCGCGGCGGCATCGCTGCGCGCATTGATCAGCGTCGTCTCGCCCGACAGGATGTCGATGAGCGACCGCGAACCCAATTCGCGTTCCGCCCGCGCCACGTCGAGGAAGCCGGCGGCGAGGCTGGCCTGATCGTTCAGCAGCTTCACCTGCGACCTCGCGCTCTCCAGCCGGTTCCAGCTGTTGCGGACGGTTTCCAGCACCGTGCGTTCCTGGTCGGCCCAGTTGGCGTCGGCGGCGCGCAGGTCGGCTTCGGCGAGGCGGACACTGTTGATCGCGGTCAGGCCGGTGTTCAGCGAGAAGGTGACCTGCAGCTTGAACAGCAGCTCGTCCTGCCGCCCCGGCTGGCCGGCGACGTCGCTCTTGATGTTTCGCTCGACATAGCCTTCCACCCGCGGATAGAGGGTGCGGCCGCGCACCGAAGCCACCGCCTCCTGGGCGGCGGCCGTGGTCAGCGCCAGTTCCTGGAGGCGCGGGTTGTGGCGGCGCGCCTCATCGACCGCCGCGTCCATCGACAGCGGCAGCGCGGCCTTGGTCATCGCCAGCACTTCGGCGCCGTCCAACTGGAAGGGCACATGGCCGAAATAGGCCTGGAAGCGGCTGAGGGCGGTCTGCATCGCCTCTTCCGCCGCGACACGGCGGGCCTGGGCGCCGGCAAGCTGGCTCTTGGCCTGGAGAACGTCGGTGGAGAAGCCATAGCCTTCCTGAAGGCGGACCTCTTCCAGGCCGGTCTGCCGGCGGATGTTGTCTTCCGACTGGCGGGAGAAGACGAGCAGCCGGTGGGCGCGGACAAGAGTGGCGTAGGCGCTCAATCCCTCCACCAGCAATTCCTGGCGGGTGCGCTCCACGGCGATGTCGGCGCGGACCACGGAGACTTGCGCCCGCCGGATGTCGGCGTTGGTCGCGTCGAAATCCCAGATCAGCTGGGTCGCGCGCACAGAAAGCTGCTTGGCGTTCAGGTCGGTATTGGGAAGGCCGGCCGGCTTGTTGGTGGTCTCCCGCCCGCCATTGGCCGACAGGCTGAGCGTCGGGTACCAGCCGCCATGGCTGATCCGCAGAGCGTTGCGGGCGGACTCGGCTGCAGCCTCCGCCCCCCTCAGCCGGTCATGGGTTTCCGTCGCCTTGCCGATCAGGGAGATCACGTCCTCGCGCGGAGACGCAAGCACAGGCTGCGCCCCCCAGGCGATCAGCGGAAGCAAGACCGCAATAGAAATGAAGGATTTACGCATGGGGGTCCTGGGGCTCGCCATCGACCAAAGCTTACGGGCTTGCGACAATGGCGAACATAGCCGACAACCCTTATAGGGCTTTAAGACAAAACAGTGTTCAAATTCCTAATAAATCCTCTAAATCTGTCAGTAGCATTAGGGTGTTGTGATATGATGCACGCTTTGTGTATCGGCGTTTTGTGAATGGTGCTGATCGAAGACGTGAGATGCCGCAGTCGAATCCGACAAATGAGAGAAAGAATCTTGCGGTACAACCGTACCTTCCGCAGGCAGGCCCAGGCCTGATGTCAGCAGAGCCGTGAAATTGGTACCCGATGCTATCGCCTGCGGCTGGACCTGAACCTGAGCGGCGGAGGCGGCCTTCACATCGAAGGCCACGCCGGCCACCGCATGGCTGCTGCCGTCAGCCATCGTCATGCTGGTGGTGCCGAGGATGCGGCTGCCGGCCAGGCTGGCGTCGCTCGGGCTCGCGGTGGTGGCGATGGAGCGGATGCCGGCCTCCGCAAGTCCGCGCAACTCGGTCGCCTGACTCACGCCGTCGCCGTTCGCATCCTGCCAGACCTTCAGGGTGGCGAAGGTCTCGTCGGTCGCATCCAGGCGGCCGTCATGGTTGCGGTCGAGGGAGGCGAGCGCCTCCAGGCTGCTGTTGAAGCCGCTGCCGAACTGTTCCGAGACCAGTTCGTGCGCATCGTCGATCCGCCCGTTCCCGTTGCTGTCCTGCACGAGGAGGGCATTGCCGGCCCCGATCCAGCCGGTGCTGTCGGCGACGCCGTCGCCGGTCACATCGAAATGGACGCCGTCGGACAGCGGCCGCAGGGCCAGCCCGTGGCCGGTCATATCCAGCACGATGGGATCGCTGGCGACCGTCGTCAGCTTGATGTTGTCGACGCGCAGGATCGGGTTGACGCTGTTGTCGCCGGTGTCGGATGTGCCGAAGCCGAGCGACAGGGTGCTGTTGGCCGAAACGACCACGCTGAAGCTGCCGCTGGCGCTCGCCTCCTTGGCCAGCAGCGTCACCACGCCATTGACGCTGACGAAGGCGAAGTCGTGGTACGAGGCGTTGTCGGAGAAGGTGAAGGACCAGTCGAAGGTCAGCGTCGTGTCCTGCGTCACCGTCACGGTCGTGCCGAGCTTCATCGCATGGCCGGCGGACGGCACCGTCCCGGTCGCGCTGGCGATGGAACCATGGCTGAGGCCGAGGAAATCCTCCAGCTGGGTCGGCGTCTGGCCGCTCGCCGAGGTGAGCGTTGCCTCATGGCCGTCGCCGGTCGAACCGACTGTTGCGCCGCCGGTGTAGGTCCAGCCGGTCAGCCCGTTGTCGAAGGAGCCGTTCGGAACCAGCACGCCGGGGTGCAGGGTCACGCTGTCGGTCGCGGTGGAGAAGGCGCTGCCGGCGCCGGTGTCCATCGTCACCTTGGTGCCGGCGGTCCCGCTGGTCTGGTCCCAGGCATGGATGGTCAGGGCACCGCTGATGGTGCCGGGAACCGAGGCGTTGGGCTGGAAATAGAGCCGGTCGGTCGAGCGCAGCAGCAGGGCGGAATCACTGTCGTTGACGGCGCCGACGAGGCTCCAGCTCGAACCGCCGTCGGTCGAGAACCACCAATGCCCGTAGGCTTCGTTGGTCCCGACCAGGGCGATGCCGGTGACCGCACCGGTGTCGCCGTCGGTGACGTTCGCCGGGCCGCTGCCGTTCAGGCCGACCAGCGTCGACACGGCGATGCCCGCGGTTCCCGCCGTGGGCGCGGCGAGGGCCTCGCCTGCAACGGAAAGGGAGAGGTCGGTGTCGGCCAGGACCGGGGAGGCGTTCGGCGGCGCCACCGTCACGGCGACGGACGTGCTGGCGGTCAGCGGTCCGCCGGCGCCGCCACCGCCCTGGTCGTCGACCAGGACATGGATGCTGTCGGCGCCGGTGTAGGAAGTCGCGGTATAGAGAAGCCCGTTGGTGGCGCCCAGCAGGCTGTTGATGGTGGCGAGCGTCGCCCGGATGGTAACGGTGTCCGTGCCGTTTCCGGTGATGACGGCGTCCGTCCCGCCATCGGCGAGCGTCAGCGTCCCGTGTCCGGCGGAGAGGGTCACCAGCAGCGGAGTCGAACCGGCGTCGATGTCCGACACCGACAGGCCGGTGACCGCGACCGCCACGCCCTTCACCGTCGACAGCGCCGTGGTGTCGGCGGTGACCTGCGGGGCATCGTTGACCGGCGTGACGCTGCCGGTCAGCGCGATGGTCTCGGCACTGTAGACCGTGCTGCCGCCGACGCCGTGCGTCAGGTCGACATGGCCGCCGGTGGCGGTGGTGCCGGCGCCCTGTTCGATCAGCCGGACGGTCAGGGCCGGGGTGGTGCCGTTCCAGTCGGCCGCAGGTACGAAGCGCAGCAGGTCTGCGGCGGCGACCACCAGGGCCGACCCTTCCGACACCGTGCCCACGGCCGCCCAGGCGGTGCCGGTCCAATATTGCCAGACGCCTTCCGTCGCGGTCGCCGCATTGCCGACGATGGCGATCCCGGCAAAGCCGTTGGCCGACGATCCTCCAACCACTGCGTCGGCCGCGTCGGAGAACAGGCTGCCGAACAGGCTGGTGACGGTGGCCCCGGCCGGATCGGCGGTGTCCTCGGCGATGGCCGGCAGGGTTGCCGCGGTGCCGGTGGCGACCGGTGCGTCGTTGACGGCATCGACGCTGCCGCTCAGCGTGATGGTGCCGGCGCTGAAGCGGCTGGTTCCGCCGCCCGCGGTCGCGGTGACATGCTCGCCGCTGGTGATCGCTCCCAGCGAATTGTCCACCAGCCGCACGGTCAGGGCCGGGGTGGTGCCGTTCCAGTCGGCGGCGGGCAGGAAGCGCAGGGCGGTGCCGGCGGCCAGCAGCAGGCCGTTGCCGGCGCTTGCCGCGCCGATGTCGGCCCAGCTGCTTCCGGTCCAGTACTGCCACAACCCCTGCGTCGCCGTGGCGGCGTTGCCGACCACCAGCACCCCGGCGAAGGCATTCGCCGTCGATCCGCCGGCGACGGCATCGGTGGGGTCGGAGAACAGGCTGCCGAACAGGGTGGAAACGGTCGCCCCGGTGGGGTTGGCGGCGTCCTCCGCGATGTGCGCCAGCGTCGCCGTCGTTCCGGTGGCGATCGGGGCGTCGTTGACGGCGGTCACGCGGGTGTCGAGCTGGATGGCCGACACGCTGTAGGGGGTGATGCCGCCGACGCCGAGGCTCTTCAGGTCGACGCGGTCGCCGCTGACGAGGGCGCCTGCCGAATCGTCGACCAGTCGCACCGTCAGGCTGGGGGGCTGCCCGTTCCAGTTCGCGACGGGAAGGAAGCGCAGCATGGTCTCGGCGGACAGCAGCAGGGCATTGCCGTCCGACGCCGCGCCGACCGCGACCCAACTGCTTCCGTTCCAGTACTGCCATTCGCCCTGGGCGGAGTTGCCGGGATTGGCGACCACGGCGATGCCGGCGAAACCGTCGCCGGTGGCGCTGAACACCGCATCGCTCGGGTCCGAGAACAGCTTGCCGAACACGGTCGAGACGGAGGCGCCGGCCGGGTTGCCGCTGTCCTCCGCCACGGCGTCCAGGACGGCCTGCACGCCGGTCGCCACCGGGGCGCCGTTGACGGAGGTGACGTCGATGGACAGCTTTGCCACATCGGAGGACAGGGGCGTGGTGCCTCCGGTTCCGTCGAGCGTGAACAGCCGGTGCTCGGCGCCGCTGAAGCCGCCGGTCCACTCGTTCCCGACGGCCCGCAGTTCAAGGGCGGGCGCCTGTCCCGAGGCCCCGGCCGCTGGCAGGAAGCGCAGCAGGGCATTGCCCGGCAGCACCAGTGCCGCCGTTTCGGCAACCGATCCGACCGCGCTCCAGCTGGTGCCGTCGACGCTGTACTGCCAGATGCCGAGTTGCGACCCCTGGTTCGCCACCACCGCGACGCCGACCACGCTGCTGCCGGTCTCGCCGGGCCGGAACATCGCTTCGATCAGGTGGAAGACGGTGAAGCCGGCCGGAGCGGCGCTTCCCTCGGCGATTGCCAGAGCCTTCGCCAGGGCCGCCGCGTCGAAGGATGCCGACAGGGTCGGTGCCGCGGCGTGGTGCTCGGCCGGGACGGTGGGGGTGGCGGGCAGCGTCGGCGTTACGGTCGGCGTGGTGGTGCCCGAGGTGTCGGACGACGCGTTTTCGACGGCACGGACCACCGACTGCACCGCCCGCTGCTGGCTCTGCGCCGCGACGGCGAAGGCATCGCTGGTGCTCAGCGCCTTCGTCACCGAGGGGGCGGAGACGGCCGGCCGTGCGTCCGTCGATGTGGCGGAGTGGGCGGCGGCGTCGCTCGTGGCGGTGCCCTTGTCCGTCGTGCCGGGCAGATCGAAGCTGATGGCCTTGGGCGCGGCATCGCTCAACGCCGCCTGCTTTGCCGCCTGCGGGGAGGCGTCCGGTGCCGCCGGCTTTCCATCGGCGGATGCATCGGGCGCTGGCTTGTCGCCGGTGCTTTCCTTGGCGTCGGCCTTCGCATCGCCCTTGTCGCCCGCCTTATCGTCCGCCTTGGCGTCCTTCCCGTCCTTTTCCTTTCCGCCGTCGTCCTTCGCCTGCGCATCGGCCACCTGTTCGGCGGCCTTACCGTCGGCGCTGTCGCTGTGCTGGGCCCCGTCCTTGGCAGCATCCTTGGCAGCTTGTTTGGCTTCGCCGGCCTCCTTGGGGGCTGCCGCCTTGTCGGGGTTGGCGAGGTCGGCAATCGCCTTGTCCTGCGCCGACACCGGGACTTCGCTGGCCTGGGTGTTCTGCTGGACGGTGTCGGCGGCCTGACGGGCTGCCGCCAGCGCCTGCCCGGCGGGCCGTCCCTCCGCCAGGGCCTGCCCGAGCGCCGCGCTGAAGGCGGCGCCGGAGCCGCCGAGGGCCTGAACGGCCTGCTGGACATTCTGCCCGCTGGCGAGAGCCGTGACGAGCGGATCGGCCTTCACCCCCTTCGCCGTCTCGGCCGACAGGGACGATGCCGCGGCGACGTCCTGGCGTGCCGTGCCCAGGGCGCCGGACGGCTCGTGCCCGCTGGACAGGGCGCTGCCCAGGGCCTGCCCGAATCCGCCGGCTGCGGTCGGGTCGATGCCGGCGGCCGAGGCGAAGGACTTGACGGTTTCACCGACATTGCGGCCGGAGGCGAGCGACGCCACCAGCGCGTCGGTCGGCTTGGGCGGCACGGCGGCGGCGTTCTGGCTGGCGGTCATCTCCGTCTGCGCCCTGACCGACGCGGCGAGGGCGGCATCCGGCGATCCCCCCTGCGTCAGGGCGTCATTGAGGACGCTGGCGAAGGCGGCACCGTTCGCGGCGGCGTGGGGCTCCGCACCGCCGGAGGACAGGGCGGCGAGCATGCGGGCGCCTTCGGACTGTCCGACCGTGGTGGAATGGGTCAGGGCCTCGCTGTTGGCACTCGTTTCCTTCGCTGCGGTCACGGCGGCGGTGGAGTCGGCGCCGCTGGACAGCGCGCGTTCCAGCGTGTCGGCGAAGTGGCCGTTCTGCCCGGCCCCCACCGCCTTCACCGCCTCCTGAACGCCGGAGCCCGAGGCCAGGGCGGCGGTCAGCTGCTCGGCCGGGGAAAGCGGTGCCGCCACTGGTGTGACCGTAGGGGACGGCGGCGAATTGAGGGCCTGCGACAGGGCGGCAATCGGGTCCGCCGCACCCGCCGGCCGGGCGAGCGGGTCCATCACCCCGTTGAACAGGGCAGCGGACAGGTCGGATGCCGTGCCCTTTGCGGTCAGTGCTTCCGTTCCGTGTCCCTGGCCTTGCGCCAAGGCGCTGGCGATGCGCTGCTCGCCGGTCAGCGAGGCCGCTTCCTGCGTCGCCTGCGCCATCCGCGCGGCGGCACCGGCGGCGATCCGGTTCGCCTGGGCAATGGCGGCATCCGGCGTCGCCTGCGCGCCGAGCCCGGCGGTGAAGTCATGCATCCAGCCATCGACCAGCGTGCCCGCCGACGACTCCGGCAGGCCCTGTCCGGCCAGGGCCGCCGCCATTTTCCCCTGAACGGCCTTCAACGCGCCCGGGTCGCCGCTCAGCATCACCGCCGCGGCTTCCGAAGCGAGTGCGTCGGGAATGGTCAGGAGCGGGGCGGACGGGGCGTCGGCCTTCAGGGTGTCAGGCATCTGGGACCTTTCGCCGGCGCTGCATTTGCTTGTGGCAACTGCAATAACACAGCGATTCACTGAAGAAAATCTAAACGCCCCGGTAACAGTTTGGATGCTGAAGTGGTTTTTCTACGGAATCGGCAGGCGACGTGCCGGGCAACGTGGCTCAGGCGGTCATCATCATGCGATAGCGGATCTGGTCGAAGATCACCGCCAGGATCAGCAGCCCGCCGAGAAGCACCATCTGCAGGTAGGATCCGATCTGGGCGAGGTTCATGCCGTTCTGCACCAGCACGATGAAGAAGGCGCCCAGCACCACGGTCTCGACCCGGCCGATGCCGCCGCGCAGCGACACGCCGGCGATCACGCAGGCGGCGATGGACTCCAGCGCCAGCGTCCCGCCGAGATTGGCCTCGCCCGATTCCACCCTTGCGGTCAGCAGCAGGCCGGTCAGCGCCGCGATCAGGGCGCACAGGACATAGGCCACGACCAGCGTCCGGCCCGTGTGGATGGCCGACAGCTTCGCCGCCTTGATATTGCCGCCCACGGCATAGAGGTGGGCGCCGGTCCGGGTGCGCGTCATGACCACCCAGGCGATGGCGACGGCCACGGCGGCGACCAGCACCGGCACCGGGATGCCCAGCCAGCGGCCGAAGCCGAACAGGTCGGCGAACTCGGCCGGCAGTCCCGACACCGGGACGCCGCCGGTCAGGAACAGCGACCCGCCGGCCGCCACCGAACTGACGCCCAGCGTCATGATGAAAGGCGAGACGCCGAACAGGGCGACGCCGGCCCCGTTCGCCAGACCGACCAGCGCCGCCACCGCGAATCCGGCCAGCGCGCCGAGCGCGATCACCAGAATAGGGGCATCCGGGAACATCTGGCCGAGCGCCGCCATCGCCAGCGCCGACACGACGGAGGTGAGGGCGACCGTCGCCCCGACCGCCAGATCGAAGCCTCCGGTGATCAGCACCATCATCTGCCCCAGCGACACCAGGACCAGATAGACCGACTGGCGCATCACGTTGACGAGGTTGTCCGTGGTCAGAAAGCGGTCGGATGCCAGCGCGAAGACGATCAGCGCGGCAGCCAGGAAGAAGGGCAGCACGCCCAGCCGGATGAACAGCGCCCGTCCGGCCAAGCGCAACCGGACGGTGGCTGGAGCGGGGACCGGAGCAGCGCCGGACGGCGGGGAGGCGGCAGAGGTGGCGCTCATGCGGGCAGTCTCGCTTCTTGATCGAGGACGGAAACCGATGGGGCGGAAGCCGATGGAAGGGGGTCGAAGAAATGGGAGAGGATGGCCGCCTCGCCGATGGCGTCGCCCTCCAGTTCGGCGGCGATGCGGCCATGGGCGAAGACCAGCAGGCGGTGGGCGAGGTTCATCGCCTCCGGCAGGTCGGAGGAGATCACCACCACCGCCTTGCCGGCCTCCGCCAGTTCGCGGATCAGGCGGTAGATGGCGGCGCGGGCGCCCATGTCGACGCCGACGGTCGGCTCGTCGAAGATGTAGAGGTCGTAGTCGCGGCCGAGCGCGCGGCCGAACAACGCCTTCTGCTGATTGCCGCCGGACAGCTGGCCGGCCGCCCGGCCGCGATAGGCGACCGGAAGCTCGACCCGTTCGGCGGTCGCCTCGCACCGCCTGCGGATGCGCTGCCAGGGCAGCAGGCCGAAGCGGCTCGGCGTACCGGCCAGCTCCCCTTGCGCCAGATTGTCCCGCGTGCTGAAGGCCAACTGCAACCCCTCGGTCTTGCGGTCAGGCGGTACATAGCAGAGGCCGGCCCGCATCAGGTCGCGGGTCGAGGCACCGGTGACGTCGCGTCCCCGCACCGTCACCCGGCCGGCCTGGACCGGCAGCAGGCCCATCAATGCCCGGAAGCTGCGCGATTTGCCGGAACCGACGAGGCCGGCCACCCCCAGCACTTCGCCGGCGCGGACCTCCAGATCGACGCCATGGACACCCCAGGCGTGCAACCCCTGCGTCCGCAGCAGGACCTCGCCGGGATTGTGGGCGATGGACGGGTAGATCTCGGCGATGGCGCGGCCGGCCATCATCTCCAGCAGGGCCGCTTCGCTGGTGTCGGCCATCGCCACGGTGCCGATCCGCCGGCCGTCGCGCAGCACGGTGACACGGTCGGCGATGCGGGCGAATTCCTGCATTCGGTGCGAGATGTAGACGATGCCGACGCCGCGGGCCTTCATGCGGGCGATCACCGCGAAGAGGTGATCGACCTCGCGGTCGGTCAGCGAGGCCGTCGGCTCGTCCAGAATCAGGATGCCGACCTCGCCGTGCAGCGCCTTGGCGATCTCGACCATCTGCTGCTCGGCGCGGCTCAGCGTGGCGACCAGCCGCCTGGGGTCGATGGCGAAATCGAGGTCGGCGAACAGGGCGGTGGCCTTGCGCCGCATCGCCCGGCGGTCGAGAAACGGGCCTTTGCGTGGCTCGTCGCCCAGGAACAGGTTTTCCGCCACCGTCAGGGTCGGGACCAGCGAGAATTCCTGAAAGACGGCGGAGATGCCGGCGGCTCGGGCGTCGGCGACGCCGGTGAAGCGGGCATGATGGCCGCGCACCAGAATCTCGCCCTCGCTGGGGGCGGATACGCCGGCCAGCAGCGAGATGAGGGTCGATTTGCCGGCGCCGTTCTCCCCGAACAGCACATGCACCTCGCCGGCGCGCAGATCGAAATCGACGCGATCCAGCGCGGTGACGCCTGGATAGCGCTTGGTCAGGGCAACGGTCCGGATCAGGACGGGAGGGGACATGCGCGTGCTCCGGGTGGAATGCCGCCCATGCGGACCGTCGGGCCCGTCCGCATGGGGGCTGGGAGGTCACTTCACGCTGAAAACGGGGGCAAAATTGTCCGGCGGCAGGATGGTGTCGCGGGACACCGTGCCGACATTGCTCTTGTCGACGACGAAGATCTTTGGGCCGACATGGCGGACCAGATCGGTCTTCTCCAGCGCGCGCACCGCCTGATCGATGGCGATCCGGCCCTGGATGACCATGGAATCGGCCGGTGCCGCCTGGATGAAGCCGCGCTTGATGCCCTGATAGACGCCGGGCGTCATGTAGAAGGCGATCAGCCCGACCTTGTCGCTCAGGCCGCGTTCGCGCAGCAGCCCCTGCGCCGCCTCGGCGGTCACCGCGGTGCCGGCGACATATTTGATGTCCGGCGTCGCCTGCAGCACGTCCTCCACCAGCCGCAGCTGCGCCTCCTTGCCGGTGTCGCCATAGCGTGGTTCCAGCACCTGCACGGCGGAGCCGGCCACCGCCTCCATGAAGCCCTTGTTGGCGGCCTCGACCCAGCCGGCGCCGGCCGGGCCGGGGAACCAGCCGACCTTCACCGGCGGGCTGCCCGCCGGATGCTTGGCCGCAAGATAGCGGCCGGCCTCGGCCCCCATGGTGTGGAAGGAGACCAGCGACTTGGCGGTGAGCGCCGGGGACGAGATGCCGTTGATGACGTCGATGACCGGGATGTTCTTCTTCGCCAGCTCCGCGACCAGATTGTTCAGCCCGTCGAAGCTGATGGCGCCGATCACCACGGCGTTGGCGCCGCGGGCGACACAGTCCTCGATCTGGCTGATCTGCTTGTTCAGCTCGGTGTAGCCGCCGGCCTCCACCACATTGACCTTCACCCCCAGCCGCTTGGCCTCCTCGACCACGCCATAATCGACGCCCAGCCAATAGGCGTCTTTCATGTGTGGGAAGGACACGCAGATGTCCCACTTCTTCGCGGCCTTCGGCAACGGGCTGTAGGAGATGTCCTTCGGCCGGCCGTCGGCGGAGAAGGCGGGCGTCACCTCCACCGCCGGATAGGGGAACCACTCGGCGGCTGATGCCGGCAGGGCGGCAAAGCTGCTTCCAAGGACTGTGGCGGCGACAAGAGCGCGAGCGAGGGCGTTCATGCGAGGGGTCTCCACGGCATGGGATGGGACGGACGGGGGATGTTTTTAAAAGAGCTATAAAAGAGTTGGGGGGAGGCGGCGGGCCGCTGCCGCCTCCCGGCCGGTCACGCGAGGGCTTCGCGTAGCAGGTCCAGCCGCCGGGCCTCGTCGGCGCGGGCGGCCAGCGCCTGTTCCATGTCGATTTTGACGAAGCGCACGCCGGTGTGGGGCTGCATCTGGCCGATCAGGTCCATGTCGGCGGAGATCACCGCGCCCAGCGTGAAATAGCCGCCGCCCGACACGGCGTCGCGGTGCAGGACGATGGGCTCCGTGCCGCCCGGCACCTGGATCGAGCCGTAGGGGTAGCAGGCATCGACGATGTTCGACGGGTTGGAGCCGGCGCCGAAGGGCTGTTCGCGCGGTTCGAAGGTGAAGGGGCGGCCGCCGCGGAACCGGTAGCCCATGCGGTCGGCCTCCGGCGCCACCTTCCAGCTGTCCTCGAAGAAGTTGCGCCCGGCCTCCTCGGTGATGAGACGCCAGTAGAGGCCGGGCAGAACGCGCAGTTCGGCGCTCTTGCCCACCGTGCGGCGTAGCGCTTCGGGAACCTCGGTGCCGTGGCGGAACGCCCCCGGCTTGCCCAGCGGAACCATGTCGCCCGTCGCGAGCGCCCGGCCGTGATAGCCGCCGAGCGCGCCGATGATGTAGGTGGAGCGGCTGCCCAGCGCCGGCGGCGTGTCGATGCCGCCGGAGATCGCGATGTAGGCGCGGGCGCCGCCCCTCAGATAGTCGAAGGACAGCACCTGTCCGGCGCGCACCGGGAAGGCGGTCCAGGCCGGATGCGGCTCGCCATCGACGCGGGCGGGCAGGTCGGCGCCGGTGACGGCGACGGTGGCGTCCACCTCGAACTCCAGCTGCGGCCCCATGAAGACCGCTTCCAGGGCGGCGGCTCCTTCCGGGTTGCCGACCAGCAGGTTGGCGGCGCGCAGGGCGTAGCGGTCCATGGCGCCCGACATCGGGATGCCGAGATGGAAATAGCCGGGCCGGCCGAGATCCTGGACGGTGGTCAGCAGGCCGGGGTTGAGAACCTTAAACGCCATGGAGGGTCTCCATCAGCCGCTGGTTGGTGCCGTCGATGTCCGCGTTGAAGCCGTCGAGGTCGAAGGTGACCTTGCGGATGCGCGGCTCATAGCGGTTGGCCGCGACGTCGGCGGTGATGGCGTCGTATTCCTCGCGGTCGATCGGCTTCCATTTCACGATGTCGCCGGGGCGGAAGAACACCATGAAGTCGCGCAGGTAGGAGACCTTCTGGGTCGGGTCGTAGATCGGCATCGGCGTGATGCCGAACATCTGGTAGCCGCCGGCGCCGCGAACCGAATAGACGCAGCCGAAGCAGCCGCCATGGCCGATGGTGTGCTTCGGCGTGTCGGTGCGCGGGCGCAGGTATTTCGGCACCTGGATTTGCCGCGACCGCTCGACCAGCTGGTAGAGGAAGGGCAGGCCGGCGACGAATCCCACCATCGACACGAACCAGGGCGAGGCGTGGTGGGCGTGGATGAACTGTTCCACCGTGTCGTAGCCGTTCACGCGTGCCGCATAGTCCAGATCGGTGCTCTGCGGATCCTGGTGCCGCTCGCGGAAGCGCATCAGCGTTTCGGTGGTCCAGGGATCGCGGTAGTAGACCGGCACCTCGACGATCCGGGTCTCCAGCCGCTTCTCCGCCCGGTCCGCCGCCTGCTCCAGTGTCCGCAGCCGGCCCATCAGGTCATCGGGAGCGATGCGGTCGGGATCGAACTTGACCTGGAAGCTGCCGTTGGCAGGGCAGATCTCCGTGACGCCCTCGATATAGGCGGAGCGGAGCGCGTTGGTGATCGACATGCTCTTGAAGAAAGCTTCGAGCGACATCTCCTCGTCCATCTCGACGAAGATGTGCTCGTCGCCACCGTAGGAATAGCGGGTCTGCATCCGGTGCTCCTATTGCGCGGCCTTCTGGGAATTGAAAGCGGGGTTCCCGGCCAGCCAGCCTTCCAGGAACCGGGTGTGCGCCTTGCCCGCCCGGACATCCGGATCGGCGGCCAGCGCCTTGTGCAGCGGGACGGTGGTCTTCAGCCCGGTGACGGTGAAGCCGTCCAGAGCCGCGGCGAGGCGGTCGATGGCCTCGTCCCTGGTGGCGCCGTGCACGATCAGCTTGCCGAGCAGGGAGTCGTAGAAGGGCGGGACCGTGTAGCCCTCGTAGATCATCCCATCGAAGCGGACGGCCGGGTCGGTCGGCACGGACAGCCGTTCGACGGTGCCGGGGCAGGGCAGGAAACCGGCGGCCGGATCCTCGGCATTGATGCGCACCTCGATGGCGTGGCCGGTCCGCGTCACCCGATCCTGGGTCACCGGCAGCGGCTCGCCCCCGGCGATCCGGATCATTGCCGCCACCAGATCGATGCCGGTGATCATCTCGGTCACCGGATGCTCGACCTGGATGCGGGTGTTCATCTCGATGAAGTAGAAGGCGCCCGACGGCTCGTCGTAGAGATATTCCAGCGTGCCGGCGCCGCGGTAGCCGACGCTTTCGGCCAGCGCCACCGCCGACGCGCAGAGCTGTGCGCGGGTGGCCTCGTCGAGGCAGGTGGCCGGCGCCTCCTCCCACACCTTCTGGCGGCGACGCTGAAGCGAGCATTCGCGCTCGAAGCAATGGATCGCCCGGTCGCCGTCGCCGAGGATCTGCACCTCGATGTGGCGGGCGTTCTCGATGACCCGCTCCAGATAGAGACCGCCGTCGCCGAAGGCGGCCTGGGCCTCCGACTGCGCCTGCGGTGCGAGGCGGCGAAGCTCGTCCGGTGTCTCGGCGATGCGGATGCCGCGCCCGCCACCACCCGCCGCCGCCTTGATCATCACCGGATAGCCGATGGTCCCGGCGGCGGCGAGTGCGGCGTCGATGTCGGCGACGCGGCCCTGCGACCCCGGCACCACCGGCACCCCAGCGGCGATGGCGGCCTCGCGGGCGGCGGCCTTGTCGCCCATGCGGCGGATGGTTTCACCCTTCGGCCCGACGAAGACCATGCCGAAGCTTTCCACCATGTCGGCGAACTCGGCATTCTCGGCCAGGAAACCGTAACCGGGATGGACGGCGTCGCAGCCTGCGGTCCGCGCCGCGGCCACCAGCCCTGCCGCATCGAGGTACGAGTGTCGGGCCGCAGGACGGCCGACGCAAACCGCTTGGTCGGCGAGCTTGACCGCCAGCATCTCGCGGTCGGCCTCGGAATAGGCCTGGACCGTCTCGATCCCCAGGCTCTTGGCGGCGCGGATGATCCGCACCGCGATCTCGCCGCGGTTGGCGACGAACAGGCGGCGGATCGTCATCGGGATCAGCCTTCCAGCTCGACGAGGACGGCGCCGGCCATCACCGGTTCCTCGTCCTCCACCGCGAAGCTCAGGATGGTTCCGCCGACGTCGGCCCGGATCTCGTTGAAGCTCTTCATGACCTCGACGAGACCGATGACGTCGCCCGGTTCCACCCGGTCGCCGATTTCCTTGAAGGGCGGCTGGCCGGGGGCGGGGCGCCGGTAGAAGGAGCCGGGCAGGGGGGAACGGATCTCGGGCATCGAATCAATCCTTCTTCAACGGGCCGCCTGGGGCGGGAGGGGAGAAATCAGGAGATGTCAGCGAGCGGTGGTAAGCGGGGGGAGTGGATCAGCGGGTTTGGGGGTGCAGGTCGGCGGCGGCGACGATGCGCAACCCGTCCTTCAGCAGGGCGTCGCGCACCGCGGTTCCGATGGCGAGCGCGCCCGGCGTGTCGGAGTGGAAGCAGATGGAGTCGAAGGCGATGTCGATGTCGTCGCCCTCCACCGTCCGGACCTTGCCGTCGCGGCAGGCGCGGACGCATTTGTCGGCGACCTCCGCCGGATCGAGCGGCCGCATGCGCCGGGCGAAGACGATGGAGCCGCTGCGGTCATAATCCCGGTCGGCGTAGAATTCGCGGATGACCGGCAGGCCGGCCGCCTCGGCGACGGCACAGGTCTTCGACACGTCCATGCAGAACAGCAGCGTGTCGGGGCTCGACTTCAGCAGCGCCTCGACCATCAGGCGCGACAGCGTCTCGTCCTTCGCCGCTTCCATATAAAGGGCGCCGTGCGGCTTGACGTGTTGCAGACGGGTGCCGTGCCGGCGGGCGAATTCGCGCAGCGCGCCGACCTGATAGAGGATGTCGTTCACCAACTCCTCGGGCTTGGCCTGGATGACGCGGCGGCCGAAGCCCTGGAGATCGCGGTAGCCGGGATGGGCGCCCAGCGCCACGCCACGCTCGACGCCCAGCCGGACCACACGGTCCATCAGGTTGGGATCGCCGGCATGGAAGCCGGTGGCGACATTGGCCGAGCTGATGAGGTCCATCAGCGCATCGTCGGAGGCCTCGCCGAGCGTCCACTGGCCGTACCCCTCGCCGAGGTCACAGTTGAGATCGACCATTGTACGAGCCAACGCCTTACTCCCTTGCTTCGCGGTACCGGGGACGTCGAGCCCCAGGGATGAGTCCGCGGAATGGCTGCCTTGCCATATGAGCGTATGTTGTATCCGACCATTTGCAATTTCTAATTTTTGAGATTGCTTTATCTGTTTTTTAGATGACAAAGTCCGCCCGTAAATCAGGCATTACGGCAAGCTTCCGCCAAATTCGGACTGGCGGAGCCTGTGCAGGATTTAGGCATGTTCTGATTTCTCGATATCCATTCTCGTCAAATTCCGGGGTTCGGCATGTTGAATTTCCGCCATGTGAAATATTTCGTCGCCACCGCCAATCTTGGGCAGGTGTCGCGGGCGGCGCGCGAGCTGTCCATTTCCCAATCGGCGATCACCTCCGCCATCAAGGAACTGGAGGCCGAGATCGGTGGGCGGCTGTTCGTCCGCACCGCGCAGGGCATGGAACTGACCGACACCGGCCGCCGCTTCCTGGCCGCCAGCCACCGCATAATGGCGAGCGTGGAGGAGGCGCTGCACCCCGCCGACACGGCGGAGGAGGTGGCCGGCAGCCTGACCATCGGCGCCAGCTATACGGTGCTGGGATATTTCCTGCCGCAGCATCTGGAGCGGCTGGAGCGGCGCTACCCCAACCTGCGCATCCACATCCACGAGCTGACGCGCGAGATGATCGAGGACAATCTGATCACCGGCCGGCTCGACATGGCGGTGGTCCTGACCTCCAACATCAGCAATCCGGAACTGACGACCGAAACGCTGATCGGAAGCCAGCGGCGCCTTTGGGTGCCGGCCGGGCACCGGCTGCTCGACCTCGATTCCGTCGGGTTGCAGGATGTCGCTGAGCACCCCTACATCATGCTGACCGTGGACGAGGCCGCCCATTGGACGACGCGCTACTGGAGCGCCTCGCCCTTCCGTCCCAATGTCCGGCTGCGGACCTCGTCGATCGAGGCGGTGCGCTCCACCGTGGCCAACGGCCAGGGGGTGACGATCCTGTCCGACATGGTCTACCGGCCATGGTCGCTGGAGGGGCGTCGCATCGAAACGATCATCATGCGCGAGCGGGTTCCGGCGATGGACGTCGGCCTCGCCTGGCGTCAGGGGGTCGAGCTGACGCCGGCCATGCGCCTGTTCCGCACGCATTTCAGCGAGGTTTACCAGACCCCGCAAAGCCGCATGCCGCGGTGACCGTCCGCTCCGGCGACGGACGCCGACTTCTGTCCGCATGGGTCTGGTAAAGGGGCCCCCCGACGATTAGCTTGTAAAGCAAATCATCGACGAGCATTCCGGCGGCCATTTGCCGCCGTCGGGCAGGAAGGGATCTAAAGCCATGTCGAAAGCGATGCGCATCCATCAGGGAAGCTTCGGCCGCGTCGCCCTGCTGGACATGGATAATGCGCTGATCCATCACGCGCATCCCCATTGCCATGTTCTGTTCAAGGCATCCGGCGCCGACACGCGCTTTGCCGTCGGGGAGCAGCTCTATCCGCTGCGCGACGACACCGCGGTGCTGGTCAACAGCTGGGAGGCCCATTCCTATGCCCATCAGCCGGGCGCTCCGCGCACCGTGATCCTGGCTCTGTACATCGAGCCGCGCTGGCTCGGTGCGATGCAGCGGGAACTCAACGCCAGCGGCAACCCCGGCTTCTTCGCGCAGTCCTGTGGCGAGCTGACGCCATACATCCGCCGGCTGGCCGACCGCATGGCGGCGGAACTGCTCTATGACGACCCGTCGGGCGAGCGGATGGAAGAGGCGCTGTTCGACCTGATGATCGCCATCATCGACCGCTTTTCCGAATGGCGGACGCTCGGCGGGACACGCTACGCCGCCCCGGCAGCCGGCGATTTCCGCATTCGTCAGGCCATCCTGTTCATGCGGGGAACGCTGGGCGAGGAGTTCGACGCCGCCCGTGTCGCCGCCGCCGCCGGCCTGTCGCGCGCCCACATGTTCCGGCTGTTCCAGCAGACGATGGCGATCACCCCGGCGCTTTACTTCAACGTGCTGCGGATGGAGGCGGCCATCGACGCCATGGCCGCCGGGCTGGAGAGCGCCACCGAGGTGTCCGGCCGGCTCGGTTTTTCCGCCCCCAGCCATTTCAGCCGCTTCTTCCGCAACCACCAGGGCGTGACGCCCACCGAATACCGCCGGGTCGTCAATCTGGTGGACCGGCCCGGCGGAGGGCGGCCGGAAGCCGGGCATGCATGACAATGAGACGCGCAGAAAAATGAGACGCCCATAAAAATGAGACGCTAGGGTAAATCGCGACACTCCACGGTAAAAGCTTTGCTTGGCAAACGGTCTAGTCTCCTCCGGTAACGGGAGGATGACGATGACGGCCACGCAGACCGCCGCCCAGACCATTGACATCGAAGGCGTTTCGCCGCAGCCGCAGCCGGCCGTGGCGCCGTTCGTCGGCCGCGCGATGCCGCGGGTGGAGGACGCAGCACTGCTGACCGGCGTCGCCCGCTATGCCGACGACCTGCCGGTGAAGCCCGGCACCCTGCACGCCGCGATCCTGCGCTCGCCGCACGCCCACGCCGACCTGCTGGACATCGACTTTGCCGCCGCGCTGGCGGTTCCCGGCGTCGCCGCCGTGGTGACCGGGGCCGATGCCAAGCGCCACGCCAGCGCCTTCCTGGTCGGCATCCGCGCACCGATGGAGCATTGGTGCCTCGCCATCGACCGCGTGCGCCATGTCGGCGAACCGGTGGCGGTGGTGCTGGCCGACAGCCGCTATGTCGCGGAGGACGCGCTCGACCGCATCGAGGTGCGCTATCGCCCGCTGCCGCCGGTCACCTCGATTGCCCAGGCGCTGGAGAAAGAGTCGGAACTGCTGCATCCGGCGGTGGGGTCCAACCTCGTCAACAGCCGCAGCTTCCGCTACGGCGACCCCGAGGCGGCCTTCGCCGGCGCCGCCCGCAGCGTGTCGGTCGAGGTCGAGTATCCCCGCAACTCCTGCACCCCGATGGAGTGCTTCGTCGTCCTCGCCGACTACGACGCGGCCGAAGACGCGTACGAAGTGCTGTCGAACTTCTCCGGCCCCTTCGCCGTCCATCCGGTGATGGCGCGCGCGCTGAACGTGCCGGGATCGCGGCTGCGGCTGAAGACGCCGCCCCATTCCGGCGGCAGCTTCGGCAACAAGCAGGCGGTGTTCCCCTATGTCGTGCTGATGGGGTTGTGCGCCCGCGTCGCCGGCCGGCCGGTGAAGTGGGTGGAGGACCGGCTGGAGCATCTGATGGCCGCCACCTCGGCCACCGCGCGCCGCATGCGCCTTGACGCGGCGGTGGAGCCGGACGGCCGGGTGCTGGCGCTGCGGATGGAGCAGACGGAGGATTGCGGCGCCTATCTGCGGGCGCCGGAACCGGCCTCGCTCTACCGCAACCACGGCAACCTGACCGGCGCCTACGACATCCCGAACCTGGCGGTGACCAACCGCATCGTCGTCACCAACAAGACGCCGACCGGCCTCAACCGCGGCTTCGGCGGCGGGCAGCTCTATTACGGGCTGGAGCGGCTGATGAACCGGGTGGCGGCGGAGCTTGGGCTCGATCCGCTCGACGTCATCCGCCGCAATCTGGTGGCGGCCGAGGCAATGCCCTACCGCACCGCGTCGGGCGGGACGCTCGACAGCGGCGACTACCGCGCGACGCTGGAGCAGGCGGTGCGCGAGGGGGCGCTCGACGCGCTGAAGGCCCGGCGCGAGGCTCTAAGGGCGGAGGGGCGGCTCTACGGCATCGGCTATGCCGCGGTGGTCGAGCCGTCGATCTCCAACATGGGCTACATCACCACCGTCCTGACCGCCGAGGAACGGCGCAAGGCCGGGCCGAAGAACGGCGCGCAGGCGACCGCCAGCGTCGCCGTCGATCCCACCGGCGGCGTCTCCGTCACGGTGGCTTCGGCTCCCCAGGGGCAGGGGCACCGCACCGTGCTGGCCCAGGTGGTGGCCGACGCCTTTGGCCTGCGTTTCGAGGACATCCGGGTCAACACCGACCTCGACACCGGCAAGGATGCCTGGTCGATCGCGTCGGGCAACTATTCCAGCCGCTTCGCCGGGGCGGTGGCGGGCGCGGCCCAGGTGGCGGCGACCCGGCTGCGCGACCGGATGGCGGTGCTGGTCGCCGGACAACTGAATTGCCGGGCGGAGGATGTGCGCTTCGCCGGCGGCCGGGTCTTTTCCGACGCCAACCCGGACAACGGCCTGTCCTTCTCCCGCGTCGCCGCCGCCGGCCATTGGTCGCCCGGTACGCTGCCCGACGGGCAGGAGGCCGCGCTGCGCGAGACCGCCTTCTGGACGCCGGAGCCGCTGAAGGCGCCGACCGATGCCGACCACATCAACAGTTCCGCCTGCTACGGCTTCATCTTCGACTTCTGCGGGGTCGAGATCGACCGGACGACGGGGGCGCTGCGGATCGACCGCTACGTCACCATGCACGACGCCGGCCGGCTGCTGAACCCGCTGCTGGTGGAAGGCCAGATCCTCGGCGGCTTCGCCCATGCCGTCGGTACCGCGCTGTACGAGGAATATGCCTATGGCGACGATGGCCGCTTCCTGTCCGGCACCTTCGCCGACTATCTGGTGCCGACCGCCTGCGAGGTTCCGGTTCCCGTCATCCTCCATCGCGAAAGCCCGTCGCCGGTGACGCCGCTCGGCGCCAAGGGGGTGGGGGAGGGGAACTGCATGAGCACCCCGGTCTGCCTCGCCAACGCGGTGGCGGATGCGCTGTCCGGATTGTCCGTGGCAGAGCCCCCCTCCCTGCCGATCACCCCGGCCAAGCTGGCGGCGCTGATCCATCCGCCGGAGCCGCCGCGCCCGGCCTCCGCCGACGGTGCCGGGGAGACTCCGCCGCCGGCCGCCGACAAAGCCGCCGTCAAGGGTGGGCGCGGCCTGACCGGGGAGGGCAGCCGCGAGGTGCCGGCGACGCCGGAACAGGTCTGGGCCATCCTGCTCGACCCCAGGGAGCTGGCGGCGCTGCTGCCCGGCTGCGAGGCGCTGGACCTTGCTGGACCCAACGCCTACCGGGCGGAGGTGGTGGTCGGAATCGGACCGGTGAGGGGACGCTACACCGCGCAGGTGGCGCTGTCCGACCTCGATCCGCCCAAGGCACTGACCCTGACCGGCAGCGGCACCAGCGCGCTCGGTTCGGGCAGCGGCACCGGGCATGTGACGCTGGAGCGCACCGCCACCGGCACGCGCGTTACCTACCGCTACAGCGCGTCGGTCGGTGGCAAGGTCGCCGCGGTCGGCGGCCGGATGCTCGACAGCGCGTCGCGCCTGCTGATCGGCCAGTTCTTCGAAAAGCTGGTCGCCCGCGCCGGTGGCGCCGAGGTGCCCGCCGGAACTCCATCGCTTCTGACGCGCCTGCTGCGTCTTCTGGGACTCGACCGATGAAGCCCGCACCCTTCGACTATCTGCGGCCGGCGACGGTGGCCGAGGCACTGGCGGCGCTGGCGGACGGGGGCGACGACGCCCGCGTGATTGCCGGCGGCCAGTCGCTGATGCCGATGCTGAACATGCGGCTGGTCCAGCCGCGCCTGCTGATCGACCTCGGCCGGCTGGAGGAGCTGCGCACGTTGCGGACCGGGGATGGCTGGCTGACCGTCGGCGCCGCCGTCACCCAGGCCGAGGTGCTGGCCCGCCCGACGCTGGCACAGGAGGTGCCGCTGCTGGCCGCCGCCCTGCCGTGGGTCGGCCATTTCCAGACCCGCAACCGTGGCACGCTCTGCGGATCGGTCGCCCATGCCGATCCCAGCGCCGAGACGCCGCTCTGTCTGATTGCCACCGGCGGCGAGGTGGTGCTGCGAAACCTGCGCCGCCGCCGCACCGTCGCCGCGGCCGACTTCTTCCTGGGGCCGCTGACCACGATGAAGGCGGCGGACGAGATCGTCGAATGCATCCGCTTTCCGCTCGCCCGCCCCGGCAGCGGCCATGCTTTCCGCGAGCAGTCGATGCGGCACGGCGATTTCGCCATCGCCGCCTGTGCCGCAACGGTGGACGGCGACCGCGCCAGCCTCGCCGTCGGCGGAGTGGCGGACCGGCCGACGATGCGCTCCTGGCCGCTCATCGACGGCGGGTTGCCGCCGGACCTCGACGATGCGCTGAACGCCTTCGCCTGGGATCTCGGCGGCGATGACGACCAGCACGCCACCGCCCGCTACCGCCGCGACCTCGTCCGCCGGATCGGCCGCACCGTCCTTGAAGAGGCCCTGTCATGCCGCCGCTGAAATCCACATCCGCGCTGACGGCGGAGGCGCGCCACGCCGTCTCCATCGTCCTGAACGGCACGCCGCGCACCGGCCATGCCCATCCGCGCCTGTTGCTGAGCGATTTTTTGCGCCACGAGCTGGGCGCCCACGGCACCCGCGTCGGCTGCGAGCACGGCGTCTGCGGCGCCTGCACCGTCCGCATCGACGGCGTGGCGGTCCGCGCCTGCCTGACCCTGGCGGTGCAGGCCGATGGCCGGCGCATCGACACCGTCGAAGGTCTGTCCCAGGCCAACGAGGGGCGCATGACCGCGCTCCAGGAGGCGTTCCGGCGGCATCACGCCCTGCAATGCGGCTTCTGCACCGCCGGCATCCTGATGTCGCTGACCGATTACCTGGACCGCAATCCCAAGCCAACCGAAGAGGAGCTACGCGACATGCTGAGCGGCCATCTTTGCCGCTGCACCGGCTATGCCGGCATCGTCCGCGCCGTGATGGACGTCACCGGCCGGACGGTGAGGGAGGTCGCCCATGTTTGACCTCGGCCGCAGCATCCTGGCCAGCGCGGAGCGCAGCCCGGACGCGCTCGCCATCGTCGACGGCGACCTGCGGCTGACCTACGCGCAGTGGCTGGAGCGCATCCGCCGGCTGGTCGGCGCCTTCGACCGGCTGGCCCTGCGCCCCGGCGACCGCATCGCCACCGCCTTGCAGAACAACTGGGAGATGGCGACCATCCATTGGGCCTGCCAGCTGGCCGGCATCGCCGTGGTGCCGCTGAACTGGCGGGTGAAGCCCGACGAGCTGGATTACTGCCTGCCCGATGCCGAGGTGCTCGCCCTGTTCTATCAGGACGTGTCGGCCGACGCCGTCCGGACCTCGGCTGCGGCACGGGCGCTGCCCCGCATCGCGGTCGGCGATCCGGTCGATCCCGGCGACCGCCGCTTCGCCGATCTGCTGGAAAGCGATCCGGTTTCGATGCAGCCGCGCGCCACGACTGAGCATGTCTCGCTGTTCCTCTACACCTCCGGCACCACCGGCAAGCCCAAGGGCGTGCCGCGCCGCCACCGGACGGAGCGTGCCGCCGCCGTCGCCCATGTCGCCCAGAACTGCTACCGCCGGGGCGAACGGACGCTGGGCGTCATGCCGCTCTACCACACGATGGGGGTGCGCTCGCTGCTGGCGATGGCGCTGGTGGACGGCTGCTTCGTCTGCCTGCCCCGCTTCGACACGGCTCGGGCGCTCGACCTGATCGCGGCGGAGCGGCTGAGCTGCCTCTATCTGGTGCCGACGCTCTATCACGACCTGCTGGCCGACCCGAAATTCGCGCACACCGACGTGTCGTCGGTGCGCAAGCTGGGCTTCGCCGGGGCGTCGATGACGGATGGCCTGCTGAAGCGGCTGGACGCCGCCTTCCGGCCCGAGCTGTTCGTCAACCATTACGGCTCGTCCGAGATCTACACCTTCACCATCGACCAGAACGCCCCGGCCAAGCCGGGATCGGCCGGCAAGGCGGCGCTGAACCAGCGCATCCGCATCGTCCGCCTCGGCAGCTTCGATCCCGGCGAGCGTGCCGCCGCCGGGGAGGAGGGCCAGATCGCCGCCGACCTGTCGGGCGACGAGTCCTTCGAAGGCTACTGGAAGCGGCCGGACGCCGACGCCAAGGCGCTGCATGCCGGCTGGTACTTCACCGGCGACATCGGCTTCCTCGACGGCGACGGCGACCTCTTCGTCACCGGCCGGGTCGACGACATGATCATCACCGGCGGCGAGAACGTCTCGCCGGTCGAGATCGAAAGCGTGCTGTCGCTGCATGACGGCGTTCTGGAGGTGGCGGTCGCCGGCCTGCCCGACGAACGCTGGGGCCAGCGGGTCGTCGCCTTCGTCAAGCGCACCCGCGGCGTCGAGGCGAAGGATCTCGACGACCATTGCCGCACCTCCGGCCTCGCCAACTTCAAGCGCCCGCGCGAGTACGTCTTTCTCGACGAAATTCCGAAATCGCCGGTCGGCAAGATCCTGCGCCGCAAGCTGCAGGCCGGCGAGTTCGCCCTTGAGAACGGCCCTGCCGAACGCAGCCCGACCCTGTCCTGAATTCAGCCTCATTCATGGAGTTTCGACCGTGACCCCCTACCGTTTCGACAGCACCGACCGCCTGCTCGCCGACCTCGACGGCTTCCGCGTGGAACTCGACGAGGCCAAGGAGCGCGCCGACATCGTGCTGCACCGCCCGCCCTTCAACATCGTCAGCATGCTCCAGCGCGACCAGTTCGCCGCCGTGTTCAAGGTGCTGGACCGCGATCCCATGGTGCGGGTGATCGTGCTGCGCGCCGAGGGCGAGAACTTCTCGTCCGGCGGCAACATCGCCGGCTTCATGGAAAAGTCGGCCGAACATGTGTCGGAACTGGCGGTCAACATCGCCGCCCCGGAGCGCTGCCGCAAGCCGGTGATCGCCCAGGTCCGCGGCTATTGCTTCGGCGTCGGTTTCGAGCTGTCGCTCGCCTGCGATTTCCGCATCGCGTCGGAGACCGCGCAATTCGCCCTGCCGGAGATGCGCATCGGCATGATCCCCGGTTCCGGCGGTTCCGCCCGCCTGCTGCACATGATCGGCATCTGCCGGACCAAGGACATGGTGATGCGGGCCAGGCGCATTTCCGGCCGGCAGGCCGCCGACTGGGGCTTCGTCACCGAGTGCGTCGCCGACGCCGAACTGGAAGCCACTGTCGCCGCTCTGGTGGACGAACTGCGCGGCTTCTCGCCTCTCGCCCAGCGCACCATCAAGGGCGTGCTGAACAGCGGCAACAACGTCTCGGTCAACGGCGCCATCGAGATCGAGGGGCAGGCCTACGGCCGCCTGCGCGGCTCCGAGGATTTCAAGGAAGGCGTCGCTTCCTTCCATGAAAAGCGCAAGCCGGTCTTCACGGGCGTCTGACCGACGCCTCCAAGCATGGGCAAAACAGGGAGGAACCAAAAATCATGACCAAGACCACGCTTCTCGGCACCGCCGCGCTCGTCCTGCTCGGGCTCGGCGGGGTCGCGTCCGCCGCCGATCCGATCCGCATCGGGGTGGTGACCCCGCTGTCGGGCACCTACGCGCCGATCGGACAGCAGGTCCGCTGGGGCCTGGAACTGGCGACGAAGGAGGTCAACGCCGCCGGCGGCATCCTCGGCCGTCAGGTCGAACTGCTGTTCGAGGACGAGGAGGCCAATCCCGCCGTCGCCACCCAGAAGGCGGAGAAGCTGTTCCAGGTCAACAAGGTCGATTTCCTGACCGGCACCGTCAATTCCGGCTCCACCCTGGCGGTCGGGCAGCTCGCCGAGCGCAACGGCCGGCTGATCGCCACCACCGTCTCCTTCTCCGACGCCATCACCACCGACAAATGCTCGCCCAACGTTTTCCGGGTGAATGCGCGGGCGGGGCAGCAGTCGGCGGCGCTGGCCGAATGGCTGGCCAAGGACAAGCCGAAGGCCAAGGTCTATTATCTGGGGCCCGATTACGAGATGGGCCGCTCCACCGTCGCGGCCTTCAAGGAAGCGGCGGAGAAGACCGGGGCGCAATCGACCGGCGAGGTGTTCGCACCGCTCGGCAGCAAGGACTACTCGCAGTATTTCGGCCAGCTCCGTGCCGCGCGGCCCAGCGTGCTCTACACCTCCACCGCCGGCAACGACACCGTCCGCCTGCTGACGCAGATGAGCGAATACGGGCTGCTGCGCAACCTGACCATCGTCGGCGCGTCGGGCACCGTCACCGCCCAGAACATCGGCGCCATCGGCAAGGCGGCCGACGGCTTCGTCACCGGTGTCGGCTATTCCGCCGAACTCGCCACGCCGGAGAACAAGGCGTTCGTCGCCGCCTTCCGCAAGGCCTACGACACCGCGCCCGACCTTTACGGCGCCGACAGCTACGGCCTGATCGGATTTTTCAAGGCCGCTGTCGAGAAGGCTGGAAACACCGACACCGACACGCTGCGCAAGGCGATGGAAGGGCTGAGCTGGTCGACCCCGCAGGGCACCAAGACCATGCGGGCCGGCGACCATCAGGCGATCCAGGACATGTATGCCGTGCGCATCGCGGCGGACGGTGGCAGCAACCGCTTCGACGTGGTTGGCACCGTGCCGGGCGACGCCGCCATCGGCCCCGACCAGTGCACCCGCTTCTGAGGACCGCTTCCAGGGAGCCGACGCCCATGGCCGATCTCATCGATTATCTGCAATTCGTCCTGGCGCCGCAGGCGCTGAACGGTCTGTCGCTCGGGGTCGCCGTCGTCCTGATGGCGCTGGGCCTGACCATCATCTTCGGGCTGCTGGACGTCATCAACATGGCCCATGGCGAGTTCTACGCCATGGGCGCCTTCCTGGCCCTTACCCTGGCCGGGCTGGGGGTCGGCTTCTGGGCGCTGCTGGTTCTCGTGCCGCTGCTGATGCTGCCCATCGGCTGGCTGGCCGAGCGCTGGCTGATCGCGCGGGTCTTCCACAGCCGCGACCGCCACATCCTGACCCTGCTGCTGACCTTCGGGCTGGGCATGATCATGGAAGACCTGCTGAAGCTGGTCTACGGCCCCAACACCCAGCGGCCCGAGAACCCCATCGAGGGCGGCAGCGAGATCCTCGGCATGTTCCTGCCCAACTACCGGCTGTTCCTGATCGGCTTCGGCCTCGCGCTGATCGCCGCGGTCTGGGTTGTGGTCTTCCGCACCGGGCTCGGCGCCATGGTGCGGGCGGCGGCCTTCGACAAGGACATGGCCTCGTCGCTGGGGGTGCCGGTGCGCCGGGTCTATGCCGGCACCTTCGCCTTCGGGGTGGCGCTGGCCGGCCTGTCCGGCGTGCTGCTGGCGCCGATCTATTCGGTGTTCCCGACCATGGGGCGCGACTTCATCCTGATGGCCTTCACCGTGGTGATCGTCGGCGGCATGGGGTCGATCCAGGGCGCGGTGATCGCCGGCCTGCTGCTGACCCAGGTGCAGGCGCTCTCCAGCCTCTACATCTCGCCGGTCTGGTCCGACCCGCTGGTGTTCGGGATCATGGTGCTGGTGCTGATGGTCCGGCCGCAGGGCCTGTTCGGGAGGCTGGGACATGCCTGAAGCAACGCTGCGCACCCTCTCCGACCCCGGCCGCACCGGCCCGGCATCCCGGCTTTCCCGTCTGGCCCCGGTCCATTGGCTGGCGCTGGCCTTCCTGGCGGCGGCGCTAGGATTCGCCGCCGTCGCCTGGGCGACCGGCAACGGCTTCTACCTGCGTCTGGCGACCGAGGCGCTGATCTTCGCCGGGCTGGCGATGAGCGTCGACCTGCTGCTCGGCTACACCGGCCTCCTGTCGCTCGGGCAGGCGCTGTATTTCGGGCTGGGCGCCTATGTCTCGGCGCTCGTCCTGCGCGACGTGGCACCCAGCTTCTGGCTGGCGATGGCGGCGGCCCTGCTGGCCGGCGGCGTGGCGGGCCTGATCGGCGGCGTCATCGCCAACCGGGTGAAGGGCGTCTATTTCGCGCTGATCACCTTCGGGCTGGCCCAGGTCGCCGCCAAGTCCGTCTACAACACCCGTGCGCTCGGTGCCTCGGACGGGTTGATCGGCATCCCGCAGATCAGCATCGGCTTCGGGCCGTTCAGCCTCGACACCGCCGATCCGCTGTCCTTCTTCCTGTTGGTGCTCGGCCTGACCGTGGTCGCCTATGCCGGGCTGGCCTATCTGATGGATGCACCGTTCGGCCGGACGCTGGCCGCCATCCGCGCCAACGAGAAGCGGGTGCCGTTCCTCGGTTTCAACGCCTGGCGCTACAAGCTGGCGGCCTACGTCCTGGCCGCCTGCGTCGCGGCGCTGGCGGGGGCGCTCTACCCGATGCTGCGCGGCTTCGTCTCGCCCGAGCTGATGTTCTTCGAGACCTCTGGCAACGCCGTCATCACCGTCATCGTCGGCGGCGTCGGCACGCTGGTCGGGCCGGTGGTGGGGAGCCTGCTGCTGACAGCCCTGCGCTCGGTCGTCGGGTCCTGGACCGAGCATCACCTGATCGTCGTGGGGGTCATCTTCATGCTGTCCGTCATCTTCCTGCGCAAGGGGCTGGTCGGCGCCCTGCTGGCGCGGCTGGGCCGCCGCACTGGACAAGGGAGGACGGCGCCATGATGGCATCTCCCCTCAAGACGGTGGCGGGCGGTGCCTGTGCGCTCGGTGTCCGCGACCTGTCGGTGAATTTCGGCGGGCTCCAGGCGGTCGCGGGCGTCGGCTTCGAGGCAGCCGCCGGGCGGATCACCTCGGTCATCGGTCCCAACGGGGCTGGCAAAAGCACGCTGTTCAACCTGATCAGCGGCGCCATCCGCCCGACCGGTGGACGGGTGACCCTGGACGGTGCCGACGTCACCGGACGCTCGCCCGACCGGCTGCTCGCCGCCGGGCTGGCCCGGTCCTTCCAGATCACCAACCTGTTCTTCGAACTGCCGGTCCTGGAGAACCTGCGGATCGCCGCACAGGTGCTGGAGCGGCCCTGGCACGCGCTGCGTCCGGTCGGCCACAGCCGCCGGGCGCTCGCCAAGGCCGAGGCGCTGCTGGACCGCTTCGGCCTATCGGGCAAGGCGCGCGAGCTTGCCGGCAACCTGTCGCACGGCGAACAACGGCGGCTGGAGATCGCGGTCGCGCTGGCCGCCGAACCGCGTGTGCTCCTGCTGGACGAGCCGACCCAGGGCATGAGCCATGGCGACACCGCCGACACCGGCGCGCTGATCCGCTCGCTGGCTGGTGAGCTGACCGTGCTGCTGATCGAACATGACATCGGGCTGGTGATGAGCCTGTCCGACCATGTCGTCGTGATGGCCCAGGGCCGCAAGATCGCCGAGGGGGCGCCCGCGGCGGTGCGCGCCGATCCCGCGGTGCAGGCCGCCTATTTCGGACACGGGTGACAGCCATGCTTTCCATCGAGAACCTGCACGCGCATTACGGCCTCAGCCATGTCTTGCAGGGTGTGTCCCTGCAGGCCGGTCCGGGCGAGGTGGTCGGGCTGTTCGGCCGCAACGGCGTCGGCAAGACCACCATCCTGAAATCCATCGCCGGCTGGGTGCCGGCCAGTTCCGGCGCAATCCGTTTCGGCGGCGTCGATCTGGCCGGCCAGACGCCCGACGCCATCGCCCGCCTCGGGCTCGGTCTGGTGCCGGAGGACCGCCGCATCTTCCCTGGCCTCAGCGTCGAGGAGAATCTGCGGCTGGGCCTGCGCCAATGCCCCGGCCGGGCGCGCAGGGAGAACGAGCAGGCAATCGGACAGGCCTTCGCCCGCTTCCCCCGGCTGGCCGAGCGGCGGCGGCAGCTCGGCACCACCCTGTCCGGCGGCGAGCAGCAGATGCTGGCGATGGCCCGCGTGATGGTGGGCACCGCCAAACTGCTGCTGATCGACGAGCCGACGGAAGGGCTGGCACCGATGATCGTCGACGAGATCTTTGCGATTATCACGGAGCTGAAGCGGGCCGGCCTGACCATCCTGCTGGTGGAACAGAACATCCACCGCGCGCTCGACGTCGCCGACCGCTTCTATGCGGTGGAGCGGGGCCGCATCACGCTGCACGGCGAAGCGGCCTCGCCCGCCGACCGTGCCCGGCTGATGGAGATGGTTGCCGTCTGATCGGGCGGTCCCACCTCCACCGGCGGAAGGCTGTCAGGCCAGGCGGGCGAGCAGGGCATCCAGCATGCGGTCGCAGGCCGCAAGCTGGTCCTCGGCGATGAACTCGTCGGGCTTGTGGGCTTCGCCGATGCTGCCGGGACCGCACACCACCGTGGGCATCGACAGCCGCTGCTGGAACAGCCCGCCCTCCGTGCCGAAGGAGATCTTGCCAGTGCTGTTGCCGCCGGTCAGCGCCTTGACGAAGGCCACTACCTCGGAGGTGCTGTCGGTGTCGAGCGCCGGATAGCTCGACAGCTCGGCGACGGTCAGCCCGGCCGCCGGGAAATCGGGACGCAGGCGCCGGACGATGGCATCGGCCTCCGCCTGGATGCTGTCCAGCAGCGGCCCGACCGGATCCTGCGGCAGGTGGCGGATTTCGAAATCGAGGCGGCAGCGGTTCGGCACGATGTTCAGCGCCTCCCCGCCCTGGATGACACCGGCATGGATGGTGGTCCAGGGCACGTCATAGGCATCGTCCTGCGCCCCGTTCTCTCTCAGCCGGTTCTGGATGCGGCGCAGCCCGGTCAGCAGGTCGCTCGCCATGTGGATGGCGTTCAAGCCCTGCGGCGCCAAACTGGAATGGCATTCGACGCCGTGGCATTCGGCACGCAGGGCGGTCTTGCCCTTGTGGGCGGTGACCACCTGCATGCCGGTCGGCTCGCCGACGATGCAGAAGCGCGGGCGGACGGGCAATGCCGCCATCCTCTCGATCAGCCGGCGGACGCCGAGGCAGCCGACCTCCTCGTCATAGGACAAGGCCAGATGCAGCGGCTGCGACAGGGGTTTGCCGGCGGCCTGCTGGCTGGCGGCGCGGTCGAACAGGGCAAGCGCGGCGGCGATGAACCCCTTCATGTCGGCGGTGCCGCGGCCGAACAGCTTGCCGTCCCTGCGGGTCAGCCGGAACGGGTCGCTGGTCCATGCCTGACCTTCGACCGGAACCACGTCGCTGTGACCGGACAGCAGGACGCCCGGACGGTCGGCCGGCCCCAGCGTCGCGAACAGGTTGGCCTTGCGGCCGTCGTCGCTCGGCGCCAGCCAGGTCGCGACGCCGGCGGCTTCCAGCCTCTCCTGCACCCAGCGGATCAGATCGAGGTTGCTTTCGCGGCTGACGGTGTTGAAGGCCACCAGCCGTTCCAGAATGTCGATAGTCGCCGTCATCGGGATGTCCCTGTTCCTTTTGGGCTTCGTTCGGGGCATTGCTTCAGGCGGTGTGCAGCCGGTCGACGGCACGGCGCCAGCCGGTGCGGATCGCATCGGCATCGACATGCCGGCCGCCCCTTACCACCAGCCGCCCGGCCGCCACCACATCGCGCACGGGATTGCGCGCGCTGGCAAAGACATAGGAGTCGAGCAGCGTGTCGTCGCTGCGGCCGTAAAGACGCGGATCGTCCGGATCGAGCACGACCAGATCGGCGCGCTGTCCGGCTTTGAGGCCGCCTGCCGGCTCCGGCTGGCCGAGCGCCTGTGCGCCGCCGGCCACCGCCGCCCGGTAGAGGGCCGCACCGGTCGAACTGTCCGGCTGCGGCGCCAGCAGGTTGCGCCGCCTTGCGGCCAGCCGCTGTCCGAATTCCAGCAGGCGCAGCTCCTCCGCGGCATCGATGACGATCTGGCTGTCGGACCCGATGCCGAACCGGCCACCCTGCGCCAGGAAATCGCGCGCTGGGAACAGCCCGTCGCCGAGATCGGCCTCGGTCGTCGGGCAAAGCCCTGCCACCGCCTTCGAGGCTGCGATGCCCGCCACCTCGCCGGCGGTGACATGGGTCGCATGGACAAGGCACCAGGACGGCCCCGGCCAGCCGCGGTCGAGCAGCCATTCCACCGGCCGCCGTCCCGACCAGGCGAGACAGGACTCCACCTCCGCCGTCTGCTCGGCGACATGGATGTGGATCGCCGCCGTGGGATCGAGCGCCGCCATGCCATCCAGCGCCGCCGCCATCGCCTCGGGCGACACCGCGCGCAGGGAATGCAGGGCCAAACCGACGCGATGTCCGCCGGGCGCGGCACGGCAGGCCTCGACGATGGCGAGCAGGCGGTCCGGATCGTTGAGGAAGCGCCGCTGGCCTTCGCCCGCCGGCTGTCCGCCGAAACCGCCCTGGGCATAGAGCACCGGCAGATGGGTCAGCCCGATCCCGGTGGAGTCAGCCGCCGCCAGGATGCGCATCGACATCTCGGCGGGATCGGCATAGGGCCGGCCGTCGGCATCGTGGTGGAGATAGTGGAACTCCGCCACCGACGTGTAACCGCGCTCCAGCATCTCGGCATAGGCCATCGCCGCCACCGCCTGGAGACTGTCGGGATCGATGCGGCGGACGAAGCCGTACATCACCTCCCGCCAAGTCCAGAAGCTGTCCTCGGCCGGGCCGGCCCGCTCGGTCAGCCCGGCCATCGCCCGCTGGAAGGCGTGGCTGTGCAGGTTGGGCATGCCGGGGATGACCGGCCCGGCTGCCCGCTCCACCCCGACGGGCGGCGTGTCCACCCCGGTTTCGATGGCGGCGATCAGCCCCTGCGCGTCGAAGCGCAGCAGCACCCCCGACGCCCAGCCGCCGGCCAGCAGCGCCCGGTCGCAGAAAAGCCGGTCGAGCCGGCGGGCGGCGGTCATCGCTCCATGCTCCCCATCCCCGTCACTCGATTGTTTTCACTTGGCGTCGAAGTAGCCGGCCTGGATGGTCTTGCCGATCAGGTTGCAGATGATGCGGCCGGCAGTGATCGCGGTGATGCCGTTGAGGTCCTTCTTCGGCGTGATCTCGACGATGTCCATGCCGACGACGCGGCCCTTGGCCACCAGCCCGTGGATCAGAGTGCGGATCTGCGGGTAGGTGACGCCGCCCGGCGCCGGGCCGTTGACCGCCGGCATGATGGTCGGGTCCATGCCGTCGGCGTCGATGGTCAGGTAGTAGCGGCCGCCGTCGGGAATGCGGTCGAGCACCGCCTTCATCCCGATGTCCTGCAACTCCACGTCCGGCACGAGCACTGCGCCGTAGGCAATCGCCGCCTCGACCTCTTCCGGCCGGGCACTGCCGGCGGAGCGCAGGCCGATCTGGAAGATCTGGCCGATGTGGTCCATCTCGGCGGCGCGGCGGATCGGGCTGGAATAGCCGTTGCGGGCGCCGTTCACGTCGTCGCGCCAGTCGAGATGGGCGTCGATGTGGACGAGCGTGATCGGCCCCTGGTCGTCGTAGGCGCGCAGCACCGGGATCGGGATGCCATGGTCGCCGCCGATGACGATGGGCAGCATGCCCTTGGCGAGCATCCGGCGCACCACCGCCTCGGCGTTGGCGTAATGCAGGTCGAGGTTGCGGGGATCGGCCTTCACGTCGCCGCAATCCACCACCTTGATGTCCTTGCCGCCCAGCAGCGGGCCGCCGATGTCGAAGTCCCACCGCTCCAGCTTGCGCAGCGCCCGCTCGGTGTAGCGGCGCACCCAGGTCGGGGCGTTGGTCTGGTCGTTGGTCACCTCGTCGATGGAGTAGGGATCGCCGTAGGGGATGCCGAGAATGCCGATATGGCCGTCGAGCTGGTCGAGGTCGGTGCAGATCGGGAAGTCCAGGAAGCTTTGCAGCTCGCGGCGCGGCGGGTTGGTCAGGCTGGTGCTCATGGTGGCGGTTCTTCTTGTCGGTTGGCTTGACGGTTGGCGGCGGGTGCGGAGCCTCAGGCGTCCGGGATCACCGCGATCGCATCGACCTCGACCACCCATTCCGGGCGGGCGAGCGCGCTGATCACGAGGCCGGTCGACACCGGGTGGACGCCCTTCAGCCACTTGCCGATGGTGCGGTAGACCGGCTCGCGGTAGCGCGGGTCGGTGATGTAGACGGTGATCTTGCAGATGTGCTCCAGCTGCGAGCCGGCCTCTTCCAGCAGCATCTTGATGTTGGCCATCGCCTGTTCGGTCTGGCCGGCGGCATCGCCGATGGCGACGCTCTCGCTGGTGTCGAGATTCTGGCCGATCTGGCCGCGGACGAAGACCATGGTGCCGCGGGCGACGACGGTCTGGCACAGGTCGTTGTCGATCGATTGCTCGGGATAGGTCTTCTTGGTGTTGAACTGACGGATGCGGGTGTGGACGGTCATGGCGGAAAGTCCCGGCTCGGTTGAGGGTGGGTGATCAAAGGGCAAGGGGGCGGCGTCCGGCGCCTCGCTTCGAAAGCGCCGTTGAAAAGGTGTTGGGGACATGCCCGGTCAGTGCCGGGTGTCGCCGTCGGCCAGTTCGGGAAAGACCGAGGCGCGTTCGGCAAGCGTCGCCAGCGGGATGTGGCAGGCGATGCGGTGGCCGTCGGCCGTCTCGTGGACGGGGGGAGCCTGCTCGTCGCAGACCGAACCCAGCTTGCGCGGACAGCGTCCGGCGAAGACACAGCCTCGCCCGCCGGGGGCGGGGGCCGCATCCTCCAGCAGGATGCGCGGCGCCTCCTGCCCGTCCTCCGCCAGCCGCGGCACGGCGGACAGCAGCGCCTCGGTGTAGGGGTGGTAGGGCGGGCGGAGCACGCGGCCGATGGGCCCTTCCTCGCAGATGGTGCCGCCATAGACGACCAGCACGCGGTCGGCGATGTGCGACACCACGGCGATGTCGTGGGTGATGAAGAGATAGGACAGGCCCATCTCGTCGCGCAGTTCGGCCAGCAGGTTCAGGATGTTGGCCTGGACCGAGACGTCGAGCGCCGACACCGCCTCGTCGCAGACGACGAAATCCGGGTCGGTGGCGAGAGCGCGGGCGATGTTGACGCGCTGGCGCTCGCCGCCGCTCAGCTCGTGCGGATAGCGGTCGGCGTAGGCGGCCGGCAGCCCGACGCGGGTCAGCAGGCTGGCGACGGTTTTGCGCCGCTCCTCCGCATCCGCCCGGCCGGCCAGAACCAGCGGCCGGTCCATCGCCGCCCCCACCGTCTTGCGCGGGTTCAGCGACGCGGCGGAGTTCTGGAAGACCAGCTGGGCGCGGCGGCGCAGGGTCTGGTCGCCGCGCCTCACCGCCTCGGTCAGGTCGGCGCCGTCGAACGTCACCGTGCCGGCGCTGGGTTCTGTCAGCGCCAGCAGGGCGCGGCCGATGGTGCTCTTGCCGCTGCCGCTTTCGCCGACCACGCCGACAACTTCGCCCCGGCCGACGGTGAAGGACACGTCCTCCACCGCCACGGTGCCGGCCCGGCGCAGCCAGGGCAGGATGGACCGGCTGGCGCCGTAGATCTTGCGCAGATGGTCGACCTCCACCAGCGGGGCGGAGCGAGGCTGCGTTGCCCTGGGGCGGCGCTTGGTGGCGTAATCCTCGTCCGGCCAGGGCGTGCCGGCCAGCGCGTCGGCCTTCCAGCAGCGCACGCCATCCCCGTCTCCGGCCCCGTCTCCATCCGTCAGCATCGCCTGGGGCTGGCTGCGGCAGGTCTCCTCGGCGAAGGGGCAGCGCGGGGCGAAGACACAGGCGGCGGGCGGCCCAGCCAGCTTGGCGACGGTGCCGGGGATCGACGGCAGGCGGTGGCGGCGCTCCGCGGTGATGCGCGGCAGGGCGGCGACCAGACCCTTGGCATAGGGATGGGCCGGGCGGGACAGCACGCGGCCGGTCGCCCCCGTCTCCACCACCACGCCGCCATAGAGGACGGTGACGGTCTGACAGATACGGTTGACGATGCCGAGATTGTGGGAGACGAACAGCGCGCTCAGCCGGTGGCTTTCGCACAGCTTCGCCAGCAGTTCGATGATGCGGGCCTCGACCGTCACGTCCAGCGCCGTGGTCGGCTCGTCGAGGATCAGCAGCTTCGGTTCGCAGCCGAGCGCGGTGGCGATCAGCGCCCGCTGCTGCATGCCGCCCGACAGCTCGTGCGGGTAGGCGGCGGCGACCCGGCGGGGATCGCGGATGCCGACCTCGGCCAGCAGATCCTGCACCCGTGCGGCGGCCTGCCGGGGGGAGAGGCCCTTGTGCTGGATCAGCGGCTCGGCGATCTGGTGGCCTACGGTCAGCGCCGGGTTCAGCGAGGTGAAGGGGTCCTGGAAGACGGCGGCGATGCGGTCGCCGCGCAGCGCCTGGCGTTCGGACGGCGGCAGGCGGCGCAAATCGACGCCGTCGAACAGGATCTCGCCGGAGTCCACCCGGCCGCCGCCGCCCAGCAGGTCGAGGATCGCCATGGCGACGGTGCTCTTGCCCGATCCGGACTCGCCGACCAGACCCATCACCTCGCCGGGACGGATGGCGAAGCTGACGTCGCTGGCGGCGCGCAGCGTGCCGCGGGCATTGCCGTAGCTGATGGTCAGGCCGCGGACATCCAGCAGCGGCGCCGGTTCGGGCGCGATCGCCGGGCTGACCACCGGCGGAACCGCCGGACGGGCTTGCGGAGCGGTCATCATCTCAGTGCGCTCCCGTGTTGCGGGGGTCGAGCAGGGCACGCAGCCCGTCGCCCAGCAGGTTGATGCCGATCACCGCGGTCGCCAGCGCGAAGCCGGGGCAGAGCGCGATCCACGGCGCCTGTTCCACGAAGGGGCGCGCCTCGCTGATCATCAGGCCCCAGTCGGAGGAGGGCGGCTGCGCCCCCATGCCGATGAAGCTGAGCGAGGCGCCGAGCAGGATGGCGAAGACCACGCGCAGGCTGGCCTCCACCACCAGAGGCGGCCAGATGTTCGGCAGGATCTCGTGGAACAGGATGTAGGCGGCGCTCTCCCCGCGCAGGCGGGCGGCGGTGATGAACTCCTCCTGCATCAGCTCCAGCGTGATGGCGCGGGTCAGGCGGACCACCTGCGGTACATAGACGATGCCGATGGCGACGATGGCCTTCCACTGCGCCGGCGGGGTGACGGCCAGCACCAGGATGCCCAGCAGGATCGGCGGGAAGGACATCAGCACGTCCATGGCCCGCATGATCGCCTCGCCGACGCGCCCGCCCTTGTAGCCGGCGATCAGCCCCAGCGGCACGCCGGCCAGCAGGCTCAGCGCCGTGGCGGCGACGCCCATCACCAGCGAGCTGCCGGTGCCGACCAGGGTGCGGCTGAACACGTCGCGGCCGAACTCGTCGGTGCCGAACCAGAACTCGGCCCCCGGCGGCTGCAACCGGCTCATGATGTTCATCTCATCATAAGGGTAGGGGGCGATCCAGGAGCCGGCGACGGCGGCCACCACCAGCGGGGCCAGCAGGACGATGCCGACGAGGAACGAGACGGGCAGGGACGGCAGGCGTGCCAGAAGGGTGTTCGGGGCCTGCCGGGCGGGGGTCGCGTCGGTCATCTCAGGAGGCCCTCATGCCGTGGCGGATCTTCGGGTTCACGAAGGCGTAGAGCAGGTCGGCGGTCAGGTTGGCGAGGCAGTAGGCGGCCGACACGATCAGGATCGTCGCCTGGATCAGCGGCAGGTCGTGGCGCTGAATGGCGAACAGCAGCAGCCGGCCCATGCCCGGATAGGAGAAGATCGTCTCGATCACCACGACGCCGCCCAGGATCAGGCCGAAATCGATGGCCAGCACGGTGATGGTCGGCAGCAGCGCGTTCTTCAGCGCGTGGCGCAGGATCACCACCGATTCAGGCATGCCCTTGGCGCGGGCGAACTTGACGTAGTTGGTCTGCAGCACGTCGATCATGCTGGAGCGGGTCAGCCGGGCGATGCGGGCCAGCAGCATCAGCACCAGCGTCACCACCGGCAGCACCAGATGCGAGGCCCAGGGCAGGAAACCGTCGGTGATCGGCGCATAGCCGCCGGTGGGCAGCAGCTTCATGTAGCTGCCGAAGACCAGCACCAGCACGATGGCCCAGAAGAAGTCCGGCACCGCGATGCCGAGGTAGGAGACGCCGGAAACCAGCTGATCGGTCAGCTTGCCGCGCCGCACCGCCGCCAGGACGCCGAGCCCGATGCCGACCACCGCGACCACGAACAGCGCCACCACGGCCAGCACCAGCGAGCGGGCCAGCGCCTCCATCAGGATCGGGCCGATGGGCTGTTCCAGCACCAGCGAGCGGCCGAGGTCGCCCCGCAGGATGCCGGCTGCCCAATGCCCGTACTGGACGATCAGCGGCTGGTCGAGGCCGAGCTTGACCGCGATGGCGTCCACCACCTCCTTGGAGGCGAACTGTCCGGCGATCATCGAGGCGACATCGCCCGGCATCGCCTGCGTCACCAGGAAGATCAGGACCGACATCACGGCAAGGACCAGCGCCAGATAGACGAGACGGGTCAGTGTGTAGGCGAACATGGCAGCATCCCCTGCGGGAAGATGAGGGGACCGGCGTCGGGCGGCCGGTCCCCGAACGACCTCAGTCGACCGATACGTCGCGCAGGTCGAGGAACATCATCGGGTGCGAGTGGAACCCGTGGACCTTGGCGCTCAGACCGTTGATGTGGTTGATGACGTAGGGGATGACGCCCGGCGAATCCTCCACCGCCAGCGCCTGGACCTGGGTGTAGAGCGCCTTCGCCTCATCCTCGCTCTTGGCCTGGCGGGCGCCGTCCAGCAGCGTGTCCATCTTCGGGTTGGAATAGCTCCACAGCGCGGTGTTCCACGACCCGCGCGAGTGGTACCAGGGATAGACCGAGGTATCGATGGTCGGGCGGCTGAAGAAGCCGTCGATGTAGAAGCCGGCCTTGCCCTCGATGTCCTTCAGGAAGACGTCGAAGGGCACGCGCTGAACGTTGACGGTGATGCCGGCCGGCTTCAGCAGCTCGCGCACGGCGAGACCCAGACGTTCGCGGGTGGCGCGGCCGGCCGGCGTGTGCAGCGTGACCTCGAAGCCGTTGGGATAGCCGGCCTCGGCCAGCAGCTTCTTGGCGCCGGCCGGGTCGCCCTTGGCGATCTTCAGATCCTTGTTGTAGTAGGGATGGCTCGGCGGGATCGGCGAGTGGGTCGGCGTGCCGTTGCCGAACAGCGCAATCTGGGTGATGGCCTGCTTGTCGAGCGCCATCGCCACCGCCTTGCGTACGCGCGGATCGTCGAAGGGCTTCACGGTGTTGTTCATGATGACGCCGTCCCAGGTCGAGGTCGGGACGGAATCGATCTTCAGCTTCGGGTCGCCCTTGACCTTGTCGATGGCCTCCAACGGCAGGTTCCACACCAGATCCAGCTCGCCGGTGGTCAGCGCCGCCACTTGGGCCGCCGATTCCGGCAGGATGCGCACGATCACCTCGTCCAGCTTCGGCAGGCCGGGCTCGAAATAGGCCGCGTTGCGCTTCAGGACGATGCGGTCGCCGGGGGCGAAGGACACGAACTCGAACGGGCCGGTGCCGACCGGCTTGGAGGCCAGCGTGTCGACGGCGTCGCGCGGAACGATGCGGGCCTGACGTTCGCCGAACAGCTCGGCGAAACCGGCATAGGGGCTTTTCAGCTGGAACTGGACGGTCAGCGGGTCCAGCGCCTTCATCGATTCCACGATCTCGAAATTGACGCGGGCGGTGGAGCCGGTCGCCTTGTCCTGGATGCGGGAGATGGTGGCGACGACGTCCTCGGCCTCCAGCTCGCGGCCGTTGTGGAATTTCACGCCCTTGCGCAGATGGAAGGTCCAGGTCTTCAGGTCGTCGCTGCGCTCCCAGCGTTCGGCCAGATCGGGCTTCACCGTCATGTCATGGCCGATGATCGTCAGGCCGTTGAAGATCAGGTAGGCGGCAACATACTCCTGGCCGCCCTTCATCTTGGCCGGATCCAGCGTGTTCAGGTTTGAATCCACCGAAACCTTGAGCGTGCCTGCGGCCTGGACCGACATTGCCGTCCCGGACAGGAGGATCGCCGAGAGCACGGCGCGTGCCACCAAACGTCGCATCATCATGAAAGCCCCTCTGTTTGCCGGCCCTTGCGGCGGACCTTGGTTCCTGCTTGACCGAAACGGTCTCACAAGGCCGCGGCCGGAGGAAAGCACGCCGGCGGGACGACGAACCGGGCAGCAAACGGATTAAGATTTGGGCAAAGGGCTGAAGCGGGCAAAAATTGTGCAGTGCACTCCCGGAGAGATCCCTGGTTTCCTTATGTTTTTCCCAGGATGGTTGGCAGAGGCAACATGGTCAAAATACGGGCCGCTCCCAGCGGAGCCGCTATGCAGCATGATCGATATTCATCGACATCATGAGCAGCCGCCATGGTGTGCCGGGTCGAACAGGCGCGACAGGCTGCCTTCGGCCTCGAGCCGGTACAATTTTCGATGGAGGCGCTCCGCCGTTTCGACCCCGACGGCGCGGGCGGCGCAGTCGCGGAATTTGGCCGCGCGCTCCGTCGCTGACAGCGGATAGGCGACCGTGCCGCGTGCCGAGGCGCAGAAGCGTGTATGGCGCTCTCCCGCCTGTGTCTCGACGTTCACCTCCGTGCCCTCGGGGGCGGCGCGGGCGCGGTCGGGATCGGCGCTCCAGTCCGGATCGGCCTCCATGGAGACGCATCCGATGGCGTGGCGCAGGTCCGGGTCGGTGAGCGTTGCATCGTCCAACTGCTCCAGCCCGAGCGTTCCGTACAGCATCGCGCAGGCGACGGCGAAGGGCAGGCTGAAGCGGGCTTCTCCCGCCGTCGCCGGATACCGATAGGTCAGGTTGGCCGCCACCACCGGCGGGACGCGGCAATGAACGGTTCGGATGTCCTGCGGCTTCAAGCCATGCTCCGCCATCAGGTCGCGCACCGCGTCGATGGCGGCATGGGCGGACAGGCAGACCGGATAGAGCTTGGTGTCGATGCCGGGATCGAGCAGGCGCCAGCGCCGGCCGAGACTATCCAGGGCGGCCGGGTCGAAGCGGCCCGCCGCCATCAGCGTTGCGAAACCGCGTGGGTCCTCCACCACCCCATGGGGCACGGTCAGGCCCCGCACGGCCAGCCGGGCGGCGCGCACCCCGTTCGCTGCGGCCTGCGCCGCCAGCAGTGGCTTGGCCCCGGTGCCGAAGCACGCACGCAGGCCACCGGTTCCGCAGAGCGCGAAGGCGATGGCGTCCGTTGCCGTCCGGCCGTCCAGTCCAAGCGCCTTGGCGCCGGCGGCTGCCGCGCCGACGGTGCCGAACAGGGCCGTGGTCCACCAGCCGTCATGGTACACGCCGTTGCCGACCGCCTCCGCCAGCGCATATTGCGCTTCCGCGCCGGCGATAACGGCGGTGAGCAGATCGCGTCCCGTACCTCCGGCCTCCTCGACCATCGCCAGCGCCGTCGGCACCACGACGGCGGAGCCGTGGACGAAGCCGGCATAGCTGTTGTCGTCGAAATCCAGCGCATGGGCGGCTGCGACATTGGCGAAGGTGGCGCCCTCCGCGCACAGACGACCCCCGGTGAGCACTTGCGATGGCCCGGCGGCATAGCTCGCGAATGCCTCGTCGGTCGCCAACCGGGCGGACTCTTCGCCGGTGCCGGCGAGCGCGACCCCGAGCGTGTCGACGATGCAGTCCAGTGCGACCGCGGCGACCGCGTCAGGAACATCGCGTCGTCGCAACCCGGCCACCCAATCGCCGATCCGCCGGGCTGCGGCCGTCGACGGGGTGGGTTCGTCGAAGAGAGGCGTCATGGCAGGAACCTCGGCGTGATTGCAGGCAGGCGATGAGGCTGCCGCGGAAACCGCGGCTCCGGTCAGTTGGAGAAAATTCTTTCATGGTCGGGATGAGCTGCATTCATGACCAGCGTCGACATAAGCTAGTATGCAGTTTGCAGTTGTCCCGAACCGCCGCAGATCGGAGCCCCATGCATCACCGAGATTTTGACCTGGGATCCCTGGAAGTGTTCGTTGCCGTCGCCGAACTGGGCAGCATGACCCGCGCCGCCGGCCGGCTTGGGCTGACCCAATCGGCTGTCTCCCATGTCGTGCGTCAACTGGAAACTGCTTTCGCCACCCAGCTGCTCGACCGCAGCATCAGGCCGATGGCGCTGACGGCGGCAGGACAGCGGCTCTGGCATTGGAGCAACCGCATCCTGACCGACGCGCGGCAATTGCCGGCGGCAATCGGCGGAACGGACAGCGCATTCATGCCGGAACTGCGCATCGGCTGCATCGACACACTGGCGGCACCGTTCATTCCGCGGCTGCTGCAACGGCTGCGCGACCATGTGCCGTCCTTCAGCATCGCGTCGGGCCTGTGTGGGCAATTGCGCGAGCAGTTCCTCGCCCGCCGGCTGGATGTCCTGTTCACCAACGACAGCTTCGACGACATGGATCAGGTGGACAGCCTGTGTCTGCTCACCGAGCCCTTCGTGCTGCTGCTGCCGCGCAGCTGTCCCGAGGTGGTCGATGAAGCCGCCCTGCGGACGCTGTCCCAAACCTTGCCGCTGATCCGCAGCACGACGGACAGCGCGCTCGGCCGGCTGGTGGACCAGCATTTGCGCCGGCTGGGTATGGAAGTGCCGCGGAGCTTCGCCTTCGATGCGACCGACACCGTGATGGCCATGGTGGCGGAGGAGATGGGATGGAGCCTGCTTCCGCCGACGGCCCTGGTGAAAAGCCGCCAGCATCTCAATCATATGCGCGTGCTGCCGCTGCCGACGTCCGGCTTCCGCCGCTCCATCCATGTGGTGACCCGCAAGGGAGAGCTGGGGAAGCTGCCCGCCAACATTCACAAGGCTGGGCGTGCCGTGATCCAGCAGGGCTATTTCACCGACGTTTTTGCAATTTCGCCCTGGCTCAAGGCGATCATTCGACGCTGAGCCGTGATCGTGGCCATCCGGCGAGACTGCGGTGCCGCTGGGCGGTAAAGCCTTGCGGATTTCAGCGCTCCTCAAAAAGTCGCCGCGAGGCCGA
>NZ_CP170467.1:0-97500 GCF_042604625.1 Azospirillum sp. A29
ATGAGCGAAATCGCCGATCCCCGAAGCATCAAGCTGCACGCTCCGGAGGATTTCGCCGGAATGCGCGCAGCGGGCCGGTTGGCCGCGTCCACCCTGGACATGATCACTCCCCATGTCGCGGCGGGCATCACCACGGCGGAGCTCGACCGTCTCTGCCACGACCACATCCTCGGCCATGGGGCGATACCCGCCTCGCTGGGCTATCGCGGCTACGCCCATGCGACCTGCATCTCTGTCAACCACGTCGTCTGCCACGGCATACCCGGCGATCGCAGGCTGGCGGAGGGCGACATCCTCAACATCGATCTGGCGGTGATCGTCGACGGCTGGCATGGCGACAGCAGCCGCATGTACGGCGTCGGCAAGCTCGGCCTGCGCGCCAGGCGGCTGATCGACGTGACCCATGAGGCGATGATGCGCGGCATCGAGGCCATCCGCCCCGGCGCGACGGTCGGCGACATCGGCTTCGCCATGCAGCGCTCTGTCGAGGCGGAGCGCTTCAGCGTCGTCCGCGACTTCTGCGGCCATGGCATCGGCCGCATCTACCATGATGCGCCGGACGTGCTGAATTACGGCCGGCCGGGCGAGGGTCAGGAACTGCTGCCGGGAATGTTCCTGACGGTCGAGCCGATGGTGAACGCGGGCCGGCCGGACGTGAAGATCCTCGGCGACGGCTGGACGGCCGTCAGCCGGGACCGCAGCCTGTCCGCCCAGTTCGAGCATAGCGTCGGCGTCACGGAGACCGGCTGCGAGATTTTCACCCTCTCACCGGCGGGGTTCACCAAGCCGCCCCACACGATGTGACCGGGGGTCACGGCGGAGGCAGGCGCTCGATCAGCCGGGGATTGTCCCAGGTCGGCTGCCGGTCCTCGATCACCACGCGGTGGGGCAGGGGGGCGTCGCCCTCCACCGCCACCTCGACCCAGCGCGGCACCAGCTCGTTGTTGATGTCGTCCAGAATGGCAACGGCCAGCGCCTCCAGCCCGTCGCCAAAACCGGCGAACTCCGCCAGATAGGCCACGACCGACGCCGGATCGGGCACCAGAAGGTCGGGCACCAGCCGCAGGGTCAGCCGCACCCCCGGCAGCGGTTCGCCGCGCAGCTCCACCAGGAAATCGTGGCGGGCGTCGGGCGAGGGGCGGGTGGACAGCCGCTCCCGCCTCATGCCGACACCCCCAGCCCGGCCTGGCCGGCTCGGGTCAGCTTCACCCAGCTGCGCGCGCCCGACTGGAAGGACAGGCCGCCGGTGTAGCCGACCGCCCGCACGCTGTCGGCGAAAATCTGGATCAGCTCCACCCGCAGCTCCGGCGGCAGGGCGGCATGGCTGCGCAGGATCAGGTCGAAATGGTTGGGCCGCACCAGACCGTCCAGCTGCATCGGCCCGAACCGGCTGAGGTCGAGGTCGATGACGAAGCGGCTGCCGGGCTTCGACCGCTCGGCCCCGCCGCTTTCCTCATCCTCCTGCAACGGGTGGACATGCAGCCTGATGGGTTTTGGCCCGTTCGCGTCCATCAGCGGGATGGTGTAGCTGCGCCAGTCGCCCGGCAGCGGTTCCGCCGCCTCGCGGCGCAGCCCGTCGAAGTCCTTCTCCAGCCGCTCCAGCAGGTCGCGCCGCCCCGCCTTGTCGAGGGCGGAGGCGGCATCGTCGCCCAGCCAGCCATGCGCGTCGCCGCCGCGCATCGCCGACAGGAAGAAGCCCAGCGCCGCGGTCAGCTTGCGGTTCGGCTGCGGCATCGTCGCCAGCATCGCCTTGGCCGCCGCCGGATCGGCCGCCGCCAACGTCGCCATCAGCTGCCGCATCGCCGGCCAGTCGCGCCCGTCCAGCGGTCCCGGCGGGCCGGGCAGGGCGGGCGCCGCCGCCTGGGTGGCGCGGGCGAGGTCGGCCAGCGCCGCCGTCACCTTGGTTCCCTGTGGCAGGCTGGCCGGGACGTTCAGCGCCAGCATGCCCTGTCTGGTCGCCAGGATCGGCTGGCCCTGCGGCGTGCTGCCCGCCACCGTGCCGCGCAGGATGGGGGTGTCGGGCGGCAGGGCCGCCTCGTCGGCCTGCGGCGTCGGCAGAGCGGCGGCCTGCCCGCCCGCTTGCTGGCCGGATTGGCTCCCCGCCTGCTGGTTGCGCCCGTTGGCCTCCGGATTGCCCGCCCCCGGATTGCCGGGTGGCTGGGGCTGCTGCGGCGGCGGGGTGATCGTCAGGATCTTCAGCGCGACCGTGGCGCCGCGCGGCAGGTCGGGCGGTTCGGGATTGCCGGCGGCTTCCCCCGGTAGGGTCGAGCCCGATGCGTTGGAGCCGGGTGGATTGGGCGCTGTCGGCGTTTCGGCGCCGGGATGGGCCGCGTTGCCGCCCAACTGGACCGGCGTGCCGAAGGTGGCGCTGCCGCCGCCCATGGTCGGGGCGGGCGTGGAGGGGCCGGCCGTCGCAGCGGCAGGCGCCCCGGCGGCCGGAGCTTCCGGCTTCGCGGTCCCGGCCGGGGCGGCGGGTGCCGGTGCCGTGGGCGTCGGCTGCGCCGGGGGCGCGACGGCGGTCGGCAGCTTGGCGCCCGACCCGCCGGCCAGCACCAGCGCCGGCACGACGGTGCCCGGCAGCAGCGGCGGCAGGGTGGTCGGCACGGTGGCAGGCGTCGGGGTGGGCAGCAGCACGGCGGGCGTGGCGCCGCTGCCGGCCGGCGGAGTGGGTGCCGCTCCACCAGCCTGCCCGGCGTTCTGCGGCGTGGCCGGGCTCGCCAGCGATTGCAACAGGATCAGCGCCGTCGGCTTGCCCGGCAGCGCCGTGGCCGGGGCGCCCGTCGGGGCCGTGCCGCCGGGGGTCAGCTGCACGGTGACCGGCTTGTCCGGCGGCAGCTCGACCGCGCTGTCGAGCAGCAGTTCGCCCGCCGCGGTGCGCACACGGGTCAGCCCCTCCGGCGTCTGGCCGGCGACGGTGCCGGTCAGCACCACCGGGCGGGTGACCTCCGGCAGCCGTTCGGGAAGCTGGACGACCGTGGCCTCGGCGGTGACGGGAGCAGGCGCGGCGGGGGCTGCCGCGGCGGTGGCGGCGGCCGGCGTGACCGACGGTGGGATCGCCCCGCCCATGCCCGCCCGTCCCGGCCGGTTACCGGGCGCTGGCGATCAGCCGCTGCACGATCGCCTCGACGTCGCGGGCCGCGTCGCTGGACGGCGAGCGGGTCAGCAGCGGTGTCTGGTTGCGGATGGCGTCGCGTACCTTCAGGTCGCGGCGGATGATGCCCGCCAGCGCCGGCTTGTATTTCAGGAAGTTCTGGCAGGCCTTCAGGATGGTGCCGTAGGTCCGCTCGCCGTCCTTCACGCTCTGCGCCATGTTCACCACGATCCGCAAGTCGGCCGACGGGTTGGTGGCATGGGTCAGCTTGATGAAGGCATAGGCGTCGGTCAGCGAGGTCGGCTCGTCCGTCGTCACGACCAGCGTGATGCCGGCAGGACCCGACAGGGTGCGCACCGTGCGGTCGACGCCGGCGCCCATGTCCATCACCACCCGGTCATAGCTCCGCGCCAGCTCCAGCAGGTCGTTGCGCAAGGACGACAGCCGCTGGCTCGGCAGCTGCGCCAGCGTGCCCGAGCCCGAGCGGCCGGCGATTATGTCGAACCCGGTGTCGGCGAAGCGCTGCGCCGCCTTGGCCAGCGTCACCTCGCCGTTGATGACGGCGCCCAGATCGTTCTTTGGCGAGAATCCCAGCTGGATGTCGACGTTGGCGAGCCCGAGATCGCCGTCGAACAGCAGGGTGTTCATGCCCGCCTTGGTCAAGGCGTGGCTGAGCGTGATCGAGAACCACGTCTTGCCGACGCCGCCCTTTCCACTGGCCACGGCGATGACGTTGGCGCCGCGCAGCGGGCGAACGTTCTTGAGGGCGGCCGGGAACACCGGATCGGTCATGGCAGGGTCCTCGACGAGGGGGAACTGGCGACTTTAGCCTTGGTTGCGGGTTTTGCGGTTGCGGGTTTCGTCGGCTTGGCCGCCGCGGCGGCCCTGCGCGGTGGTGGTGGCGGCGGTGCCGGCTCGATCTCCGGTTCCCCATCCTCCGGCTCATAGGCCTCGGCCTGATACCCCCGCCCGAAGCTCGGCTTGCGCTCGGGGGTGCGGTCCGGCTCATGGTCCTGATGGCCCTCGCCGCCGTGGCCATCGTCGTTCTCGTCCCAGCCGGGGTTGCGGGCGGAACGTCGCGGCGCCGATTCCTTGACGGCGGGCGCCTTCTCCTCGGCCGGGATCATCATGCGGGCGAGCGCCAGCGGGTTCAGCGCGGTCAGCCCCTCCGCCACCTTGGACGAGATGCTGGCGTCGCAGAAGGACAGCCGGGCCCGCGCGGCGATGGCAAGGACGCTGCCCAGCCGGCGCGCCATGTCTAGCCGGGTGACCAGCATGCGCCGCACACCGACCGCCTTGAAGGCCATCGCCATGTCGGCGGCCTCCAGCGCGTCGAGCCCGGCGGGCAGGACCAGAATCGGCTCCACCTCGCCGGCGGACAGCATGGCGCGCAGGTCCTGCATGTCGTCGGCGTCGAACGGGTTGCGCCCGGCGGTGTCGACCAGGACCAGATCGGTCCGGCGATGCACCTCGAAGGCTCCGGCCAGCGCGTCGGGATCCTCCACCGTCGCCAGCTTCAGCTTCATCAGCCGGGTGAAGGCGGCGAGCTGGTCGACACCGCCGGCCCGCACCGTGTCGGTGGTGATGACGCCGACCGAGCATTTCCGGAAGACGGCCCGCGCCGCCAGCTTGGCCGCGACCAGCGTCTTGCCGGACCCGGGCGGGCCGACCAGCGCCAGCGGCTTCACCGGCGACCGGCCGTCGGGCAGCGGGTTGAAGGTGAAATAGGAATCGAGCGCCGAGCCTAAGGCCAGCCGCGGATCCTCGGTGTCCAGCCCGGAGGCCGCGTCGATCAGCTGTTCGGCCAGCGACGCCGGCACGCCGTGGCGTTGCAGGGCGTCGGCCACCACCTCGCCGACGTCGATCTCGGGTTCGACCGGCTTGACCGGCGCCCTGCCGCGGCCGCCCCGCGCGGAGCCGGATGCCGGGGCCGGCGGCAGGTCGTCCTCTTCCACCGCCGCCGTCACGCGCACGCCGCCGCCTTCCTCCTCGCGCGTGGCGACGATGATGGCGTCGTCGCCCAGCGACTGGCGCACCATCCGCATGGCGTCGGACATGGTCTTGGCGTGGAAGGACTTCAGCCGCATCGGCAGCGCCTTCCGTCAGCTAAGGGGATGGGAACGCCGCGCGCCATCAGATCTGCCCCAGGGTCTTGATGCGGGCCTTCGGGTGGATCTCGTTCTGCGACATGACCACGGTCGCCGGCCGGAACCGCTCGACGATCGAGCGGACGAACGGACGGATCAGCGGGCTGGTCAGCAGAACGGGGCTCTCGCCCATCATGGCATGTCGCTCGAAGGTTTGACGGACGGAAGTGATGAACTGTTGCAGGCGGGACGGGGCCATCGTCAGCTGCCGGTCGTCGCCGTCGCCCACCAGCGATTCCGCGAAGCCCTGCTCCCATTCGGGCGACAGGGTGACGAGCGGGATGAAGCCCATCTCGTTCGTGTTCGCGTCGCAGATCTGTCGGGCAAGGCGGGACCGCACATGCTCGGTGATCTGGGTGATGCTGCGGGTCTGGCTGGTCGCTTCGGATACCCCTTCCAATATCGTGGGAAGATCCCGGATCGAAACCCGTTCGGCAAGGAGATTCTGCAACACCCGTTGCAGGCCGCCCACAGTGATCTGTCCGGGCACCACGTCGGCGATCAGCTTCTGGTGTTCCTTGTCGGTCTCGTCCAGCAGCTTCTGCGTCTCGGTGAAGGACAGCAGTTCCGGCATGTTGTCCTTGATCAGCTCGGTCAGGTGGGTGGTGACTACGGTCGACGGATCGACCACGGTGTAGCCCTTGAACAGCGCCTCCTCGCGGTATCCCGGCTCGATCCAGATGGCGGGCAGGCCGAAGGTCGGCTCCACCGTCTGTTCGCCGGGCAGGCTCATGGCGTCGCCGCGCGGGTCCATCACCAGCAGCATGTTGGGCCGGATGTCGCCGCGCCCGGCCTCGATCTCCTTGACGCGGATGATGTAGGTGTTGGGCGGAAGCTGCAAATTGTCTTGGATGCGCACCGCCGGCATGACGAAGCCGACCTCGCCGGCGATCTGCCGGCGCAGCCCCTTGATCTGGTCGGTCAGCCGGTGGCTGCCCGCCTGCGGCTGGTTGATCAGCGACAGGAGGCCATAGCCCAGCTCCAGCCGGATCAGGTCGATGGCGAGCGCGGTGGCGATCGGTTCGTCCGGCGCCGGTCCGGCGCCCGGCATGCCGCCCGGTCCGGCCCCGGCCGCCGCCGCTTCCTCCGCCGCCGCGGCCTCTTCCGCCTCCTTCTTCGCGCGCAGGCGCGGCATGTACCAGGCGGCGAAGCCCACCGCGCCGATGACCGGGGCCAGCGTCAGGATCGGCATGCCCGGCAGCAGGGCCAGCACGCCGACGGCGCCGGCCGACAGGGCCAGCGCCTGGCTGTGGCCGGTCAGCTGGCCCACCACCGCCTTGTCGGTGGAGCCGCCCATGCCGGCCTTCGACACCAGGAAGCCGGCGGAGATCGAGATCACCAGCGCCGGGATCTGCGACACCAGACCATCGCCGATGGTCAGCTTGGTGAAGGTGTCCAGCGCCGTCATCACCGGCATGTCGTGGCGCAGGACCGCGATGGTCACGCCGCCGATGATGTTGATGAACATGATCATCAGGCCGGCGACCGCGTCGCCCTTCACGAACTTCGACGCACCGTCCATCGAGCCGAAGAAGGCGCTTTCATCCTCCAGCTCCTTGCGCCGCGCCCGCGCCGTGCTCTCCTCGATCATGCCGGCCGACAGGTCGGCGTCGATGGCCATCTGCTTGCCGGGCATGGCGTCGAGGGTGAAGCGCGCCGCCACTTCGGCGATGCGGCCCGAGCCGGCGGTGATGACCTTGAAGTTCACGATGGTCAGGATGGCGTAGATGATCACGCCGATGACGAAATCGCCGCCCATGACGAGGCTGGCGAAGGCCTCGATCACATGGCCGGCGGCCGACGTCCCCTCATGCCCCTGCGTCAGGATCAGGCGCGTCGAGGCCATGTTCAGCGACAGGCGCAGCAGCGTGGTGATCAGCAGGATCGTCGGGTAGGACGACAGCTGGAGCGGCTTCTCGATGAACAGCACCACCATCAGGATCAGGATGGAGACGGTGATGTTCAGCCCCAGCATCATGTCGAGCATGACGCTGGGCAGCGGCATGATCAGGCCGACCACGACGATCAGGATGCCGATCGCCATCGCCACGTCGCCGCGCTTCAGCGACGCCTTGGTGACCGCCCACATCTCACCGAAGGCGGCCATGTTGCCGGGACCGCCGCCCCCGCCGCCGCCATTATGCTCCGTCAGCGCCATGGATGCTCCCGCCGCTCAAGGTCCCGGTCCCGGACGGGGGTTCAGGCCGTCGCCCGTTCGTCGTTGCCCGGGGTCGGCACGCTGCGGCCTTCGTCGCCATACTGCTTCAGCTTGTTGCGCAGCGTGCGGATCGAGATGCCCAGGATGTTGGCGGCGTGGGTGCGGTTGCCCAGGCAATGGGTCAGCGTCTCCAGGATCAGGTCGCGCTCGACGTCGGCCACCGTGCGGCCGATCAGCGCCGCCAGACCGGCGCCGCTGGTGCCGGCATTGGCGGCAGCCGCGGCGCTGCTGTTGGCGGCCATGCCGTAGGGGCCGGGCTTGCCGCCCTTGGGCGGGCCGTAGCTGGTCGCCCCATAGCTGCTGTTTGGAACGGCACCCTGCGGCGGAACGGCCGGCTGGCCGGCGGCGGCCGGAACCGTGCCGCCGGGACCGGCGAACGGGTTGGCGACCGGCGAGTCGGCGGGGATGGAGGCCTGGGCGCTGCCTTCCGGGGCCAGCATCTTGCTGGTCAGCATGATCGCTTCCGGCCCGACCTCTTCGCCGCGCGACAGCAGGACGGCGCGGTGCATGGTGTTTTCCAGCTCGCGCACGTTGCCGCGCCAGTGATGCGTCTTCAGCATCAGCATGGCGTCCTCGGTCAGGCGCTTGTCGCCCAGACCGTTGGCCTCCGCATACTTCTTCAGGAAATGCTCGGCGATCATCGGGATGTCGGCCGGACGCTCGCGCAGGGAGGGGATCGCCACGCTGAAGACGTTCAGGCGGAAATACAGATCCTCGCGGAAATTGCCGGAGCGGACCTCCGCCTCCAGATTGCGGTTGGAGGTGGCGATCAGGCGGACATTGACCCTCACCGGCTGGCTGGAGCCGATGCGGTCGATCTCCTTCTCCTGGATGGCGCGCAGCAGCTTGGCCTGAAGCCGCGGATGCATCTCCGACAGCTCGTCCAGCAGCAGGGTGCCGTTGTTCGCTTCCTCGAACTTGCCGAGCCGCCGGGCGACGGCGCCGGTGAAGGCGCCCTTCTCGTGGCCGAACAGCTCCGATTCCAGCAGGTTCTCCGGGATGGCGGCGCAGTTCACCGCGACGAACGGCTCGTTGGAGCGCCGGCTCTTGCGGTGGATGAAGCGGGCCATCAGCTCCTTGCCGGTGCCGCTCTCGCCGGTGATCATCACCGAGGCGTCGCTGGGCGCGACCTGCTCGGCAAGGCGCAGCGTCGCCAGCATCGCCGGGTCGCTGCAGACGATGGAGTGGCTTTCCTCGGCCACCGCCTCCAGCACCGCGGCGATCAGCTCGGCATTGGGCGGCAGCGGCAGATACTCCTTGGCGCCGGCGCGGATGGCGCGCACGGCGGCGGCCGCATCGGTGCCGATGCCGCAGGCGACCACCGGGATGGTGATCCGCTCCGACTTCAGGCTGTCGATGAAGGTCGCGATGTCCAGCTTGACGTCGATCATCACCAGATCGGCACCGGCGGCGGCACGCAAGGCGGTCAGCGCCCCTTCGATGCTGTCGGTGTGCGACACCTTGGCCCCCCGCTTCATGGCGATCTTGCCGGCGGCGGTGATGTAGCCTTCCAACGTTCCAACGATCAGCAGACGCATAGCCTTACGCTCCCACTCTCGGGGCTTCCCGGTCGAAATACTGGATCCGCTTTCCAGGCGGCAGGACGGCGTTCAGGAGCATCTCCAGACGCCGCGGATTCTCCTGGCGCGCGATGGACACGGCGCCGATGGTATAGAGGGTCTTGACCAGCGCGTCCTCTTCCGCCGCCCGCTCCACCTTGGCGGCGAGCGGGGACAGGACGACGTTGCCGAGCACGGCCCCGTAGAAGGTCGTCAGCAGAGCCAAAGCCATCGCCGGCCCGATGGCCGACGGGTCGCTCAAGCTGCCCAGCATCTGCACCAGCCCGACCAGCGTGCCGATCAGCCCCATGGCCGGCGCCACTTCCGAGGCGCGGCGCAGCACGCCGGCGCTCTTGCCGTGGCCGCCGGCGGTCGCTTCGACCTCGCCGGTCAGCATCCGCTCGATGGCGTCGGGCGGCAGCCCTTCGGTGATCAGCGTGACGCTGCGGTGCAGGAAAGGCTCGGCGCGCAGTTCCGGCAGGACGTTGCGCAGGGTTTCCGGCCCGGCCCGGCGGGCGGCCTCGGCCAGCAGCAGGACCTGCCGCGCCACGCCCTTGGGGTCGAGCGTCTGGTGGACCAGCACCGCCGCGGCGTTCTTCCACGCCACCGCCACGTCGCCCAGCGAGAAGGAGGCGGTGGTGACCGCCAGCGTCCCGCCCAGCACGATCAGCAGCGACGGCGGATCGAGAAAGGCGCGCGCCGACCCGCCGGTGGTGATGGCGATCAGGATCACCCCGGCCGCCGCCGCCAGCCCGACCAGCGTCGCCACGTCCAGCCCGCCGCGCAGCCGCACGCTCCGCCCCGGCGCTGTCGCGCCGGTGGGGTTGCCTGCCGCCGCCGGCTCGCCCTGCGCCGCGGCACGGGTGCCGCCGCCGGGAGCGGCCTTGGCGCGGGCGCCGCCGGTGTCGGACGACACCGCCATCAGCCGCGGTCCGACTTGATGATTTCCGTCATGGTCACGCCCAGCCGGTCTTCCACCACCACCACCTCGCCGCGGGCGACCAAGCGGTTGTTGACGTAGATGTCGATGGCCTCACCGACCTTGCGGTCCAGCTCCACCACGGCGCCGCGGCCCAGCTTCAGCAGCTGCGCCACCTGCATGGTCGATTTGCCCAGCACCGCGGAGATCTGGACGGGGATGTCGTACACCGCCTCCAGATCCTTGGTGATTCCGGGGCTGGCGTAGTCGTCGCCATCGCCGCCGTGCAGATCGTTCAGCGAGAAATTGTCGCTCGGCATGTCGGTCTCGGACCTCCTTCATTCCGGTCACCCCTTAGACGGGGGCCGGAGCCTCCAGCATGTGCGCCGCGCGGCGTTCGATTTCGTCCAGCAGCTGGGCGGTGTCCCGCTCCACGCCGCCTTCGGCCCATTCGATGCGGCAGCCGCCGGGAGCGATCGACGGATCGCCGATCACCATCAGCTTCGCCCCGAAGCCGCGCGATCCGACCGTCTCGTCGAGATGGTCGCGCACCAGCCCCATCGTGTCCTCCGCCACCCGGATGACCAGCCGCGGCTCGTCGATCAGGTCGGTCAGGCAGGCACGGACCATTCCCTCCACCTCGACCATGCCGCCGCGCCGCGCCCATTCGGGCAACAGCTTGCGGACGATGGCGAGCGCCAGATGGACCGGCTGTTCGCTGCGCGCGGCGTTGCCCGCCTCGTGCGCCGCCAGCAGATGGGCCACCCCGTCGGCGATCTGGGAGAGCGCGTTGGCGATGCGGGTGTTCACCATCGCCTCGATCTCGGTCTTGCCGCGCTCGTACCCGGTGTTCTGGCCGGCGGCCATGCCGTCGGTGAATCCCTTGCCATAGCCCGCCGCGGTCCCTTCGGACCTGCCGGCGGCCATGCCCTCGTCATAGCCCTGGGCGCGGGCGGCGGCCAGCTCCGCCTCGCCGAAGGTGGGGGCCGGCGGCAGCTCCGGTTCCGGCTCGGGCTCCGGCATGGCCGACAGCTCGTCCTCGGGCAGCAGGTCGTCATCCTCCACATGGGTCATGCGGGGGACGGCGTCCACGTCGAAGGACTCGTCGAAGAGGAATTTGCGCACGCTCATCGCCGCGATCCCCCTTCGGACAATTGGGTTTCAGCCAGTGTGGGGTTGGAGGCCGGCATCGCTCAGCTCTCCTGATACAGCCAGTTGCGCAGGATGGAGACCGCCTCTTCCGGATGCTTGTCGACGATCTCGCCGACCTTGCGCAGGGAGGACGCGCGGACGCGGCCCTCCACCCGGTTGATGTCGATCATCTGCTCCAGCTCCTCGTCGGCCTGCGCCGCCTCCAGCGCCAGATCCTGGGCCAGCGCGCCGGTGGGGGCGGCGAGCGCGGCCGGCATGCCGGCCTGATCGGTCAGCAGGCGGTCCATCTCGTCCTCCTCCTGCATCTCCGCCTTCTCGAAGGCGCGGGAGATCAGCGGGCGGATGACCAGCAGGATGATGAGGACGGCGACGATGCCCAGGACCACCATCTCCGCGATGCGGAACAGGTCGTCCTTGGTCATGCCCATGAACAGTTCTTCCGGCTTCTGGATGTCGTCCTCGGGCGACCAGAAGCGCATGTTGATCACCTCCAGCGAGTCGCCGCGCACGGCGTCCAGCCCGACGGCGGACCGCACCAGCGCCTTGATGCTCTCGATCTCCTGCTCGCTGCGCGGCTGGTAGGCCGGCGGCGCGTCCTTGGAGAGCTGGTAGGTGCCGTCCACCAGCACGGCGACCGACAGGCGGCGGACCTGGCCGGCCTCGCGGACGTGCGACTTGGTGGTCTTGGTGATCTCGTAGTTGATCGTCTCTTCGTTGCGGTTCGACTTGTTCGAGGACAGCGGGCTGGCGCTGCTGCTCGCCTGCGCCGTCGGCAGGTTCTGGTCCACCGTCACCGGGGCCAGCGGGTCGCGGTCGCTGCTTTCGCTCGACTCGGCCACCGTCTGGGTGGAGCGGACGACCTGGCTTTCCGGATCGAAGATTTCCGACTGGGTGGTGATGCGGTCGAAGTCGAGGTCGGCGGACACCTCCGCCCGGACCTTGCCGTAGCCCAGCGTGCGGCCCAGCAGATCCTCGACGGTGCGGGCCAGCCGGCCCTCATAGGCCTGCTTCTTCTCTTCCGCGTTGGCCGCCATCGCCTCGGCGCTGTCGTTGCCGGTGCCGCGGGCCAGCAGCTTGCCCTTGTCGTCGACGATGGAGATGCGGCCGGGGTCGAGGTTCGGCACCGAGGCGGCGATCAGCTGCTGGATCGCCTGGATGTTCTCGCGGCTCAACTGGGTGCCGGGGCGCAGCTTCAGGAAGACGCTGGCGGTCGCCGGGTTCTGCTGGCGGGCGAACAGCTCGCGCTTGGGCAGCACCAGATGGACGCGGGCCTGCTGCACGCCGTTCAGCGTCTGCACCGTGCGCGCCATCTCGCCTTCCAGCGCGCGCAGGTGGTTGATGTTCTGCATGAAGCTGGTGGCGCCGAAGCCTTCGCCCTTGTCGAACAGCTCGTAGCCGACCGAACCGCCGGACGGCAGGCCCTGGGCCGCCATGCGCATGCGCATCGGCCCGACCTGATCGGCCGGGACCATGATCTTGGTGCCGGACTTGTCGACGGTGTAGGGGACCTTGGCCTCGTCCAGCTTCTTGGCGATGGCCGCCGCTTCCGTCTGCTGGAGTTCGGAATAGAGAAGTTCCATCTCCGGCGTGGACAGCCGGGTGGTCAGATAGACGAAGAATCCGATCAGCAAGAGCCCGACGCCGCCGATCGCCGCGAGGCGGGCGGGCCCGAGATTGCGCAAGGTCTGCAGCAGGTTGTTCACGCGCGGTCCCCGATCGGAAGTCTTTCCGGCATGGTCTCCACACAGTCTCCGTTCGCGATTGCGAGACGGTTTGTGCAAGTTCCGCGCCGGGCTTGCCTACGTTGGGGCATGCTGCGGCGTCTTGATGAAGAGAGGGTTAATCGGCGGCAGTTTTTGCCGGGCGCCCGGCAAAATATGCCTAGTGCCCCGCAAATGTTGCAGCCCTGCGACCGCGGCGCCACAGCGCCTTCTACAACTCTGGGTCACACTGCCGCAGCCGAACCGCGGCATGGGCGGAGTGACACCGATTGCGCGACTTTCGGTAAAATCATACCGCGCAATGCGCGAGAAGAGTGCGGTACTATGACCAACAGGCCGATTCCCGCGAACAGGCGCCTGCCCAAAAGAGGTATCTGGTCCAGCCAAGGTTGACATCGGCGAAAGCCGATCATAGCTGAGTTGCATTCCATGCCCGAAATCGGCCGATTCGTCTTCCCGTCGAGGTGTTTCCAGGCTCGGCCGCCGGAGGCGGTGCTTTACGGCGGGCACCGACCGGCCTTCGGGCTGGCAGGTGCCGACCGGCATCACGGCCGGCAGGTGCCGACTGGCCTCGCGGCCAGCGGCGGGAATAATCGGCTGCCGGGACCAGTACAGGATCGAAGGGGAAGAGCTATGAAACGGCGTGGCCGCGAAAAGAAGGAAGGCCTGAACGAGGTCGATGTGTTCGTCGGCCAGCGCCTGCGGGAACTGCGCATGCTCGCAGGGCTCAGCCAGAGCGACGTCGCCTCGGCGCTGGGGCTGACCTTCCAGCAATTGCAGAAGTATGAGCGCGGCTTCAACCGCGTGTCCTCCAGCCGCCTGTTCAAGCTGGGCCAGTTCTTCCGTGTCCCCGTCTCCGTCTTCTTCGAAGGGCTGGAGAACCGGCAGGCGGCGGCGGAGGGCGGCGAGGTGCAGGCCACCGGCGGCGGCGAGGAGCAGGAGAACACCCTGCAATCGCGCGAGGCGCTGATGCTGGCGCGTTATTTCCAGAGCATCCGCGATCCGCAGATCCGGGCCGCCATCCGCGAGCTGGCCGAGCGCTGCGCCGAGCAGCAGGCCGACGCCGGTGCGGTTGCCGGCGATGCGTCTGCCGGCGGCACGGCGTCCAGCGGGGCGTCGGCATCCAGGCGCGGGCGTGGCCGCCGGGCGGAGCAGGGCGGCCACGCCTGAGGCCCGTTGCCGGAAACCACCCGGTAGCCTTCAGGCCGGCTTCAGCCGCCGGTAATGGTTCAGGAAGTCGGCCAGCGCCTCTTCCGGGCCGAGCGGCTCGATGACGGCCTCGTCGGGGTCCGGCAGGTCGCGCCAGTTGACGCGGTGCGGCGCGCAGAGGTCGCGCAGCTCGGTCGCCAGCGCCCGCTGGTCGGCCAGCTTGACCGCTTTCGGCTCCGGATGGCGGAAGCCGAAGCGCAGGGCGAGCGCGCTCTTGATCGGCTCCACCGCCTGCCGGATGGCGTCGCGGCCGATCCGCACCTTCCACGGTGTCGGCCAGTCGCCGGTGAAGGCCTCCTCGCTGTCGTGCATCAGCGCGTCGTAGGCATAGCCGTCAGGCGCCAGCCGGCTGGCCAGCACGCAATGCTGGGCCACGCTGAAGAAGCGCTGGGTGTTGCCGACGAACCGGCACTGGTAGGCCAGCGGGCGGGCGATATCCTCGATGTCGAAGGGGCCGAAGTCCGGGTTCTCCAGATCGACGGTGCGCCCCGAATAGGTGATCATGACCGCCGTCGGCTCGGGCACGTCGAGCAGATCGAACTGGTCGGGATGGGTGATGCGCGGCGACCCGCCGCGCCGCTTCGGCGCTGCTTTCTTCATGGTCCTCGAGTCTCTAGCAGATCGGCCGAAGCGCGCTCAACCGCGCGTCCGGCAAATCCCCGGAAGCATCGTTTTTCTCAATCCCCGTCCCCCACCTGATCGCGCACCAGACTGCTGGTGGCGGCGACGGTGGTTTCCAGCAGGGGCAGCAAGGCCGCGACCCTGTCGGTGTCGGTGGAGCTGTCGTTGATGGCGCGGGCGATGGCAGCCATGCGCGGCGTGCCGAAATTGGCGGCCAGCCCGGCCAGCGTGTGGGCCGCCTGCTTCAGCTCCTTCGGCCGGCCGGCCTGCAGGGCGGAGCGGATCGCCGTCAGCTCGCGCAGCGCCGTCTCCGGCAGCAGCTGGAGCATGCCGTCCAGCGCCTCGCCGCCCAGCGCCAGCCGCAGTTCGGCCAGCTTCACCCGGTCGACCAGCGGCAGGGCCGAGAAGTGACTGCCCTCGGCCGCCGGGCGGCTGGGCACCGGCACCACGCGCCCCTCCTGCGGCCGGGTCGCCAGATCGACCAGCACGGCGTTCAGCTGGTCCCAGTCGATCGGCTTGGTCAGATAGGCGTCGAGCCCGGCGGCCAGATGGCCGTCGCGATGTTCCGGCAGGGCGTCGGCCGACAGCCCGACGATGGGGATGCGCGCAACCGGCCCGTCCATCCGCCGGATGGCCCGCGCGGTCGACCGCCCGTCCAGCACCGGCATCTCCATGTCGAGAATCAGCGCGTCGTAGTCGGCCGCCGCCAGCGCGTCCAGCGCTGCCCGCCCGTCGGTCACCGCGTCGATCCGGTGGCCGATTCGGGACATCATGGCGACGACCAGCATGCGGTTGATGTCGTTGTCCTCGGCCAGCAGCAGCCGCAGCGGCACCCGCGTCGCCTCCGGCGTCTCGGCCGCCGCGGTGAGCGCCGGGCGGGCTCCCAGCTCGCCGACCGGCGGCGCCTCCGCCAGCCGGCTGAGGATCGAGAAACGGAAGGTGGAGCCGCGGCCGGGCGTGCTGGCGACGGTGATCTCGCCGCCCATCGCCTCCACCAGCCGCTTGCAGATCGCCAGCCCCAGGCCGGTGCCGCCATATTTGCGGCTGGTCGACACGTCGGCCTGGACGAAGGCGTCGAACAGGCGGGCGCGCTGTTCGGGCGTCATGCCAATGCCGTTGTCCTCCACCTCGAACCGCAGGATGACCGGCGCATCGGCCGGCGCCGCACCGGCAGGCGGGTCGGCAGGCGGATCGGGCGACCACACGGCGATCTCGATGGCGCCGCGGTCGGTGAACTTGATGGCGTTCGACACCAGATTGAACAGCACCTGCCGCAGCCGGGTCGGGTCGCCGCGGATGTGGCGCGGCGTGTCGTCGGCGATGGAGGCCGACAGGCTCAGCCCCTTGGCCGCCGCCCGCACCAGGAACAGCTGGACCACGTCCTCCACCAGCCGGGGCAGGGAGAAGTCGATCTCCTCCAGCGTCAGTTGCCCGGCCTCGATCTTCGAGAAATCCAGCACGTCGTTCAGGATGGTCATCAGCGTGTCGGCCGACGACCGCAGCGTCTTGACAAAGGCCTTCTGCTGGTCGTTCAGGCCGGTGCCCATCAGCAGGTCGCCCATGCCGATCACCGCGGTCATCGGCGTGCGCAGCTCGTGACTCATCATCGCCAGGAAGCGCGACTTGGCGCTGCTGGCATTCTCCGCCGCGATGCGGGCGGCCTCCGCATCCTCGCGGGCGCCGTCCAGCTTCTCGGCCAGGGCGAAGGTCTCGGCCGCCAGCCGGGTCAGCTGATCTTCGGCGGCGTGCAGCTCCTCCTGCGACCGGCGGCTCTGGGTCACGTCGGCGCAGGAACCGGCGATCCAGCGCGCCCGGCCATCGGACACCCCTCCCGCTTCCGGCACCGGCCGCAGGGTCAGCGCATTCCAGAAGGCGCTGCCGTCTTTGCGGTAGTTCAGCACGTCCACCGACAGGGGCCGCGCCGCCGCCATGGCGGCGCGAATCGCCGCGGCGGTGTCCGGATCGGTGTCCCGCCCTTGCAGGAAATCGCCGTTCCGCCCGATCACCTCGCCGGCCTCATAGCCGATCATGTCCAGGAAGGCGCGGTTGCAATAGACGATGGGATGGTCGGGCCGGGTGGCGTCGGCCACGACGATCCCGGCGCCGCTGGTCTCGACCACGGCGGCCAGCATCGCTGCATCGGCCATTGCGGCGTTGGGTGAAGCGTCGAAGGGCGGCGTGGCGGAGGAGGGCGGCGCGGTCACGGGCGGGTCCTGATCGGTTCGGAAAGAGCGCGCGAGGATTCAGGATAAGCGGTCGCCGGGCCGATTGCCATTGCCCGGCCGGAGGGCCTAGTCATGCAAGCCGGTTGGCCGAGCCGATTTGCCGGACACTGCATGCGAACGGTGGACATCGCTGCGTCATAGCGATTCCGTTAACGACTGTGCAATGGTGTAGTCAGAAAACTGTGCGGGCCGGCCATGCCGATAGCGGCCGGAGAACTTTGGCGGAGCGGAGAGCGTCATGGTGGTGGAGGTAGGCAACCGGACCCGCCAGGTCCGGACGATACACGATCTCGGTGTGCTGCTGGTCGAGGATGACGACTTTACCCGCAAGTTGATCTACCGGCTGCTGCACGACATCGGGCTCCGCACGGTGTTCGAGGCGGCGGACGGCATCCAGGCGCTCGACATCCTGCGCAAGAGCGGCGAGGACGTCGACGTGGTGATCTGCGATCTGGAAATGCCGCGCATGGGCGGACTGGACCTGCTGCACGCGCTGCGCACCGCCACCGGCAACCCGCTGGCCGACCTGCCGGTGCTGGTGCTGACCGGCCACCGCGAGGCCGACGTGGTGAAGCGCGCCATCGCTTACGGCATCTCCGGCTATCTGGTGAAGCCGGTGTCGAAGGCCGACCTGATGAAGCGCCTGACCTTCGTCATGCAGAAGCGCTGACGGTCGGGAACGGCGGCCTGCAGCTCCGCCCGCGGCTCCGTTGCGCGCCGCACCCCGCACTGGCGCTTTCGCCTTCCTTGCTGTAGTAAGGGAGACTGCTGCCGCCGTGACGCGAAAGGTCCATGGGTTCCTTCCATCCTTCGCCCGGCCCGCTCCGATCCCGTTTCCGGCCTCGGGGAGAGCCGTGAGCAAAGATCGACCTCCCGGGTCGTCCCCCAGGTCGCATGACGCACGCCCCTCCGGTGCGGACCGGTCCTGTGCGCGCGTTTCCGATCTGCTGGACGACTTCCTGACGCGCGGCGACGCTGCCGAGTCCGGCGGTTCCGATCCGGACGATCCGTCCCCAGCAAGCAGCCCGCCCGGCGGGGATCGCTCCAAGATCCCGCTCGGCGCGGACCGCTCCAAAATCTCGTTTGGCGAGGATCGTTCTAAGATCTCGCTCGGCGAGATCATGGATGCGCTGGGCGACCGCGCCTTCGGCGCGCTGCTGCTGATCCTGTCGATTCCCAACGTGCTGCCGGTCCCCGGCCTGTCGACCGCCACCGGCGTGCCGATGATCCTGCTCGGCGCCCAGATGGCGGCGGGCCGGCACGGCCCCTGGCTGCCCCGCCGCATGCTGGCGGCCAGCTTCGACCGCAAGGCTTTCCTGGGCGTCATCCGCCGGGCCAGGCCGTGGGCGGAGCGGGTGGAGCGTCATCTGCGCCCGCGCCTGCCCGCGATGGCCGGCCCGACCGCCGAACGGCTGCTCGGGCTGGCGGTGGTGGTCCTGGCCGTCATCCTGTCCCTTCCCATCGTCTTCGGAAACCAGCCTCCCGCCCTCGCCATCGCGCTGATCGCGCTGGGGCTGATGGAATCCGACGGAGTCTTCGTATCGGCCGGCCTCGTCGCCGGCCTTCTTGCCATCGTCATCGTCGCCGCCGTCCTGCTCGGTCTCGGGCAGGCGGCGGTCGCCGTGGCGCAACAATTGATCGGTTGAGGGAGCGCCCCCAAAGGGCACAAAGCCATGATTTGGGAACTGTTGGTCATCGTCCTGCTGATCCTGCTCAACGCCTTCTTCGCGATGTCGGAGATGGCGCTGGTGTCGGCGCGCCGCGCCCGGCTTCAGCAGATGGCCGAGGAGAAGGGTGGCGCCGGTGCCCGGGCGGCGCTGGAGCTGTCGGAAGACCCGAGCCGCTTCCTGTCCACCGTGCAGGTCGGCATCAGCCTGACCGGCATCATCGCCGGCGCCTATGGCGGCTCCACCCTGGCCGAACGGCTCGGCGGCGTGCTGGACGAACAGGTCGCCTGGATCGCTCCCTACGGCCACACCGTGGCGTTCGCCCTGGTGGTCGCCGCCATCACCTATTTCTCGCTGATCATCGGCGAGCTGGTGCCCAAGCGGGTGGCGCTGATCTCGTCGGAGCGGATCGCCGCGCTGGTCGCCTCCCCGATGCGGACGGTGTCGCGCCTGTCGGCCCCGGTGGTCTGGCTGCTCGGCGTGTCGAGCGACGCGGTGCTGAAGCTGCTGCGCCTGCCGACCTCGCGCGAGCAGACGGTGACGGAGGAGGAGGTCAAGACCCTGATCGCCGAAGGCACCCAGAGCGGCGTCTTCGAGCCGGCCGAACGCCAGATGATCGAGGGGGTGATGCACCTGTCCGACCGCACCGTGCGGTCGATCATGACCCCGCGCCCCGACCTGATGTGGCTCGACATCGACGACAGCCCCGAAACCTTGGCCCGCGAGATCTGCGAAAGCGGCTATTCCCGCTTCCCGGTCTGCCGCGGCGATGTGGACGAGGTGCAGGGCATCGTCGCGACCAAGGCGCTGCTCGACCAGTCGCTGAAGGGGATTTCCTTCGATCTGCGGACGGCGATGGTCCAGCCGCTGGTCGTCCATGACGGCACGCCGGTCTTCCGCCTGCTCGACCTGTTCAAGCAGGCCAGCGTCCACATGGCGGTGGTGGTCGACGAGTATGGCAGCGTCGAGGGTCTGGTCACCATGACCGACATCCTGGAAGCCATCGCCGGCGAACTGCCGGACAGCACCCAGGAAGGCGAGGCCAACGCCGTCCAGCGCGAGGACGGCAGCTGGCTGATCGACGGCATGACCCCGGTCGAGGAGGTCGAGGCGCTGGTCGGCGTCAAGAACATGAAGGGGGAGGGCGATTTCCACACCATCGCAGGCTTCCTGCTCGACCGGTTCGGCCATGTCCCGACTGCGGCGGAGCATTTCCACTGGAACGGCATCCGCTTCGAGGTCGTCGACATGGACGGCCGCCGCATCGACAAGGTGCTGATCCAGCTGAATCCGGAGGTTTCCGAGGGCTGAGCATAGCGGAGGTGTGGGGCGAGCGAGGCGGGCGCCCTCTCAATGCAGCGCCGTTTCCCCGCCGCAGAAGCGCACCCCCTCGTCGCCCTTGGTCATCCGCACCGCCTCGACCAGATCGCGGACCTCCTCCGACAGGTCGGTCGCGCTCCAGCCATGGCCGTCGGCACCGGCCACCACCAGCAGGCGCAGCGTGGTGCGCAGAAGGTCGCCGGCCTCCCAGCCGTTGGACCGCTCCGCCTCGCGCGCCATGTGCAGCAGGCCGGCGGCACAGTTCAGGACCTCGGGGTCGACCTTCATCGGGCGCTCCTCCTCGCCCGCAAAGGGCGAACTCTGTTGGTCTGACGAACAATTATTAGAACGCCACCTTGGTCTGTCAAACCCATCCTTCAGCGGCAGAAGGAGGGCTTAGGTGCCGTGCATCGGTTCGATCCGAATGCGAGTCGCCAATCCCGTTGCCGCTGTTGACAGGCTCCCTACTAGTTGGTAGGTTGGGGCCATGAACACGCAATCGACCAGGGCCGCCGACATTCTCGACTGTGCGCGCTCGCTCATCGTCAGGGGCGGCTACAACAGTTTCAGCTATGCCGACATTTCCAAGGTCGTCGGCATCCGTACGGCGAGCATACACCATCATTTCCCCAGCAAATCGGATCTGGTGCGTGTGCTCGTCGCGCAATACCGCAGGGAGGCTTCGGACGGACTGGCCCAGTTGGAGCAGCTCGTTCCCGATCCGCTCGACCAGCTCCACGCCTATCTCGGCTATTGGGAGCGGTGTTTCGCCGATACGGCCGCCCCCTTCTGCGTCTGTGCGCTGCTCGCGGGCGAAATCCCGGTTCTGCCGGACGATGTCGCCGCGGAGGTGCGGGCCCATTTCCGCCGGCTCGCCGACTGGTTGACCGGAGTCCTCGAACGCGGCGCCGTGCAAGGCCGCCTCCGCCTGTCCGGTACCGCCAGGGCGGACGCCGAAATGTTCCTGGCGACCACGCATGGCGCGATGCTGTCCGCCCGGGCCTATGGCGACGCGACGGTCTTCGGCGCCATAACCCGTCCCCTGCTGGAGCGGATCGCCGCCTGAAAGCGGGGCCTTGCCCGCTGGGCTAACACTCGGATCCAATGCCTACCAACCAGTAGGTAGCTTTAACCTCCCGTGAGGCGGGGCCTGTCCTGCGGGCCCTTCCGCTCCCGCTGCTCTCGACTTGAAAGGCAATCGCCGATGTTCGGAATTTCTCCGATTGGCTGGGTTCATACGCTCGGCAGCCTGCCGGCCATCCCCGTGGCCGCCTACATGTTCGCCCGCCATGGCCGGATCGTGCCGCGTTCCGTGCCGGGTGCGGTCTATTTCGCGTCCATGCTGATCGGTGCCTCGACGGTCTTCCTCGTCGCCCATCAGCCGGTCAGCGTCGGCATCGGCGCCGTGACGATCCTGCTGCTGCTTGCGGGCTATGGGATCGGGTGGGCACCGGCGGCGGGGCGCACGTCCCGCTATGTCGAGACCGTCTGCCTCAGCATCAGCGCCTTCCTGCTGATGGTGCCGACGGTCAGCGAAATCCTGCGCCGGGTCCCGGACGGCCACCCGCTGGTGACCGACCTGAAGTCGCCGCTGCTGCTGGGCGCCCAGGGAGCCTTGGCGGTCCTCCTCGTCATCGGGCTGACCGCCCAGATCGTCCATCTGGCGCGGCACCGGCAATAGGCCGTCTCCCCCGCAGGATGCAGCGGCTCAATCCTCCAGTGGCGGCAGGCGGGAAACGAAACGACCCTTGACGCCCTGGGGCCATTGCCTGAACGGAACGATGCCGTCCTCGGTGGCGGCATAGGCGCGCAGGTAGGCGGTCAGCGTCTCCACCGTCATCTCGTCCGGGGCGAAGTCGCCCAGCACATAGCTCATCCGCGCGGCCGAGCGCACCGCGACGGCGCAGGGGCGGCGGCAGCTCATCAGGCAGCGCATCGGCCGCAGCCGCACCGAGGCGGCCAGATCGGGCTGATCGGCCAGCGCCCGCTCCATCAGCGCCACCAGCTCCGCCCCCGGCCGGATGGCTTCGGGCGGGTCCTCCGGACGGCGGCAGGTCTCACAGACGACAAGCTCGACGGTCATGCTTCGGCTTTCAGCGGTTTTTCGGTTCCGACATCCCGACAGCTAGAGCCCGGTCCGGTGCCTGTCAACGCGCTTGCAGCTTGCCAACCACCCCGAAACTCCCGACGATGCGGGCCATCGGGGGCGATGGGCGGGAACGGCGGACGGGCATGAGCGCGAGGCAACGGATCGTCCGTGAACGCCGGCAATACAACCAGCTCGCCGCCGACCAGACGCTGGAGGACTACGCGCTCCGCTACACCGCGGAGCGGGCGCGGCGCTGGAGCGCCTGGCGCGTCGCCAACACCGCGCTGGGCGCCATCTCCTTCCTGGCCTGCGAGGCGCTGGGCGCCGCCGTCACCCTGACCTACGGCTTCGAGAACGCCATGGCCGCCATCCTGGCGGTGGCGCTGCTCAGCATTCTGGTCGGGCTGCCGATCACCTACCATGCGGCCAAGGCCGGGGTGGACATCGACCTGCTGGCCCGCGGCGCCGGCTTCGGCTATCTCGGCTCGACCATCACCTCGCTGGTCTACGCCTCCTTCACCTTCATCCTGTTTTCCATCGAGGCCAGCATCATGTCGGCCGGGCTGACCATGGTGCTGGGCATCCCGGCCTCGGTCGCCCATGTCATCAGCTCGCTGGCGGTGATCCCCATCGCCGTCTACGGCATCCGCTTCATCAGCCGCATGCAATGGGCGACGCAGCCGGTGTGGATCCTGCTGCAATGCGTGCCGCTGGCCTATTTCTTCCTGCTCGACGGCGAGACGCTGGCGCAATGGACGTCGCTGCCGGGCGTCTACGCCCCCGATGGCGGGCTGTCGCTGCTGCCCTTCGGCATGGCGGCGTCGGTCCTGCTGTCGCTGCTGCCGCAGATCGGCGAGCAGGTCGACTATCTGCGCTTCCTGCCCTCGCAGGCCCGGATCGGGCGACTGCGCTGGTGGGCGGCAATGCTGGCCGGCGGGCCGGGCTGGGTGCTGATCGGCAGCCTGAAGCTGGCGGCGGGATCGCTGCTGGCTTTCCTCGCCATCAAGCACGGGCTGCCGCTGGAGGATGCGGTGCAGCCCAACAGCCTGTACCACATGGCCTTCCTCGACGTGTTCGGCTCGCCCGCCGCGGCGCTGGCGCTGACCGGCATCTTCGTCGTCGTCTGCCAGATGAAGATCAACGTCACCAACGCCTATGCCGGCTCCATCGCCTGGTCGAACTTCTTCTCCCGCCTGACCCGCAGCCACCCGGGCCGCGTCGTCTGGCTGGTCTTCAACGTGCTGCTCGCCCTGCTGCTGATGGAGATCGGCATCCTCGGCGTGATCGAGAGCATCCTCGGCCTCTACGCCAATGTCGCGGTGGGCTGGCTGGGAGCCGTCGCCGCCGATCTGGCCGTCAACAAGCCCTTGGGATTCAGCCCGCCGGGGATCGAGTTCAAGCGCGCCCACCTCTACGACATCAACCCCGTCGGCACCGGCGCCATGGGCCTGTCGGTGCTGTGCTCCACCACCGCCTTCTTCGGGCTTCTCGGCCCGGTGGCCCAGGCGCTGGCCCCGTTCATCGGGCTGGTGGTCGCCTTCGCCGCCGCCCCGCTGATCGCCTGGAGGACCGGGGGCCGCTATTACATCGCCCGCAAGTCGGACCGGCTGCCCGGCGACGCCGCGACCATCCGCTGCTCGATCTGCGAGAATCCGTTCGAACGGCAGGACATGGCCTTCTGCCCGGCCTACGACGCGCCGATCTGCTCGCTCTGCTGCACGCTGGAGGCGCGCTGTCACGATCTGTGCAAGACCGACAGCCGCTTCGCCGACCAGATCGCCCGCAGCCTGCAACGGGTGCTGCCCAGGCGGATGGGCGCCGCCGTGCACACCCGCACCGGCCATTTCATCGGGGTGATGACGCTGTTCTCGCTGGTGCTGGGCGGGGTGCTGGTGGTCATCGACTTCCAGTACGCCAATGCCGAGGCGGCGGAACGGGCGGCGATCCACACAGCATTGTTCACCGTCTTCGTCTGCCTGTTCATGCTGTCCGGCGTCGCCGCCTGGCTGCTGGTGCTGGCCCATGAGAGCCGCCGCAAGGCGGAGGAGGAGACCGGCCGCCAGACCGCCATGCTGATGGACGAGATCGCCGCCCACGAACGCACCGACGCGGCACTCCAGAAGGCCAAGGAGGTGGCGGAGGCCGCCAACGCCGCCAAGAGCCGCTACATCATCGGCGTCAGCCACGAGATCCGCGCGCCGCTGAACGCCATCTCCGGCTATGCCCAGCTTCTGGAGAGCAACAGCACCCAGCGCCCGCAGGACGCCGTCCGCGTCATCCGCCGCAGCGCCGAGCATCTGTCGAACCTGATCGACGGGCTGCTCGACATCTCCAAGATCGAATCGGGCCTGCGCCGGCTCAGCCGCGACAAGGTGCAGCTGATCGATTTCCTCGACCAGCTGGCCGACATGTTCCGCATCCAGGCCGCCGCCAAGGGGCTGGACTTCCGCTATGCCCGCGTGCCCCACCTGCCGGCCTGGGTCCACACCGACAGCAAGATCCTGCGCCAGATCCTGATCAACCTGCTGTCCAACGCGGTGAAATACACCGAGACCGGCCATGTCGCCCTGACCGTCCGCTACCGCAGCCAGATCGCCGAGTTCGAGATCGCCGACAGCGGCATCGGCATCCGCGAGGAGGATCTCGACCGCGTCTTCGAACCGTTCGAGCGTGGGCGCGGGGCGGCGGTGCGGGCGGTGGCCGGCACCGGGCTCGGCCTGACCATCACGCGGGTGCTGACCCGGATCATGGGCGGCGACATCGCGCTGCGCAGCAGGGCGGGGGAGGGCAGCGTCTTCACCGTCCGCCTGCTGTTGTCGGAGGCGATGCACCGGCCGGGCGAGCAGGTGGAGCGCCGCGCCATCACCGGCTATGCCGGGCCGCAGATCACCATCCTGCTGGCCGACGACGACCGCGACCATCTGGCGCTGATGACCGACATCCTGCGCCCGCTGGGCTTCGTGCTGTTCACCGCGTCGGACGCCGCCACCTGCCTGGAGCTGGCGGCGCAGTGCAAGCCCGACGTCGCCATGCTCGACATCTCGATGCCGGGCGAGAGCGGCTGGGACGTGGCGGAGGGCTTGCGCCGGCAGTTCGCCGACCGCATCCGCATCGTCATGGTCTCCGCCAACGCCTACGAGGCGCAGGGGCCGGGCGACGGCCGGGCGCCGCACGACGCCTTCGTCGCCAAGCCCATTGAAATCCACGCCCTGCTCGACCGGCTCCAGGCGCTGACCGGGCTGGAATGGATCCATGCGGTGGAAAAACAGGCGGAACCGCTTGCCCCGCCCGCGGCAGCGGCCGATCAAGCATCGATGCCCGCTCCGCCGCCGGTCCAACCTGCTGCCCCGCCGCCGCCCGCCGGCCCGCCGGAGTCGGCACTGCGTCATCTCGACGACCTGCGCCAGCTCGGCCGGATCGGCTATATTCGCGGGATCGAGGCCAAGCTGCGCGAGATCGAGTCGGAGGACGCCGCCGCAACGTCCTTCGTCGAACGGCTGCGAACGCTGGTGCGCGCCTTCGACCTGAAAGGGTATATGCGTGCGGTGGAAGAGGCGGCGGCGCAGCGAGATGCCGAACAGGGCGACGCCGCACAGGGCGAAAAAGATCGGGCCGAAGATGATCTGGCAGAAGACGGGGCCGTGACCGGATGAAGCGCCGCGACATGATCCTGGTGGTGGACGACACCCCCGACACGCTGGGATTCCTGACGGAGGCCATCGAACAGGCCGACCTGACCGTGCTGGTCGCCGTCGATGGCGAGGGTGCGCTGGATCTGGTCGGCCAGATCACGCCGGACCTGATCCTGATGGACGCGGTGATGCCCGGCCTCGACGGCTTCGAGACCTGCCGGCGGCTGAAGCAGATCCCCCACCTGTCGCACATCCCCGTCATCTTCATGACCGGCCTCAGCGACACCGAGCATGTGGTGAAGGGGCTGGAGGCCGGCGGCGTCGATTACGTCACCAAGCCCATCGTGGTGGACGAGCTGATCGCCCGCATCCGCGTCCATCTGACCAACGCCCGCGTCGCCTACGCCGCCCGCGCCGCCCTCGACGCCACCGGCCGCTTCCTGCTGGCGACGGACGGGGAGGGCAGGCTGCTGTGGTGCACCCCGCAGGCGGAGCGGCTGCTGGCCGGCCTGCCGCCGGACGCGGCCTCCGGTCTGGCCGCCGGTCTGGCGGGTCTGCGCCGGACAGCCTCCCCCGGCAATGCGGCGGAGACCTTCACGGCGGAGCTGCCGGACGGCGAGGGGGTGCGGCGGCTGGAGTTCACCTATCTCAGCCCAGCCAACCCAGACGAGTATCTGTTCCGCCTCAGCGAGCCGACCGCCGGCCGGCAGGAGGCGGTGCTGCGCGACGCTCTCGGCCTCACCGCGCGGGAGGCGGAGGTGCTGCTGTGGATCGCCAACGGCAAGCCCAACCGCGACATCGGCGAGATCCTGGGCATCAGCCCGCGCACGGTGAACAAGCACCTGGAGCAGGTCTTCACCAAGCTCGGCGTGGAGAACCGCGCGTCTGCCACGGCGCTGGCGATCCGCACCCTGGCCGCGCGGGCGTGAGAGCGGCCGGGATCGCCGGATCGTTCAGCGCTGCGCCCGTTCGAAGCTCAGGCGGCGGCCGCTCTCGTCCTGCCGTGCGCGCAGGTGGATGCCGTGGCTGCTATGCTGGGCGATTGCCATTTCGCCGCTGATCAGCACGTCATAGCCCAATCCCTCCAGCAAGGACAGCAGGGCCTCCTGCGCGTCGCGGATGCCGGGCAGGTAGCCGACATCCCAAAGCTCGAACAGGATCGGCGGATGGGCGGACCGCTTCAGCGTCTCCACCGCACCCTTCAGGACCGGCAGTTCCATCCCCTCGACGTCCAGCTTCAGCAGGCAGAGATCGTCGATGCCGAAATCGTCCAGCCGCACCATGCTGGCCTGCCCCATGCGCGCTTCCGGCCTGTCGGTCGCCCAGTCGATGCCGGACTCGCGGCGCACTCGGCGCACCTCCGGGTCGAGGCTGAGCGCGCCGAGGTTGCGGTCGCTGGCGTAATCGGGAATGGGGATCTCGATCACGTCCATCCGCTCGCCGAGCGCCAGATTGTGGACCAGGACGCAATCCAGCCCGTTGAGAGCCACCGAGCCGCAGATCAGATGGAACAGCGGCCGCTGCACCTCGAAACTGACGATGCGGTGGCTGTTCTGGAAGGTCAGCCCCATCGGAATGGTGAAGGCGCCGACATTGGCCCCGCCATCCACGATGGTGCCCCCGGACGTCTTCGTATTGCTCCCGTGGATCCCGACGAGTGACTTGGCGACCATCACGGTCACCGGCTCCCAATGGCCGTCCCGGCGCAGGTGACGGGTGATCCCGTCATCGGTGTCGAACAGCAGAAACCGGCCCATCCTGGTCTCTACCACGGTGGCGTTCGGGAGCATCCGACGAACCTTCTCAATCGCAAGGCGACATCATATCCCACGCCACCTGCTTTTCATATCGCGACCGTCGGCTCCGCCCCGCTGCGTCCGGCGATGATGTGGTTCATGATGCAGGTCATCACCGGCTCGCCGCGCTGGTTCAGCGTGGTGTAGGCCAGCCGCACCGTGCCGCGGCCGCCTCGGCGCGACGGGATCGTCTCCACCACCTCCACCCGGACGCGGATGGTGTCGCCGGGCCGCACCGGCCGCAGCCAGCGCAGCTCGTCCATGCCCGATCCGCCCAGGCTGGTGCCGGTGATCAGCCCGATGTCGCGGAACAGCCGGAAGGTCAGCGACAGCGTGTGGAAGCCGCTGGCGATCAGCCCCTGGAACGGCCCGTCCGCCGCCGCGACAGTGTCGATGTGGAAGGGCTGCGGGTCGAAGCGCAGGGCGAAATCCACGATCTGGCTCTCGGTCAGGGTCGCCCCTTCCGAGTCGAACACCTCGCCGATGCGGAAATCCTCGAAATGGCGGCCGGGCATCGTCTCGTTTCTCCCCTTGGTCATGGCTTGCCGATCGGGACTTGCCGATCAGGTTTTGTCGTTGGTGCCGGAGAGTAGCCCGCCCGACGCATCCGGCAAAGGGCAGGGACGTCACGGCCAGGGCATAGGTCCTACGGCGTAAACCTTTGGCGTAATTCGCATTCCTGTTGTGATCGGGCATGTTCCCGGTCGGATTCCAGACCATCGACGGACGGATGTCACCACTCTCTGCGCACAGTACCTCCCAAGGCACGTCGATGCCGCCGCCATTCCGTTGCGTCGTGTTTTCGGTTGCCGGGCAAGCCCTGGCGCTGCCGGTGGAAGCCGTGCGGCGCTTTTTGCCGTTGCCGCGGCTGGACCGGCTGCCGACCGCGCCGCTGCCGGTGGAGGGCGTCTTCCGCTACCAGGGCGAGGTGGTGCCGGTCCTGCGCCTGGATGTCCTGCTCGATCTCGTGCCGTTCGACTCCGTGGCGGGGGGAGCGGCGCCCGGCCTCTATTCGCCGCTTCTCCTGATCACCTGGCAGGGCCGGCCGGCGGCGCTGCTGGCCGATCAGGTCCATGGCGACACGCTGGTGGAGCCGGCGGAGCGCATGCCGTCCGACCCGGCCCTGAGCTTCAACGGCTGCGCCGCCGCCGCCTTTCCCGACCGGGTGACCGGCCGTGGCGGCAGCGTGACCCTGCTCGACCCCAGCCGGCTGCTGAGCGAGGCGGAGGGCCGGCTGCTCGACGCCTTCCGCGCGTCGGCGGAACGCCGGCTGGCGCAGTGGCAGCTCCCTGCCGAGGCGAATGACGAGGCATCCGTCGGGAACGGTGCCGCATGATGGCCAACACTGCCGCAACCATCGAGGCGATCCGCCGCGACCCGCATTTCCCGCGCCTGAAGGCGATGGTGATCGATGCCACCGGCCTTGCCTATTACGCCGACAAGGATGCCGCCTTCGCCGAGCGGATCAACCGCCGGCTGCCCTTCGGCACCGTCACCACCGTCGCCGGCTATCTGGCCGCACTGGAGGCGGAGGGGCCGGGCGGCGCGGAATATCAGGGACTGATCAACGAGCTGGCGGTGGGGGAGACCTTCTTCTTCCGCTACATCGAGCAGTTCGACGCGCTCCGCGCCGTCGCCATCCCCGAATGCATCCGTCGCAACCAGTCGAGCCGCCTGCTGCGGATCTGGAGCGCCGGCTGCTCCATCGGGCCGGAAGCCTACACCATCGAAATCCTGCTGAAGCAGCATTTCGCCAGCCAGCTGGAGGGTTGGCAGGTCCACATCGTCGGCACCGACATCAATAACGCCTTCCTGGAGCAGGCGCGGCGCGGCGCCTATGGCGACTGGGCGGTGCGCGGCCTGTCGCCGGACACGCTGGAGGCCTGCTTCGACCGCCAGGACAAGCTGTGGTCGGTGAAGCCGAAATACCGGCAATGGACGAGCTTCATGCCCTTCAACCTCGTGGACGGGGCAATTCCCTCCTATCCGCACGGGATCGGGCATTTCGACATCATCCTGTGCCGCAACGTCATGATCTATTTTGACGAGGCGACGCGGCACCGGCTGCTGGGCAACCTGCACAAGGCGCTGGCCGACGGCGGCTGGCTGGTGGTCGGCCATGCCGAGGCCGGGCCGCAGATGAACGAGCTGTTCATCCCGGTGTCGGTCCCCGGCGCCACCCTCTACCGCAAGCAGGCCGAACCGCCGGTCACGGCCGCGATCGGCAAGGCCACCCCGAGCTTGGCGGCCGCCGCGCTGACCCTGGCGGCGGCGCCGCGCCGCGCCGCGAGAGCCCCGGCGAAGCCTGCGCCGCGATCCGCGAGCGATGCCGCCTCCGCCCCGCAATCCGCCGGCCCGCAATCCCGCTCGCCCGTTTCCCCCCCGTCCGCCGTACCTCCGTCCGCTGTGCCCGCTCCGCCGGATGCGGCCGAGACCGGCGAGCGCTCCTCGCAGCTGGAAGCCTGTCTGGCACGGGTCGAGGCGCAGCGGCTCGACCCCGCCGCCCATTACCAGCTGGGTCTGGTGGAGGAGGAACTGGGCGTCGGCGACCCGGTGGCGGCCTTCAAGCGGGCGCTCTATCTCGATCCGCGTTTCGTCCTGGCCGACTATCATCTGGCCTTGGCCTATTGGCGGCGCGGCCGGCTGGTCCCGGCCCAGCGCCATTTCCGCAACGCGCGCGAGGCGCTGGAAAGCCGCCCCGACGGCGAGGCGGTGACCGAAGGCGGCGGCCTGACCGTGCAGGAGCTGCGCGGCATGCTGGACCTCTGGCTGACCGGTGAGGAGGGCTGATGGACGAGACGCTTGCCGGCGCCGGGGCCGCACCGCTCATCGCGGCCCTCGACAGCGCATCGCCCGACCGCGCCGCCACGCGGGGATCGATCGACTGGGACGCGGTGCGCGGGAAGGTGGCGCACCGCGCCGCCGATCTGGAGGCGACCTTCGCCGGCCATGGTCCCTGGGCCGACGCCGTGCTGGCCCGCCGGGCGCAGGAGCTGGCCGAAGTCCCGCAGCGCGACGACGAGGCGGGCACCGGCACGCCGATGCTGGTCGCCCGCGGTGCCGAGACCCTCTATGGGCTGGAGCTGCGCCATCTCGGCAATATCGTGCCGATGCCGCGGCTGGCCCGCGTGCCGGGAGCGCCGCCCGCCGTCCTCGGCGTGATCGCCGTCGCCGGCAAGGTACTGCGTCTGTTCGATCTCGACAGCCTGTGCAGCGGAACCTATGCCGCCGCCGGGATCGACCGGCCCGGCCATGCCCCCGGTTATGCCCCCGGCTACGCCATCGTCCTGCGCACCGGCACCGGCCGTCCGGCCGCCCTGCGCCTGTACGAGGTCGAACGGGTGGCCGACATCGCATTGCCGCGGACCTCCGTCCCGGCGGAGGCCGGGCCGCTGGTCCGGGCGATCACCGCCGACCGCATGGCGATCCTCGACATGGCCGCCTTGCTCGACCTCGTGAAGACCTGAAAAACGCCCGATTCGTCTGAAGAGCCGATCCACCTTAAAAAACCGCCTGGGGCCGGAGTGGAAGAATGAACGTGAAAGTCGCACACAAGCTGGTCCTGGGATTCGGCGTCGTCTGTGTCCTGACCGCATTGCTGGCGCTCTACCAGATGTCGCGCTTCTCCGACGCGCTGTCGGTGATCATGGCGGTGTCCAGCTACGACACCGAGGCCGCCGACATGGTGGTGGCGGTCGGCAACTATCAGGCGGAACTGCGCAGCACCCGCGAATCGGCGCTGAACGCGGTGTCGGTCGCCAATGCCGAAGGGCGGGGCGCCGACATCCCGGCCATCATGGCGCCGATGCGCAGCCAATATGAACAGACCGGGCTCAAGCTGCGCGAAACGCTGGGCAAGCTGCGCTCGATGGTCGCGGATCGGTCGCAGAACAGCGTGACCGACAGCCGCCGCAAGGGCTGGGTGGAACTCGACACCGCGGTGACCGAGATGAACCGCGCCATCGGTGCGGTGGGCGACGAGGCGCGGACCATCTACACCCTGCTGGAGCGCAATCAGGTCACCGAGGCTCTCCAGCACCGCCAGCGGGTGGACGATCTGCGCAAGGTGATGGAGCAGCGCATCGACACCGCCCAGACCGCCATCGACCACCTGACCGCCGCCGGCCGCGACGACATCCGGGCGATCTACAACTCCGCCATCCAATCCTCGGTCATCGCGCTGGTGGCCGTCTTCCTGATCGCGGTGGGGGTGGCCTACACCATCGGCAGCTCCATCACCCGCCGGCTCGGCCGCGCCATCGACTTCGTCACCAGGGTCGGGCACGGCGACCTGACGCAGGAGATCACGATCGCCGGCAAGGACGAACTCGCCATCCTTGGCCAGCATCTGAACGAAATGGCCGGCCGGCTGAAGTCGATGGCCCGCACCACGCGGGAGACGGCCGAGAGCGTCCACGCCGCCACCGCCCAGATCCGCGCCTCGACCCAGCAGCAATCGGCCAGCGTCGCCGAACAGCTGGCGGCGGTGGAGCAGACCACGGCGACCCTGTCGGAGATCACCGAGTCCGGCGCCCAGATCAACCGCCGCGCCCAGGACGTCTCCCATGGCGCCCAGACGGTGGCGGCCTCCAGCCATTCCGGCATGAAGGCGGTGGACGACACCATCCAGGCGATGGACGCCATCCGCGAACAGGCCGAGGCGGTGGCCGAGAACATCGTCATGCTGTCCGAGCGCACCCAGGCCATCGGCGAGATCATCGTGACGGTGAACGACATCGCCGAGCGCTGCCACCTGCTGGCGCTGAACGCCGCCATCGAGGCGGCGGCGGCCGGCGAGCATGGCCGCACCTTCTCCATCGTCGCCGGCGAGATCAAGAGCCTGGCCGACCAGTCGAAGGAGGCGACCTCCCAGGTCCGCTCCAACCTGTCGGAGATCCAGCACGGCATCAACGCGTCGGTGATGCTGACGGAGGAGGCGGTCAAGCGCGTCGCCGCCGGCAAGCGCCAGACCGACGCCACCCAATCGACCATCCGCACCATGGCGGAGAACATCCAGGAGAGCGTGCTGGCCTTCCAGCAGATCGTCGCCGGCACCAACCAGCAGCAGATCGGCCTGGAGCAGGTGATCCAGGCGCTCCAGAACATCCGCGAGGCGAGCAGCCAGACGGCGGCCGGCACCCGCCAGCTGGAAGGCGCCGCCGCCAACCTGAATAACCTCGGCCAGGGTCTGGTCGAGGCGGTGCGGAACTACCGGGTGTGACGATGCACCGCCGAGGTCAGCATTTTTCCCCCTCTCCCCGGGGGGAGAGGGGACCGAAATCGGGCGGGAGAAGATCCTGATGGACATCCGCCAGCGCCTGCTCGCTGCCTTCGACCTGGAGCACAAGGACCATCTTGCCGCGATCCGCAACGCGCTCCGCGATGCGGAGGCGACGGGCGATGCGCCGGATCTCGTCGACATCCACCGGCGTGCCCACAGCCTGAAGGGCGCCGCCCGCGCCGTCGACCTGCCGGAGGTGGAGGCGATCTCCCACCGGCTGGAGGCCGCCTTCATCGCCGTGCAGAAGGGCGAGATTCCGCTCGACCCCGCCAGCGTCGGCGTGGTCCGCCGCTCGCTCGACGCCATCGAGGATGTGGTCGCCTGGTCGCTCCAGGGCGGCGACGCGGTGGAGACCGCCGGCGTGCTGGCCGATCTCGACGCGCTGGCCGCCGGCCGCAACGGCGGGCCGGTCCCGGCTCCGTCTCCCGCCGCCCGCGCCGCATCCCGCCGGCCGCCGGCCCAGCGCGACCGCGCCGCCGACGCCGACACCGCCGCCCTGGTCCGCATCGCGGCACAGGGGCTGGAACGCCTGTCGGAGACCGCGTCCGCTCTTCTGCCGGAGGTGGAGGCCCAGGCCGGTCTCGGCGAACAGCTTCGCGTGATGCGTCGGGAATGGCGGGCGCTCGACCGGGCATGGCGGCATCTGCGCGTTCAGATCGGCCGCGGCGTCCGTGCGGATGCGGCGGGGGGCGATACGCTGCCCGACGCGCTGGCCGGGCGTGGCGCGCTGCCCGCATTGATGGCTTTCGAACGCCGCTTCCGCGCGCTCGGCGGCGCGCTCGACAGCGCGCACCGCAGCCACGACCGGCTGCTGTGGTCGATGCGGCGCTGGGGTGGCGGCCTCCAGCAGGACATGCGGCGCCTGCGCATGCTGCCGGCGGAAAACCAGCTGAGCGGCCTCGGCCGCATGGTCCGCGACATCAGCCGGGCCGAAGGCAAGGAAGTCGAAGTCGATGTCCGCGGGCTGGAGGTCGAGGCCGACCGCACCGTGCTGCAACGGCTGAAGGACCCGATCCTGCACATCGCCCGCAACGCCATCAGCCACGGCATCGAGACGCCGGCGGAGCGGCTGGCGCTGGGCAAGCGGCCGGCGGCGCGCGTCACCATCGCCGCGTCGGTGGAGGGGGCGCGCCTGCGCCTGCGCATCGAGGATGACGGCCGCGGGCTGGACCGCGCGGCGATCCTGCGCAAGGCGGCCGAGCGCGGCCTGATCGACGCCGCCGACCTGTCGGCCGGCGCGGAGATGCCGCAGGAGCGGCTGACCGAGTTCCTGTTCCATCCCGGCTTCTCCACCGCCGCCCGGACCACCGAGCTGGCCGGGCGCGGCATGGGGCTCGCCATCGCGCGGCGCGAAGTGGAGCGGCTTCAGGGCAACCTGACCATCGCCGACCGCGCGGGCGGCGGCACCGCGGTCACCATCGAGGTGCCGCTGAGCCTGTTGAGCCAGCGTCTCGTCTTCGTGCTGGTGCAGGACCAGACCCTGGCGATTCCGTCCGCCGACGTGGTCCGCCTGCGCACCGCCAGCGCGCAGTCGCTGTTCTCCGGCACCGGCACGCCGATGACCCGGATCGGCGAGGAGGAAATCCCCGTCACCTCGCTGGCCGCCCTCTTGGGCATGGGGGCGCCGGTGGTGCCCACGGCCGAGCGCGGGCTGTCGCTGGTCGTGGTGCGGGCGGGGGACCGGCGGCTGGCGCTGGCGGTCGACCGCTTCGTCGCCACGCGCGAGACGGTGGTGACGGCGGCGGAGGAGACCGGGCTGGACAGCGGCCGCTATCTCGGCACCGTGCTGATGGACGATGGCGGACCGGCGCTGGTGCTGAACATTCCGGGCCTGATGCCGCTGCCCGGCAGCACCCTGCCGGCCCCGGCCCGCCCGGCCGAAGAGGCGACCCCTGCCCGGGCGCATATCCTGGTCGTCGATGACAGCATCACCACCCGCACGCTGGAAAAGAGCATCCTCGAAGCCCATGGTTATCGGGTGACGCTGTGCGTGGACGGGCGCGAGGCTCTGGAGCGCCTGTCGGAAGGGATGGAGGTTGGCCTGATCATCAGCGACGTCGAGATGCCCCGGATGGACGGCTTCGCCCTGTTGCAGGCGGTGAAGGCGGACAAGCGGCTGGAAGAGATTCCGGTGATCCTCGTCACCTCGCGCGCCAGCGACGAGGACCGCGAGCGCGGCCTGCGGCTTGGCGCCGACGCCTACATCGTCAAGACGCGATTCGACCAGAACGAGCTTCTGGCCGGCATCCGGCGGCTGCTGTGAGCGGCCAGGCGAACGGCGGCCCCCTCACCACCGGAACCCGTCGCATCCGCGTGCTGGTGGTCGAGGACAGCCCGGTCATCCAGCAGCTGCTGAGCCACGTCATCAGCGCCGACCCGCGGCTGGAGGTGGCGGGCATCGCGTCGAGCGGCGAGCAGGCGCTGCGCATGATCGAACGGACGGCGCCCGACGTGGTGTCGCTCGACATCCGCCTGCCGGGCATCGACGGGTTCGAGGTGACCAGCCGCATCATGCGGCAGACCCCGCTGCCGATCGTGGTGGTGGCGTCAGACGTGCGTGACCTCGACATCCCGATGCGGGCGCTCCAGGCCGGCGCGCTGGCGGTGGTGGAGAAGCCGGGCAGCATGGCGCGTGCCGACTACCAGACGGTGGCGCACCATCTCTGCACCCAGCTGGTCATCATGAGTCAGGTGAAGGTGATCCGCCACCGCATCACCGCCCGCGGCGCCAGGACGGCGACCGGAATGGCGACCGAAGCGGCGTCGCCGGACGGCAGGCCGGCGGATGGCCGGCTTCCGGATGGCCGTTTGCCGGACGAGGCGGTGGCGGCCGACGGCCGGCTCCGGCGCTTCCGTGCGCTCGGCCTCGTCGCCTCCACCGGCGGGCCGGCGGCGCTGGCGAAGATCCTCAAGGACATGCCGGCCGACTTCCCGCTGCCGGTCTTCGTGGTCCAGCATATGGGCGCGCCCTTCATGGCCGGCTTCGCCAGCTGGCTCGGCACCGTCTCCGCCCTGCCGGTGCGGCTGGGGGAGGCCGGGCTGGCCCCGCGGCCCGGCACGGTCTATGTGGCGCCGGGCGACCGGCACCTGCTGGTGGACGGCGCCACGCTGCGCCTGACCGCCGACCCGATGGTGTGCGGCCAGCGCCCGTCGGGCGAGGTGCTGTTCCAGTCGATGGCGCGCGCCTATGGCGCGTCCGGCATCGGCGTGCTGCTGACCGGAATGGGCGAGGACGGCGCGAGAGGGCTGGTGGACATGCGCACGGCCGGCGCCTACACCATAGCGGAACATGCCTCTACGGCGGTGATCCACAGCATGCCCGGCACCGCAGTGCGGCTGGGCGGTGCCGTGGAGGAACTGCCCCTCGACCGGGTGGCCGGACGGCTGCTGCAATTGACCTCCGACGATAAGATGGCGTCATGAACGGACCCCGCACCCTGGTTGTCATGGGTTCCCAGACGCAGGGGCTTCTGCTGAAGCTGCTGCTCGAGGAACGCGGCGTGGAGACCGTCTGCGTCGAAGGCGTCGAGCCTGCTCTGGCGGAGATCGCCGGCACCCCGCAGGATCTGCTGATCGTCGAGGGCGAGCTTGCCGGCCCGACCGGTCTGGCCGAGCTGCGCGCCCGCACCGACGCCGCCGTCATCGTGCTCGGCCGCGGGCAGGGGCAGAGCGACCCCTCCGACCCCAAGGCGGTGGTGGAGACCGCCTGCGCGCTGATCGAGCGGCGCAGCGCCCCGCCGACGGCGCCGGAGATCTTCCGCCGCGCCCGCATCCTGATCGTCGACGACAGCGCGACCTACCGCGAATTCCTGCGCGCCGAACTGGAACAGGAGGGCTGCACCGTCACCGCCGCCCGCAACGCCGACGAGGCGGTGGCGGCGCTGGCCGGCGGCGCGCTGGATTGCGTCATCCTGGATCTCGTGATGCCGGGCACCAGCGGCACCCAGCTCTGCGAAAGATTCGACAGGTTCCGCCGCCAGCGCGGCCTGTTCTTCCAAATCGTCATCCTGACCAGCCAGGACGATGAGGAACAGCTGATGATCAGCCTGAACGCCGGCGCCGACGATTTTGTCGGAAAGGGACAGACGATGGATGTCCTCAAGATCAGGCTGATGGCGCTTCTCCGCCGGAAATACTTCGTGGAGGACCATCTTATCCGTTTGCCGCGTCCTGCACCTTCCGCATAGGAAGGGTGTAGGGCCATCGTGTGATTTCGAAAGCCGTCTTGTCCGTTTATTCTCTGCGGGCTTTTCGAAACTGTCCGACGGTCCGACAGGTGCCCATGGCGATCAGCCTCCAGCCCATCCACGAGCCTTCGATCTCCAGAGACACCGACGCAAGAGACACCGACGCGATGCACCGATCTTCGGCCACCCCCACGTCCCCGACCGATCTGCGGTATCGCGAGTGCCTCGAGAATGCCCGGCGCGTCTGCGCGGCCGCGACGGTTCCGACCATGCTGGTGGTCGGTGGGCCGGAGATGGCTGCCGTCCGCTGCAACGAGGCCCTGGCCACCCTGCTGAACCGCCCGCGCGCCGCCGCCCGTGACGAAAGCGGGCCGAGCCTGCTGCCGGGCGGCTGGACCGCGGTTGCCGAAGCGCTGCGTCCGCTCTACCGCGACGGAACCGCCGACAGCCCGGCCTCGCCCCCCGACAGCGTGCGGCTGACCCTGCCCAGCGAACCGCCGATCGGCCTGCGTGCTGCGCCGCTGCTGGTCGACGGCCGGGTGGTCGGGGTGCTGGCGACGGCGACTCTGGACGGCGCCATCGCCCAGATGGCCGAGACCATGCGGGCGGAGGTGGCGCGCACCACCGCGGCGCGCTCCCGCTTCCTGGCCTCGGCCAGCCACGACCTGCGCCAGCCCTTCCAGGCGATGCGCCTGTTTCTCGACGCCCTGACCAATCAGGTGGAGGGCAATGCTCGGGCGTCGCGCACCGCCGGCATGTTGGCCAACGCGATGACGGCCGGCGAGCAGCTGCTGAACGCCCTGCTCGACATCTCGACGCTGGATGCCGGCACGGTGGAGGCCGACATGCAGGCGGTGTCGCTCGACGCGCTGCTGCAATCGCTGGCCGACGAATTCCGTCCGCAGGCCGAGGAAAAGGGGCTGCGCCTGCGCGTCCAGCTGCCCTGCCGGGCGGTGACCCGCAGCGACCCGGTCCTGCTCGGCCGCATCGTCCGCAACCTGCTGGCCAACGCCATCCGCTACACCCAGCGCGGCGGCATCCTGCTGGGCCTGCGCAAGCGCGACGGCCGCTGGCGCATCGAGGTGTGGGACACCGGCTTCGGCATTCCCCAGGACAAGCTGGACGTCATCTTCGACGAGTTCCACCAGCTGACCAACCCGGCGCGCGATCCCACCCGCGGCCTCGGCCTCGGCCTCGCCATCGTCCGGCGCCTGTCGGTCCTGCTGCATGCCCCGGTCGACGTGCAGTCGCGCTCCGGCCGCGGTTCGGTCTTCGCCATCACCGTCGAACGCCTGGAGGGGGAGGAAGTGCTCGCCGACGCCCCGGCCGCGGCGGCCTCGGCCAACCAGGGTGCTGCCGCCGTGCCGCTGGACGGCATGCGCATCCTGGTGGTGGACGACGACAGCATGGTGCTGTCCGGCCTGCTGCTGACCCTGGAAAGCTGGGGCTGCGCCTTCGTCTCGGCCTCCAACATGCGCGAGGTGTTCGCCGCGGTCGACGGGCTGGAGGGCCCGCCCGACGCCATCCTGACCGACCTGCGCCTGCCGGGGAAAGTGTCCGGCTTCGACGTGATCGACCGCGTCCGCAAGCTGTTCAAGACCGACATCCCGGCGGTGGTGCTGACCGGCGAGACCGCGCCCGAATCCCTGCTGGAGGGCCAGCGCCGCGGCTGCGCCTTCCTGCACAAGCCGCTGCACCCCGGCGACCTGCGCCGCGTTCTGGAAGAGGTGCGGCGGGACGGAACGGCGGGCTGCTGAGCGGTCCGCCCCTCAATCCCGCCTTGTTCAATCCCTGGGCGGGCTTTGCAGGTACAATACCAGCAGCCGCACCAGGCTTTCCAGCGCGTCGGCATGGATGCGCTCGTAGCCGTGCGAGGCGTCGATGCCGAAGCAGACCAGCGCCGTGCGGATGTCGTTGCCGGCCTCGATGGCCGACGCGCTGTCGCAGCGGTAATAGCGGAAGACGTCGCGCTGGTGCGGGATGTTCTGCGCCTGGCACAGCGCGATCAGCGAATGGGTCAGCGCCATGTCGAAGGGGCCGGTGCTGTCGGCCATGGCGATGGTGACGCCGTACTCGCTGCTGTTCTGGCCGGGGGCGGTGGTGCCGTTGTCGATGGTCACCATCTCCGCCACGTCCTGATGCAGGATGGACGACGCGCCGGACCCGACCTCCTCGGAGATCGTGAACAGCAGGTGGCAATCGACGGGCAGGGCGGCCCCGGCATCGACCACCGCCTTGGCCGCGCCCAGCATCACCGCCACCCCCGCCTTGTCGTCGAGATGGCGCGAGACGATGTAGCCGTTCTCCAGGAATTCCGGCTGCGGGTCGATCGACACGATGTCGCCGATGTTGAAGCCACGCTCCTCCAGATCGCGCCGGTTGGCAACCGGGGCGTCGACGCGCAGCTCCACCTGCTGCCAGGTGACCGGCTGGCTGTCGACCTCCTTGTTGAAGGTGTGGCCGGACGCCTTCAGCGGCAGGATGGTGCCGCGCCAGGGGCCGCGGTCGGTCAGCACGGTGCAGCGCGCCCCTTCGGCGAAGCGCGACGACCAGTGGCCGATGGGCACCAGCTCCATCCGGCCATTGTCCTTCAGCATCTTCACCTGGGCGCCCAGCGTGTCGACATGGGCGACCAGGGCGCGGTCGGGGGTGGAGCGCACCCCCTTCAGGTCGGCCCGGATGGCGCCGCGCCGCGTCAGTTCATAGGGGATGCCCATCCGCTCCAGCTCGGCGCAGCACAGCCGCACCACGTCGGCCGTGTAGCCGGTCGGACTCGGCGTGGTCAGCAACCGGTACAGGATGTCGGTGACATACCCCATGTCGATGGGCAGCGGCACGGCCATGGTCGGATGGTCCTCCTCAGGATGGTGGCGCGGCGGGTGCCGGCCTCACAGAACCCCCCGCGTCTGCGGGAACAGCAGATCGACGAAACGTTCCGCCGTCGGCTGCGGTTCGTGGTTGGCGAGGCCCGGACGCTCGTTCGCCTCGATGAAGACATGGCCCGGCCGGTCCGGCGCCTCGACCAGCAGGTCGAAGCCGACCACCGGGATGTCCAGCGCACGGGCGGCGACCGTCGCCACCTCCACCAGTTCCGGATGCAGGCTGTCGGTCACGTCGTGGATGGTGCCGCCGGTGTGCAGGTTCGCCGTCTTGCGCACCGGCAGCACCTCGCCCGCCGCCAGCACGTCGTCCAAAGTCTTTCCGGCGGCGGCGAGGCAGCGATCGGTCTCGGCGTCCAGCGGGATGTGGCTTTCGCCGCCGGTGGCGGCGGCGCGGCGGCGGCTCTGGGCCTCGATCAGTTCGCGCACCGTGTGGCTGCCGTCGCCGGTGACCTCGGCCGGGCGGCGCACCGCGGCGGCCACCACCTTCTTGTCGATGACGATGATCCGCAGATCCTGCCCCTCATGGAACTGCTCCAGCAGCACCGTGTCGCAATGCTGGCGGGCCGACGCGATGGCACGCTCCATCGTCTCGGCGTCCCGCACGTCCACCGTGATGCCACGGCCCTGCTCGCCACGCGCCGGCTTGACCACGATGCGGCCATGGGTCGCCAGGAAGGCGGCATTCTCCTCCGCCCCGCCCGCCACCGCCTGGGCCGGGACCTTCAGGCTGGCACGCTCCAGAACGCGCCGCGTCACCGCCTTGTCGTCGCAACGGCTCATGGCGACGGCGCTGGTCAGCTCGCTCAGCGATTCCCGGCACACCACGCTGCGGCCGCCCCAGGTCAGGCAGAAGTAACCGGCCTCGGCATCCAGCACATCGACGCCGATGCCGCGCCGCCGCGCCTCGTTGACGATGATGGTGGCATAGGGGTTCAGCTGCTCGCCCGGCTGCGGGCCGGTGAACAGCCGCTCGTTGATCGGGTTCTTGGTCTTCAGGGCGAAGGCCGGAATCCGGCGGAAATTCAGCTTCTCATAGAGCGCGATGGCGTTCTCGTTGTCGTGCAGCACCGACAGGTCGAGGAAAGCGCGGCCGCGGGCCTGCACATGCTCCGCCACCGTGCGGACCAGCGTCTCGCCGATCCCCGGAAAGGAGGCCTGCGGATCGACCGCCAGGCACCAGAGCGAGCTGCCGTTCTCCGGATCGCCATAGGCATGGGCATGGTCGACCGCGGTGACCGAGCCGATGATCTCGCCGGTGGCGTCGTCGCAGGCGACGAAATGGGTCAGCACCCGGCTGTTGCGCGACGCCACTAGGAAGGAGGAGGAGACCGGTACCATCCGCCGCCGGGCATAGATGCGCTGCACCCCCTCGGCATCCTCGCGCGTGCGCAGCCGGCGGACGCTGTAGCCCTTCGGCCGGCGCCGCGACGGCCGGTAGTCGGTCAGCCACAGGCGGAAGGTGTGGGAGGGGTCGAGGAACAGCTCCTGCGGCGCGCGCGACAGGGCGACATGGGGGTCCTGAAGATAGAAGACGATGTCGCGGGTGCCCGGCGCCTCCTGCCGCAACGTCTCGATCATGCGGTCGAGATCGTCGAAGGTGTGGGCGAAGATCAGCCGCCCCCAGCCGCAATCGACCGTCACGTCGGCGCGCGGCGCGTCGGCCCCGGTCTCCCCCGCCGGCGGCCGGCCGGTGTAGCGGCGGGTATGGCGCAGGGTGGCGCTGGCGGCGCGTTCCAGCCGGTGCGGTTTCACGCGGGCGTAGCTCATGGGATCCCCCTGGTCGTCGGATGCGGCTCCACCCATTGGCAACATCCGCGAACGCGGATCGGTCCCCCATCCGGGGGCCCGAGCCCGGATGTGCCGGCGGAGCGTCGGTCGTTTTTGAGTCGCCTGCTTACAGGCCCTGTTCCTGGAACCAGAATTCCAGCAGGGCGACCTGCCACAGCTTCGATCCGCGCAGCGGCGTGATGTGGCGTTCCGGATCGGCCAGCAGTCGGTCGAGATAGTCGCGGCGGAACAGCCCGCGTTCGCGCGCCGACGGGGCGTTCAGCACGTCGCGCACCCGCTCCAGGAACGGACCGCGCAGGTATTTCAGCGCCGGCACCGGGAAATAGCCCTTCGGCCGGTCGATCACCGCCGCCGGCACCACCCGCCGCGCCGCTTCCTTCAGCACATACTTGCCGCCCTCGGGCAGCTTCATCTCCGCCGGGATGCGGGCGGCCAGCTCGACCAGCTCATGGTCGAGGAAGGGCACGCGCGCTTCCAGCCCGGCGGCCATCGTCATGTTGTCGACGCGCTTCACCGGATCGTCGACCAGCATCACCGTGGTGTCGAGCCGCAGCGCCTTGTCCACCGGCCGCTCGGCACCCGGCATGGCGAAACGTTGTTCGAGCCAGCGGCGGGAATGGTCCTCGCCGATGAATCTGGGATCGAGCGCCTCGGCCATCTCCGCATGGTCGCGGTCGAAGAAGACGCGGGCGTAATCGCCGACGGCGTCACGGCTTTCCAGCAGCGGCGGATACCAGTGATAACCGCCGAACACCTCGTCGGCGCCCTGGCCCGACTGCACCACCTTCACCTGCTTCGCCACCTCCTGCGACAGCAGGAAGAAGCCGATGTTGTCGTGGCTGACCATCGGCTCCGACATGGCGCGGACGCAGTCGGTCAGCTCCGGCAGGGCGCGGGCGCTGTCGACGAACAGGCGGTGGTGGTCGGTGCCGAAATGCCTGGCGACGATGTCGGAATACTGGAACTCGTCACCCCGCTCGTCCCCCACCGTTTCGAAGCCGATGGAGAAGGTCTTCAGCCCGCTCTGCCCGTTCTCGGCTAGCAGGGCGGTGATCAGCGAGCTGTCCAGTCCGCCCGACAGCAGCACGCCGACGGGCACGTCAGCGACCAGCCGGCGGCGCACCGCACGGGTCAGCGTCTCCAGCACCAGCTCGCGCCACTCGGCAAAGTCGCGGCCCTCGTCGCCGGCCTGCGGACCGAAGCTCAGCGACCAGTATGTGTGTTCGCGCCGCGTGCCGTCCGCCTCCACCACCAGCACGGTGGCGGGCGGCAGCTTCCGCACTCCCTTCAGGATGGTGTGGGGCGCCGGAACGACGGCGTGGAAGCTCATGTAATGGTGCAGCGCCACCGGATCGACGTCGGTGTCGATACCGCCCGCAACCTTTCCCGCCGCCACCAGGGCGGGCAGGGAGGAGGCGAAGCGCAGCCCGCCGGGAATGTCCGCCAGATAGAGCGGCTTGATGCCCAGCCGGTCGCGGCCCAGCACCACCCGGCCGCTGTCGCGCTCGTGGATGGCGAAGGCAAACATGCCGTTCATGCGCTTGACGAAATCCGGCCCCCAGGCGTGATAGGCCTTGATCAGGACCTCGGTGTCGCCGTCGGAGAAAAAGCTGTAGCCGAGCCCGGCCAACTCCTCGCGCAGTTCCCGGTGATTGTAGATGCAGCCGTTGAAGACGATGGCGAGGCCCAGCGCGGAATCGACCATCGGCTGCTGCGATGCCTCGCTGAGGTCGATGATCTTCAGCCGGCGATGGCCGAAGGCGACGCGCCCATGGGCGAACAGGCCATGGCCGTCAGGCCCGCGCGGCGCGAGAGTGTCGCACATGGCCTGGACGGCGGCCGTGCTCGCCGTCTCGCCGGATTTGAACCGAATCTCGCCACTTACTCCGCACATCGGCTGTCGAGCCTCCTCGTTGGTTCAGGACGAAGGGGCGCCAGACCCGTGAAAAAGGGCCGAACTGCACCACCGCTACCCGCGTGGAACAACGGCTGGCAGGGCTCAAGGTTCCCTTGCGGTGGGCGGTCTACAGCCCGAAGAAGCCGCGCAACCGGGTCAGCAGCGCCTGCGATTCCATCGTCGGCGGCGGTGCGGCGCCCTGCTGGCGGTTGGTTTCGGCGGCGTTGCGGCTCTGGCGCTCGGCCATCAGTTCGGCCAGCCGTTCGGCCAGTTCCGGCCGGCGGCGCAGCACCGGATCCAGGTGACTCCGCGCCAGCTCGAACACCACGGAGTCAGTGCAGGCGACCACCGAGGCGCTGCGCGGCTGCCCGGTCAGCAGCGACATTTCGCCGAACAGGTCGCCCGGCCGCAGGCGCGTCAGAAGCAGCACCCCCGGCCGCTGCCCCTCCATCCCGTCGGTGGCGAAAGCCGGGGCGACGAAGGCGGGGGCGGGGGCGGCGATCTGCACGTCGAACACGCCCTCGGCGATGACGAACAGCGATTCTCCGGCATCGCCCTGGCGGACGGCGGGCGACCCGGCCGGCACATGGATCTGCCGCATCGCCAAGGCCAGCGCGTCGACCTCGTCGTCGTCGAAGGCGTCGAACAGCTCGGTCTGGCGCAGCAGGCCGCGGCGCAGGGTATCGGTGTCGGGCAATGCCGGCTGGCGGCGGCGGATCTCCTGCTTGGGCCGGGCCGGCTCGATCCCGGCGCGGGCGAGGTTGCCCACCACCGCCGCCAGCACGGAATCGCGCACCAGCGCCACCCGCCCGAAATCGTCCAGCCAATAGCGCGCCAGATAGGAGATGCCGTTGGGCGTCACCGCCTCCACCACCACGTCGGGGCGCGGGGTGGACAGCACGCCGTCGGCGCAGAGCATGGCCGACAGCAGGATGCGCTTGGCACGCTCCACCGGCACCTCCTGGTCCAGCAGGATGGGGACGGTGGTGCGGAAGGCCGGGCTGGGGCGGCTGTAATTGACGAAGCGGCTGCCGGCGACGATGCCGTTCGGCACGACGATGGCGGTGCCGTCGCCGGCGATCAGCCGGGTGGCGCGCCAGTTGATCTCGTCCACCCGCCCCGACACGCCGGGCGACAGCTCCAGCCAGTCGCCGATGCGGTAGGGGTGTTCGATGTTCAGCGCGATGCCGGCGAAGATGTCGGCGATCATGTTGCGCAGCGCGAAGCCCAGCACGGCGATGGCGACGCCGGAGGTTGCCAGCAGGCCGGTCACCGGCTGCTCGAACACGAAGGCGAGGATCGCCACCACGGCGACGCCATAGACGAAGAAGCGCATCAGGTCGGCGAGCAGCCGCGGGATGCGCGGCGGTCGCGGCGCGCCGTCGGGGCCGAGCCCGCCGTTGCCGGCCGCCAGCAGATCGATCAGCCGCGCCCCGCCCCAGGCGGCGACCAGCCAGGAGGCGGACGCGACGGCGATGTCGAACCCGCTGCTGAGATCCGGACCGACTAACGGCTCCAGATGGCGGTGCAGCCATGGCTTCGCGGCGACCAGAGCCGTCAGAAGGGCCAGGACCAGGGCAGGGGCGGACAGACGCCGCAAGGCGGTCATCGACGGGGTTCTCCTCGGCGGCTGGCCATGGGGGCCGGGCGAGGGCGACGATGGCACGAGCAGGCGCCGTCCCGTCAAGGGATCAATTCAAACCATCCAGCCCGGTCAGGGGCTTGGCCCTTCACACCTTCGCCGGTTGCCTCGTTGCCGGCGGATATCCCATGACGAAGCTGCGGATCACCGGGTCGGTGCCCGCCACCGTGCCGGCGAAGACATAGGCGCGGCACAGTACGGCCAGCGCGGTTTCGGCATCGCAGCTCCTGCGCCGGAAGGCCGCGCCGTCGCGCAGGTCGGCGAACTCGCTCTGCCAGAAGCTCGGGTCGTCCAGCGGGCCGAAATTCATCGCCCAGAAGCCGAAGGCCCGTCCCGGCCGCTCCCACCGGCCCAGCACCGCCATGTTGCAGTGCCGCTCGTCGTGTGAAATGCGATCGAACAGTCCGGTCACGGCGTCCGGCTCGCCTTCCAAGACTTGAAGAAAGGTTCCCTCATGCTCCACAAGGAATCCGGTCACGGACAAACGGCGATTCTTTGCGGAGCTTCGTACACAAATGTCCGCCAATGCCGAAAAAGGCAGCAGGGGCATCGCATCGCTTCGATAAAGCAAAGTCAACATCGGCCTCCTCCCGTTTTTTTTTCTACCTACTTTTATCTTGATGGTGGAGCGAAAGCCGGCCTGCGATAACCCTTTCTTTCGTAGAATCGCTGCCGCACCCGGCAGATATAGTCCGAATGGATGGGCGTTATCGGCAGGTGCGGAAGGCGCCCATGTCCAGGTGGAAATGGTTGCGGTGCGCCTCGTTGTAGTCGGGGCCCAGCACCACGTCGAAGAAGCGGCAGGCGCCGTCGCTGAGGTCGCGCAGGAAGGCCGCCTTCCGCCCGTCCGCCCCGTTGCCTCCTTTCGCCTCCCAGTCGGCCAGTACGCCGATCCGCGTCCCGTCGGCCAGCACGAAGGCGGCGAGGTCGATGGCGTTGGCGGTCGCATGCTCGCTGCGCCGCCCGTCCGCCCGGCCATAGACGTTGCGGCAGGCATAGGTGCCGAGATGCTCGACCCGGGCCACCCTCTGCCCGAAATGCCGCTGCGCCGCCGGCTGGAGGGCGTTCGCCTCGAACAGGGTCCAGGCGGCGGCCAGCCCGCAGGTGGCGATGAAGCCGCTGCTGAAGGCCACCCCCGGCGCGGAGATGTCCGACCGCGCCACCCGCACCACGCCGATGAGCGCGCAGTTCTCGTCCGACGGGCGGTCGGGCAGGGCGGTGAAGCGCAGGCCCGTTTCGCCCAGCGCCGCCCGGCATTGCTCAGGATCGCGGGTCAGCCGCGCCAGCTTGAAGCCGGTCAGCCAGTCCGGTTCCGCGCGCAGATCGAGCCGCGCCCACGGGTCGTAGCGTGGCGGCACCGCGATCAGCCCGGCCCAGACCCCGGCCGCCGCCCCGCCCAGCGCCAGCAGGACCAGCAGCGCCAGCCACCCCAGCAACCGCGCCATTGCGCGCTGTCTACCGGTCGAGCAGCCCGTGCCGCCGGTGCCAGTCCTCCAGCGATTCCTCCGGATAGCGGGCGAACTGCACGTCGTTGGGGCCTTGCGGCACCTCCACCCACGGCGCCTTGAAGTCCAGCATGATGTGGACCCGCTCGGGCGGGGTCGGCAGCGGCGTGTCGATGGCCGAGGCGAAGGGATGGACCAGCTCCGGCCAGGCCGGATCCTCCGCCCACAGCGCCGTGCCGCATTTCGTGCAGAAATGCCGGTGCGACGGGCCCAGGTGGGTCTGGCCGGGATGGTCGGGGTCCTCCATCGGCGCCCGCCACGTCGCCACCGCCTCGCGCCCCTCGACCTCCAGCGTGTCGGCATCGCCGCCGAGATTGATGGCGTATCCCCCGCCGCCGGCGCTCTTGCGGCAGATGGTGCAGTAGCAGCGCATATAGGGGACCGGCGTCGGCGAGTTCAGCGTAAAACGAACGGCGCCGCAGCGGCAGGAACCGGACAGTTTCATGGCAGGGGACTCCGCGGAATAGGGGGCGTTCTCCCGCACCAAATGGGACCGCCGCCGCAGTTTGACACCGTCCCGGCCGATGGAACGCCCCGGAAGGGCTGCTGTTGTCCCCTGAATCCCTTTACGGAACCACCTGCCAGCAGTCGGAGCGGTTATGTCCCAGCCAACAGGTCCGGCCTTCCAGGGCCACGCCCAAAAACAGCCCGCACCTCCTCCCGAGGCGATGCCCGAGCCGATGGACGTCACGCTCACCATCAACGGCGGCCGCAAGACCCTGCGCGTCGCCCCCTGGACCAGCCTGCTCGACGCGCTGCGTCTGCATCTCGACCTGACCGGTACCAAGAAGGGCTGCGACCATGGCCAGTGCGGCGCCTGCACCGTGCTGGTGGACGGCCGCCGCATCAACTCCTGCCTGACCCTGGCGGTGATGGCGGAGGGGCGGACGGTCACCACCATCGAAGGGCTTGCCAGCGGCGACGCGCTCCACCCGTTGCAGGAGGCCTTCGTCGAGCAGGACGCCTTCCAGTGCGGCTACTGCACGCCCGGCCAGATCTGCTCCGCCGTCGGCCTGCTGGAGGAGGGGCACGCCAAGACCGACGACGACATCCGCGAACTGATGAGCGGCAACCTCTGCCGCTGCGGCGCCTACCCCAACATCGTCGCCGCCATCCGGCAGGTGATGGACGCGCAGCCGGCATCCAGGGACGGAGGCACGCCATGAGGGCCTTCTCCTACCACCGTCCCGACAGCGTCGATGCGGCGCTCAGCGGCGTCGCCGGCCAGTCCGGCACGACGACCGAGGCGGCGGTGAAGTTCGTCGCCGGCGGTACCAACCTGCTCGACCTGATGAAGGCCGACGTGATGCGGCCGGAGCGTCTGGTCGACATCTCCCGCCTCGGCCTCGACCGCATCGAGGACATCGACGGCGGCGGCCTGCGTCTCGGGGCGCTCGCCCGCAATGCCGACACCGCCTATGACGCGCGGGTGCAGGCGCGCTACCCGATGCTGTCGAAGGCGATCCTGGCCGGAGCGTCGGCCCAGCTGCGCAACATGGCGACCAACGGCGGCAACCTGCTGCAACGCACGCGCTGCTATTACTTCTACGACACCGGCACCCCCTGCAACAAACGGGAGCCGGGGACCGGCTGCGGCGCGCTGACCGGGGTCAACCGCATCCACGCCATCCTGGGCGCCAGCGACCGCTGCATCGCCGTCCATCCGTCCGACATGTGCGTGGCGCTGGCGGCGCTGGACGCCGTGGTCCGCGTCAGCGGCCCCAAGGGCGAGCGCACCATCCCCTTCGCCGACTTCCACCGCCTGCCCGGCGACACCCCGCACATCGACAGCAGCCTCGCCGCCGACGAGCTGATCACCGCCATCGACCTGCCGCCCGAGGGCTTCGCCGAGCACTCGACCTATCTGAAGGTCCGCGACCGCGCCTCCTACGCCTTCGCGCTGGTGTCGGTGGCCGCTGCTCTGAAGATGGATGGCCAGACGATCCGCACAGCAAGGCTGGCGCTCGGCGGCGTCGCCCACAAGCCCTGGCGCGACCCGGCGGCCGAAGCTGAACTCGCCGGCAAGCCCGCCTCGCTGGAAACCTTCCGCGAGGCCGCGCGCGTCCTGCTGCGCGACGCCAGGGGCCAGTCCCACAACGCCTTCAAGATCGGACTTGCCGAGCGCGCCATCGTCCGGGCGCTGGCCGAAGCCGCCGGAGTGGAGCACTCATGATCGCCAAACCGACCATCCCCGATCTTTTGGACCGCCCGGGCTCCCAGATCGGCAAGCCCATCAGCCGTGTCGACGGCCGGCTGAAGGTGACCGGCGGCGCGAAATACGCGGCGGAGTTCAACACGCCCGGCCTCGCCCACGGCTATATCGTCTCCAGCGCCATCGCCCGCGGCCGTATCCTCGCCATCGACACCGCGAAGGCGCTGGCGCTTCCCGGCGTCCTCCAGGTCTTCACCCACGAGAACCGGCCGAGCCTGCCCTGGTTCGACCGCAAGTGGAAGGACGACGACGCGCCGAAGGGCTCGCCCTTCCGCCCGCTCTACGATGCGACGATCCACCATGCGCTCCAGCCCATCGCCCTGGTGGTGGCGGAGAGCTTCGAGCTGGCGCGCTACGCCGCCCGCCTGATCCATGTGACCTACGAGGCGGACGAACACCGGACCGACCTGCATGCGGCAAGATCCGACGCCTTCACCCCCGGCAAGGACAAGGGCGGCTTCCAGCCGCCGCCCAAGCCGCGCGGTGACGCCGACGCGGCGCTGGCCGAGGCGGAGGTCAGCGTTGACCTGAACTTCTCCCAGGCGGTCGAGCATCACAACCCGATGGAGATGCACGCCTCCACCGTCATCTATCACAATGACGGCAGCCTGACCGTCCATGACAAGACGCAGGGGCCGATCAACACCCAGACCTATGTCTGCAACGTCTTCAACCTCGCCACCGATGCGGTGCGGGTGATCTCCCCCTTCGTCGGCGGCGCCTTCGGCTCGGGCCTGCGCCCGCAGCACCAGCTGTTCATGGCGGTGCTGGCGGCGACCACGCTGAAGCGCTCGGTCCGCGTGGAGCTGACGCGCCCGCAGATGTTCAGCTTCGGCCACCGCCCGGAAACCCTCCAGCGGGTGGCGCTGGGGGCGAAGCGGGACGGCACCCTCACCGCGGTCATCCACGAGGCGGTGCAGGAGACCTCGCAGACCGAGAATTACGTCGAGGTCGTCGTCAACTGGTCGGGCCAGCAGTACAAGTGCGACAATGTCCGGCTGGACTACAAGCTGGCGCGCCTGGACACCCACACCCCGCTCGACCAGCGCGCTCCCGGTGCGGCCACCGGCGTGCCGGCGCTGGAGATCGCCATGGACGAGCTGGCGGCCAAGCTGGGCATGGATCCGCTGGAGCTGCGGCTGAAGAACTACACCGAGGTCGATCCCAACACGAACAAGCCCTTCTCCAGCAAGGAGCTGCGCGCCTGCTTCCGGCAGGGCGCCGAGCGTTTCGGCTGGCACAAGCGCAGCCATGCCCCCCGCTCGATGCGCGAGGGCCGGCAGCTGGTCGGCTGGGGCATGGCGACCGGCGTGTGGGATGCCATGCAGGGGCAGGCGGTGGCGTCGGCCAGGCTCGGCATCGACGGATCGTTGACGGTGGGCAGCGCCACCGCCGACATCGGCCCCGGCACCTACACGGCGATGACGCAGATCGCCGCCGACATCCTGGGCTTGCCGATTGAGAAAGTATCCTTCCAGCTCGGCGACACCAACCTGCCGATGGCGCCGTTGCAGGGCGGATCGTGGACGGTGTCGTCGGTCGGCTCCGCCGTGAAGGCGGTCTGCGACCGGCTGCGCGACAAGCTGGCCGGTCTGGCGACCGGGCTGAACGACGGTCCCCTGAAGGGGCTGAAGGCCGACGACCTGACCTTCGCCGACGGTTTCCTGATCGCCAAGGCCGACCCGTCCTGGCGCCTGTCGATCACCGAGGTGATGCGCGCCAACGATCTGCCGGTGCTGGAGGACGAGGCGCGCTCGATCCCCTATTACAAGTCGCAGATGCAGCACGCGCTCGGCACCCACTCCGCCATCTTCGCCGAGGTGCGGGTGGACGAGGATCTCGGCACCGTGCAAGTGACCCGCGTGGTCAGCGCGGTGGCCGCCGGCCGCATCATCAATCCCAAGACGGCGCGCAGTCAGGTGATGGGAGCCGTGGTGTGGGGTATCGGCATGGCGCTGGAGGAGGGGACGATGACCGACCAGCGCCTGGGCCGCTTCATGAACCACGATTTCGGCGAGTATCACATCCCGGTGAACGCCGACGTCCACGACATCGACGTCATCTTCGTCGAGGAGCATGACGACATCGTCAACCCGCTGGGCGCCAAGGGTGTCGGCGAGATCGGCATCGTCGGCGTCCCCGCCGCCATCGCCAACGCGATTTACCACGCGACCGGCAAGCGCCTCTGCGACCTGCCCATCACGCTGGATAAAATCCTGGAGGCTTGACCGCCAGTGAAGTCCCCTCTCCCGCCGTGGGAAAGGGGACCACCTGTCACCTTCGTGACTGCGGGAAAACCCCGCAGTCACGGTAAAGAACCCACATCACCCCATGATGTTCTCGTCCGCCATGCGGCGAGGCATGTCGGTTTCGTGCTGGCGGTCCTGCTTCGGCGCCTTGGTGACGCTGAAGCCGATACCCGACAGCAAAAGAACGCCCAACGAGGCGACGGTGACGATGTTGCAAAGCATAGCGACAGACCCTTTCCCTAACCTCTTTCGGCCGCCCGGTTTACGGGGCGGCCAGACCCTTATTGTGCGGTCTCCTGGGCAATAGACGCCGGGAGCCATTTCTTTCTTCCGTGAGCCGGGCCGGGATGAGGAAAAATATTCGTCCGTGGTCCGGACTGTATTTACTTCCAACACCTTCCCAGCGCAGGCCTTGCGGAGCGGTCAGATAGTCCCGCAGCTGCGAACTGGCAATGGAAGCCGGCGACAAATCCGCGCAGCTCTGGTTAACAAAATTGTCATGGCAGCGCTCGGGGCGGGGAAGGCGAGGCGAAGGATGCCTCAGCCCCGATCGCCGTCCGCCGTCAAAGCCTCTGATGCGGCGGCGTTTTCCGCCGCCCGCAGGGTCACCGTCACCTTCAGCCCCCTGCCGCCGGACCCGGTATCCAGCCGCACCGACGCCCCCAGCCGGTCGGCCAAGGCACGGACGATGGCCAGCCCCAACCCGCTGCCGGTGCGCGGCGGGTCGCCCGGACGGTCCAGGCGGTAGAAGCGCTCGAACACCCGTCCACGCTCCGCCTCCGGGATGCCTGGGCCGTCGTCCTCGACCTCCATCACTGGGCCGTCCCCTAGCCCCTCTCCGACCCGCACCGTCACCGTGCCGCCCGGCCGGTTGTAGCGGATGGCGTTGTCCAGCAAATTGCCCAGCAGCTCCCCCACCAGAACGGCATTCCCGGCGACCCGCAGGGCGCTGCCGTCCTCCGGCCCCTCGAAGCGCACCTCGACATCCTGAGCCAGTGCCGCCGGCACCTGCTCTGCGGCGACCTCCATCGCTACCTGGATCAGGTCGGTGACTTCGACGGCCGCGGGAATCGCCGGCGAATCCTCGTCGGCGCGGGCCAGCGCCAGCAGCTGGACCAGCAGCCGCTCCAGCCGCTTCACCGCCCCCTCGACGTCGTCCAGCGCCGCGCGCCCTTCCGCGCTGTCGGTGCCGTAGCGGCGCAGCAGGGCCAGATGGGTGCGCAGCACCGCCAGCGGCGTGCGCAGCTGGTGCGAGGCGTCGGCGGTGAAGCGCCGCATCGTGCCGATGGACTGGTCCAGCCGGGCCAGCAGCCCGTTGATGGCGACCACCAGCGGCAGCACCTCCGCCGGCACCACCGCCAGCGGCAGCGGCACCAGCGCCAGCCCGCCCCCGGTCACGCCGCGTGCCGAGCGGGCGTCGATCACCCGGCGCAGCCGCTTCAGCGGCGCCAGCCCGCGCCCGACCGCCCCCCACACCAGCATCCCGCTGCCGCCGACCAGAGCCACCTCCAGCAGGGTCAGCCACAAGAGCAGATCGACCTCCAGCGCGCGCCGTCCCGCGGTCGTCTCCGCCACCTGGACCAGCACCGGCTGCGGCACGCCGTAGAGCCGCCGGACCTGGGCCGCCACCCGCACCGGATGGCCGTGATAGGAGGCGTCGCGGAACACCGTGACGTTGGCCGGCATCGCCTGGATGTCCGGCAGCGGCAGGTCGAGATAGCCGGTGATCACCCCGCCCTCATGGGCGACATTGTAATAGATGTTGTCGCGGGCTTGGCTCTCCAGCATGCCGAAGGCGACCGCCGGCAGATCGACCGTCACCTCGCCGTCGTCGTCCCCCACCGCCAGCCTCTCGGCGATGGCCAGCGTCGAGCCGGCGAGCAGCCGGTCGTGGGTGGACTGCACGAAACCGTGGATCAGCGCCGACCCGCCGACGCCCAGCCCGACCGCCAGCGCGCCCAGCGGCACCAGCAGCCGGGTCAGCAGCCGGCGGCGCAGAGATGGCACATGTGGCGGCACCCGCTCCGGCCGGCCCACCCGAATGGCCGCCATCAGGCATTTTCCATCAGATAGCCCAGCCCGCGGATGGTGCGGATCTGCGGCCCGTCCGGCTCCAGCTTCTTGCGCAGCCGGGCGACATACAGCTCGATGGCGTTCGGCGCCACCGGCTCGTCGAAGCCGAACACCTCGCCGGCCAGCCGGTCCTTCGGCACCACCTTGCCGGCCCGCGTGATCAGCCCCTCCAGCACCGCCAGCTCGCGCTTGCGCAAATCCAGCACCCGGCCGTTCAGCGTCACCGTCGCGGTGGAACGGTCGTAGCGCAGGGCGCCGCAGGCCAGCTCCGGCACCGGCGTGCCCTGGCCGCGGCGCACCAGGGCGCGCACCCGCGCCTCGAACTCCGCCGGGTCGAAGGGTTTCAGCAGGTAGTCGTCGGCGCCCAGGTCCAGCCCCTTCACCCGGTCGGCCACCGCCTCCCGCGCGGTCAGGATCATCACCGGCACGGTGGAGCCGCGGCGGCGGATGCGGGTCAGCACCTCGAACCCCGACAGGTCGGGCAGCCCCAGATCCAGCACCACCAGCCCATAGGGCTCCGCCCGCTCCAGCCGCACCGCGTCCTCGCCCGACGCGACATGGTCGACGGCATAGCCGGCCGCCTTCAGCCCCCCGGTCACCCCGCGCGCCAGCGCCGCATCGTCCTCCACGATCAGGATGCGCAAAGGAGCCGCCTATCGTCCGAATGGGCCATCATCCGATCGCACCTGTTCCGTTCCACCAACAATTTTCATCCGCGACAGATTGGCGACAGGTTGATTGCCTATAGTCACGGCAAATCCGCTTGTAAGCCCAACCAACCCGGCCCGCAACGGCGCCGTGGAAACCAACCACAGGAGAGGAAGAGATGCGCACCAAACTGGCCCTTCTGGTCGCGACGGCCCTGACTGTCGCCGTGCCCGCCTTCACCGCCGGCACCGCCCAGGCGCAGTCGGTTCCCGCCGGCTACGATCCCGCCTATGCCAAGATCATCGAGGCGGCGAACCAGGAAGGCGCGCTCAGCATCTATTCCGCCACCGACGCGGCCGCCGTGTCGGAACTCCTGAAGGGGTTCGAGGCGCTCTATCCCAAGGTCAAGCTGGAATATGCCGACCAGAACTCGACCGAGATGTACAACCGCTTCATCAGCGAGGCGGCGGCCAACACCGGCACCACCGACCTGATGTGGTCGTCGGCGATGGACCTGCAGATGAAGCTGGTCAATGACGGCTACGCCCAGTCCTATACTTCGCCCGAATCGAAGAGCATCCCCGACTGGGCGAACTATAAGAACGAGGCCTTCGGCACCACCGCCGAGCCCATCGTCTTCGCCTACAACAAGCGCGTGGTGCCCGCCGCCGACGTGCCGAAGACCCACGCCGACCTCGCCAAGCTGCTGAGCGAAAAGCCGGACGCCTACAAGGGCAAGGTCACCTCCTACGATCCGGAGCGCAGCGGCGTCGGCTTCCTCTACATCACCCAGGACGTGCAGGCGAACAAGAACACCTGGGATCTGGTGAAGGCGATGGGCCAGACCGGGGTGAAGCTCTATACCTCCTCGGGCGCGATGATCGAGCGCCTGACCTCAGGCGAGCACACCATCGGCTACAACATGATCGGCTCCTACGTCTACGAGCGCCAGCACAAGGACCCGGAGTCGCTGGGCATCGTGCTGCCGTCCGACTACACCATCGTGATGTCGCGCATCGCCTTCATCCCGAAGGGCGCCAAGCACCCGAACGCCGCCAAGCTGTTCCTCGACTATCTGCTGTCGAAGCAGGGCCAGCAGGCGATCCAGGCGCGCTATATGGGCTCCATCCGCACCGACCTCGCCAGCGCCAACCCGACGGTCGGCGTTCCGGAAAGCACGCTGCGCCCGATCCATGTCGGCCCGGAGCTGCTGACCTACCTCGATCAGGTCAAGCGCCTGAAGTTCCTGAAGGACTGGCAGAAGGCCCTCCAGGGGAAGTGATCTAGTCCGACCTGAAATCACCCTCTCCCGCCCCGGGAGAGGGAAGGGGCCCGCCGAAGGCGGGAAGGGTGAGGGGCGATCCAGGGAGCCGGGTGGTTCCTAATCCTTGCCTCACCCCTCACCCTCCCCGCGCCTTTGGCGCGGGTCCCCTCCCTCTCCCGGGGCGGGAGAGGGAAGATTTGCGCCAAAAGGAAATCCCCCATGAACCGCGCGACGCGCATCGCGGTGATCGTCGCCATGGCGATTGCCGTGCTGGCCCCGATCGGCCTGGTCGTCTACCAGAGCTTCCTCGACGGGCCGTTCTTCCAGCCCAAGACCGCCTTCACGTTCAGCGCCTACGAGTTCGTTCTGGACGACGAGGATTTCTTCGACGCCCTCTACAACTCGTGCATCATCGCCTTCGGCATGACCGCCATCGCGGTGCCGGTCGGCGCCATGCTCGCCTTCCTGATGGCCCGCACCGACCTGCCGGGCCGCCGCTGGATCGAGCCGGTGATCCTCGTGCCGATGTTCGTGTCGTCGGTGGTGCTGGCCTTCGGTTTCGTCGTCAGCCTCGGCCCGGCGGGCTTCGTCACGCTGTGGTTCAAGGGCGTCTTCGGCTTCGTCCCCTGGTACCTCTATTCCAAGACGACGCTGATCATCATCGCCGGCCTGACCCACGTCCCGCACGTCTTCCTCTACACCTCGTCGGCCCTGCGTAGCCTGGGCTCCGACGTGGAGGAGGCCGCGCGCATGACCGGCGCCGGCCCGCTGCGCACGGCGCTGACCGTCAGCCTGCCGATGGTGATGCCCAACATCCTCTACGCCGCGGTGCTGGTCTTCTTCCTCGGCTTCGAGCTGTTCGGCCTGCCGCTGGTGCTGGGCGACCCCGAGGGCATCCTCGTGCTGGCGACCTACCTCTACAAGCTGACCAACAAGCTGGGCACGCCGTCCTACCAGCTGATGGCGGTGGTGGTGGTGGCGATCATCTGCATCGCCCTGCCGCTGGTGGCGCTCCAGCGCTTCCTGCTGCGCGCCGCCAACCGCTACGTCTCGGTGAAGGGCAAGGCCGCGGCGCAGAAGCCGGTGTCCATCGGCGTCTGGCGCTGGCCGGCGGCGGCGATGATCACTGCGTGGCTGCTGTTCACCGTGGTGGTCCCGATCAGCGGTCTGGTGCTGCGCGCCTTCGTGTCGAGCTGGGGCGAGGGCGTCAACCTGCTGGACGTGCTGACGCTGGCGCATTTCCGCGAACTGATGGAGTTCCCCAACCTGACCCGCGGCATCGTCAACACGCTGCTGATCGCCTCGGTCGGCGGGGCGCTGTCGGTCGGCGTCTATACCATGCTGAACCTCGCCGCCCACCGCTGGCAGTCGGGCTGGACCAAGCTGATGGACTATCTGGTCCTGCTGCCGCGCGCCATGCCGGGCCTCGTGGCCGGCCTGGCGATCTTCTGGGTGTTCCTGTTCACGCCCTTCCTGTCGCCGCTGCGCCAGACCATGATCGCCATCTGGGTCGCCTACACGCTGGTCTGGCTCGCCTACGGCATGCGTCTGGTCAGCGGCGCGCTGTTGCAGATCGGCCCCGAACTGGAGGAGGCCGGCCGCATCGTCGGCGCCAGCCCCGGCCGGGTGTCGCGCGACCTGACGATCCCGCTGGTCAAGGTCGGGCTGTTCTCCAGCTGGCTGCTGATCTTCGTCACCTTCATGCGCGAATACTCCACGGGCGTCTATCTGCTGGCCCCCGGCACCGAAGTGATCGGTTCGCTGCTGGTCTCGCTGTGGGGCACCGGTGCCGTCGACCTCGTGACCGCGCTCTCCACCGTCAACATCGCGATGATCGGCGGCGGCCTGCTGCTGATGTCGCTCTTCGGGAAACGCTCCCATGGCTAAGCTCATCATCGACGACCTGCATCTGTCCTACGGCAGCACCGAGATCCTGAAGGGCATCACCGCCACCTTCGCCCAGGGCGAGATCGTCGCCCTGCTCGGCCGGTCGGGCAGCGGCAAGACCACGCTGCTGCGCTCCATCGCCGGGCTGGAGGAGCCGAAGAAGGGCGTCATCTCCATCGGCGACCAGCCGGTGTTCGACGCCGCCGCCGGCCTCAACGTGCCGTCGGAGAAGCGCGGCCTCGGGCTGGTCTTCCAGTCCTACGCGCTGTGGCCGCACAAGACGGTGTTCGAGAACGTCGCCTACGGCCTGCGCCTGCGCAACGTGCCGAAGGCCGAACTCCAGCAGCGCGTCGCCGCGGTGCTGGACGGCGTCGGTCTCGGCCATCTCGGCGACCGTTACCCGCACCAGATGTCGGGCGGCCAGCAGCAGCGCGTGGCGCTGGCCCGCGCGCTGGTCTACAACCCGCCGGTCATCCTGCTCGACGAGCCGCTGTCGAACCTCGACGCCAAGCTGCGCGAGGAGGCCCGCATCTGGATCCGCACGCTGATCAAGCGGATGAACCTGACCGCCGTCTTCGTCACCCACGATCAGGTCGAGGCGATGGCGATCGCCGACCGCATCGTCCTGCTCGACGGCGGCCGCATCGTCCAGGCCGGCACGCCGGAACAGCTCTACACCGAGCCGGTCAGCCTGTTCGCGTCCGAGTTCATGGGCGTCAACAACCAGATTAAAAGCCGGGTGCAGGACAAGCGCGGCGGCTACGCCCGCATCGAGCTGTCCGGCCACCCGCTGTGGGGCAAGGACCGCGCCGGCAAGGGCGTGTCGGAGGAGGCCACCGGCGTCATCCGCCTCGAACAGGTCGACGTGGTGGACGGCCCGGGGGGAGGGGATGGAGAGAACCGCATCCCGGCCCAGCTGGAGACCTCGCTCTATCTCGGCAGCCACTGGGAGCATGTCTTCCGCTGCGGCGACCAGACGCTGCGCGCCTTCGGCCGTCCGCTGGCGGCCGGTACCCACTGGCTGCACCTGCCGCCGGAACAGCTCTGGGTGTTCTGAGCGGCGCTTTCTCCGCCCCCCGCCTGCGCGCAAACCGACTTTGCGCGCAGGCGGGGGGCGGGACTCCTCAAACCCGGAGCGCCTCGATGACCGCCCTCAGTCCGGCCGACAGGTGCTTGCGGGTGGGATAATAGAGATACAGCCAGTCCTCGGGCGCGCACCAGGAGGCGAGGCATTCGATCAGTTCGCCCCGCGCGATGAAGGGCCGCGCCCGCTCCTCCCAGACATAGGCCAGGGCCACGCCCGATCTGGCGGCCTCGACCATCAGTTCATGGTCATCCAGCGACAGCGGCCCGGTCGGCTCGAACGCGATGGTCTTGCCGGCCCGGCTGAATTCCCAGGCATAGGCCGTGCCGCTGGGATAGAGGTTGCGGATGCAGACATGGTCCTTCAGGTCGGCGGGGACCTTGGGAACCGGCCGCTTCCCGAAATAGGCCGGCGAGCCGACGACCGTCAGCCTCAGCCGCGGCTTGATCCTCACCGCGGTCATGCCGTCGCGCAGGCTCTCGCCCAGCCGGATGCCGGCGTCGAACCCCTCGTCGACGATGTCCACCAGCCGGTCGGTGGCGACGATCTCCAATTCCAGCTTCGGGTTCTGCGCGATCAGCGCCCCCATCGCCGGGCCGAAGACGAAGGGCGCGATGGAGTTGGGCGCGTTGATCCGCACCCTGCCGAAAGGCGTGTCGCGGAACTGGTTGAGCGCGTCCAGCGCCGAGCCGATCTCGCCGAAGGCCGGCGACAGCTGGGCCAGCAGCATGGCCCCGGCATCGGTCAGCGACACGCTGCGGGTGGTCCGGTTGAGCAGCCGGATACCGACGCGGGCTTCGAGATTGCCGACCGCATGGCTGATCGCCGACGCGGTGACGCCGCGCTCCTCGCCCGCCCGCCGGAAGCTCCGGTGCCGCGCGACCGCATCGAAGGCGGCCAGTTCCGAAAGGTCGGTGGTGCGCATTACTGAAATCCACTCAGCATTGATGAGAGAACTGTCTCACTAATCGGCGCAATCGAAAAGCGGCAGAGTTCTCCTCGCAAGCCCGGCGGGTGCTGGGCCAACCCAGAGGAGAGAGACCATGGCCGACTTCATTCCCCCCGCCCGCAACGGTGCGTCCCCCTTCGCCGACATGCGCGGCCACCATGTCGCCGTCCGCACGCCGGACCTCGAAACGGCCAAGCGCTTCTATGTCGATAAACTCGATTTCCGCGTCGTCGCCGAGTGGGATTATGCCGACGAGCAGCTGGCTTATCTGGCGCCGCCGACCGACGACCATTTCTATATCGAGGTGCTGGGCGGCGGCGACCCGACCCCGCAGGACGTGCGCCCCTACAGCGACCTCGGCGACAGCCTGAGATATGCCGGCTACCACCATTTCTGCCTGAACGTCGACAGCGTCGACCGCACCGTCGAGACGCTGCGCGAGCGCGGCGTGACCATCGTGACCGAGCCGTTCGAACTGCCCGCGATCAGCCGCCGCCTCGCCTTCTTCTGCGATCCCTTCGGCAACCTGATCGAACTGGCCGAACTGCTCGCCTGACCGACACGGAGGTCGAACAGGATCTGGCGATCAACGTCACCGCCACCGTCGCGACGCTCGTCGGTCCCGGATCGCAGGAGGCGCGGGATGTCGCCAACCTCTTCTGGCGCCTCGCCACCGATGCGGATGCTCCCTGGGAAATCACCTATCCACCGGCCTGAACCCGATACCCCGCGATATCAGGAGAATAACGACCATGAAGACCTGGTTCATTACCGGCGCCTCGCGCGGCTTCGGCGCGCTCGTCGCCGAGCGCGCGCTGCAAAAGGGCGACGCCGTCGTTGCCGCCGCCCGCAATCCGCAGGCCGTCGCCGACCGGTTCGGCACTCATCCCAACCTGCTGCCGGTCGCGCTCGACGTGACCCGGGAGGATCAGGCCATTGCAGCGGCAGCAGCCGCCATCGAGCGTTTCGGGACCGTCGACGTCCTGCTCAACAATGCCGGCTTCGGCCTGATGGGGGCCGTCGAGGAAGCGAGCGCCTCCGAGGTGGAGGCGGTCTATTGCACCAACGTGTTCGGCCTGCTGAACGTCACCCGCGCGGTGCTGCCGCACATGCGCAGGGCGCGGTCCGGCCGCGTCCTGAACATCTCCTCCATCGGCGGCTATCGCGGCGCCGCCGGCTTCGGCGTCTACAGCTCCACCAAATTCGCGGTCGAGGGGCTGTCGGAGGCGCTTCACGCCGAGCTGGCGCCGCTCGGCATCCATGTCACCGTCATCGAACCGGGCTATTTCCGCACGGATTTCCTCGACGCGGCATCGCTGTCGGTCAGCCCGGCGGTCATCGCCGACTATGCCGAGACCGCCGGCAGGGTCAGGACAATCGCCGCCGGCCTCAACCATGCCCAGCCCGGCGATCCCGCCAAGCTGGCCGATGTGCTCGTCGGCCTCGCCGATGTCGCCGATCCGCCGGTCAGGCTGCCGCTCGGCAGCGACACGGTGGCGGCAATCGAGGCCAAGCACGACGCCGACCGGGCGATCCTCGGCAATTGGCGCGGGGTGTCGCTGTCGACCGACTTCACGCCGGCTTGAAGCCCAACCTGACGGCCTCAAACCTCGATCAGCGCATAGGGCCGCCCGGTCTCCTTCGCGATGGTCTGCGCCACGTTGTAGACCGGCGTCCCCCGCAGCGTTTTCCCGCTATACGTCCCGTGATGCGCATGCCCATGCGCCACGGCGCGGACATTGTCGAAGCGGTCGATGGTCTCGGCCAGCCGCGACGATCCCAGGAAGGGGAAGATCTCCGTCGGCTCCCCCTCCACCGTCGCGGCGATGGGGGCGTAGTGCAGCACGACGAACACCCGCTCGGTGTCGAGCTGCCGCAACGCGCTTTCCAGCCGCATCGCCTCGTTCACCGCCTCATGGACGAACTGCTTGATCGCCGGCTCGCCGAAGCTGTCGAGCATGCGGTTGCCGAAGCCGCCGCCGAAGCCCTTCACCCCGGCGAAGCCGACCCCGCCGATCTCCTGCGGCGCCCCGTCGAGAAAGCGCACCCCGGCCTGGGTCAGGATGTGCTGGACCTCCTCCAGATGGCCGCATTCGTAGTCATGGTTGCCGAACACCGCGACCACCGGAATGCCGATGGAGCGCAGGGCATCGGCCAGGATCTCCGCTTCGCGCGGCTTGCCGTGGTTGGTCAGGTCGCCGCACAGCGCCAGCACGTCGGCCTTGCCGGCGATCTCCTGGAACAGCTCGCGATAGGGATATTGCGTGGTCTCGCCGACATGGATGTCGCCGATGGCGGCGACGGTCAGCCTGCGCTCATCCATTCCCGGTCTCCTTCAGGCTCTGCTTGGTGCCCTCTTCCCCGACCACGTCGGCGAAGCCCCACTCGGTGACGTCGATCAGGTAATCCTCGCGTGAGAACAGCCGGCCCCGACAGATGCGGGTCTGGGCGACCGGCAGCTTGGCGCGTTCCTGCATCCGTTCCAGCAGTTCCGCCACCAGCCAGTCGGGCACGCGGTCGCGCTCGGTCGGATAGACGAACCGGAAGTTCAGCAGGTGGATCAGCAGAACCTCCCAATACTGCTCCATGTGGGCGAGCAGCCGTTTCCAGTCGATTTTGTCGTGCTGCTTCAGGATCATGTGGGCCACGTCCGGCCCGTCGTACTTGTGGCGCATCTGGACGAAGGATTTGGAAAAGATCATCTCGGTCGGCGCCACCAGCGGCACGTCGCTGCCGCAGATCACCGCGCGATGCTCTTCCTTGAACCAGCGGTCGGTGACCGGGTTGATGGCGACGGCCGAGTTGAAGATGACGTCGAAGAACAGCTCGCCATGCTTGACCTTGCCGATCCAGCGTTCGTCCTCGATCTCCGTCTCGAAGCCATGATCCTGGAAATGCGACAGGATGCGCGGGAAGTCGCCGCCGCGGCAGAAGATGTCGATGTCCTTGGTCGGCCGCGTGATGCCGGTATAGGCGCTGATCGCGTATGTCCCGCCCAGCAGGAACGGGATGGTCGACTGGCTCAGCAGCTTGAGGCTTTCGGTATAGAAGGCCTCGGCCTCCGCGGTGACGGTGGCGCTGCCCTCACGGAGTTCGCTCATGGACCACTCCCCATTGCACCGGCCTTGCGCGGCGGTGCGGCACGTTGACCCGGTACAACAGGGCAGGGCGGGGAGTGTTGCGGGACAGGCGTTTGTCGTGCCCCGTGTTTGCCGTGCCCTGCGTTTCCGGCTGTCCTTGCCGCGCACCGGGAAATTTGATCTGGTGCGGCAGGATGGCCTTACCGGGGGTTGAACCATGGAGCTGTCGGCGGAAAATTCCGCGGATGCCGTCGCCGCGCTCTGCCGCGCCATGCTGCGGCCGGTCGAAAGCGCGTCCGCCTTGCGGGAGATCGAGGCATTGCTGGAGCGTCTCCGCCATGCCCCGCCGGACGAGCGTGCCGCCTGCGTCACGCAGCTGGGCCGCCTGACCGGCGATGCCGATCCGGTCCTGCGCCTGTCCGCGATGGCCGCGATCACCGGCGATCTGCGCCGCTATGACGAGCTGCTCGACCTGATCGAACCCGAATTCGGGTGCCCGGATCTCGACCGCTTGCTTCACATCTATTGCTGCATGGGCCGCCAGCTTTTCCTGATGCGCATTGACGGGGCGAGCCGGCTCGGCTTCTTCGAGGACAGGCTGTTTCCCTACTACACCCGCCTGATCGGCGCGATCCGCGACCGGCTCGGCGTCGCGCCGCGGCCCCGCCCGGCGGGCAACCCGGCCACCGGGCGGGTCGTGCTGGTGACGAACCAGTTTCTGTCGCTGCGCCACCAGCCGTCGCGCGACCTGCTGTCCTATGCCGCGGTTCTGGAGGAACGCTGCGGCCGGGAGGTGGTGATTCTCAACACCAACATCATGCCCGCCGACATCCACAGCCTGTTCGTGCCGTCCTTTGCCTCCTCCGTGGAGCCGGCCTTCGACGGCAAGCAGGTGATCGAGGCGGACGGCCGCACTTTCCGGATGCTGTCCTCGACCGGCCGCGGGCTGAGCCGGGACAAGATCGACTGGTTCCTACGCGCGGTCGACTGGCACGATCCGGACGTCGTGGTGTCGCTGGGCGGATCGGTCATTGTCGCCGACCTGCTGGCGGCGGCGCGCCCCGCCCTGTGCATCCCCACCACCAGCGGAGCCACGCCGTCGCTGGCCGGCATCGTGCTGGATTTCGGCGGTGGCAGCCGGCCGGCGAGCGGTCCGCTCGCTGCGTCATGGCGGCCCTTCCGCTTTCTGCATTCGCTGATCGGTGCGCCGGAACCGGATGGGACAGCGTCCTCCAGGGCGGCCAGCCGGGCCGGCTACGGCCTGCCGGACGATGCCTTCCTGTGTCTGGTGATCGGCAACCGGCTGGACGAGGAGGCCGACGGCGCCTTCCTCGCGATGCTGGAGTCCCTCATCGACCGTGCGCCCCGGGTGGCGGTGGCCTTCGCCGGCGAGGCGGGGGCGCTGCCCAGGCGTCTGCAAGGGTCGCGGCATGCAGAGCGCCTGTTCCACTTGGGCTATGTGACCGACATGGCCGATCTGATGCGAACGGCCGACGCCTATGTGAATCCGCAGCGCACCGGCGGTGGCGCCAGCGCTGCCGAGGCGCTGGCTGCCGGCGTTGTCCCGGTTTCGCTGCCGGTCGGCGACGTATCGGCCGTCATCGGCGCCCGTTTCGTCGTGCCCGATTATGCCGCCGCCGTGGAGCGGCTCGCCCTGCTGGCCGCCGATCCGGCCATTTTCGCCGAGGCGGCCGCCGAAGCCCGGAGCCGGGGGGCGGGGCGTGCCGATCCGGCGGAAGCCGCCGTCGCGCTGTCACAGTATCTGGACGAGGCGGTCGAGTTGCATGGCGGCGGAACGGGAAAGCAGATTTACAAATAATCCTATAAAACAGATTATATACCTATACCCTCCGATGGAATCCATCATTCCGCGGAGCCACGCCATGCCACTCGATCCCCGCAGCTTCACCAACGACCAATTCCCCCGCTGGGCAGAGGAGCCGCCGACGCCGTTGGACGGCTCGCTGGTTCCCGGTTCGCAGTTCCACGAGGAACAATGGATCATGGCCGCCGGCATGCTGGCGCGCGGCAACAGCTTCCTCCAGGTCTCGCGCGCCATGGGGTGCAGCCGCACCACCCTGTGGCGGGGCTATTACGGCTCCAAGGATTTCCGTCACAGGGTGTGGTGGGAACGGCAGGCGCTGAACCGCGAGGCGGAGCTGCGCCTGTCCTCGCTGCGGGTTCTGGTGGCCGAGCAGATCGAGCGGCTGGTCACGTCGGGCGATCCCGCCACCGTCCGCTGGCTGGCCGAGCGGCTCGGCCTCATTCCCGGTCTCGGGTCTGCCCGCAACGCCTCGCGGGACATTCACGAGGTGGGGGCGGAGGAGGAACCGGCGGTGAGATCGGAAGACAGGCCGCGGACTCCCCGCCCGGAGGACCCGCCCGCCGTCACCGTCCCTGAACTCGACGACGACCTCCCCGGCGCCCTGCGCGAACGCTGCCCGCCCAGTCCGGAACTGGTCGCCGCTGTCGTCGCCCAGCCTGAGGCCGAGGGGCCGACGGGCGTCTTCCCCTGGACCGTCAACCAGTACGAGGAGTACCCCAACCTCAACCCCGGCCCGGTGAGCCGCCGCGCCGCCGGCCCCTTTGGCCGGCGGTAGATGGAACAGGCGGCCGACTCTGTTCCACGCCGTTCCATCCCTCCGGCCAGGACGGAGGCACCCCTCGGTCAGACCGCGAAATTCGGCTTTCCCGCCAGGATGTTGGAGGTCACGTGCCGGATGTCGCGCAGGCCACACATCGCCATGGTCACGTCCATCTCCTTGCGGATGATCTCCAGGCACTGGGACACGCCGGCCTCGCCGCCGGCTCCCAGCCCATAGAGGAAGGCGCGGCCGATGAAGGTGCCCTTGGCGCCCAGCGCCAGCGCCTTGACCACGTCCTGGCCGGAGCGGATGCCGCCGTCCATCAGCACCTCGATGCGGTCGCCGACCGCCTCGACGATGGCCGGCAAGGCGGAGATGGACGAGATGGCGCCGTCGAGCTGCCGCCCGCCATGGTTGGAGACGATCAGCGCGTCGGCACCGCTGTCCGCCGCCATCACGGCGTCCTCCGGGTCGAGGATGCCCTTCAGGATCAGCTTGCCGCCCCAGCGGTCCTTGATGCGGCGCACGTCGTCCCAGTTCAGCGTCGGGTCGAACTGTTCCGCCGTCCAGGAGGACAGCGACGACAGGTTGCTGACCCCGGTGGCGTGGCCGACGATGTTGCGGAAGGTGCGGCGGTGGGTCCGCAGCATGTTGATCGACCAGCGCGGCTTGGTCGCCATGTCCAGGATGTTGCCGACGGTCAGCTTCGGCGGGGTGGACAGCCCGTTCCTGATGTCCTTGTGGCGCTGGCCGAGGATCTGGAGGTCCAGCGTCAGCACCAGCGCCGAGCAGCCCGCCGCCTTGGCGCGGTCGATCAGCTTGTCGATGAAGGCGCGGTCGCGCATGACGTAGAGCTGGAACCAGAAAGGCTTGTCGGTGTTCTCCGCCACGTCCTCGATGGAACAGATGCTCATCGTCGACAGGGTGAAGGGCACGCCGGCCTTGGCTGCGGCGCGGGCGGCCAGGATCTCGCCGTCGGCATGCTGCATGCCGGTCAGGCCGGTCGGGGCCAGCGCCACCGGCATCGCCACCGGCTGGCCGACCATGGTGCTGGCCAGCGTCCGGTTGGTCATGTCCACCGCCACGCGCTGGCGCAGCTTGATCCGGCCGAAGTCGGACTCGTTGGCGCGGTAGGTCGACTCCGTGTAGGAGCCCGAATCCGCGTAATCGTAGAACATCCGCGGCACGCGCCATTCCGCCAGCTGCCGCAGATCCTCGATGCAGGTGACGGGCCGGTCGGTGAACAGGTTCGCCCAGCGCGACGGCGGCCGCGAGGAGGGCATGCGAATGGAGGTCATGGGGCGTGTCTCAACGGTTGCGCGCGAAACGGAAGGGCGTCGATTTGGCCACTCCGTCCGCACACCGTCAAGCCATGGCTGCGGCGACGCTGCCCTTTTGCCGTGGTGTCCGGCGCTCAGCGTGCCGGCTTCGACCTGGGCTTCGACTTGGGCTTCGGTTTCGCTGGCCCGGCCTTCGGCGGCGTCATCATGGCCTTGAACATCGCCGTCTGCGCCGCCGACTGGTTGCGCCGGGCGGCCGACATCGCCGCGGTGGTCCACATGCCGCTGGCGCGGTTGGCCCAGGACAGCCACGCGCTCATGAAGGGATTTTTGGTCATCATGGAGGCGACTCCGGAACGGGGGATACCGACGACAACAGCACCGGGACGCCCGATGTTGCACTGCACAGTGTTGCGGCACCCATCCGCCCAAATTTTCGGCGAACCTGCCGATTCTTGGGCAGATTCGTGAAGGCCGAGCCGCCCTGTTCAGCGGAGGAAGCCCTTATCCCCGCAAGGGGGGAGGGGCTTTTTCGCTGGCATATCCATTGCTTGTACAGGTCCAGGGGCTGGGCGACGTCGGGGGGAACAGGCTGGATGGGTACGGAGCGCGATGCCATGAAGAGTGGAACCAGCGCCGCTGCGGCGCGCTTCCTCCGCACCGCCAAGCTGTGCCGCATCCGCGATGTCGAACAGCTTCTGGCGGTCAGCGCCCTGGTGCGCGATCTCAGCGCCCTGATCCATGCCCTGCAGAAGGAACGCGGCGCCTCCTCCATCTATCTCGGCTCCGGCGGCACCCGCTTCGCCGAGGACCGGGCCCGCTGGCAGGCCGATGCCAGGACGCTGGAGTCGGTGCTGCGCGACCGGCTGGACCTCGTGGACGAGCAGCTCGACCGCCTCAGCTGCGGCGCGCAGTTCTACAGCCGGGCCGCCATCGCGCTCTATGCGCTGGACGGGCTGCCGGCCCTGCGCGATCAGGTGTCGTCGCTGGCGCTGGTGCCGCAGGATTCGGTGAAGGCCTTCACCGACATCGTCGGCCATCTGCTGTCCGTGCTGTTCGAGGCGGCCGACATCGCCGCCGATCCGGCGATTTCCCGCGCGCTGGTCGCCCTGTTCAACGTCGTGCAGGGCAAGGAATTCGCCGGGCAGGAGCGGGCGACCGCCAGCGCCGGCTTCTCGCGCGGGCGCTTCGACGGGGTGGAGCATGGCCGGCTCGCCCATCTGATCGACGCCCAGAACCGCGCCTTCCGCATCTTCGCGGAGTTCGCCGACCCCGCCCATGCTGCCGCCTTCCGCACCGCCCTGGCCGACCCGGCGGTGGCGGAGGTGGAGCGGATGCGGGCGGTGGCGCTCAGCGACGATGCCCGCCATGGCGAGCTGTCGGGCATCACGCCGGAGATCTGGTTCGACCGGGCGACCCGCCGCATGGAGCTGCTGAAGACGGTGGAAGACCGTCTGACCGACGACCTCCGCCGCCTGTGCGAGGCCAAGCTGGCCCAGGCCCGCGCCGATCTCGGACAGGCGGACGCCGGCGGGCCCGACGCGGTGCTGCCGGTCGCCATGGTGCTGGTCGATGCCCTTCCCGCGCAGTCAGGAATGAATGGGGCAGTGGTGGCCGGAGCGGGCTTGAACGGGCCGGGGCAGGACGGCGCCGGGTTCTATGCCCCCGACGGGCTGCCGCCGAAGCTGATGCGCTCGGTCCTCGACGTCATGCAGGCGCAGTCCCAGCGCCTGCGCGACGTCAGCCTGGAGCTGGAGACGGCGAAGGCGGCGCTGAACGAGCGCAAGGTGATCGACCGCGCCAAGGGCCTGCTGATGTCCACCCGCAACCTGTCGGAGGAGGAGGCCTACAAGCTGATCCGCAAGACCGCAATGAACCAGAACAAGCGGATCGTCGAGGTGGCGGAGGCCATCCTCAGCATGTCGGACATCCTCCGCGGCGTCACGACCGGAGGCGGACCGGCGGGAGGATAATCCGGCTACTGCACCGTGCGCACCGGCGAGAAGGGCAGCCCCGCCTGATCGAGCCCGCGGTCGATCACCTCCTCGGACTTCTGGTCGAACAGCTGCAGCAGCAGGTCGTCGACCATCCAGTCGTTGGTGGGCGTGCAGGCGGTGAACAGCTCGCCGATGACCTCCGCCTGGAAATCCTCGCGACGGTCGTCGCCGCCTTCATACTCCATCCGCTTGGCGACGCCGACCGCAACCTGGAACGGCTGGGTCAGGCCGGGGGCGACGGCCGCCTTCTTCATCAGCGCCGCCATGCCCAGCTCGCCGTCGTCCCAGGCCAGTCGGCGGGCATTCTCCGCCGGGATGCCGGCGCGGACGGCCATGCCGGCGACGAACAGCGACAGGTCGCCGGCGCACAGCGCGCGGAACAGCAGGACCGGCGTCAGGCGGCGGTTGGTGTGCAGCCACTGGATCACCGCGTCGATATCCTCGGCCCCGCGCAGCACCGGGCGCAGCAGGCGCATGGTCGCCGCCTCCCGGCCGCGCTCCACCAGCCGCTCGACCAGTTCGCGCGACAGGCCGTGCGCCTGCATCAGTGTGGCGCGCATGCTGTCGGAGACGAAGGCGACCACCCGCTCGACCATCGCCAGCGACAGGCCGGGGCGGGTCGCCGCCGCCTCGCTGACCATGCGGACGCGGCCGAAACGGTCGAGCGCGCGGCTCATCGCGCTGTCCGGCACCTCGGCGCCGTCGTTGCGCAGCAGCGCCGTCACCGCGATGACGTTGCCGCGCTCGGCGATCGCGCCGGACACGCGGGCGGAGACGGTGGAGCGGCTGGCGACCGCCACATGCTTGCCGGAATCGGGATCGGACAGCACGTCCAGCAGCAGATCGTCGGTCAGGCCGGCGGCATCGCGCAGGATGGGGAAGGCCACCCGGCCGACGTCGCGGACCAGCCGCTCCGCCAGATCCCCGGTCAGCAGCGGGCTGTTGCGCAGCTGCCAGGCCACCGCCTCGCGCACCGCCACCTGGGCGTCGCCGGCAAAGCAATGGACCACCTCGATGGCCAGGGACCGTTCGGCCGGGCTCAGCGCGCCCGCCTCCAGATCGTGGAACAGCTTGTTCATCGTCTCGATCCGCGTTTCCGCGTTGGGCGAGACGAGCAGCCGCTCCACATCCTTCGACGACAGGCCGTTGGGGTGGGGGGCGTCTGGTTGGGCGGCGGCGTGTGGCATCATGGCACCCGGCTGCGGCATCGGAGGAACACCCTCAATCGAAATCAAGGCCTCAATCGAAATCGAGGCAGGAGTAGCGGACCATGTCGCCCCACAGCCGGTCGAGCCGGCGGAGCGTGCGGTAGCTGGACTTCAGGTCGCGGACCTCGGTCTCGTTGCGCACCAGCGCCTCGGCCTGCGTCTGCTCCATCCGCCGCAGCCCCTCCCACAGCTCCCGCCCCTTGTCGGTCAGCTGGAGGCGGGCGGTGCGGCGGTCGCGCTGGTTGGCGGCGCGGTTGATGTAACCGGCATCGACCAGGATCTTCAGGCTGTAGGACGCGTTGGAGCCCAGGTAATAGCCGCGCTCCATCAGGTCGCGGACCGACAGCTCGTCCTCGCCGATCAGCATGACCATCAGCGCCTGCACCGGGCCGATGTCCTCGATGCCCTGCTTGGACAGGCCGACGCGGACGACGTCGAGATACCGGCGGTGCATCCGCTCGATCAGCCGCGCCATGCCGTGGAAGTCGGCGAGGTCGAGATCCTCGCCGGGCTTGCCGCCCGCCCGGCCCTCGGACCGGTCGGCGCCCCTGTCATCCGCTCCCGGTTCGGGCGCGTCGTCATCGTCCCAGTTCAGGTTGCTCATCGCGTCCATGATCCTGCCGGCTCAACCATTGCCGTATCCTTCCTGCTCGACTCACTCCGCCGCGGCGGCAATGCCGCGGAAGCCATGCGGGTGCGCGCTGCGCCATGCCCAGGCGCTGCCGATGATGCTGTCCAGTTCCGGGAAGCGCGGCTGCCAGCCGAGGTCGCGGCGGATGCGCTCCGACGAGGCGATCAGCACCGGCAGGTCGCCGGGGCGGCGCGGTCCGACCTTCACCGGCACGGCTCGGCCGGTGATGCGCTCCACCGACGCGATCACCTCGCGCACGCTGTAGCCGGTGCCGTTGCCCAGATTGTAGCGGACCGACCGTCCGTCCAAGGCGTCCAGCACCCGCAGATGGGCGTCGGCCAGATCGCAGACATGGATGTAGTCGCGGATGCAGGTGCCGTCGCGCGTGTCGTAGTCGTCGCCGAAGATCTCGATGTGCGGTCGCTTGCCGGTGGCGGCGTCCATCACCAGCGGAATCAGGTGCGTCTCCGGGCTGTGGTCTTCGCCGAGCCGGCCGTTGGGATGGGCGCCGGCCGCATTGAAGTAGCGCAGGCAGGCCGACCGCAGGCCATGGCAGCGGTCGGCCCAATGCAGGGCGCGCTCGATCATGAACTTCGATTCGCCGTACGGGCTGCCGGGGTCGATCGCCTCGTCCTCGTCGATGGGGATGCGCTTGGGCGAGCCGAACAGGTTGGCGGTGGAAGAGAAGACCAGCTTCATCACCCCGGCCTTCACCGCGGCGCGGATCAGGTTCAGCGAGGTGACGGTGTTGCCGTGCAGGTAGGCGTGCGGGTCGCGCATCGATTCGCCGACCACCGACAGGGCCGCGAAATGGAACACCGCGTCGAAGCGCCATTGCCCGAACACGCGGGCCAGCGCCGCCTCGTCGGCCAGATCGGCCTGGACGAAGGTCGCCTCGGGCGGCACGGCGGCGGCGTGGCCCTGGCGCAGGTTGTCGAACACCACGACCCGGTGGCCGCGGTCGAGAAGCTCGGTCACGCAGTGGCTGCCGACATAGCCGGCGCCGCCGGTGACGAGAATAGTTTGAGACGTCGTCATGGAGTGTGGGTTTCCTTGAACCGGTTTTCGGGCCGCAACCGGAATCGGGCGGCCGGCGTGGTGGAAGGAAAACGGGGGGCGGGTTTGGGGCGGTGCAGGGGGCCGGATGGGGGGATCACGGCGCCTTGCGCAAAACTCATGCAGCGCAGCATGCACGATGTCGGACGCGTCTGACCAGATTGCTGGAAACCCTCCCCCGAAGGGCCTAAGACCTTGGGTGAGGTCCAGTTTCTGCTTTTTCTGTCAGTGACTTAGCTGCCGTTTCCTACCCCTTTTTTGGATGCTGGAAAGGGGTGCTGCCCAAACTTGTCACACGTCTCTAAAATGTCTCCGGTGTAAAGCTTAAGCGTGCCAAATCCGCCGACGCTTCCCCCCGCGTCAGGATCTGTCCCTGCATAGGCGGTCTCCCGGTCACCGGGCAGGCCGCATCCGGCATCCCCCCAGCCGGCTTCCTGTCCCGCGTCCGTCGCCGCCGGCAGCTTTTCCTGTTTTCCCCGATTTCCAGCGCCGCATCAGGTGGCGAATCCTCCTGCAGGAAGGATCGAAGATGAGTTCCGTGGATCGGCCCCTGCTGACCCAAGCCTACCGGAAGATCGGACAGGGCCTGCTGCTGGCCGGTGTCCTCAGCCTGTTCGTGAACGTCCTGATGCTGGTGCTGCCACTCTTCACCATGCAGGTCTATGACCGGGTGATGAGCAGCCGCAGCCTGGAAACGCTGACGATGCTGGCGATCATCGCGGTGGGGGCGCTGGCGCTGTATGGTGTGCTGGACTTCATCCGCGCCCGCGCCTTCCTGGTGACCAGCGCCGTGATCGCCCACCGCTTCAACGTTCCGGCGCTGGAGGCCTCCATCGTCGACGCGCTGTCGGGCGGCCCGCGCAATGCGGCGCAGACCATGCGCGATCTGAACGACCTGCGCAGCTTCATGACCAGCAGTGCCGTGACCGCCCCGCTGGAACTGGCCTGGGCGCCGATCTTCCTGGCGATCCTGTTCCTGCTGCATCCGGTCTATGGCCTGCTCGCCATCGTCTCCGCCCTGGTGCTGCTGGTGATGGGTGTGCTGACCGACATGCTGACCCGGCGGCCGATGGCCCAGGCGAACGAGGCCTCGGCCCGCGTCTTCGCCGACATCGCCGGCACGGTCCGCCATGCCGAAGCCATCGAGGCGATGGGCATGCTGCCGGCGCTGGCCCGGCGCTGGCAGTCGGCGCAGAGCGGGTCGGCCGGAATGATCGACCGCGGCGCCACCCTGTCGCGCAGTCTGGCTGCCGCGTCGCGCTCGCTGCGGATGATCCTGCAGGTCGGGGTGATCGCCGCCGGTGCCACGCTGGTGATCGACAATCTGGTGACCCCCGGCAGCATGATGGCCGCCGGTCTGATCACCGGCCGCCTGCTGCACCCCTTCGAACAGCTGGTGGACGGCTGGCGCCAGTGGGTGAAGGCGCTGGAGGCGCACCGCCGCATCCGCGACCTGCTGAACAACGGCGCGTCGGCCCGTTCCACCATGCCGCTTCCCCAGCCGCAGGGCGCGCTGACCGTCGACCGCGTCACCCATGTGCCTTCCGGGCTGAACCGCCCGGTGCTGCGCAACGTCACCTTCGCGGTCCAGGCTGGAGAGGTGCTGGGCGTCATCGGCCCGTCGGGGGCGGGAAAATCGACGCTGGCCCGTCTGCTGGTCGGTGTCTGGCAGCCCACCGCTGGCGGAATCTATCTGGACGGCACCAGCACCTATCTGTGGGAGCGCGAGAGCTTCGGCAAATATGTCGGCTATGTGCCGCAGTCGGTGGCTCTGCTGGACGGCACCATCGGCGAGAACATCTCGCGCATGGCCAGCGCCGACCCGGCGGAGATTGTCCGCGCCGCGCGGTTGGCCGGCGTGCACGAGATGATCGGCCGCTTGCCCTTCGGTTACGACACGCCGGTCGGCGACAGCGCCTTTTCCCTGTCCGGCGGCCAGCGGCAGCGCATCGCGCTGGCCCGCGCCCTGTTCGGCCGCCCGCGCCTGCTGGTGCTGGACGAACCCAACTCCAACCTCGACCATGACGGCGAGCAGGCCCTGCTGAGTGCCGTTCAGAAGGTCAAAGCCGACGGCACGACAGTGGTGATGATCGCCCACCGCCCCTCCATCGTCGCCATCGCCGACAAGCTGGTGGTGATGAAGGACGGCGCGGTCGAGCATTTCGGTGCCCGCAACGACGTCCTGAAACTGGTGCAACCGGGCGGCGCTCCCGCCGGCCCCAACACCACCATTGCCCGCCTTGTCCGCAGCGGAGAACAGCGATGAGCAGCGATACGCCCCTCCTGTCGTCCCAGCCGGTCTGGACCGCGACCATCGACATGGCTCCGGTCGAACCGTCCCTGCGCGGTACGGCGCTGGCCGGCGCGCTGGCGGTGCTGGTGGGTTTCGGCGGATTCCTGACCTGGGGCTTCACCGCCAGCCTGGACAGCGCCGCGCTTGCGGCCGGCACGGTGATGGTCGAAAGCCACCGTAAGACCGTCTCCCATCTGGAAGGCGGCATCCTGCGCGACCTGCTGGTCAAAGACGGCGACCTCGTGCGCGCCGGTCAGGTGTTGCTGCGGATGGATTCCACGCAAAGCCAGGCGGTGGTGGCCCAGTTGCAGGGGCAATATTGGACCGCTCTGGCCCGGCTGGGCCGGCTGCGGGCCGAGCAATCGGACGCACCCAAGCCGCTGTTCGCCGACGATCTGGTGAAGGCGGTGCGCGACAATCCGGTGGCGGCGGAGGCGAAGGCGGTCGAGGAACGGCTGTTCCGGTCCCGCCATGACAGCTACGAGGCGCAGCTGGGTATCCAGCGCAAGCAGATCTCCCAGCTGCGCGATGAGATCGCGGCACTGGAATCCCAGCGGATCGCCACCGCCGACCGGCTGCGCTACACCCAGGAGGAAACTCGCGTGGTGCAGGGCCTGCTGGCGAAGGGGTACGAGCGCAAGCCGCGCCTGCTGGAACTTCAGCGCAACGTCGCCGATTCCGAAGGGCGGCTGGGCGAGCTGATGGCGAACAAGTCCAAGGCGGAACAGGCCATCGCCGCCGCCGAACTGACCATGATCAACATCGGCAACACCCGGCGGTCAGAGGTGTCGACCGACCTTCAGGCCGCCCAGGCCAGCGTGGCCGACCTGTCGGAACGGCTGCGCAGTGCCGATGACGTGCTGCTGCGCCAAGCCATCACCGCACCCCAGGCCGGGCGGGTGACGGGCTTGAAATTCTTCACCTCCGGCGGTGTGATCCCGGCTGGTGCCGGTATCCTCGACATCGTGCCGCAGGACGACGCGATGATCGTCGAGGCCCGCGTCTCTCCCCACGACGTCCAGAATGTGGAGGTCGGCAGCAAGGCGATGGTGAAGCTGACCGGCTACCGCCAGCGAGCCGTGCCACCGGTGGCGGGGCAGGTGGTGTCGCTGTCGGCCGACCAGTTGGAGGACGAGCGCACCGGCGCCTACTACTTCGCGGCACGGATCAGCATGGATGTGGCAGAGCTGAAGGCCCTGCCCAATGTCGAACTGCATCCCGGCATGCCGGCCGAGGTGATGATCCACGGCCATGCCCGCCGCGCCATCGACTATTTCCTGACGCCGTTGACCGACGGTCTTCAAAGAGCCTTCCGCGAAAAGTAAGCGGAACCGCCATCCCACCCGGCCCTCCCCCGTTCGGGCCGGTGCGGGTGGGGGCCCTTGCCTGGGTTCCATCCCCTGGCAAGCGGCCCCGTGGAAGGGCCGGCGTCCCCCACGCCGGCCCTTTTGCACGTTCGCTACAAAAGTAACGCAGTTTTATTGCAGTCGATTCGGCCGATGCTTGCATAGTGGAGTATTCAGGCATTGTTTTGGCCGTTGAGTAATAAGATGATTTTCCTTTCTCTTCTTCGATGACTGTCTCGCCATGGCCGGCATGAACGGTCCTGCCGTCGCCAGAAAATCCGCTGTGGCTTCGGGTGGACCATCCGATTTTAAAAACTTTCTTTTAACGATTTGGGATTTTTCCTGCAAATCCAGCCAGTCTGCGGCATCCCGGTGGCGAAAATGTGGGTCTGACCATCATTTTTTAAAGCGGAAACTGCTTAGAAATTCGAAGCAAATCAAAGTAACTGTCTTTTTGAAAATATCGACAATGCGTTCTACTGCAAGAATCCTCTGTCTCGACTCAACTTTCTCTTCCATGTGCCCGAGTTTTATCACACTATCCGCTCGATAGATTTGGTTACACCGAAAGGCGAGCTCAGCCTTTCGAGCGAGGCCAAAAGAAGGCCCAAAAATCCCAATCACATCGCAAGGAGACACCTACGATGGCTACGGTTCCTGGGGGCAGCTACGACGTGCATATCGGCACGAATCACGACGATCTGCTGGTCGGCGGCGAGGGTAACGATCTGGTGCTGGGGGGCAACGGAAGCGACACTCTGCTCGGCGGCAATGGACATGACGCTCTGTTCGGGGGGAACGGGGCGGACGTGATCCATGGCGGCACGTCGGCGGATGTGCTGCTGGGGGGTAACGGCGACGACATCATCGACGGCGGTTCGGGCGACGACATCATCCTGGGGGGGAATGGTGACGACGTGCTGATCGGCGGTGCCGGGCGCGATCTGCTGGATGGCGGCAAGGGCGACGACGTGCTGTCGGGGGGCGACGGTGACGACGTGCTGAACGGCGGCGCCGGCGACGATACGCTGTACGGCGGCGGCCACAACGACATCCTCAATGGCGGCAAGGGCGACGACCTGCTGCGCGGCGGCACCGGCGACGACGTGCTGAATGGCGGTGACGGCGACGACACCCTGTTCGGCGACGACGGCAACGACCGCCTGGAAGGCGGCAAGGGAGACGACCTGCTGATCGGCGGTGCCGGTCACGACGTCTTCATCTTCTCCGGCGGCGGCGGCCAGGATGTGGTCCTGGACTTCAAGGCCGGCGAGGATGTTCTGCAGATCTCCCGCAACATCAACGGTCTGAAGGTGACCGATGCCGCCGATCTGGCTGCCCGCGTCACCGACCAGCATGGCGACGCCGTGATCGACCTCGGCCATGGCGACAGCATCACGCTGAAGGGTGTCTCGGCTGCGGACATCCACAACCACCCGAACGACTTCTTCGTCATCCACTGACCGGGCACTGCCCGGGCACTGATCGTCCACTGCTTCTTTGAGCATTGAACGAGAAGGACGGACCGGTGGTGTCAAAACCGCCGCCGGTCCCCCTTTGCCCGCAGTCAGCCGATTTCGACTTTCAAACCCACCGACGCTGCCGGAATCCCATCCATGACCGTCATCGCCGTTCTGCCGAATTCGGTGTCGATTGCCCCCGCCCAATTTCTGGCGCTGGGTCCCCGCTTCCTCCTCGTCTCCTGGACGATGGATGGAAAGCTGGATGGCACGACCAATGCCGTCGGCCCGATCACGCCGAGCGTCGACGGGGAGCCGGTGCGTCCGCCCTTCACCACGCTGACCATCGACACCGGCTGGGGCGGACGGCGCGTCCTGTCGATCCTGCCGGCACCGCGCGATCCGCGGATGCCCATCCATTTCATCGCCAGAAACCGCGTGATCGCCGAGCTTCGCACCGAATCCGGTGCCGCCGATCTCGATCCCGCCGGTTTGCTGGGCAGTCTGGACGGTGCAGCCCGGCTGCGGGTGCTGCGCTTCCTGTTCGACTTTGCCTGCTCAACCCCGGCGCTTCGCCGCGATGCCGCCTTTGCCGGGCTGTGCCGCCGGCTGGTTCTGGACCGTGCGGCGGAGCCGGCGATGCTGGCGGTCCGCGCCACGGCGGGCGGCGACCTTTTGCTCTGCGCCGGGGCGTTGTCCGGTCGCTTCGGCGCCATCAGCGGTCTGGTGGTGCTGGCGCCGAACGCGGTGGCGCGGGCACCCTTCGATGCCTGCATCGGACCCGATCCGGCCGGCAAGGGACGCATCGCCTTCGACCTGCTGATCGACCGCGGTCTGTGCGTGCCGGGCAATCTGCTGGTGGTGCTGGGCGCCAACGGCGTCGCCTGCCGCCGCTTTCCCGCGGAATCCACCGGCCTGCCGACCCTGACCGACCGGCTGAACGCCCGTCCCGACACGCCGGCCGCGCTGCGCCACTATCTGCTGACCTGCCTCGCTCAACGCGGCCGCAGCGATGTGTCCGCCGCCTCGGCGGTCAGCGAGTTGCAGGCGCTGGCCCCACTGCCGCGCCGGCAGGCCGCCGATGCCAAGCGGCCCATCGGCGCCTCGCTCGACCTCGCGGTTCCCACGGCCGATGGTGGATTGTTCCTCGCCGGCTGGCTGCACGACCCGCATGGGCTGGCAGCGGAGCTGGTGGTGCGCACGCCCTTCGGCGGCGAACGCCGGGTCGGGCGTTTTGCCCACCGCTTCCCGCGCGAGGATGTGGCGAAGCTCTATGGCACCGGTGGCATCGACCGCAGCGGCTTCGTTCTGCATCTTCCCGGCAATCCCGAACCGGCGGAAGCGCTTCAGGTGACGGCCGAGCTTCGGCTGGCCTCGGGTGGGGCCCTGCGTCTGGTTCCGCCGCCGCGTCCGCGCGCCCATGCCGATGCCCGCGCCGCCGTGCTGGGTAGCCTGCCGCCGCGCTTCGCCACGCCGGAGCTGCTGGAGACCGTCATCGGCCCGGCCGTCGCCCCGCTGCATGCCGCTCATCTCGCCACCCGCGGCGAGCCGGAACTGGTCGTTTATGGCGAGCGCAAGGCCAAGCCCGCGGTATCCGTCATCATCCCGCTTTACCGTACGCTGGAGTTCCTGCGCTTCCAGATCGCCTGCTTCGCCACCGACCCGACGATGGCCGATGCCGAACTGGTCTTCGTGCTCGACAGCCCGGAGCAGCGGGACGAGGTGGTGCATCTGCTGCGCGGCTTCCACGGGCTCTACGGCCTGCCGATGCTGCTGCTGGTGCAGAGCGCGAATTACGGCTATTCCGCCGCCAACAATGCCGGCGTCGCCGTTGCCCGAGCCAACCGCCTGCTGCTCCTGAATTCCGACGTGGTGCCCGACCGCGCCGGCTGGCTGCCGCAGCTGGTCGCGGCACTGGAGGAGCGTCCCGGCATCGGTGCCGTGGGGCCGAAGCTGCTGTTCGACGACGACAGCCTCCAGCATGCCGGGCTCTATTTCGACCGCGACCTGCAAGGCGCTTGGTACAACCATCATTACTTCAAGGGCCTGCCGCGCGATTTCACCGCCGCCTGCCGGCCGCGGTCGGTGCCCGGCGTCACCGGCGCCTGCCTGCTGACCACGCGCGCCGCCTACAGCGCCGCCGGCGACTTCTGCGAAGACTACATCATCGGCGACTTCGAGGATTCGGACCTCTGCCTGCGCATCCGCGACCAGGGACTCGACATCCGCTATGCCCCGTCGGTGGAACTGTACCATCTGGAGCGCCGCTCCATCGGCCGGCACCAGGGCTACACCCGGGGAGTCGCCTCCGAATACAACCGCTGGCTCCATGGCCGCCGCTGGGCCGACCGCATGGCCGGGCTGATGGCGCGTGACTGGTGCGCCGACGACGAGGCGCAGCCGTCCCGGAGCAGCCGCCCCCGCAAGACCGCACAGGTGACCCGATGAACGCGATCGTGCCGACCCCGCAGCTTGCCGTGCTGCGCCGCCAGACCGATCCGCGGCTGGAGTGGCTTTGCGCCCAGATCGCGCGCAACCGCTTCCTGCCGGTGCCGCCGCCCGAGCTGCATTTCATCGGCGACGGCGACTTCCGCGCCATCGGGGCGGAATTCCTGCGCCATTTCGTCCGTCTCGGCGGGCTGCGTCCCGACCACAAGGTTCTGGAGATCGGCTGCGGTGTTGGCCGCATGGCGCTGCCGCTGACCCAGTATCTGGACTCGTCATACGACGGCATTGACATCGTGCTGGACGGCATCCGCTGGTGCGCGTCGACCATCACGCCGGCCTATCCGGAGTTCCGCTTCCACCATCTCGACGTCGCCAACGGCCTCTACAATCCCGATGGCCGGATCGAGGGGGAAACGGCGACGCTGCCCTTCAAGGCCGGCACTTACGACTTCGTCATCCTGACCTCCGTCATCACCCACCTGCGCACCGCCGACACCGAGCGCTACGCGGCGGAGATCGCGCGCGTGCTGAAGCCGGGCGGACGCTGCTTCCTCAGCCTGTTCCTGGCCGACGCCACGGCACGGACGGGCATCGCCAAGGGCACCGCCCGTCCGCCGTTCCGCGATGCGCCCGGCGTGGAACTGCTGGCCGATCCCGAGCATCCCAACGCCGCCGTCGCTTATGACGAGGAGTTCCTGCTCGGCCGCTTCGCCGCCCATGGCCTGCGTCCCGCCCGCGTCGTCATGCGCGGCCACTGGAGCGGCCAGCGCGAGGCCGAGAATTTCCAAGACCTGCTGGTTCTGGAGAAGGGGACCGCACCATGAGCCGGCGCCGCCTTCCGCTGATCCCCGCCAATCAGGCCGCCCGTCCCGCTCCGCGCCAGCCGGCGCGGCCGCTGGTGGCCGCCCGGCCGCCGCGGGTGCTGCTGATCGCGCACAACCACCCGAGCCTGCATCCCGGCGGCACCGAGATCTTCGCGCATGAGCTGTTCGGCGGACTGAAGGCGGCCGGCGCCGAGTGCCTGTTCCTGGCCTGCACCAACGACGTCCACCGCGCCCCGCGCCCCGGCACCGGTTTCCAGACGCTGGGCCGCAGCGCCGACGAGGTGCTGCTGTGGGCCGGCCATTTCGACCATTTCCATCAGAGCCAGATCGACCTGCACGGGCTGGTCCCCGACCTGTCCAACCTGCTGCGCGCCTTCCGGCCGGACATCGTGCATGTGCATCACACGCTTTTGCTGGGCGTGGAGATGCTGTTCCTGATCCGCCGCGTCTGCCCGGATGCGAAGATCGTCTATACGCTGCACGACTATTATCCGATCTGCGCCAATGACGGGCAGATGGTGACCCCGCCGCGCGGCGAAGGCGGGACGCGCACGCTCTGCACCAAGGCGTCGCCGGATGCCTGCCACCGCTGCTTCCCCGACCGTCCGGCCGACCAGTTCCTGCTGCGCGATAAGCACATCAAGGCGATGTTCGGGCTGGTCGACTGCTTCCTGGCGCCCAGCCGCTTTCTGCGCGACCGCTATATCGCCTGGGGCCTCGACCCGGCGCGGATCGAGGTGATGGCGAACAGCCGGCCGTCCGTCGAGCCGGCCCCGGCGCGCGACCTCGCCCCCGGCGCGGTGCGCGATGCCTTCGCCTATTTCGGTAACCTCAATCCGTTCAAGGGCGTCACCGTGGCGCTCGACGCCGTCGCCCGCATGGCGCGCCAGGGGCTTTCCCCGTCGCTGGCCGTGCATGGCGGCAGCCTGTACCAGACGCCGGAATTCCGCCAGCGAGTTGCCGACGGCTTCGACGCTGCGCGCGGCCTCGCCACCGCCCATGGTCCCTATCGGCCGCAGGAGATGCCGGCGCTGATGGCCGCCGCCGACTGGGTGGTGATGCCGTCGATCTGGTGGGAGAACGCGCCCCTGGTCATTCAGGAGGCCTTCCAGCACCGCCGCCCGGTCATCGTCAGCGGCATCGGCGGCATGGCGGAAGCGGTGCGCGACGGCGTCGACGGCCTGCATGTTCGCCCCAACGACCCCGCCGACCTCGCCCGTGTCATGGCCCGCGCCATGACCGGAGCCGGTCTGTGGGAGCGGCTGTCGGCCAACATCCCCGCCGTCCGCCCGACGGAGGAGGCCGCGTCGCTCCACCTCGCGCTTTACGGCGAACTTCTCTCGCCGGCTCCCGCCGCTCTTATCCAGGGGAATCGCACCCGATGAAGGACCGCAGCACCAAGGCCGACATCACCGCCGCCGTCCTGCTGGACGAGGACACGCTGATGCTGTTCGGTGCCATCGACCAGCCCCTGCCGGCCGACAGCGTGGTGATGCTGGACGGCATGATCGACGGGCGCTTCCGCGGCGGCTGCTGGACCGACGGAGCGGGGGAGCGCTGGTTCCTGGGCGCCATCCGCGTTGCCGGGCTGGCCCACATGCGTCCGTCCCGCATCGAGATCGAGGATGCCCAGGGCAAGCACCTGCTGCTGCCCCGCCTGTCGAATGTCCGCACCAACCCGGCCCATCTGGTCGCGGCATTGCGCGAGGTGCAGCCGCAGTCGCTGGACGTCGCGCTGGATGTCGCCGTGACCTTGCTGTCCGGCCCGGCGATGGGCGAGGGTGAAGCCGGGGAGGGCCACCGCCGTACCCGCCTGCTGTCCGGCTTGGCGCAGGAGGCTTCCCGCCCTGATGGCTTCGCCGAGGTGCTGGGCCGTTTCCGCGACGGCGCGCTGATGGTGCAGGGCTGGTCGCACGGCTTCCCGGCCGGTGCCTCCCACGTGCTGCCCCCTGTGCTGGTCGAGGCGGAGGAGGTGCGGCCCCACGCCATCGCCGCCGCCCCCTTCCACCGTCCGGACCTGCCCGACGATGCCGCCGGCCTGCTTACGGTTCTGGAAGGCCCGGTCGCCGCCCCCGACACCATCCGCCGTATCCATTTCCGCGCCGCCGACGGCTGGCGCCATCTCGCCATTTTCGAACACCGGCAGCTTCTGGCCGACGGCGTCGCCTCCGCCCATGCCCGCGACATGCTGGGCCAGTTGCAAGGCGATGCCGCCCGCCGCGGTGTCGCCGCCGCCATCGCCGCCCGCTACAACGGTGTGGAGACGGTATCGCAGATCCAGGCCCCCGTGCGCATGGGGCTGGACATGGCGGTGCGCGTTCCGGGCGCCGGGCTGTTCGTCTGTGGCTGGCTGCTCGACCCTACGCAAGCGGTCCGTGCGGTGACGGTGAAGGGCGGCGGCATGACGGCGCGGCTGGACGCCGACTGGTCGCGGCTGGCCCGCAAGGACGTGTCCGATGCCTTCGCCCATGATCCGCTGTTCGCTGGGCGGCTGCTGCAGGGCAACGACGGCCATGGCTTTACCGCCTTCGCCCGCGAGCCCGCCGGCATTGCTGCCGATGCCGAGTTCCATCTGGAGCTGATGCTGGCCGACGGCATCGTCTTCCTGCCGCTGCCCTGCCAGCCGCCGACCGGCGATTCGCTGCGTCGCATGCTGGGCGCGGTCAATCCCGACAGCCCGTCCATCGATCGCGTTGTCTCCACCCATCTCGGGCCGATGCTGCGCACCGCGGCCTCCGCGAAGACGACCCCGTCCTCCGTCCTCCATCCGATGGGCCGCGCGCTGAAGACGCCGCGGGTGTCGGTGATCCTGCCGGTCTGCGACGGGCGCGAGGATGTCGACCTGAACATCGCCCGGATGGCGAACGACCCCGACTTTGCAGAGGCCGAGATCCTGGTCGTCGCCGGTGCCGGCACCCACGAGCGGCTGGCCGGCATGGTCCGGCAGGCCGCCGGCTTCTACCGGCTGGCGGTCGGCTTCGTGGCCGCTCCCAACGCCGCCGACCCGTTCGAGGCGATGGCGGCATCCCTGCCGCATGCGAGAGCCGACCGTGTCCTGCTGCTGTCGCCATCGGTCCTGCCGACCGAACGCGGCTGGCTCTCTGCACTGGAACGCGCGATCCGCAAGCCGAACGCCGTAGGTTCCGCCGCACTGGCCCCGGTGATGGTCAGCCCGACCCTGCTGTATGAGGACCATTCCGTCCGCTTCGCCGGCATCGTCGCGGTGGAAGGTCCGGGCGGTGCCGTCACCTACGAGCGCCGCTTCGCCGGCTACCCGCGCGACTGGCTGAAGGATCAGGAGGCGTCCGCGGTCGATGCCGCCTCTGCCGACTGCGCGCTGCTGCCGCGCGAGCTTCTGATGCGCGCAATGGCCGACGGCGGCCGCTATCTCGGGCTGGAGCCGAAGGGGCTGGACCTGTGCCTGCGGGTGCGGGCGGCCGGTGGTTCCTGTCTGTGGCTGCCGAAAGTGCGGCTGGTGGCGGTTGACGAACAGTCCCGCAACGCCCGCGACCCCAGGCTGGAGCGCATGAGCGCCCTGGTCGACGACTGGAGCTTCGCCGAGCGCTGGAAGGCGTTGATCGCCGCCTAGTACATTGCTTCCACCCGGTTTTCACCCCCTCCGCTTAGGACAGACGGTCACCCGATGAGCAAGACCAAGCGCGCGCTGATCATCAGCCATGGCCACCCCTCCTTCTCGCTGGGCGGGGGTGAGGTCGCCTCCTACAACCTGCACAACGGTCTGCACGACCTGCCGGGCTGGGAAAGCCACTATCTGGCCCGCGTGGCACCGCCCATCGCCCAGCACCGCGGCTCTGCCCTGATGGCGCTTCGCCAGAAGGAGCGGGAGGTGCTGTATTACGCCAACGACTACGACCATTTCCGCCTGTCCAACCGCAACCTGCCGGGGCTGGAGAAGGACTTCGTCCGCTATGTCCGCGACTTGCAGCCGGACGTGGTGAATTTCCATCATTTCCTGGGGCTGGGGATCGAGACGATCCAGGCGGTGCGCCAGGCCCTGCCGCGCGTTCCCATCGTCGTGACGCTGCATGAATATCTGTCGATCTGCCATCACCACGGCCAGATGGTGAAGACCAGCCGCAACACGCTGTGCTACCGCTCCAGCCCGGCCGACTGCGCCGGCTGCTTCCCGCACATCGGCGAGGCGGAGTTCTTCAAGCGCGAGCTGTTCCTGAAGACCTTTTTGGAGCAGGCCGACTTCTACATCAGCCCGTCGAACTTCCTGATCGACCGCTATGTCGACTGGGGGCTGCCGCGCGAGAAGTTCCGCATGATCGAGAACGGCCTGACCATCGAGGGCATCGCCCCGCCGCGGCCGGTCACCCGCGGCGGCAAGCGCAACCGCTTCGCCTTCTTCGGCCAGCTGACCGAGTTCAAGGGCGCGCATCTGCTGGTGGAGGCGGTATCGCGCCTCTCCGACAAGGTCTGGGGCGAGGATGGCGCGCTGATGATCTTCGGCGGCAATCTGGAACGCCAGCCGGAGGCCTATCAGAAGCGCTTCAACGACGCGGTGGAGAAGGCCGGCGACCGTGTACGCTTCTACGGCAGCTACCGCTCGGCCGAACTGCCGGGCCTGATGAAGGACGTCGACTGGATGATCATCCCATCGATCTGGTGGGAGAATTCCCCCGTCGTTATTCAGGAGGCCTTCCTGCACGGCCGCCCGATCATCGCCAGCAACATCGGCGGCATGGCGGAGAAAGTGACCCACGGCGTCGACGGCCTGCATTTCCGCAATGGCAGTGTCGAGGATCTGGTGGACCGCATGACGGAGGCGCTAACCACGCCCGACCTGTGGGACCGCCTGCGCCTGCGCATTCGCCGCCCGATCGACCGTGCCGAGTGCGCCCGCCAGCATTCGGAGGTGTTCGACACCCTGCTCGCCGCCAGCGGTGCCGCACCGTCCATGCCGGAACGGGCAGTGGCCCAGCGATCTTAAAACAAAGGCAAGATGGCCTGTGATATTTTCGGAAGTGTGGAATATTATACTCCGACATATTCTGAATATCTTGCTAGTATTGGAATGAAAGTCACGAGGCCTTCCAGACAAGGTCTGTGCGCCAATTCGAATTGTCCCGGCGATAGTCCGAGCATCATCCATCCCTATTGACGCCAAACCCAGGGAGATCCGCTGTGGCCAACATTCTCGTCATGATTCCGTCGGGCGAAGTCTATGATCACGACTGCGTGCGTTGGTACAGCTACCAGGACATCCAGCGCAGCATCGACCACTACCACAACATCGGCGACGCCTTCGTCTTCGACTCCTCGTTGAAGCTGCTGACCTACGACAAACTGGATGTGCTGGAGATCCGCGAGTTCCGCCAGGAGGTGGTCGACCGGATCAACGCGGAATACGACTATGTCTTCCTGCGCGGCAGCAACTACATCCACGATTCGATGGACTGGCCGGCGGCGACCATCCAGGTGCTGGCCAAGCTGCGCATCCCCGTCATCGCCTTCGGCGTTGGCGCCCAGGCGCCGGCCACCGGCAAGCTGACGCTGACCGAGGAAAGCAAGCGCATCTGGCGGATGATCGCCGACAAATCGACGACGCTCGGCGTGCGCGGCACCTACACCGCGGAAGTGCTGTGGGACCTCGGCATCAAGAACACCCGCATCGTCGGCTGCCCCACCGCCTTCCGCAACCGCGACCCGGAACTGCGCATCGACCTACCGGCTCTCGACAGCGTGCGCAAGGTCGGCATCACCATGCGCCGTGAGGTCTCCAAGCATTATTCGCCGGATGTGCGCAAGTATCTGGAGCGCCACCGCGACTTCGTGAAGGACATTTCCCGCCGCTTCGACACCGTGCTGATGATGCAGGGCGAGGTCGAGGAGAAGAAGCTGCTCTGGGGCACCGGGGAGCAGAAGGCGGAAGCCTGGGCCCACCTGCATGACAGCGCCTGGCTGAAGCAGTGGTATTTCGACGATGAGATGGACGCGCTGTACCGCGAGCGGCTGTGGTATTCGGACGTCGTCGCCGATTATGAGAATCTCGTGCGGTCGAAGGATCTCGTGCTCGGCTATCGCCTGCACGGCAACCTGATGGCCCTGTCGAACGCCACGCCGTCGGTTTACTTCAGCTATGACAGCCGCACGGCGGAGTTCGCGGAGACCTTCGCGATCCCCTGCTACAATGTCTATTCGGACAAGCCCTTCGTCCTTGAGGAATATTGGGACCAGAGCCTGTTCGAGAAGTTCAACCGCACCTACTACCAGCGCTATCGCGACATGCGGGAGTTCCTGGACGAGAACTACGTTCCCCACCGCATGCCCAGCCACACCCTGCGCCGCACCACGGAACGCAAGGCGGCGTAAGCGCAGACGCGCCTTTTCCAGCCCAACAATCGTCCAGAACAACCGGAAAGCGGTCCCATGTCCGCCACTGCCAAGATCGTCGAGCTTCGCGACTCCACCCCCGTGGCCGATCCCCTCGACGCACCGCAAGCGGCGGCCATCGTCGGTCATATCGACGCCTTGCAGGGGGGGCGTGTCTTCGGCTGGGCCTGGGACGGCAACCATCCGGCCGACCGGCTGGAGGTCGAGTTGCGGCTGGAACGGGACGGCGGTCCGCCGGAAATGCTGGCACGGGTGGCGGCCGACCGTCCGCGGCCCGATCTGGCCGGCGGCGGCATCGGTGACGGTGCCCATGCCTTCGAGGCTGAGGTGATCCTGCCGGAGGGGGCGGACCCGTCGCGGGTGGTGGCGGTGGTGAGATCGCCCTCGACCGGCGAGACGGCGACCTTCGCCCAGCCGAACCCGGAGGACCAGCGGCTCGACCGGCTGCTGGGTCCGCATCTGCATCGCATCGGCGAGCGGATCGACGCTTTGCGCCGCGACCAGCGCCAGCTTGCCGCCGCGCAGCAGACCATCGGCCGGCTGCTGCGCGATGCGGGGGAGGGGGTGACGGCGCTGCGGGCCGACGCATCCCGCCTGGAAACAGCCCATGGCGAGCGTTCCGACGCCCTGGCCGAGTCCGTGCGCGAACTGTCCGAGCGTGTCGGCGGCCTGGAGGTTTTCCTGATGCGGATGGACCAGAGCCTGCGCGGACTGGACAGCGCATCGGCGGAAAAGACCGGCGGGGCAGGGTGGTCGCCGCTGCTGACCGTGCTGGGGTCGACGGCGGGCGCTTTCCTGGCGGTTCTGGTCGGCTGGCTGGTGCTCCACTGATCGGGAAGGTTCCGCTAGACTGAAGGGTAGGCAACCGCCGGGGACCCGGCGGTGTTTAACCTTCGCGGCCCTGACGGCCCACCCTTCGGGGGCCGTGCGGTGCGATAAAGCGGAGCCTGCCCACATGCTTGACGGATTTCCCGTCGTCGAACCCGCCCCCGATGCGCCATTTCCGGTTCCTGCATCGTCCCCCGCCAGCTTATCCGTCGGCAGCGAGGGTGAACTGGCCATCCGGCTTGCGGCCCTCGCCCGGCGGCCCGGCGGTGTCCTGCTGCTTGCCCGCAGCGATGCGCGTGCCACCCGGCTGGCAGGGCTGGTGGGCGACATTTTCCCCGATCTCGACACCATTCTGCTGCCCATCGACGAGACGGCGGCCGGTGACCGTGCCGCCCCGTCGCGGGCGGTGCTGGGCCGCCGCGCCGTCGGGCTGATGCGGCTTGCCGAAGGGGGGGAGCCAGCCGGTGGGCGGCTGGTGGTGGCCTCCGCCGACCTGGCCTTGCAGAGGGTGCCGCCGCCGCAGGCCTGGGCTGGCGGGCATTTCCGCCTGACCCGCGGCATGGCCTATGACGAGGCCGCCTGGCGCGGCTGGTTCGCCCGCAACGGCTATGTGATGGACGACCGGGTCGACGAGCCCGGCGAGGTGGCGATCCGAGGAGCGGTGGTGGAGGTCTTTCCCGGCCACTGCGACCGCCCGGTCCGTTGCGACATCGCCGACGGGGTGGTACGCGACCTGCGCCTCTACCATCCGGTGTCCCAGCGCTCGGTCGAATCGATCGACGAGCTTGCGCTGGGGCCGGTCACCGACCTGATCGTCGGGCCGGAGATGCTCGACCGGCTGGCGGCCAGCCTTGCCCGATTGGGATCCGCCCTGCCGGAGGGGCTGCGGCGGGAGTTGGAGGAAGGCCGCCGACCCTATGCCTTCGACCTCCAGCTTCCCAATGTTTTCGACGACTGCCCGTTGCTGCTGGACCTGCTGCCGGAGGCGCTGGTCGTGCTGGACGCCGGTGCGCGCGACCGCATCGAGGCACGGGCCGACGATCTGGCCGAGGCAGGGATCGACAGGCGGATCCGGCGCGGCGATCCCTGTCTGCTGCCGGTCCCGCCGCTGGAACGCCGGCTGATCGACGCCGACGCGCTGGACGAAAAACTGGCCGTACGGACCTTGCTGCCGGTGGAGGTGACGACTGGCCCTGTCGTGGAGGCGGTACGCACCGAGCGCACGCTGCTGCGCCGGGCTGCGGGTCTGGTCGGGGAGGACCGTGCCGTGCTGCTCGCCGCCCGATCCGGTGCGGGCGAGGCCGACCGGCTGGCCGAGCGAGCGTCTTCGGCATTGGGGCGCCCGGTGCCCCGGCTGGACCGCTGGCCGGATCCGCCGCTGGCGGCGGGAGACTGCGCCGTGCTGGCTTTGCGGACCGCCGATGGCTTCACCTGCGACGGCATGACCGTGCTGGTCGCTCCCCGCCATGCCGAGGAACGCGGCGGCGAGGCGCAGGTCCGGCCACCGCTGGCCCCGTCCGAACTGTCGACCGGCGACTTCGTCGTGCACCTCGATTATGGCATCGGCCGGCTGATCGGGCTGGAGACCATCGCCTCCGGCGACGGCGAGGAGGCCACCGCCGATTTCCTGGTGCTGGACTATGCCCATGACGACCGGCTGCTGGTGCCGACCGCCGATTTCGACCGGCTGTGGCGCCACGGCTCGACCGACACCGGTGCGAAGCTCGACAGCCTGAAGAACGCCCATTGGCTGGAACGCCGCGCCGTGCTGGAGGCGGAGATCGGCGAGACCGCCAAGGGCATCCTGCGCGAAGCCCGCCGCCGCGCGCGGGAGACGGCGCCGGTCATCGACCCGCCGGCCGACCGCATGCGCCGCTTCGGCGCCCGATTCGGCTTCGATCCGACCGAGGGGCAGCGCCGCGCCATCCAGACCGTGCTCGACTCCATGCGCCAGGGCCAGCCGATGGACCATCTGGTCTGCGCCGACGTCGGCTATGGCAAGACCGAAGTGGCGTTGCGCGCCGCCGCTGCGGTTGCCTTCGCCGGCCATCAGGTCGCGGTGATGGCCCCGACCTCCGTCCTCGCCCGCCAGCATCTCGACGTGTTCCGCCGCCGCTTCGCCGGCTTCGGCGTCAGGCTGGAGCCGCTGACCGGGGCCATGACCAAGGCCGAGAGCGACCGCGTGCGCGCCGGGCTGGCCGACGGGTCGGTCGACATCGTCATCGGCACCCATGCCCTGTTGTCCAAGGATGTCCGGTTCCAGCGTCTCGGCCTGATGGTGGTGGATGAGGAGCAGCGCTTCGGCGCGACGCAGAAGCAGGCCTTGAAGCGGCGCATCAAGGGCGTCCACAGCCTCGCGCTCAGCGCCACCCCGATTCCGCGCACCTTGCAGGGCGCCCTGGCGGGTCTGCGCGGCCTTAGCGTCATCGATACGCCGCCGGCCCGCCGCCGGCCGGTACGGACCGCCGTCACGCCCCGCGACCCGACCACGGCCCGTGCCGCTCTGCTGCGTGAGTTGGGACGCGGCGGACAGGTCTTCTGCGTTACCCCGCGCATCGCCGACCTCGGCGAACTGGAGGCGTGGATCCGCGGGCTCGTCCCGTCGGCCCGCATCGCCGTGGCGCATGGCCGGCTGGGAGCGGCGGCGCTGGACGATGCCGTGATGGGTTTCGTCGATGGCGAGAGCGACATCCTGCTGGCGACGCCGATCATCGAATCCGGCATCGACATTCCACGTGCCAATACCCTGCTGCTGTTCCGCCCTGACCTGTTCGGGCTCGGCCAGCTGCACCAGCTGCGCGGCCGGGTCGGCCGTGGAGCGGTGCAGGGCTACGCCTATCTGTTGACCGATCCCGACCACCCGTTGGAGGAGCGGACAGCGCGCCGGCTCGGCTCGCTGGAGATGATTGAAAGCCTGGGCGGCGGCTTCGTGTTGAGCATGCTCGATCTCGACCAGCGCGGAGCAGGCGACCTGCTGGGCGAGGATCAGAGCGGCCATTTGCGTGCGGTTGGGACCGAACTCTACCAGCGCATCCTGGCCGACGCCCTGCGGGCGCTGCGCCGCCAGCCCGATGCGCGCTGGGATCCGGAGGTAACTGTCGCGGTGCCGCACTGCATCCCGTCGGCCTACATCCCGGAAGAGGAGCTGCGCATCGGCCTGCACCGCCGCATCGCCCGCACCCGGGAGGCGGGCGAACTGGACGCCCTGCGCGAGGAGATGGAGGATCGCTTCGGCCCGCTGCCGGCCCCGGTGGAGCGGTTGCTGGCCATCGCCGGGCTGCGCTGCCGCTGCCGGGCATTGGGCATCGCCTCGCTCGGCTGCGGCCCGGCGGGCGTGGCGGTCACCCTGCGGGGCGAGCGCGCCGAGGTAAGGGCGGCGACGCTGGCGAAGCGCTCGAAAGGCGTCCTGCGAGCGCAGGATGACCGCCTGTCGGCAGCGCTGGAGGCGCCGGATGCCGAAAGCCGGCTGGCGAATGCGTCCCGCGTGCTCGACTGCATCGAAACAATCGTCCGCAAGGCACAGCGGCGAAAGCGGGAATAGGTCCTTTCAGCGACAGGCGTGACCGATGACCCGCGGCAGGATGGCGGTCAGCGCCAGGGTGTCGAAGCAATGCTCCAGATGCGCCGACCGCAGCCTCGCGCGGCGGTCGGCGTCCCCGGACAGGGCCGAGAGAAGGCTGACGGCGTCGTCCTCTCCCGCGAAGGTCAACCGGTCCTCAGTTGGCCCGAACAGCCGGGCGGTGTCGGCATGGCGCCAACTGACCAGCAGCCCGTTGCGTTTGACGATTTCCAGCGTTCTGGGAAAAATCGCCGTGTCGAAGGCGAGGCTGCCGAAATCCAGGCAGGCTGTCGCTTCGGGGTAGGCGTTGCGCGGCGCCGGCGAGACCGGACCGGCCTTGAGGCCGAAGCGTTCCCATCCATTGCCCCACAGCGAGAACCCCTCGCCCAGACCGCGGCGCAGGGCGGCGGCGAAGCGGCGGCGGTTCTCCACCGCGAAGGCGATGGTGAAGGCGCGGTTGAAGTCCAACGTCCAAGCCGGGTCCGCCGAGCGGTTGGCCAGCCCGCAACTGTCCATGGCCTGTACCCGGTGCAGTGCCGGCCGTTCCGTCATCGCCGCCGCCACCGCTGCCGCCTCGCGCCGGATTGCCGGTTGAACCGGCTCACGCCCGGCTTCCGGATGCTCCGGCCAGCCCTGCCCCAGATAGAGGACACGGTCCCGCACCGACGATTCCGCATCGGCATCGGATTGCCCCTTCATCGCGGCATAGGGGTGACGTCGCAGTCCGGGCGTGTCCGGCGCCATCCAGCGCTTGTACAGATCGACCGATCCGTCCGCCGCGGGGGCGGTGCAGATCCAGCGATGGATGCCCAGCGGTTCGTGGAAGACCCGGCTCAGCCCCAGCCGGACGGCCTGTTCGGCCGATCCCTGGCACATGCACCACATGGAAACGTCGTTTTCGGCCATCCAGCGGTCGGCATCGCGGATCTGTTCGGCGTTGACGGCGCCAATCTCCTCCAGCGGATGCTTCAGGCAGATATGGACGATGGCTGGGGGAGTGCCGAACTGCGCGATGTAGTCACGCAGCATCTCAACGGTCGGCCTGGGGATCTCGAACAAATTCAGCACGAACAGGGCGTCGACGCGGCGGTCGATCACATCCTGTGAGATATCGGGCAGCGCCAGCACCGACTCATGCCCCAGATCGACCAGAGCCGCCTGGATCGACCACAGGATTTCCGACGTGCCCTGTCCGCACAGCAGGAAGCGCATGCCGCTATCTCCGCTTTTCGAACAGGCTGACCGCCTCGGCCATATAGGCGGAAAGCTGCGCGATGTCGGCGCCCTCCCGCTCGACCGCCTCAATGCGGGTACGGGCTTCCTGCCGCGCCTCGGCCAGCAGCGCCGGATCGCCCGCCAGGGCGACGGCACGGGCGACGAAGGCGTCGTCGTCGGCTACCACGAAGGACGGTCCGGCCACGCTGGCGACGTCACCGACCTCGAAGGACAGCACCGGCAGGCCGCCCGCCATCGCTTGCGCCGCCCCGCCGCCGCCGCCTGTACGGCGCGGATTGACGAACAGGTCGCAGACCGAGACCAGCGCCTCCATCCGGTCGACATGGCCCAGGCTGCGCAGCCGTCCGGCGTGGCGGTTCGCGGCCAGCCGTCCGGGCAAGCGTTCCACCCCGCCGGCGAACAGCACCAGAGCCTGCGGCACCGCGTCCAGAATCCGTCCCAGTAAGTCCAGGAACGCGCCGTCGGCCTCGGCATCCAGTCGGTTGCCGACAACGACGCAGACGAACTCCCGCTCCAGCAGGGAGAATCGGGCGCGCGTCTCGGTATCCCCCGTGCTTTGTACCGACAGGCTGAAGCGTGACGGCCGCCAGGATCGCGTCAACCGGCTCCCGTCGGCCGGCGGCGCATGATCGCCGTAGCCGAGGACAATGTCGGCGAGCGACATGGTCCGCCCGCTGGTGGTGGGGACGCACATGACGGGATACGCGCTTCCCAGCAGGTCGGCGACGATCACCGAACCGCCGAAACCGATCACCAGATCAGGGTCGAATGCCTCCACCGCAGACAGGAAGCCTGTGAGCTTGTCGGCTGTGAAGCCGGGCGCGGTGGAGGACAGCATGCGGATACGCTGGCCGCCGCAGCGGATCTTCTGCTCTCCCGACAGCCTGTCTTCCACCGCGGCGGCAAAGGGCGGGACGAAAGCACTGTAATAGCGGTCCGGCATCATGTTGGTGTTCAGCACCAGCACCGTCCGGCCCAGGTCGCGCTGCAACCGCACCGCCAGTAGCAGCAGGTCGCGCGACGGCTGGTGTTCGGCGGACAGGAACTGGTTGGTGACGATGACCACCCGTCCCGCATCGGGCATGCCTGCCTGCCGTCCGGCCGGAACCAGATCCAGCCGCACCGCAACCTGCCGCAGGAACCGTTCGTAGAAGGGAAAGAGGTGTCCGACGACGAAATCGGGCACCGAGCCCAAGTCCATCCGCATCAGGAACAGCTGGCGCTGCATCGACCAGAAGATCTGGTTGATGCCGTCCAGCGATGCCAGATCCAGCACAGTGTTCAGCATCTCCAGGATATGCAGGTAACGGTGCAGATCGCCGGAGACATAGGCCAGCGCCGATTCGCGCAGGATAGGGTCCAGGCCGGCGGTCGCGCCGTCCAGCCTTTCCATTGCAGCCGCATCCTGCCCCAGCCCCGTGGCCCTGGCGGACTCGCAGCTGTCGGAGATCGCCTTCAACGCCTCGCCGGTTCCGGCCGGACCGCAAAGGCGGGCAATCAGGTCGGTCAGTTCGGTGGCATGTGAATCGGAGGCTTGCATCGTTGGAAAAATCCCGGCTGGCGCAGCGGCCACCGGCGGCGCCTCGACGGGGCGGGATTGTGCCGGCATCCGTTTCCACCGATAGGTGCGATGCCGACAGCTGTCAATGCACTCGCTCCGCGACACGGTCGCCATGTCGGTTGCCACGTGCCGCCCCGGATCGGGAAGGCACGTGGCCGCCGGGTGCCGTTACCAGGTCGGGAAGAACAGCAGCAGCAGGGAGAGCGCCGCGAGGATGCCAAGAATGGTCCACATGGCGGGGCGCCCCAGGCCCCGCGAGGTGCCGGCCTTCGGGAGTTCGGTGCCCACATTCCGGGAAGGGCCAGCCATTGCGTTTTCTCCTGACAGTGTCGATCTGTCGGTAATCAACAAAGCAAGGCCGGTAAAGTTGCCGCTTCCGGTCATCCTTCCCCATCTGCCCCCATAGGGCGCGGGCTTGGCGACAAGAGGCGGCACGGATTTTCTGGAACCGTTTTTTGCTTTACCGCCAATGGGTTGATTGCGTCTTGCGGATTTCCCGCGGAAATCGGCGAAAAAACCACTTCCCAAGCGCACCAGCCATCGGCAAACTCTACACAAGAAATAGAAAAGTTGCTGCGGGTACCACTAAAAATTCCCGTGCAATTCAGGAGCCACCGAAGGAGACCCTCTGTCATGTCGCTTCGCCGCCTGACTCTTCTCGCCGCCGGTCTGACCATGGCCTGGCTGGGTGTGGCCGCCGCCGATTCCAAGGACTCGCTGCTGAACGTGTCCTACGATCCCACCCGGGAATTCTATGTTGAGTTCAACAAGGCATTTGCCAAGAAGTGGGAAGCCGAAACCGGCCGCGCCCTGACCGTGCGGCAGTCGCATGGCGGCTCCGGCAAGCAGGCGCGTTCTGTGATCGACGGGCTGGATGCCGACATCGTGACCCTGGCGCTGGGCTACGACATCGATGCCATCGCCGATACCGGGCTGCTGCCGAAGGACTGGCAGAGCCGCCTGCCGAACAACAGCTCCCCCTACACCTCGACCATCGTGTTCCTGGTGAAGAAGGGCAATCCGAAGGGGATCAAGGACTGGAACGATCTGGTGAAGCCCGGCGTCCAGGTCATCACCCCGAACCCGAAGACGTCGGGCGGCGCGCGCTGGAACTATCTGGCCGCCTGGGCCTACGCCCTCCAGGCCAACGGCGGTGACGAGGGCAAGGCCAAGGAATTCGTGGCGCAGCTCCTGAAGAACGTCCCGGTTCTGGACAGCGGCGCCCGCGGCGCCACCGTGACCTTCACCCAGCGCGAGATCGGCGACGTGCTGCTGGCCTGGGAGAACGAGGCCTACCTGTCTCTGCAGGAATTCGGCGCCGACAAGTTCGAAATCGTGGTCCCCAGCCTGTCGATCCTGGCCGAGCCGCCGGTCGCCGTCGTCGACAAGGTCGTCGACCGCAAGGGAACCCGCAAGGTGGCCGAGGCTTATCTCCAGTTCCTCTATACCCGCGAAGGGCAGGAGATTGCCGCCAAGAACTTCTACCGTCCCCGTCTCCCGGAACTGGCGAGCCAGTATGCGGGACGCTTCGCCGATGTTAAGCTGGTCACCATCGACCAATTCGGGGGCTGGCGTGCCGCACAGGAGAAGCACTTCTCGGATGGTGGTGTCTTCGATCAGATCTTCCAGAAGGGGCGTTGACCTATGGTCGCCGCTGCCGACAGCGACGGCGCTCTGGCAGGAAAGGGGGGTGCGGTGACGGTCCGCGCCCCCGTTCCTCTCTTCCGGAAGCCCAGCGTTCTCCCCGGTTTCGGGCTGACGCTGGGCTTCACGCTCAGCTATCTCGGCTTCATCGTGCTGGTCCCGCTGGCCGCCCTGATCGTCAGGTCCAGCGGGCTTGGCTGGAGCGGGTTCTGGTCGGCGGTGACGACACCCCGGGTTCTCGCCGCCTTCGAGGTCAGCTTCGGGCTGTCCTTCGCCGCGGCGCTGACCAACGCGATCTTCGGTTTCCTCGTTGCGTGGGTGCTGGTCCGCTACGACTTCCCCGGCAAGCGGCTGGTGGATGCGCTGGTCGATCTGCCCTTCGCTCTGCCGACGGCGGTGGCCGGCATCGCGCTGAGTGCGCTCTATGCCCCGAACGGCTGGCTGGGCAAGCCGCTGAACGAGCTGTTCGGCATGAAGGTCGCCTTCACGCCGCTCGGCATCGCCATCGCGCTGACCTTCATCGGCCTTCCGTTCGTCGTCCGCACGGTGCAGCCGATCCTGCAGGATCTGCCGGCGGAGGAGGAGGAGGCAGCGGCCTCGCTGGGCGCCTCGCGTTTCCAGACCTTCCGCAGCGTCATCCTGCCGGCCATCCTGCCGGCGCTGGTCACCGGCTTCGCTCTGTCCTTCGCCCGCGGCGTCGGTGAATACGGCTCGGTCATCTTCATCGCCGGCAACATGCCGGGCCTGACGGAGATCCTGCCGCTGCTGATCGTCATCAAGCTGGAGCAGTACGACTATGCCGGCGCCGCCGCGGTCGGTACGGCGATGCTGGGGGTGTCCTTCGTCATGCTCCTGATCCTCAACCTCCTTCAGCAGTGGATGAGGTCGCGCCATGCCCGCTGAGACGTCTGCAAGCACCAGCATAACCGCCCCGGCCTCCATCCCGGTGCCGCCGGGGCGATCCGCGCTGACCGAACCCGGCTGGGTCCGGGCGCTTCTGATCGGCGGAGCCCTGCTGTTCCTGGCGCTGTTCCTGCTGCTTCCCCTGGTGGCGGTGTTCGCCGAGGCGCTGCGCCGCGGCTTCGGCGCCTATTGGCTGGCGCTGACCGAACCGGACGCGGTCGCCGCGATCGAGCTGACGCTGATCGTCGCCGCCATTTCGGTGCCGGCCAACCTGCTGTTCGGCGTTGCCGCCTCCTGGTGCGTCGCCAAGTTCGACTTTCGTGGCAAGAATCTGCTGATAACGCTGATCGACCTACCTTTCTCGGTGTCGCCGGTGATCTCCGGCCTGATCTACGTCCTGCTGTTCGGCATGAACGGGCTGTTCGGCACCTACCTGCGCGACATGGGCGTTCAGATCATCTTCGCCGTGCCTGGGCTGGTGCTCGCCACCATCTTCGTCACCTTCCCCTTCGTGGCGCGCGAACTGATCCCGCTGATGCAGGAACAGGGCTCCGACGAGGAGGAGGCGGCACTGGTGCTGGGCGCGTCCGGCTGGCAAACCTTCTGGCGGGTGACGATCCCCAACATCAAATGGGGTCTGCTCTACGGCGTGCTGCTGTGCAACGCCCGCGCGATGGGCGAGTTCGGCGCCGTGTCGGTCGTCTCCGGCCATATCCGCGGCGAGACCAACACGATGCCGCTGCATGTCGAAATTCTCTACAATGAATACAATTTCGTCGCCGCCTTCGCGGTCGCCTCGCTCCTGGCCATGCTGGCCCTGGTCACGCTGGTCGTGAAGACCGCGCTGGAGTGGCGCTTCGGGGATGAGCTGGCGGCGTCCCGGCACTGATCGCCGGGCTCTGGAGAGGAAAACGGGACCAATGGCGATCCAGGTTTCAGGCATCACCAAGCGCTTCAACGATTTCACCGCCCTCGATTCCGTCGACCTGGAGGTGAAGTCGGGGGAACTTCTGGCCCTGCTCGGCCCCTCCGGCTCGGGCAAGACCACGCTGCTGCGCATCATGGCCGGGCTGGAAAGCCCCGATGGCGGCGGTCTGCTGCTGAATGGCGAGGAGGCGCTGGGGCTGAAGCCGCGCGACCGGCAGGTCGGCTTCGTCTTCCAGCATTACGCCCTGTTCCGCCATATGACGGTGTTCGACAACGTTGCCTTCGGCCTCAAGGTGCGGCCGCGCGGCGAGCGCCCCGGCTCCGCCGAAATCAAGCGGCGTGTGACCGAGCTGCTGGAACTGGTGCAGCTGTCGCCCTTCGCCGGGCGTTATCCGGCGCAGCTGTCGGGCGGCCAGCGTCAGCGCGTGGCGCTGGCCCGCGCGCTGGCCATCGAGCCGAAGGTGCTGCTGCTCGACGAACCCTTCGGCGCCCTCGACGCCAAGGTCCGCAAGGAGCTGCGGCGCTGGCTGCGCAAGCTGCATGACGACATCCACATCACCTCCGTCTTCGTCACCCACGACCAGGAGGAGGCGCTGGAATTGGCCGACCGGGTCGTCGTGATGAACCAGGGCCGGATCGAGCAGATCGGCACGCCGGCGGAGGTCTACGATCACCCGGCCTCCGCCTTCGTCTATGAGTTCCTCGGCCAAGTGAACCGTTTCGACTGCACGGTGGAGGGCGGCATCGCCCACGTCGGCGGCGGTGCCCTGGCCATCCCGACCCAGGGAGGCGTGCAGGGGCCGGCAGTCGCCTATGTCCGCCCGCACGACCTTGGAGTCACCCCGGCCTCGGCCGGTCCGGCGCGCATTTCCGGTATCCATGTCGTCGGGCCGGATGCCCGGATCGACATCGACCTCGCCGGCCTGTCGCTGGAGGCGGAGATGGACCGCGAACGCCTCGCCACGCTCGGCATCGCCGCCGGCGACCGCTGCGCGATCCACATCGACCGGGCGCGGGTGTTCGCCCGCTGATATTTGTCAGCCCGCCGACTGCTGATCGGCGAGAGTCCGATAATTGCCGTCGCGGTGGGCCTTCAGGCTGAGGTCCACCGCCGCGGCCTCGACCCCGGCGCTGCGCAGGACGAGGCCGGCCAACTGCAGGCTGGCCTCCATGGTTTCCGGCACGATGGCGCTGGCGCCCGCATTCGCCAGAGCCGCACTCTGGCCCAGATCGTGGGCGCGGGCGATGATCGGCAGATTGGGGGCCGTGGCATGGATCGCCTCCACGGCGCGGTGCGCGGCGTCCGGCCGGTTCAGCGTGATGACGGCCGCCCGCGCCCGCTCGATCCCGGCGGCGCGCA
>NZ_CP170467.1:102500-277500 GCF_042604625.1 Azospirillum sp. A29
AAGGGTGTCCGTGAGGCCGCCTGGAGGTATCGGAAGTGAGAATGCTGACATGAGTAGCGACAAACAGTGTGAGAAACACTGTCGCCGAAAGTCCAAGGGTTCCTGCGCAAGGTTAATCCACGCAGGGTGAGCCGGCCCCTAAGGCGAGGCCGAAAGGCGTAGTCGATGGGAACCACGTTAATATTCGTGGGCCTGGCGGAGGTGACGGATTGGAAAGCGTGTACGATCTTATCGGATTGATCGTGCTGTGGACCGGTTCCAGGAAATAGCCCCGCCTTACAGACCGTACCCCAAACCGACACAGGTGGACTGGTAGAGTATACCCAGGCGCTTGAGAGAATGGTGTTGAAGGAACTCGGCAAATTGCCCTCGTAACTTCGGAAGAAGAGGGCCCCGTTGTGGCGCAAGCCATGGCGGGGGGCACAGACCAGGGGGTAGCGACTGTTTACTAAAAACACAGGGCTCTGCGAAGCCACACAAGGCGACGTATAGGGTCTGACGCCTGCCCGGTGCCGGAAGGTTAAGAGGAGGAGTGCAAGCTCTGAATTGAAGCCCCGGTAAACGGCGGCCGTAACTATAACGGTCCTAAGGTAGCGAAATTCCTTGTCGGGTAAGTTCCGACCTGCACGAATGGCGTAACGACTTCCCCGCTGTCTCCAACACCAACTCAGCGAAATTGAACTCTCCGTGAAGATGCGGAGTTCCCGCGGTCAGACGGAAAGACCCCGTGCACCTTTACTACAGCTTTGCAGTGGTGCTAGGGACTTCATGTGTAGGATAGGTGGGAGGCTTGGAAACATGGGCGCCAGCTCGTGTGGAGCCAACCTTGAAATACCACCCTTGAAGTCTCTGGCATCTAACCGTGGCCCGTTATCCGGGTCCGGGACCCTGCATGGCGGGTAGTTTGACTGGGGCGGTCGCCTCCCAAAGTGTAACGGAGGCGCGCGATGGTGGGCTCAGAGCGGTCGGAAATCGCTCGACGAGTGCAATGGCATAAGCCCGCCTGACTGCAAGACTGACAAGTCGAGCAGAGACGAAAGTCGGCCATAGTGATCCGGTGGCTCCACGTGGACGGGCCATCGCTCAACGGATAAAAGGTACGCCGGGGATAACAGGCTGATGACTCCCAAGAGTCCATATCGACGGAGTCGTTTGGCACCTCGATGTCGGCTCATCACATCCTGGGGCTGGAGCAGGTCCCAAGGGTTCGGCTGTTCGCCGATTAAAGTGGTACGTGAGCTGGGTTTAGAACGTCGTGAGACAGTTCGGTCCCTATCTGCCGTGGGTGTCGGAGTTTTGCGAGGATTTGTCCCTAGTACGAGAGGACCGGGATGGACATACCTCTGGTGCACCGGTTGTCACGCCAGTGGCATGGCCGGGTAGCTAAGTATGGACGGGATAACCGCTGAAAGCATCTAAGCGGGAAACCCACCTCTAAACCAGAGCTCCCTTGAGAGCCGTGACAGACCATCACGTCGATAGGAGGCATGTGGACGGGCAGCAATGCCTGAAGCTAAGCCTTACTAATCGCTCGATCGGCTTGATCTCTCACCGGGCGCCATGCACAGCGGTAAGCCGCTTCATGGACGATCTGAAGACGCATCCCGTCACTTGAAACTCGATTTTATCGCGATCAGCGAAAAGGCCGCCTCCCTTGTGGGAAGGCGGCCTTCTCGCGTTTGGAGTTTGGGCTCTTCGTCTACTCGCCCAACGCCTTGAAGCCCATGTCGCTGTCGGCGATGGTGACGAACCAGTTCTTCGGATCGCCCACCGTACCGGTCAGTTCCGGCTGGTCGAGCGCCGGCCGCACCATCATGCGGGTCGGCGTGCGCAGGCCGTTCTTCAGGCAGAGGAAGCCCATCATCGACAGCGGCCGCGCCGCCTGGGCGTTCAGCGTCCTGCACATCAGTGCAACCATACCCTCCCGGCGCGCCAGTTCGGTCATCAGCGAGAAGGCCGCCATCAGCCAGCCCGGCCGGGCCAGATAGTCGCAGACCACGCCGACCGGTTCGCCCTTCCAGTGATCGACCCGCAGCACGACATAGGCCAGAACGGTCTCGCCGCGCATGACGTAGAAACGGCGGAAGCGGTCGGCCTGGGGGGACAGGTCGAAGCGCCAGTTCAGGAAGGCCCAGTCGCGCCGGGCGATCACCGAATGCTGCGGCGACGCCGCCTCCCAGAGGTCGTCGACGCGGTAGTCGAAACGGTCGATCTCCACCAGCCGGGCACCGAGCAGCTTGGCCGAAAGTCCATAGCCCATCGAGGCCGACGCTAACGCCGGCTTGCCCACCCTGGCGACCAGCTTGGCCAGACCGCCGCCATAGGGGCTGACGCGCAGGCAGCGCAGAGGGTCGATCACCCGCAGATATGTGGGCACATTGCCGAGGTCGAGCCAGCCGCCGCGCTTGTAGGATTTGTAGGCGGCCTCCGTCATCGACAGCGACACGGCGAGATCGCTGGCTCCGGTGTGGGTTTCCGACAGGGCGGGGCCGACGCCGCGCAGGCGCCATTCCGGGGCGACCATCAGATCGATCGCCCAGGAGGCCCGGCGGTTGCGCTCGCCGACCTTCAGGGCGAAGGGGATGCCGCCCTGCTGCCCGACCACCGCACCGTTCCGCTTGCACAGCCAGAGCTGCGGTCCTTCATGCTCCCGTTCCGGCGGCTCTTCGAACAGCCAATGGAAGTGGTCTGGGGACAGCTGGATTGCTTCGGCCCCGAAATGCGCGCGCTGGAATGCCTCCAGGGAGGCGTGGTCGCCCGGTTCATACCGGGCGACGCCACGTTGCTTCCAGTCGATGACGCTCATGCCTCATCCCCGACGGACACCGGCTGCACCAGATGGGCATCGCGCAGGATGCGGGCGGAGGTGCGGCGCTTGGCGGTGATGTCCTTGTAGACGCGGTGGACCTGCTGGACGGTCAGGTTCAGAGCTTCCGCGGCTTCCTCCTCGCTGGCGCCGCGACCGTAGGCGCAGAGCGCCAGATCCAGCTTGTCGTAGGGCAGGGCGTAGTAGAACTCCTCCTGCGACTGCGGCAGCGTGTAGGTGTCGGTGCTGGGCGACTGCGCCTGGATTTCCGCCGGCAGGCCGAGATAGGCCGCCATCTGGTAGACCTGCGACTTGTAGAGATGGGCGATCGGCTTGAGATCGGCCAGACCGTCGCCACCGCGCACGAAGAAGCCCAGCTCATATTCCAGCCGGTTCGGCGTGCCGAGCACGGCGTAGTTCAGGCGGTCGGCATGGGTGTATTCGACCGTCTTGCGCATGCGCTGCTTCAGGTTGGTGGCGGCGACGACATCGAGATAGACGTCCACCGGCATGCGGCTGGTCTGGCGCTCGCCGTCCGGCGATTCGACGGTCAGGGTGAAGTAGTTGACGCGGTCGGCATCCAGCAGGTTGCCGGCCAGGCCGATCTTCTGCTTCCAGCCTGGGCCGAACTCCGGGAACAGCCGGCGGATGGCGTTGTCGCGCCGCTCGTAGCAGCCGAGCGCCTCCAGCGGGCCGGTGATGTTCTCCATCACCGGGGTCACGCCGAGATGCTCGCAGAGCAGGGTGCCGAGGCGGGTGCTCTTCGGCGAATTTTCCTTTTCCGGCATCAGGATGCACAGCACGCGCTCCGGCCCGAGGGCGCGGACGGCGAGCGTGGCGCAGACCGAGCTGTCGATGCCGCCGGACACGCCGAGCACGATGCCCTGGCGGCGCAGATCATGGGCGACGATGCGTTGGATGGCGTCTTCGATCTCGCGAGCCGCGGCCGCGCAATCCAGATCGAGGGCCTTGGAGTCGAACGAGGTGAGGGCGTTCAGCATGGTCACGGTTCCCAATGGGGGTTGATGCATCGTCGGTCGGAAACGGTCGCGGCGATCAGGCCGCGGTGGGCTGGGGTGCGGCGGTCCGGGCGTTGCCGGCCAGATCCTCCAGCACGTGAATTTCGGCGCGGTCCAGGGCGGCCCGCTGGTCGCGGATGCTCTGGGGCAGTTCGTCGTGGACGTAGTGGGCCAGCATCTGCAGGGTCAGCGTGCCGACCAGCGCCATCTCCTCCCGCTCGCCTGCCATGCGGCCGTTCTGGCGGTGGGCCTTGTCGGCCAGGGCGGAGACGGCCGCGGCATCGGTCAGGCCGTAGCGGGCGAGGGCTTCCGGCGACAGCAGGTCGCGGACATAGTCCGGGGCGCCGTCGCCGAACAGGGCCGTGGTCATCGGCGCGCGATAGGGCCGCTTCGGCCGCTGGAAGATCTCGGCCGGCAGATGGCGGGCGGCGAGCCGGCGCAGAGCCAGCTTGTCGCGCAGGCCCAGCATCTTCACCCGGTCCGGCAGGGCGGCGCAGAGGTCGTCCACCGCCGGGTCGAGGAAGGGGTAGCGGACCTCGATGCTGTTGGCCATGGCGACGCGGTCGCCCTGGGCCGACAGCAGGTAGGGGGTCATGAAGGTGGCGATCTCCGCCCACTGGCTGCGCGCCAGCGGCGACCAGCGCGACCAGCCATCCGGCAGATGGGCCGCGACATGCGCCTCGAAGGCGGCATCGTCAGCGGTGGCCTGAACATCGGCGGACAGCAGGCGCTGCGACCAGGCGGTGTTCCGCCAGCGGGTGCGGTGGGCGTAGAAGGTCTCGTCGGTGTCCATCATCCCGCGCTTGAAGAAGGCCTGCCACAGCGGGCTGTCCTTCTGGCCGTTGACGGCGGCGAAGGGATGGACGCGGCCCAGCAGCTTCGGCCGCGCCTTGCTGTCGGGCTGACGCGCCCAGAAGCGGCGGACCTTGTCCTCCTTGAAGATGTCGTAGCCGGCCAGCCACTCGTCGGCACCCTCGCCGGACAGCACGACGCGGATGCCGCTCTCGCGCACCAGACGCGACAGCAGGAACAGCGGGGCGGGGGCGGTGCGGACCAGCGGCGTTTCGCCATGGCGGATGACGTCGGGCAGGGCGGCCTGGATGTCCTGCGGGCTGCAGAGGATGTCGTGATGCTCGGTCCCGACATGGCCGGCGACCAGCCGCTGCTGCGGCGTCTCGTCGAAGCCGGCATCGGTGAAGCGGACGCCGAAGCTGTGCATGTGGGTGGTGTCGAGCTTGCGGGCCAGCGCTGCGATCACCGAGCTATCGAGCCCGCCGCTGATATAGACGCCGACCGGCACGTCAGCGCGCAGCCGCAGCCGGATGGCGTCGAGTAGCTTCTCCTCCAGCCGGTCGGCGGCCTCGTCCAGCGAGAGCTTCGCCAGCGCCGGGTCGGTAGCGAAATCGGGCTGCCAGTAGCGGTCGACATGCAGCGCCAGCGTGGAGTCGACGCGGATCGCGGTGGCGGCCGGCACGCTCTCCACCCCAGCGAACACGCTACCGTGCGGCGCGGTGCTCCAGTGGGTGAAGACCTGGGCGAGGCGGGCCGGGTCGAAGGCCGGAGCCACCCGGCCGCCGCCGAACAGCGACTTGGCTTCGGATGCGAAGACCAGGTGGTCGCCGCGGCGGGCATAGAACAGCGGCAGGATGCCGAGCCGGTCGCGAACCAGCCACAGTTCGCGCCGCGTGGTGTCCCACAGGCAGATGGCGAACTGGCCGTTCAGCTTGGCCCAAGTGGCGGGGCCGTATTCCTCAAAGGCGTGGACGATCACCTCGGTATCGGTCTGGGTGTAGAAGCGGTGGCCACGCGCCTCCAGCTCCCGCCGCAGTTCGACATGGTTGAAGATCTCGCCGTTGAAGCTGATCCAGAGGGTGCGGTCTTCGTTGTGGATCGGCTGGAAGCCGCCGGCCAGACCGACGATGCTGAGACGCGCATGGGCAAGCCCGATGCGGTCGTCACGGTAGAAACCGTAGCCGTCCGGGCCGCGATGGCCCAGCATGGCGATCATGCGCTTCAGCTCGTCCAGACCGGCCGGTTCGGCACGCGATCCTGCGAGAACTCCGGCGACACCACACATGAGCGTGCTCTCTGTCCTGGGGTGGGTAGTGTTCGTGGTGGTGTTCTGTAGGGGGAGCGTTCCGCTCCTGTCCTGCCCGTTCCCCGCTATGCGGGGGAGCGGACGGATGCCGCCGCCGGACGTGCCAGCTTGCCGATTTCCTCCACCAGTTCCGCCCGCCGGATTTTGCCGGAGTCGGTCTTCGGCAGGCTGTCGCGGAACTCGATGAATTTCGGCACGAGGTGGCTTTCCAGCCGGCCGCGGCAGTGCTGGCGGATCGCCGCGTCTGACAAGGCGACACCGTCACGGGCGACGAGGAAGGCCTTGACCGCCAACCCGTCGGCATCGTCGGGAACGCCGATCACGCAGGCTTCCAGCACACCCTCCAGCTCGTACAGAGCGTTCTCGACCTCCTTGGGGCTGACCTTCTCGCCACGGCATTTGAAGACGTCGTCCTTGCGGCTGACGAAGTAGAGGTGCCCCTCGGCGTCCTGGGTGAACAGGTCGCCGGTGAACAGCAGGGTCTCGCCCTGCGGGCCGCGGCGCAGACGCCGGGCTGTCTCCTCCGGCCGGTTCCAATAGCCGCGCATCACATTGGCGCCGCGCACCACCAGCTCGCCGACCTGACCGGGAGGAAGGCGACTGCCCTCCTCGTCGGCGACGAAGGCTTCGCAGTTGGGGATGGCGCGTCCGACCGAAGCCGGCTTCAGCTCCAGTTCGGCGGGATCGAGCGTGCTGATGCGGGTGCAACACTCGGTCATGCCGTACATGGAATGGAAGACCGCCTGGGGGAAGCGCTCGCGCAGCCGCTGGAGATGGGCGGCCGGCAGCGGGGCGGCGGCGTTGGTCAGGTAGCGAAGCGAGCTGAGATCGGCGGTCTTCGCCGCTTCCAGCCCCAGCAGGGTGGAGAAAACGGTCGGCACGCCGGGCAGGCCGGTGACGCGGTGCTGCACCATCCGCTTCAGCGTTTCCAACGGGAAGGCGAAGGAACGCTCCAGCACCAGGGTGAAGCCGACGCGGGCGCCGGTCAGCACCTGGGACAGGCCATAGCCGAAGGTCAGCGGCAGGACGCACATCACCACATCGTCGGGGGTGTTCTCCAGATAGGTCGAGATTGCCCAGCTGGTGTTGACGTAGTTGGCGTGGGTCAGCATCACGCCCTTCGGCCGGCCGGTGGTGCCGGACGTGTACATGATGGCCGCCAGATCCTGGTCGATCAGGCCCGGCTCGGCCGGCTGCCGGTGCTGTGCGGCCAGCGCGTCGGCATAGAGCAGGCCGGTGGCACCGTCGGGCAGGCCGGCGCCCACCCACAGCACCGTCGGCGGCGTCTCCACCGTCTCCAGCGCCGGCAGGACCTGCCGGGCCAAGGCGGATGGCGCAATCAGGACCCGGATGCCGGCGTCGGCCAGCAGATAGGTCAGCTTGTCGGCCTTGGTGGAGGGGTTGACGGGCACGAACACGCCGCCGGCCTTCAGCGTGCCGAACAGGCCGGCGACATATTCGATGGAGTTCTCCAGCATCACCGCGACGCGGTCGCCGCGGGCAATCCCCGCTGACTGGAGCGCGCAGGCGACGGCGTCGCTTTCACGGTCCAGCTCGGCGAAGCTGCGGCGGGCATCCCCGGCGATCAGCGCGGTGCGGGAGGGATCCCGCTTGGCCGTCTCGCTGAGGAACTGGTGAACCAGATGGGCCATGGTGATGTCCTTCTTCGCCCGTCTTTTGGCCGCTCGCATTCCCGCTCCCCTTGGGATCAGGCGGCGTTGCGCAGTTCCTGCTTGCGGCCGACGAAAGCGGCGATGCGGTCCACCGATTCCAGGTTGTCGGCGACCATGTCGTCGTCATCCACGGCAATGCCGAAGCGCTCTTCCAGGAAGGCGACGACGTGCATGATGCCGGTGCTGTCGATGATCCCCGATTCCAACAGGGATTCGCTGTTGTCGAAGCCGGAGTCCTTGCCGAGCAGGAAATTCTCCACGATGAAGGCGCGGATTTCCGGCAGGGCGGGAGCGGTCAGGGTCGTGTCGGTCAGGGTGGCGGTCCGCATGTCTCTGAAAACTCCTGCTGGGTTCGGTCGACTTGGGTTGTCGTAAAGGGGGTGTCGTAACGGGGGTTCGGTCGGGAAGCCGGTCGGTCTGAACGGAGAGCCGGGTGTTCGGCCGGGACGCTGTCGGGGGTAGGTCCGGCTACCCCCTGTCATGTGTCCCGCTGTTTTCCGGCTCCTTGTTCTCGCATCCGCCTGATATGCAATTTTATTGTGATGCTCGCGGTGGTTTGCGAGGGCTCAAAGGATAGGAGTGGATTGAAGTCTGTGGTTAGCCACTCTGTTGTCCCGTAATAGAGCTTGTCGCGGGACGCTTGACGTTCGGCTTGGCGCCTGCGCTTACGGTCATACGCCTGCCGACTTGGGCTTTACCATCGAACCTGTCCATTCGGGCGTTGCCCCATTGGCCGAATCGCCGGTGTTCGCGGCCTTGCGCTTGCGCAGCCAGGCCGGGATACCGGTCAGCTGGACGCTGAGCCACTCCACGGTGGCGTCGTCGGACACCGGAAAGGCCTTCAGCCGCAAGGGATCGGTCGAAGCGTCGTTGAAGCCGGGGTCGATGGTGCGGGCGGTGCGGTAGCCGGCACGCCGGATCTCCTCCACCTCGCGGTCGCTGAAATCGCCGTTGGGGAAGGCGAAATGACGGCAGGATCGGCCCAGCGCCTCCTCCAGCTCGGCACGGCACAGGGCGATCTCGTCGGAGCAGCGGTCGTCATCACATTGCAGAAGGATCGGATGGGTACGGGTGTGGGCGCCGTAATCGGCGACATCGGTCATCCGCGCGATCTCGTCCCAGGTCATCGCCTGACGGTCTTCGCCATCCTTGTCGGGATCGTTGCCGGCCTCGGCCAGCAGGCGGCGGCGTTCCGGGTCGGGCACGCGCTTCAGCCGTTCCACCCCGATGCCGTCGGCGGCGGCGGTCTTCCACCAGTAGGGGCGGGCGGTGCCGACGATCTGGCTGCACAGGTAGATGGTCGGACGCAGGTCGAATTCGCGGAACAAAGGCGCCAGCGCGGTGTTGCTCCGGTGCCCGTCGTCGAAGGTGATGACCAGCGGATAATCCGGCAGCTTGTCCCAGCGGCCGGTCTCCATCGCGGTGGCGACGGCATCGAGCGTGGTGAAGCCGTAATGCTTGGCGTACCAGCGCAGATGCTCGCGCAGCACCTCCGGGGCCGGATCGTGGTAGACGACGATGGTGACCGCATTCCGCGCCTTCAGGAACCGCTGCATCGCACCGAATCCCGACCAGCGCACCAGATTGGCAATGGCGTTTTTCATGGTGCCCCTTCCTTCATGTCGATGCTCCCGGTTCGGGTCCGGGCCCAGGTCTTTGCCTGGGCTCGATCGGCCTGAGCCGGGAGAGGCCTGCCGCTTTTCGGATCAGCCGGTGGTGCTCTTCGAATGGCCTGCCGGTCCGGCGGCCGGAACCGGTCCGGCGGGAACGGCGGGCGACGTGCTCAGGCTGCCGCGCGCGTTGCGGCGGTAGATCTCCAGCAGCCGTTCGCGGAACACGGCGACGTCGAACTGGCGCTCCCACCGCGCGCGGGCACCGGCGCTGAGGTTGCGGCGCAGGGTGCGGTCGTCGATCACCCGCGCCAGCGCATCGGCCAGCGCAGCCACGTCACCCGGCGGAACGAGCAGTCCGGTCTCCCCGTCGGCGATGGCGTCGGGGACGCTGCCGACCGGGGTGGCGACGATGGTCAGTCCCTCCGCCATCGCTTCCAGGACGGACATCGGCAGACCTTCGAACATCGACGGCTGGACCAGCACATGGGCGCCGGCCAGCTCGCGCCGGCAGCCGGCCTGATCCAGCCAGCCGGTGAAGCGCACGCGGTCGGCGATGCCCAGTTCCGTCGCGAGGCTGCGGTAGGTTTCCAGATCGCCGTCCCCGGCAATGGTGACCTGCCAGTTGCGGTCGCGGCAGGTGGGGGACGCCAGCGCGTTCAGCAGGACGTCGATCCCTTTCAGCTTGATCAGCCGGCCGAGGAACAGCAGGCGGACCGGGCCGGCGAAGTCCTCTTCCGCATCGTCGCGCACCGGCGGCGATGCCGGACCCGGCACGGCATTGTGCAGCAGGGTGGTGCGCTGACGCGCCTCCGGCCCGAAAGCCTCGGCCACCCAATCGCGCCAGAACTCGCCCAGCACGACGATCTCGCTGGTCATCGCCATCATGCGGCGGATCGCCCAGCGCATCACCGGACCGGCGTCCTTGAACTGCTTGGGGAAGCGCCCGCCATGCAGATGCAGGATCACCGGCACGCCGAAGGTGCGCGCCATGGCGATCAGGATGCCCTTGCGCAGGACACTGCCGTATTCGGCCATATGGATGTGGACGAGATCGGCCTTGCTGGCGGCAAAGCAACCGGCAAGCCGCGCGGTCGCCCGCGCGAAATAGAGGGGCATCAGGTGGAATTTGCCAGGGCCGTAGCTGTCGATCACCTCGAACTTCACGTCCGGGCAATTTTGCCGGAAATCGGTCGTGAAGTTGTCGACCACACGGCCCATTCCGCCTTTCTCCTGGGTACCGCCGGGGGAGACGATATAGATCATGTCCGCTCCTGATCCTTTCCCGGCCCGCCTTTCCTGCGTTGCGCCCCGGCTTTTACCGTGTGACGTCCGTCTTTCGACGGCTGCGGCGGGCTTGTTATGTTTTCGGCCTCTGTTCCTTGACGGCCCGACAATCAGGCCGTGACAGGTGCGTCGCGGTGCGGCCGATGGGCTGCCGCCCTTTGGAACGCGCCGCAGCCGGAGGCCGGGCAGCGTTCACGTGCAAGTTTACGCGATGCAGCATTCGTACGCTGTGGAGCGACCGAACGGGTTGGCCTGCCGGTATGGTTACCCAACCTGTGCATGTGCGACTCCCTTTCGGCTATGCCCGCATTGATTGTTTTCTAATCCGATCATCGATATTTGCGTGACCATGGCCTACCGCCGTTTGGATGCGGTGGCGGCCGATCCGGCCAGCTTGTCCAGGTCCCCGGAAAGCTCGACGGCGCCGCGGTCCAGCTCCTGGTAGATCGCCAGAAGCGACTTGGCGTAGGCGTCGATGACGAACTGTTTCAGGAACAGCCGGCGGCCGTTCTCCGCCAGCCGGCGATAGAGGTCCGCGTCGTGGCCGACCTCATTCACGGCATCGGCCAGGGCACCGGGGTCGTTCACCGGGATGATCCGGGCGGTTTCGCTGTCGGTCAGCACCTCCGGGATCGATCCCACCGGCGTGGTGATGACCGGCAGTTGCGCCGACAGCGCCTCCAGGATCACCATCGGCAGCCCTTCATGGGTCGAGGGCAGCAGCAGCATGTCGTGCGACCGGATGTGCGCATGCGCTTCCTCCCGGCCGATCCAGCCCAGGAAGCGGCATTCCTCCGCCACCCCCAGTTCGGCCGCCATGGCGCGGTAGCCGTCGACGTCGCCGCCGCCGCCGATGGTCACCCGGAAGGGCTGGCCGCGCTCCTTCAGCAGCGCACAGGCGCGCAGCAGCGTGCCGATGCCCTTGCGCTCGGACAGGTTTGCGAGCACCAGCAGGGACAGGACAGCACCCGGTGCCGGCGGTTTCGGCGCGCCGAGGTCGGCGCCGACATCCGGCACGGCGTTGTAGAGCACCCGGATCTTGCGGGGATCGGTGCGGACCGACTGGACCAGGAAGTCGCGCCAGTTGTCGCCGAGCACCACCACCCGGCCGCAGCGGTTGAACAGCCAGCGGCTGATGCCGCGGGCGAACATGCCGCCCTCGAAGAACTCGACGAAGGAGGCACCGTGCAGGTGGACGACGGTCGGGCAGGACATCAGCCCCGACACCAGCTGGACCGCCGCCTTGCGCAGGAAGCTCGCACGCTCCGACACGTTGATGTGCACGACGGAAGCCCGGCGGCGGGCAAGGATCCAGCCCAGCCGGGCCAGGGTTACGCCGAGATATAAGGGTGACAGCAGAACGCTACCGGTACCGCGGGTGTCGAGGATGATGGAGCGGGTCGTGCCCGACCTGTCGAACTGGTCGACCACATAGCCCGTCATGCGGCCGATGCCACCGCCGCCATCGAGTGCGCCCGGCGTCGCGAACACGACGACGGTCCGGGTGGGCGCATCCGGTTGGCCGGTGGGGGTGCGGATGTCGTTGGTGCTGTCCATAGGCGTCGGGGTCCTTTTCGTGCTCAGGCAGCGTCGGACGCGGAGAACAAGGCCTGCCGCAGGCGGCGGCGCAGGCCGACCGGCATCAGCGAATGCATGGTGAAGGTGGCGAGAGCCATCGGTGTCGGCTGGCCATCGCGCAGAGCCGAATTCAGGATCCGCCAGCGCGTGCCGGCGGTGCGGGCCGCCTGCTCGCCGCCGGTCGCCTGCAACAGCAGGCTGGCATAGGCGCGCGGCGACAGGTGGTCGCGCATCGACTCGGCCCATTCCAGCGCCTGGTTGATGTTGTGGCAGGTCGACAGGGTGACGCGGTTGTTTTCCTCGGTGTAGTGGACGGCCATCACGTCGGGGATGTGGACCAGCGCCACCCCATCGATCCGGCCGCAGGTGATCAGCCATTCCCAGTCGTCGAAGCGGGATTTGGGGACCGGGTTGCGCAGCAGCAGCGCCTTGGGCGCCAGCAGCGTGGTGGTGGGGGCGAAAGTCTCGCCCTTGAACAGGCCGCGGCGGACGAACAGATAGTCGCCGATGGCATCGACCGGGGTGGCGAGACGCCGGGGCCAGGCGAAGGTGCCGCGGGCGGTCACCACCTGGCAGCGGCAGCTGACGATGGGGAAGCGGATGCCGGCCGGGCGGCCCGCCATCTGCAACTCCACCTTCTCCGGCATCCAATGGTCGTCGTCGTCCAGGAAGGCGATCCAGTCGCCTCGTGCGGCGCGCACGCCGATGTTGCGGGCCTCCGCGGCGCCGTGGTTCGTTTCAAGCTCCATCACGGTCAGCCGCGGATCGGCCAGTGTCGCCAGATGCGAGGCGGTGGCCGGATCCGGACCGTCGATCACCACGATGACGTCGAGGTCGCGATGGGTCTGGTCGAGAGCGCTGCGCACCGCCCGCATCACCATGTCCGGGCGGTTGCGGGTGGGGATCACGACCGTAACCTGATTGTTGGTCGCCTGTTCGCTGTTTGCCGGGCGGTTGCTGCTTGCCGGCTCGTTCTTCGGGCTCATGGGTCTGCCTTCGGTCGAAGGGAAATGGGAAAGGTCGCAGGGGACGGGGGACTGGAGCGCCCTGCCGCTACTGCCGGGACAGGGGGCCGGGATAGGGGCCGGCATAGGCGGCCCGTCCGGCATAAGCGGGGGAGGGGACGCTGGCTGCGGCGTTCCGGCGCAGGCGGTGCTCTTCGGCCGCCCGGTCATTCAGCAGGCGCTGCCAGCGGCTCTGCTGGATCAGCCGGACGACGGCGATAGTGGCGATCACCCAGTTCATCGAATGGCGTTCGGCGAACACGCTTTCGGACACCGACACCGCCAGCAGGGCGCAGCCGACGGCGAAGGCCCAGGCGGCTTCCGGCCGGCTGTTGCCGTAGCGGGCGGCGAAGAAGCCCTGGAACAGCATGCGGCCTAGCACCGCCACCACCAGCGCGACACCGACGAGGCCGAGGTCGAGCGTCAGTTCCAGCCAGCCGCTGTGGGCCGAGGTAATGCCCCAGTCGCGGGTGAAGCTGGAGCCCGGTCCGTTGAAGCCGGACCAGTAGGCGGCGTAGCCATAGCCTTGCAGCGGCCGCTCGCCGACCGAGTGGACGATGTGTTCCCACAGCACGGTGCGGCCGGTCAGGGTCGGGTCGCGGCCCAGCGCGTAGAGCACGTCGTACCAGAAGGTAGCGCCGGCGGTGACCATGATCACCAGCAGGGCCAGCAGCAGCGCCATGGTGGGCGCGAAGTTGCGGATGCTGCCGCGCAGCATGGTGGTCGACAGCAGGGCCACCGACACCAGGACCGAGGTAACGAGGCCAGTGCCGGACCGGCTCATCACGATCAGCAGCATCGCAAGCAGGATCAGCGGCCGGGTGAGCCAGCGGCCCATTTCCTTCTGCCAGTCCAGCCAGACCAGCGCCAGCACCAGCCAGACCATCATGCGGCCGGTCACGTTCTTCTGGAAGAACACGCCCTTCCAGGCGCCGACATGCTGCGCGCTGTCCAGACCGATGGTCGGCATCGCGAAGATCATGAAGAAGGAGACGAACATCAGGAACGACAGCCCGACCACCAGCAGCCGCATGATCTCCGGGAAACGGAAGCGCAAAGCGAGCCAGATGCCGAACACCGTCGTGAACATGAAGGCGATCGACCGGCGCAGCGTGATGTCCGGGAACAGCGACCAAAGCGCGGTCAGGAAGGCGAAGGCGATCATCGCCGTCAGCGCCGGGCTGGCGAAGGGGATCTGGAAGGCGATGGCCGGCCGCAGCGCGATGGCGGCCAGTACCAGAACATAAAGACCGCCATACAGGATGGTGACGCCGGCCGATTCCAGATCGCCCGCGAGCGGGTCGCCGCCGGTCAGCATCAGCGGAAGCACCGAGCCTCCGAAGGCGATGATGCCGATGACGGCGATGCTTTTTTCCAGAAAATCCAGGATTTTCATCGGCTTTCCCTTAGGCTGCCGTACCGTGTTCGGCTGTGCAGCACTGAAGATGCGGATGACACCCCTCATCTCGTAGCCGGGCGGTGGCATTAGACCGAAGGAGGCCGGGCCCGAAAGGGGTAGCCGCTTTCGCGCCACCCCCTCCCTTTGCCGCCCGATAAAGGGAATGGATCCTAAGGATTCCAACAAAAAGACCCCCGCGAGGGTGGCGCGGGGGTCCGGCTGGCATCCGGTTCGGGAGAGAGGGCCGGTTACGACCCGTCGCCCTTCAGCACCATCACGGCGGTCTTGCAGAGGATGAAGAAGTCGAACAGCAGGCCGCAGTTGCGGACATAGAAGACGTCCATCGCGACACGCTCCTGGAAGGTGGTGCGGTGGCGCCCCGACACCTGCCAGTACCCGGTCAGGCCCGGACGGACGGTGCCGATCACCGCGGCGGAGTCACCCACCTCCGGCAGTTCCTTCGGCATGTAGGCGCGCGGGCCGATCAGGCTCATGTCGCCCATCAGGATGTTCCACAACTGCGGCAGCTCATCGAGCGAGGTCTTGCGCAGGAAGCGGCCGAGCGGGGTGATGCGCGGGTCGACCGTCAGCTTGTGGTAGGTCATGTACTCTTCGCGGGCGACCGGGTCGTTCGCCAGCAGATGCTGCAGTTGCTCTTCCGCATCGACATGCATGGAGCGGAACTTCAGCAGGTCGAAGGTCTGCTTGCCACCGGCCCAGCGCTTCTGGCGGAACATCACCGGGCCCGGGCTGTCCAACCGGATGGCGACGGCAAGGCCCAGCATCAGCGGCGCCACCAGGACCAGCAGGATCGCCGACAGGACGATGTCCATGGCGCGGCGGATGCGCAGGTAGCCGGTCGGCGGACGGACACTGACGCGCAGGGCCAGCGAGCCGTGCAGGTTGTGGTAGGTCGCATCGACGGCGCTGACATTGCCTTCGCCCAGCACGCAGTAGACCTGGCGGAAGGGCAGGGTACGGACCAGACCGGTCAGGTCGTTGCCGTGGCGGCCCATGTCGGCGACGATGGCGGCGCTGGCCTGGCCGGCGACGGCAGGCGACTTGGCCAGCAGTTCCACCGGACCCATCACCGGCAGGCCGGCGACGCGGGTCTGCCACAGGCTGTCGTCGTCATCGACGAAGCCGACCGGCCGCATGCCGAGCCAGGGCAGGCGCTGCAGCTTCTCGGCGATGGCGGCACCCTGCGGGCCGGCGCCGACGATCATCACCGGCGTACGCCAGTCCAGCGCGCTGGACAGCAGGCCCTGGATCAGCAGCAGGTCGGCGACGTAGGTGACCGCGAAGCCGAGCAGCGCGATCGACAGCGCTTCCACGAAGAAGGAGCGGAAGCCCTCCATCACGATGAACGGCACCGCCAGCACGGCGCAGCACAGAAAGGCCGCCTGAAAAGTCCGTCTCGTGCGTTCCATGTAGTCGAAGCGTCCGAGCGTGTAGATGCCGAACACCGACTTCACCAGAGGCACCAGCATCAGGCCGGTCACCAGCGACCGCTGCCAGGCGGCGGCTTCCATCGGCTCGGTCAGCGCATCGAAGCCGAGGAAATGGTTGAGCGTCCACCCTACCAGGGCGAGGACCAATCCATCCGAGAGTGCAAGCAGCAGCCCGGGGGCGATCGTGGGGATCGTCGCCTTTTTCGCCGAGGTCAGATCGATGACCACTTCTGGGTCCAGTTTGCTCATCGCAGGTCCCGTGGTTGAAGGGAATGCCAGCCACCGCACGGCTATTCGTGCGGATGGTCGCTCGTCATCAGCGTCTCTTGGGATTCGGCCGGTCTTTACTTTGTTGCGCCCCCGCATCGGCAGAGGCGCATTTATGTAAAGAACACTCTTTCATGATTTTGATGGGCCGATCCGCTGTTCGTTGAGGACGAATTAGGATGAGGAAGCTCGGCCAGCAACAGTGCATACGGACGTTGATTTCGCGTCCGCGATACCACCGGTGTTTCGAAGGGTGCGGGGGTCCGAATATTATTGGGGATACTTTCGGATGCGGTCCCCAGCGGGGATAGCGTTTCGGGTTAACGGTAAGGTGGTGTCGCACCCCCGCCGGTACCCTCGATACCCGCAATTTTTAGGTATGCGCTGTCGATACCTCCTCCGACCGGACAGAAAGCGGCGGCGCGAACGGGGATGATCGCCGAACTTGCGGGGTGGGTCGGTCAGCCGGATCGACCGAAGGGAGCCCTCCAGCAATTCCGAGCGGGGGCGTGGCGCGAACGCACCCTTGCCTGTTGCGGCGCGCAAGAGGCAGCGTGCGAACTCGCCGGAAAGCATACTCGGAACGTCCAGGATCTCTGACCGAAGCCGTGCTGACTAGCACCGAAGAGTGTTCCGGTCTCTTCAAGGCCGAATTGACGCTGTCCCGACCTCCGCCAAGATTTGGCGCGTTCTTTTTCCTTATCTGCGCCCGTGCGGCCCACCCTTCGGAAACGGTCCATGCGACATGGACCCATGCGACGGGGCGGACGCGATGCTCTCCCCAGCAGGCGAGACCGGAAGAAGAAGCGGACTACAGGGGGCGAAGGAAACCGGATGGCTGTCGAAGCTGGTACGATCATCAAACATGGCTGGATGTTCATGGTGGCGAATGTGGTCAACCGCGCTGCGGGACTGCTTCTGCTGCCGCTCTATGCGAAGGTCCTGTCACCGGCGGAGTTCGGCGTCTATGCCCTGATCAGCGTCGTCGGCGACATCGTTGCGGTCATGCTGATGATCGGCATGATCAACGCCTTCACCGTCGTCTATTTCGAACATCCTGACGATCGCAGCCGGTCCCGCGTGGTCAGCACCACGATGATCGGTCTGTGGGCCGCCTCGCTGGCGCTGCTGGCGGTGGCCCTGCCGGCGGGCTGGGGTGCCAGCGACATGCTGTTCGGCGGCACCGACCAGGGGCCGATCATCGCCTTCGCCTTTGCCGGCATCGCCTTCAGCGCCGTGTTCGAGCTGGCGCTCGCCTATTACCGGGTCCACAAGCGGTCGGGCACCTGCCTGCTGATCTCGGTCGGCAAGGCGGTGGGGCTGATCGGCCTCAACCTCAGCTTCCTGCTGGTGATGGATCTGGGCGTGACCGGCATCTTCCTGGCCAACGCCATCACCTTCGTCGGGCTGGGCATCGCGCTGACGGTGGCGATCCTGGCGGCGAACGGCGTCGGCTTCTCCTTCGGCATCCTGAAGCGGGTGACGGTGCTGGGCCTGCCCTTCATGCCGCAGACCATGCTGGACATGGGCAACCAGTTCGCCATGCGCTATCTGGTCAACCTGCTGATGGGCGTCGCGGCGGTCGGCGTGCTGTCGTTCGGGCTGCGGCTCGCCACCATGCTCTACATGTTCCTGACCGCCTCCTTCCTGCAGATCTGGTCGGTTAGCCGGATCGAGGCGCAGGACAGCACCGCCGGGCGCGATCAGTCGGAATTCGTCTTCTACCTGTTCGTCGTGCTGCTGTCGGCGGCGGCGCTCGGCATGGCGCTGACCGCGCCGGAGGTGCTGTGGCTGATCGCGTCTGCCGAGTACGAGACGGTTCTGCCCTGCATGCCGCTGCTGGTGCTGGCTTATGTCGTCCACGGCGTGCGCATGCATGCCGAGGTCGGGCTGGTGAAGACCAAGAAGGTCGGCGTCCTGCCGGCGATCTCGCTGGGCGGGTTGGCCGTCGGCACGCTGGTCATGGCGGTGACGCTGGGGCCGCTCGGCCTGATGGGCGGCGCTATTGGCGTGCTGGTGCGCGAGCTGGTGATGCTGGTCGCCACCGAGGCGATGTGCCGCCGCCTCAGCCCGAACGAGCCGCCGCTGAGCGCGCTGCGGGTGACGGGCATCCTGGCGCCGGCCGCCATCGCCTATCTGGCCGGCCTCGCCCTGTTCGGGTTCGAGGTGAACCCGACCTTCGCCGCCGCCAAGGTCGGGCTGACCATGCTGTTCGCCATCGCCGCCCTGTTCGGGCCGAGTTTCGGCAAGGCCGACCGCGCCATGCTGTTCCGCATGACGGCCCGATTTCGTCGCCGGCCGCAGACGGCTTGAGAGGCGGCTTGAAAGTCGGCCTGAGAGCCGGTCTGACGGCCAGCCCGACAGCCGGCGTGACAATGCTTGATCGGAGAGGATGACACCGCGATGCAGGACGCTCCGCACTACACATTTCGGCAGACGGTTGCGGCGGACGCCACCCGTTACGGCGGGGGCTCCGGCCTCGGGGCGGTGCTGAAGCTGCTGGCGGGCAACCGGATGTTCCGGGTGACCTTCACCCTGCGCAGTTGTCAGGCGCTGAACCGGATGGGCGGGCCGCTGGGGAAGCCGCTATTGGCCGCCTGCCGGCTGCTGCACCGGTGGACCCAGCATTCCGCCGCCATGGATCTGCCCTGGGAAACCCAGGTCGGACCGGGGCTGCGCATCCTGCATGGCTGGGGACTGGTGGTGAACGCCAACGCGCGGATCGGCGCCAACGTCACCCTGTTCCACGGCGTCACGCTGGGCCAGAAGGACGATCTGCTCTCCACCGGCCGCGTCACCCACTACCCGGAACTGGGTGACGGCGTCTGGGTCGGGCCGCATGCGGTGGTGATCGGTGTCAGCATCGGCGACGAATGCATCGTCGCCGCCTCCTCCGTCGTCACCAAGCCGATGCCGCGGCGCAGCGTGGTCGCCGGCAACCCCGGCAAGGCGGTGGCCGAGGTCACCATCCCCGACATCCCGCATCCGGCGCCGGTCGGCGGCGTGTCGGCCATGATGCCCGGCACCGCCACCTCGCCGGTGCCGGGCTGATCCTCTCAGGTCCATCCCCGGTAACGGAAAAAGGGTCCGGCAGCAATGCTGCCGGACCTCTTTTCTTCAGGCACTCTTCCGGTCAGACGAACCGGACAGGTCAGGCGGCGTGCGCCAGGCTGGTGTCGGTCGTGTGCAGGTCGTGATAGGTGTCGAAGGTGACGCCGAACACGTCATGGCTGGCAAGCTGCTGCGTCGTCGCCAGGTCGGCGGCGGTCGCGGTGGGCGTATCGTTGGCGGCGCTCATCGTGTGGGCCAGCAGGTCGGCCGAGCTGAGCGAAGCGGCGGCGGCCTTGGCAGCCGAGGCGTCGACGATGGTGCCGGTGCCGGTGGCGTCGGCGATGGTCGCGGCGGTGGCGTTGGAGATCTTCAGGCCGAAGGTCTCGTTGCCTTCCGTCACGCTGTCGCTCAGCACCTTGACCGTCACGGTCTTGGCAGTCTCGCCGGCGGCGAAGGTCAGCTTGCCGCTGGTGGCGGTGTAGTCGGAGCCGGCCTTGGCCGTGCCGTCCACCGTGGAGTAATCCACCGTGACCGGGGTGCCGGAGGCGGCCGACAGCTTCACCGTGAAGGTGGCGTTGGCGGTGTTGGCGGTGGTGGTCGGGGTATCGAACACGGAGCCTTCCATGGCGCCCTTCACGATGGCCGCCTTGGTCGGGTTGATGGTCTTGTAGTCGTCCATCAGGATGCCGCCGACGTCACCCGATTCCGGGGTCCAGGCCCAGAAGGTCCAGCTCATCCCCTTGTCGCCGGCCGCGATGTCGCTCTTGCCGTCCAGGTTCCAGTCGCCGTTCAGGTACTTGGCCATGGTCTTGGCCCAGGTCTGCTCGGCGGAGCTGGTGAACTGGCCGCCCCATTCGCCCAGCATGATCGGCGCGGTGTCGTTCTTGTACAGGTAACCCCACATCTTGTCGTACTGGGCCGGCAGGTTGTTGGGGTAGTTCGGGTCGTTCAGCCAGCTGAACTGCCCGACGCTCTGGCCGTAAGCGTGCGGCGAGTAGACGAGCTTGTCGGGGGTGTTGAAGTGGATCGGGCGCGCCTGCGCACCGGCCAGCGTGCTGCTCCACTCCGTGCCTTCGACGAACAGCAGCCAGTCCTTGTTCACCGTCTGGATGGCGTTGCCGATGCGCTCGGCCGCCGAGGCCCAGTCGGTGGCGGCGCTGCCGCCCCAGGTGGCGCTGACGCTCGGCTCATTGTGCAGGTCGGCGCCGATGACGGTCTCGTTGCCGGCATAATGGTTGGCCAGCATCTTCCAGTTGGCGATCACCGTCGATTCCGGGTGCTTGTCGGTATACCACAGCCCGTGTTCGTTGGTGCCGGCGCCGCCGTCGTTGCGGTGGTGGTCGAGGATCACCTTCATGCCGAGCTTGCCGGCATAGTCGATGACCTTGTCATAGACCTGCAGTCGGGTCAGGCCGGCCAGATCCGGGTTCTTCGAGAAGTCGATGCCGTTCGTCACCGCCGTGCTGTCGAACATCTCGTCCGACATGGTCATGCGGATGGTGTTGAAGCCGACCGACTTCATCTTTTCCAAGTGGCCCTGGTAGCTGTCGGCCCACAGGCCGGCGGGCACGTAGTTGTAGCCCTCGCCGCCGAACCAGTTCACGCCGGTCAGGCGGACGGTGTTGCCGGCCTCGTCGACGATCTGGTTGCCCTGGGTGTGCAGGAAGCCCTGGATGCCGCCGGCGGTCTTGGAGCCGGTCGGCTCGGTCACCGTCACGTCGCTGACCGACAGGCTCGGCTGGGTCGGCGTGGACGGGTTGTTCGGGGTGGTGCTGCCGGCGAACCAGGACTTGTCGGCCTTCACCTCCATGGTGCCGTTCCACCACATGGCCTGCTGGCCGGCGACGATGTCCTTGCCGTCCAGGGCGCCCTTGTCGATCGACACGATGCTGTCGGTCGGGTTCACGGCATGGCCGCCGATGGTGATCTTGTTGACGTAGAGGTTGCGGTCGACACCGTTGACCACAGCGTCGTTGTCGTACTGGATCTGGACCTTGTGGGCGACGTCGGTGCTGACATTCGCGTTGAAGGTGAAGTCCTTGGCGGCCGTGCCGGCCGTGCCTTCACCGATTGTCTTGCCGTCGACCAGAACCTTGAAGTGGGCGTTCACGCCGCCGGCCGCATTGCCGTAGGCATTCACGACGATCGGCGTGCCGCCGGTGGTCGGGGTCGTCGGCGTGGTGGGGGTGGTCGGAGTGGTCGGGGTCCCGGTGGAGCCGGTGAACATGTCCTTGGACATGTTGAAATCGAGCGAGCCGCTCCAGGACAGCATTTCGCGGCCGGACAGCGTGCCCTGACCGTCAGCGGCGTAGGAGACCGTCGAGCTGTTGGAAGCGATGGTCTTGCCGTTGACTTCGATCGACTTGACGATCAGGTCGCGGTACATGCCGGCCTTGTCGGTCGACAGCCAGTCGTTGTCATAAACGATCTGGACCTTGTGCGCGGCATCGGGAGCCACCTTGGTGGTGAAGCTGTACCGGCCGGCGCTGGTGGAATTGACCGTCGCCTGGCCGACGGCGACGCCATCGACGAGGAACTTGAAGTGCGGCCAGACTCCTCCGGCAGTCACACCCGAGGCATTGACGACGAAGGTCGTATCGACGGGGCTCGTTGCCATTGGAAGTATCCTCTTTTCCGTGAATTTCGCTGAAACCCAATCTGGCCGGAAAAGGTTAACGAGGTATTTCAAATTTTAGCGAAATGCGGCTCTAATGCCACTATCCCTTGTGAAAAGAAAGAGACACGAAAAACCCCTTTGTCGATGCATTACAGCAACAAAGGGGTTCGGCATGTCGGTAAGTATTTGATTTAGCGCTTTTTCGTAGCGCTCAAACGGGTGTCACTTGGGCTTATGGGCCACCACGAACACCTCTGGCCGGAACAGATAGAGCTGACCAACCCTTCCGAGCTTGCGATTAAGGGTTAACGGCAGCCGTCCCAAAAATGCCTCAACCAGCTTCGCATAGCCCAGATAGGCGCGGCTGGCGAAATGCAGGTTCATCCGGCGGCGCACCGCCATCGGCAGGATGTAGACGGCTTCCACGCGGCTGAAGCCGGCCTGACGCAGCATGGCTTCCGTCTCGCCCCAGCCATATTCGCGCAGATGCATGCAGATCGGCTCGTTCAGGCCGAACACCTCCGACAGGTCGGCCGGGCCGGCGTATTTGTGCGGCATGCTCAGGATGTACTTGCCGCCCGGCTTCAGGATGGTGCGGACATTCTCCATGTGGGTGAGCACGTCTTCCGGATGCATGTGCTCCACGACATGGGTGGAGATCACGCTGTCATAGCGGTCGGCCGCCTCGAAACTGGAGAGGTGGATGCCGTCGCTGTTCTTCCAGGTGACGTTGGAATCCTGTTCGATCCAGGTCGCACCGCGCTCGCGCGTCACCTCGGTGGCGACGCAGCGGTAGCCGTGGCGGGCGAGGTAGCGCAGAAGCCGGGCCTTGCCCGATCCCACCTCATAGACGTCCTGCGGCCCGCCCAGCAGGGTCAGGAAATGGCGGAAGTCGAGCTCGTCGTTGCGGGTGTGCGCATCGTCCTCCGCCTCGTTCAGCCACGGACAGCTGGTGTAGAGCGTCGTATAGGCCTGCTCGAACACGTCCCAGCGCTCGTCCGGCTTGCTGTCCAGCAGTTCGCGGGCAAGCCGCCGCTCCAGGTCCCAGTGGCGCTGCACCATCTCGGCCGTCAGCGGGTAGGTCGGCGAGAGGTGGAACTTCCGCCGGTAGCGCTCGACGAGCGCATCGTCCGCCGAGCGATCGGCGGGCAGGCGATCCATCGGCAATGTGTCGGCTGTGTTCTGCACGATCGACCTCTCCATCAGATGGGTACAGGACGCATTCAGGGACTCTAAACGGGAGCGGCACCGGACGCGCGCGCGCGAACGAGAAAGTGCGCGGGCCTATCGCAGGGGGTGGACGGCGCGGACGGCTTACCCCCGCGGTGCGTCACCCGGGCTGCGGTCACCCCGACCGCGCCTTGCCGGTGCGCGCCTTCTCCCGCAGCGTCTCCACCACCGCCGTGTAGAGCGGCAGGGGCCGGGACTGCTCGTCATAGGGGGAGGGGTGGGCACCCAGGTCCGGATGCTCCCGCGCGATGAAATTCAGGTCGGAGCGCAGGTGCCACCAGCACAGTTCCTCCACCCGCGCATTGTCCAGCATGTCGGCCAGATACTGCCGGGCCAGCTGGGCCATCGCCCGGTCCTTCTCCGCCCGCGACCAGGAGCGGGGCAGGCGGGTCTCGTCCACGTCCATCTCCGTCAGATGGACGGACAGGCCCAGCCTGTCGACCGCGCGCAGGAATTTGCGCATGCCGGCGCTGTCATAGGGCTTGCCGCCGATCAGGTGGCTTTGCAGGCCGAGGCCGTGGATCGGCACGCCGCGTTTCACCGCACCGGTCAGCCAGTCGAGCAGATAGGCGCGCTTGCGCTGCTGCCAGCCCTCGTCGATCTCGATGCCGAACTCGTTCAGCACCAGCTTCGCCTTGGGGAAGGCCTTGTGCACATGGTGGAAGAAGGGATCGAGCCATTCCTGCCCCTTCTCCGCCCCGCCGGCCGCCACCCACCACATGCCGCGGCGGAAGCCGTAGCGGTCCTGTTCCTTCGGGTGGCTCTCCACCGTCTCCCAGAAGAAAACCTCGTTGGCCACGTCGATGCGGTAGAAGACGTCGCCGTAGCGCTGCCGCACCGCCTCGACCACGCCGGTGAAGCGCGGCCAGACGTTTTCGGCGCTCAAGCTGCCATCCGGCGAGAAATAGGCGCTTTCCGAGATGTCCAGCTCCTCCTGCCGGCCTGCCGGAAGCTTCATGTAGGGCGGCATGCCCATATGCTGCCAGATGATCGTGTGCCAGTTCGGCGTGGCGCCGATGCTGCGCGCCAGTTCAACCGCAGCGTCGAAGCGGCGCCAGTCGTAATTGCCCTCGGTGTGCTGGAAGACGCCCCATTTGCCGCCATTCTCCGGGGTGACGACGTCGCATTCGCGCGCCATCAGCCGGTCGAGCATCGGGTCTTCCGGATCGATGAAATGGTCGCGGGCGGCACCGTGGCGGACGCCCAGCGCACGGCAGGCTTCGCGCAGGGTCACCGCCGGCTCCGCCGCCTGCGGCTGGGTGGCGGCGGCTTCCGCCGTCGTCGGACCGCTGGCGCCGCGGCAGCTCGCCAGCACCGCACCGGCGGCGGCGGTCCACAGCAGGTCGCGCCGGCTCGGACGCCAATGGGTCGGGTGCCATTTCGGAAAACCGGGCTTCGGACGTTCGGTCATGCGGAGGGGCTCTCTCTTCCTGTCGCGGGGGCCGGTCGAAGCGGCCAGCGGCCGGTTCCGGTCATGGAGAGGCCCCTCCCTCCGGGCGCCGCAGCGTCCGGAAGGAAAGGGCCTCTGGGTCGAAGGAGCTTCAGGTCACTCCGGATTCCCGCGTTACGGGGCGGTCCGCAGCGTGGTGTCGCCGTAGTACTTCCGGGTCGCCATGTAGCTGTTGTAGGGCCCCTGGTAACCGCGCGACGCCGCCTTCTTCAGGTTCACGTCGGTCATCACGGCCACGAACTTGCTGTGGTCGATCGGACCAAGGTCGGCGACCGCCTGCAGGTCGCTGGCGGTGGTGTGGCCCCAGCGGCTGACGAACAGCACCTTGGAGGCGGCACCGCAGACGATGCGGGCATCCGACACGGCCAGTGCCGGGGCGGTGTCGAACACCACCAGATCGAAGTGCGGCGACAGGCCGGCCATCAGGTGGATCAGGCCGTCGACGTTGAAGCGGTCAAGCGTCTCCGGCATCAGGCGGCCGGCGGGGATCATCGCATAGGGCGCGTCCTCGCTGGTGTGGACGATCTCATCCAGGGTGGCGGTGCCGGAAACCCAGTCCGACAGGCCCTTCTTGGCCGACAGGTTGAACAGGCCGTCGATGCGCGACCGGCGGAAGTCGGTGTCGACCACCACCACGCGGCGGCCGGCCTGAGCCGCGACCTGGGCGACGGCGAGGCTCATCGAGGTCTTGCCGTCCTGCGGGCGGGCCGAGGTGACGGCGATGGAGCCGACCGGACCCAGATCCGACAGGTGGTTGCGGAACAGGGCGCGCATCGATTCCGAGAACAGCGAGAACGGATGGTTCTGGAAGATCTGGTCGAGGCGGCCGCGGGTGCCGCGGGTGGAGTGGTGCGGGACGATGTGGACCGTGCCCACGCCCAGGATGCGGCGGACGGCTTCCGGGGTGCGGATGCGGCGCTGGAACAGCTCGATGCCGAAGACGATGAAGACGGCGACGGCGAGCGAGGCGACGAAGCCGGCCAGCAGCATCAGGATGCGGAACGGACCTGACGGCTCATGCGGAACCTGCGGCGCCGAGACCAGCTTGACGGCGGTCGGGAAGGCGCGGTTGTCCTGCTGGGCCTGCACCTCTTCCAGACGGCCGAGCAGGCTGTCCAGCAGCTGGCGCTTGGCCTGGGCCTCGGCCTCCAGCGTGCGCAGCGGCACCGCTTCCTCGGTCATCGTCTGATAGCCGGATTCCAGCTTGGCGATCATCGCCTTCAGGGCGTTTTCCTGCTCGATGGCGACGTTGGCCGCCTCGCGGACGCCGCCGATCTCGTGGCGGACCTCCTGCTGCAGCGAGGAGTTCGCTTCGTTCAGGCGGGCCTGGAGTTCCTGGATGCGCGGGTGCTTCGGACCGTACTGGCGCGACAGCTGGGCCAGCTCGGTCGAGATCGAGGCGACGGTGGCGCGCAGCTGGGCGACGACGGGCGAGGCGAGGCTGCCGCCGTTGCCGGCGCTGCGTTCCAGCGTCTGGGCCTGGGCGACGGCGCGGGCGCGGTTGGCCGCGGCCTCGGCCAGACGCAGGCGGGCCTGCTCCAACTCGGTGGTGGCCATCAGGCCGTTGGTGCCGTTCTTGACCAGACCGGCCTTGAAGCGGACGGCGTCGACCTTGGTATCGGCGGCGGCGACTTCCTTGCGCAGGGTGGCGATGCGGTCTTCCAGCCAGGCGACGGCGCTGGTGGACAGGTCGCGGTCCATCTGCTGGCGGGTTTCCATGTAGCGGCGGACGACGGTGTCCACCACCTTCTGGGCGATCTCGGGGTCGCCGGCGGTGTAGCGGACCTGGATCACACGCGACCGGCCGACGACGCCGACCTCAAGGTTGCGGCGGACGCGGTCGAGCACGCCGTCGATGCTGTCGGCGGCACGGGTCTCGCGCAGGTGGGTGTCCTTGGTCATGTTGTCGCCGTGGGCCAGCACGGCCTGGACGACGCCCGGCAGTTCCGGACCGAACACGGCATGGGCCTGCTCGCGCGTCCAGGCGGTGGCGCGCTCGACGAAGGGCTTCGTCTCGTCGGCCTGGACCGGCGGGTTGTATTCCTGGTTCGTCGCCAGCTTCAGGTCGGTAACCGCCTGGGACAGCACGGCGGTCGACTTCAGGATTTCGATCTCGCTGAGGATCGCGCCATCTTCCGGCGTGATCGAGTTCAGCGCTTGGTCTTCCGCGCGGACGACGCGGACCTGCCGGTTGTCGACCAGCAGAAGGGCTTCGGACGTGTACTTGTCCTTCATCAGCGAGACGGCGAAGGCCGACAGGGCGGTCAGCGCCAGCACGATGAGGATGATCAGCGTCTTGTGCGCCGCCAGCACCCGCAGGATGAAGCGGAAGTCGGGGCCCATCGCCGGAGCGGGGCCGTCGAACTCACGCGGCACATGGTGGCCGACCTGGGTGGGCCACGCCGGAGCCGGCGGGCCGCCGTGGCCTCCGTTGTTGATCTGGGGAAGGTTTTCCACGTCTCAAAGCTCCTTCTGGATAGGCGACCGCCGGATCGATGACGGAGAGATCCGGGTGGAAGCGGGCGCTGCGGCGCCCGTCCCGCGGGTTCGGAGGGATGCGGCACGGCGAAGGCGGACGGTGCTCCAGGCAAAGCCGAAGGCACCGATGCAATAGCGGCGGAACAGGCGGCGGGGCTCCTGCGCCAGACGGAAGGCCCATTCCAGGCCGGAGCGCTGGACGGCCTCGGGAGCGCGCTTGAAGCGGCCTGCCAGGAAATCGACGATGGCGCCGCCGTTGACGATCAGCACCGGATGATCCAGCGCGCGCTTCAGCTCCGCGGCGACCTGTTCCTGCTTGGGCATGCCCATGGCGAGAAGGATCACGTCGGGGCGGTTGGCCCGCGCCTGGGCGATGTAATGCTCCACCGGGTGGAAGCCATGCTGAAGGTCTGCGTAGCGGTGCGGCGTCGCCGTCTCCAGCGCCACGCGGGCGCGGTCCAGCCACGGGGTGGCCGTGCCGTAGATCGCGACCTTGCGGGGGCTGAGGGTCTTCAGCAGCAGCGGGATGAAATCGGTGCCGTTCATGTTCAGGCCGGCCGGCATGCCCAGCACCGGCAGAACCGCCTGCAACCCGATCCCGTCGCGCAGCAGCACGTCCGAGGCGCCGAAGGCGGCCAGTGCCGCGTCCGACGTCATGCAGACGTTCAGCCCATGCGCGTTCAGGAAAGACAGCACCGTCGGACGGTCGGCCGCGCCCAGCCGTTCGATCAGGGCCCGGCGCTCGCCGTCGTTCGAAATGCACCGCATGCGCTCGATCAGTTCCAGGACCTCACGAGGATTCGGCATGCGCATCTCCCAAAAAAAATTAATCGGAACAAAGCATTAAACGTTACACGACCGATCTGGCGGCCGGTCCGGCTTGACCCGGTGCCGGGCCTGTCCGCCGGGCAGCGGCGGCTAACCCGTTGGGGTCGGACCACCAAACCTGCGTGGCTCTATGTGGCCGTGCCTCCCCCCTTTTCGCACGGGCGAGATCGGCGAAACGGCGACGGATTCGAATTAGCCCGGGCTTGCTCCCATCGGGGGATTCGGCTTGCCGAATCGACCGGTCAGACCCATAAAGTGAGACCCCGGCCATAAAGAGAGACCCTGGCGCTCTATGGCTGTTGTCTGAGGGCAGAGCCTGACGGCCTTACCGGACCGGCCGCCCGGCCGATATGACCGGCCGAAGCGCTTGCATCACCGGGGCAATTTCAAGAAAAGACGATCATGACCGACGACACTTCCGACAACGCCCGTTCCGGCCGTACCCCCGGCACCGCTGACGAGTTCGACCGCCGCGACGCCCTGCGCGCGGTGGCCGCCGTGGTGCGTGGCGACGGGATCGATGTGGATGCCGACAGCACCCCGGCGCGCTGGACGGTCGCGGTCAACCATGTCGTCCAGATCCCCGGCACCGACCGCAAACTGAAGCTGCGCTTCAAGGTGGCACTCGGTCCCCTTCCTGACATCGAGGCCGACCTGTGGGGCCTGCTGACAATCGAGGAGGGGTTCGGCCGGCCGCAGGCCAAGGCGCTGGGCAAGCGGGTCAAGGGCGCCTGCCTGTCCTCGCCCGCTATCGCCAAGGCCAAGGACCGGGTCGACGGCTGGGTCGCGTCGATGGCGCAGCGGGCGGCCGGCTTCGGCGACTCCTGGCGGCCCAAGGGCTTCGCCGACGAGCTGGGCCGCGTCGTCGGCTTCGGCGGCCGGATCCCGCGTTTGCAGACGCTGCTCGACGCGATGGAGGAGGCCTTCTCCACCGCCGCCGCCCGTGCCGGCCTGAAGGTCCGGCGGGAGCGGCTGGAAGACGCGTCCGGCATGGGCGTCTATCTCGACAGCTTCGCCACCGCCCGCGCGATGATCCGCAAGCTGCGGCTGTTCGTCGGCCCGACCAACTCGGGCAAGACCCACGCGGCGATGGACCGGCTGGCCGAGGCGGAGAGCGGCTGCTATCTCGCCCCGCTGCGTCTGCTGGCGCTGGAAGGGCAGGAGGCGCTGGAGACGCGCGGCCGGCCGTGCAGTCTCGTCACCGGCGAGGAGCGCGACGTGCGGCCGGGCGCCGCCTTCACCTCCTCCACCATCGAGATGGTGAACACCAGCAAGGTTTGGGGCGCCTGCGTCATCGACGAAATCCAGATGATTGGCGATCCCGACCGCGGTTGGGCCTGGACCCAGGCGGTGGCCGGCGTGGCGGCGCCGGAAATCCTGATGACCGGCTCGGCCGACGCCATCCCCTACGTCAAGCGTCTGGCCGACGCGATGGGCGAGGAGCTGGAGGTCGTCGAGTTCACCCGCAAGTCGCCGCTGCGCGTGCAGGAGGAGCGGGTGAAGCTGGAGGAGGTGAAGTCCGGCGACGCGCTGATCGCCTTCTCCCGCAAGGACGTGATGGCGCTGCGCCACGACCTGCTGGGCCGCAATCACAATGTCGCGGTGATCTACGGCGCCCTGTCGCCGGAGGTCCGCCGGGCCGAGGCGCGCCGCTTCCGCGAGGGCACCGCCGACGTGCTGGTGGCGACCGACGCCATCGGCATGGGGCTGAACCTGCCAGTCGCCCGCGTCGTGCTGTCCACCACCCGCAAATATGACGGGCGGGAGGAACGCGAACTGACCGCGTCGGAAATCCGGCAGATCGGCGGACGTGCGGGCCGCTACGGCCTGAGGGAAGAAGGCCGCGTCGCCGTGCTGGACGGCGAGAGCATCAACCCGGTGCGCCGGGCGCTGACCTCGCCGCCGGTGCCGCCTGAAGATCCGCGCTCGTGGATTTCGCCCAACCTCAGCCATGTCGAGGCCATCGCGCAGGAACTGGACACCGACAGCCTCGCCAAGGTGCTGCGCACCGCCGGGCAGGAACTGCTGCGCGCCAACCAGACCTTCCGCATGACCGACCTGGAGCAGCGCATCCAAGCGGCGACCGCGGTGGACCGCGCCAAGCTGCCGCTGGCCCAGCGCGACATGCTCGCCCGCTGCCCCATCGACACCCGCGACCAGAACAACCTGCGCCTTCTGGGCGGCTGGGCGGTCAACCAGGGCAGGGGCATCCCCAACGCCGCCCCCGATGCCGCCGAGCGCTTCCGTCACAGCGTCGGCACCGACGTGGAATTGGAGAAGGCCGAGCGCGCGGTGAAGGAACTGACCGCCTACGCCTGGCTCGCTTACCGTTTCCCCGACGCCTATCCCGAAATGGATTTGTGCCAGGAGCGCCGGGCGCACCTGAACGCCTTCATCGAGCGGACGCTCGCCGAGCGCTCGCTCGCCCGCGCCTGCCCGGTCTGCGGTGCGCGGCTGAAGGCCAACCATCGCTTCCGCGTCTGCGACAATTGTTACAGCAGCCGTGTCGAGGAGCACCGCGGCGGCCGGCGCGGTCCGCCGGAGCGGGGCAATGGCGAGAAGCCGGCGCATCAGCACCATTTCCACCATCCGGTGGCGAAGGAGGGCGCCCCGGCCGGTCGTGCTCCCAACCGGGGCGGCCCCCGCACCGGCCGCGGCCCGAAGCGGCGTGGCGCGACACCCTAAAGGCAGGTTCAAGCCGCGGCGCTGCTGTCTTTGTTCGTCCCCTCGCGCTTTGGCCAGCCGATCTCCTCGACCGCGCCGTTCTCGCCCAGGAAGTAGCGGCGGAGCGGCGTCAGGTCCGCCCCAAGCTCATAGACCAGCGGCCGGCTGGTCGGGATCTCGAACAGCGGGATGTCCTGGTCGTCGACATTGTCCAAATGCTTGACCAGCCCGCGCAGGCTGTTGCCATGGGCGGAGACCAGCACCCGGGCTCCCAGCCGCAGGGCCGGAGCGATCTCGTCGCGCCAGAAGGGGATGACGCGCTCGGTGGTGTCCTTCAGGCTCTCGCCGCGCGGCAGGTTCGCCTTGGCGAGCCCGGCGTAGCGGCGGTCGGTGACGGCCGACCGCGGATCGTCCGGTTCGATGGCCGGCGGCGGCACGTCCCAGCTTCGCCGCCACTGGAACACCTGCTCGGCCCCATGGCGCTCCGCCGTCTCCGCCTTGTTCAGCCCTTGCAGCGCGCCGTAATGCCGCTCGTTCAGGCGCCAGTGCTTGTGCACCGGCAGCCACAAGCGGTCCATGTCGCGCAGGACGAGGTGCAGCGTCTCGATTGCCCGGCTCAGCACCGAGGTGAAGGCGATGTCCACGTCGATGCCGGCCGCCTTCAGCAATTCGGCGGCCTTGTGGGTTTCGGCGATGCCGCGGTCGGTCAGGCCGACGTCGGTCCAGCCGGTGAAGCGATCTTCCGCATTCCACACGCTCTGGCCATGGCGCAGCAGGATCAGTCGGTGCATGACGGGTCTCCTTCCAGCCCCGGCGCTCCTTTGCCGGGCAGATGAGGTTTGAAACAGGGCTGTAACCGGGCCGGTTCCCGCGACAAAACGGCACAGCATCGCGCGGTTTTTGAGCGGCGACTGGTACCCCTGTGGTTTCAAACCAATTTCATGATTGCTTCCACAGACACCAATTATGTCAGCCGCGAAATCGTGGCGACATACGCGAACAATAATCCTGCGGTACGGTCATCTCATTCGAAAACGCCGGCCTTCGCCGGCCACAGCGGATGAGAAGGGACGATGACGCAACCGAACACGGGATCGCAGACTTCATCCGGCACCGCGGGCCTGCGGGGCGCAACGCCGAACCATTCCGATTATCGCCCCAGCAACCTGACAACCTTGCGTACCGAGGCCACGATGCTGCATCATCATGACGTCATCTCCAGAGCCGTTTCGACTGACCGCGAGATCACTCTGGAGGCGCTTCGTGTGTTCACCTATCTGAGCCGGAGGCTCCATTTCGATCGCTCCGTTCCGGTGCTCCAGTCCGAACTGGCTGATGCGCTGGGCATGCAGCGGCCCAATGTGAACCGGGCCATCAAGCTGCTGGAAACCAAGCAGATCCTTCTGCGGGAATCCAAACTGGGGCGCGCGATCACGTTCCGGCTCAATCCGGGACTGGAGGGCGGCCGGGCGTGAGTGTTTGGTCAGGGATGGAATGATCGTCGAGACACGTGAACTGTTCTTCACCAATTCCGCCCTGAAGAAAGCCCTCGCTTGGTACCAGAAGGCTCCGAACCAGACGGACCTGCCGCTGGGCGTCGTCACCACGGTGACGCCGACCTCCGATGGCGGCCTGTCGGTCCAAATCCAGCAAAGCGGCGCCTCCAGATCGCGGGAGGTTGTCTTCACCCCCAGCAAGACGCTGGCGCTGCTTCTGCTGTTCTGCCGCCGTCAGAAAGTCCCGATCCCCCGCGATGCCGGCAAGGAGATCGAGGCGGCGGATGACGGCCTGATCCTCATCGTGCGTGGCGAGACGCAGACGTCCGCACCCCCTCCCTGATTTGATCGTCCCGTCCTTGCGACGCCGCCGCGCCTCCCGCGCGCGCGGCCTATTTGCGTTTCCGATGCCTGGATCGCAACCAAAAAGAGTGGCGACTCACTTTATCTAAAATAGTGAACGCGCGCACAATTGCAGTCGGACTGTTTCGCGGTTTGGCTCAACCTGCCTTAACCTAAAGGACAGGTGATTACGATGTAGGGCATAGTCGCCAAGACTGATCGCGTGACATTTCTTCCTGTGATATTGTTCCTCTGGCTAATGGGGCTAAGCTTTAGTTCCAAACCGTCAACCGAACGGGGAACTGCGGGTTGATTTGTCATTCGAACATTCGGAAAAGTTGAAACTTGCTCTTGGCTGCTTCGCCCGCATCGATTGGTATTCCAGTCGCTGGCGACCCGGCCGCTCTCCTGTCACCCGCCCAGCTCCGCCACCGCCCAGGATTTCCCGCCGATGACCGTCACCCACCAGTCGCCGCCGCTTTGGAAGGAGCTTCGGCATCGTCTGCCGCGGGTCCAGCCAATGCCCGTGTGACCGGGCCGATGTCATCGCCACAGATGCCTCCGTCTTCCCTGTCGTTAGCCGTCGGCCCCGGCCGTCTCGCTGCCTCTCCACGGATCCTTGTCGCCTTCTTGTGCGCGATGCTGGCGCTGCTGGGGACGGCTTCCTGGGCCGCCGTCACCGCCCTCGACTATCGTGACACGCTCGACCGGGCCGAGAAGGACGCACGGGAAGCGGCCATCCTGTTCGACAGCCAAGCGCGTGGCGTGCTGGACGCCAGCGTCGGCCTGTTGGAACAGCTCGCCGCCCGGATGGACGGGCGTGGCCTGGCTTCCTGGGCACAGCGCACACTGCCTGAGGCGATGGCAGTGGAGCGCAACGGCCGCGTCACGCTGCTCAGTGCCGACGGGACGGCGCTGTACGGTCCCACCGTCGCCTTCGCCGAGCCGGAAACCAGCGACGGCCTGTCGCTTCTGGTCCGCCCCTTATCGCCGGAGGAGGAACGTCGGATCCTGCCGGCCTCCGGGCATGTGGCGGGACAGCCGGCCATTCTTCTCGCCCGCCGCATCCACACCGCGGCGGGCGTTTTCGACGGTGCGGTCCTGGTGGCCGTGCCGCTGGCGGCCCTGGATCCGGTGCTGAATCCCTTCGACGCGAGCGCCCGCTCGGTCGGTCTGTACCGTCCCGACGGAGTCCGCCTCGCCGGATCGGGTGCCCCGTCGCTCGGCCCGCTGCCACGGCTTGAAGCGGGAACCATCCGGGTCGATGCGAAATGGATGGTAAACGGCAAGCCGTCGATTCTCGGATTGAAGCGGATGGCCGGCCTGCCGATCCTGTCGGCGGTGACGATCCCCCGCACCAGCGTGCTGGATCCCTGGTATATCCGGATGGAGCGCGGCCTTATCGTCGTGGTCGCCGGCGTCGCCGCATTGGCCGGCCTCTCCCTGCTCGGCGCCGCCAGCCTGCAACGGGAGGCGCTGGCCCGTCAGGCCCTGACGGAGGCGAACGCCCAGCTCGAACAGGCCAATGTCCAGCTGGAGCAGCGGGTGGAGGAGCGCACCGCAGCGCTCAGCGCCCTCAACGTGAAGCTGAGCCGCGCGCTGGAGGAAAAGGAACGGGCCAATCAGGCGAAGGGCCGTTTCCTGTCGGCCGCCAATCATGATTTGCGTCAGCCTTTCCAGGCCTTGCGGCTTTTTCATCATATTCTGATGGAACGCCTCGCCAACACCCGCGACCATGCAATCGGCGAGAAGATGGGCGAGGCGCTGGACGCCGGCGAGAAGCTTCTGCATGCCCTGCTGGAGGTGGCGACGCTGGATGCCGGCGTGGTGCGGCCGCAGTTGGCCGACGTACCGGTGTCGGCGGTGTTCGAGGATCTGTTGGCCGAATTCCGCAGCATGGCGGCGGAAAAGGGGCTGCTCCTGCGCGCGATGCCCACCCGGATGGTGATCCGGACCGACCGCACGCTGCTGACCCGCATGCTGGGCGATCTGGTGCGCAACGCCATCCGCTTCACCGACGAGGGCCGCGTCACCATCGGCTGCCGCCATCAGGGCAGCAGTCAGGGCCGGTGGCTGCGCCTGGAGGTGTGGGACACCGGAACCGGCATCCCGCCCGAACAGCTCGACAACATCTTCGAGGATTTCGTCCAGCTCGGCAATCCGGAGCGCGACCGCCGCCAGGGCCTCGGCCTCGGCCTCGCCAAGGTGCGTCGCAAGGCGGCGCTCCTGGGCCATGCGGTGGAGGTCCGGTCGCACCAGGGCCGCGGTTCGGTCTTCGCGGTCAGCGTGCCGGTGGTCGGAACCGAACGGGTGTCGACCGCGGCGCCGGTGCAGGACGCCGATCCGGTGGTGGCCGGCGATCGGTTGATCCTGGTGGTGGAGGATGACCCGATCCAGCGCGATGCCGTGCGGCTGCTGCTGGAAAGCTGGGACTATCGCGTTGTCGTCGCGGATGAGGGCGAGAATGCGCTGGCGCTGATCGGCGGGGCCAGGCTCCAGGCTGGCTCCCCCAAGGCCGACTCCATGGCCGACACGCCCGTTCCCGACCTCATTGTCAGCGATTTCCGCCTGCCGGGCCGGCTGACCGGCGTGCAGATGGTGGCGAAGGTGGGGGAGCGGCTGGGCCGTCCGGTGCCCGGCCTGATCCTGACCGGCGACACCGCGCCCGAACGCATCCGCGAGGCGGTCGCCACCGGCTGCCGGCTTCTGCACAAGCCGGTGTCGCCGGAGGAGTTGCGCGGAGTCATCGCCTCCATCCTGTCGGAGCGGGGTCTGTCGGAACGAAACCGTCCGGCTGACGGCGGGGAACCGGCCATGGAGAACGAGTCCGCGGCATGAGTTAACCCTTTCTGAAGCCGGCTTGCCGCAGACTGGCCGCTGGAAAGGGAGTTCAGGGGACCATGGTGCAGAATCGCACGCTCAGGCGCCTCGATCAGGCACAGCTCGATCAGGCCGTGCGGAAACACGAGATGTTCCGCAATGCCCGTGTCGGCGGGGCGCGCGCCAATCTGTCCTTCTGCGATCTGTCCGGCCTGGATTTATCGGGACGCGATCTGGCCCATGCCGATTTCGTCGGCGCCAGCCTGCGCGGCGCCGACCTGTCAGGTGCGCGGCTCGACTGTGCCTCCTTCTTCGTTGCCGACCTTCGTCAGGCCAATTTCGACGGGGCCAGCCTGATCAAGGCCGACCTGCGCGGCGCCTGTCTGCGTGGCGCCATCCTGGTCGGCGCCAACCTGTTCGAGGCGGATCTGCGCGACGGCTCTCTGGCCGAGAAGGACCGCTCCGGCCATCTGCACATGGTGCAGATCGAGTCCAGCCCGGCGGAAGCCGACGGTGCCGACCTGTCCGGGGCCAACCTGACCAACGCCCGGATGTCGGGCATCATGGCGGTCCATACCGACTTCTCGGACGCGGTGATGCGCGGGTGCAAGCTGGTGCGGGCAACCATGCGCGGCGCCAATTTCACCGGCTCCAACCTGGAGGGGGCCGACCTGTCCGGCGCCGATCTGCGCGGCGCCTGCCTGCGCGGCGCGGTGCTGACCGGCGCCACCATGGTGATGGCCGACCTCACCGACGCCGACGTGGAAGAGGCGCTGACCGACAAGCCGGTCGGCCGGGTGGTGGCGGAACTGGGGCGATCCCTGGAAGGCCTGCTGGCCGACCATATGACCTGGGTGGGGTCGAGCGGGGCGCAGGGCGCGATGCTCGACCTGTCCGGTTTCGACCTGCGCCATGCGCCGTCGCTGGCCCACATGTGCCTGACCATGCTGCGCGCGGCCGGGGCAACGCTTTACGGCCTGGACCTCTCCGGCGTGCAGTTGCAGGCCGCGGTGCTGGACCGCGCCGATATGCGCGGTGCCAAGCTGACGGACGGCGACCTGCGCGGCATCAGCCTGCGGAACGCCAAGCTGAACAACGCCGACCTGCGCAACGTCAACCTGCGTCCCCTGGTGTTCGACGAGCAGCGCTCCCGCCCCGCCGACCTGTCGGGGGCGAAGCTACGCTATGCCGATCTCAGCGGCGCCTGCCTGCGGTCGGTCAATCTCGGCAATGCCGACCTGTCCTTCGCCAACCTGCGCGGCTGCGACCTCGCCAGGACCGATCTGACCGGTGCCAAGCTGTTCGGCGCCAAGCTGGAACGCCGTGCCCTGACCGAGGGGGTGATCCTGGACGGTGTCGCCGGGCTGAAGATTTAGGCGGCCGTCCGCGACAGCTTCTGGGTCAGCCGGCGCAATTCCGATGAGGCCCGGTCGGCGATGCGCTGCGCCTCCACCAGCACGCCAGTCAGGTCGCCGACCTCCGGCGCGATCTCGCTCGCGGCATCGGACATCGCGTCCAGTTCGGCAACGGCCTTTTCGATCAACCCGGTTACGACGCCGGCGGCACCGGCGATGGAGTCGAAGCCAGCCATCTCAGTTCCCCTTGTAAAAATATGGTTATTCTGAGTGTGTCGTAATCCACCGCCTTGCGCAACGGCTTATGCTGCGTTGCACACATCGCCCATGGATTGCCGAAGGCAGTGCCCGCTTGCACGGCTTGCGGTGGCGGCGGTACACACGGGAAGGCTGTCTGGAGTGGAAGGGTCAAGACGATGCCGGGAACGGTTCCATCCGACCGCGTGACCGCGGCCGCCGCCCTGACGGTCTTTCTCACCGACCGGCAAATCGACGCCGGCAAACTCAACCGCTTCACGGCGCTCTGCGACGAGATCCGCCGGACCATGCAGTTCGACGACCGGATGGAGCTTGCCGAACGGCTTGAGCGCGACGTGCCGGTGAACGACACGATCCGGCTGCGTTCCGTGCTGTTCCATCTGACCGGCGATCTCTATCACCTGGAGCGCATCCTTCACTACCTGATCCTGGGCGGCGACAGCGCCGATCCGGCGGCGTTGCACTACACCCACTGGTGCATCTCGCGGCAGCTGTTCCTGGGAACCGCCAGCGGCGAGAAGATGGCGACCTTCGTCGCCTGCGACCTGTTCCGCTATTACACGGCGATGGTCCGGCAGATCGCGCGGCGCTGGGGGCTGACGCCGGCGCGGGCGGCCTTTCGCGACGGGCCGATCCGCCGCGTCGCGGTGGTGACCAACCAGTTCACCAACCAGGGACACCAGCCGACCCGCGACTGTTTCGACTTCGCCGCCCGCATGCAGGACGATTTCGGGCTGGACGTCGCCATCATCAACGTCAACGGCATGCCCGCCAGGGTCGAGAATGTCTTCATCCCGCCGATGGTGGCGGAGGTCGCGGCCGATCTGGAAGGCGTCTACGCATTGAAGATGTTCGGCCGGCAGGTGAAGGTCGCCTCCTTCACCGAGCCGGCCTTCAGCCAGGACAAGCTGCGCGTCATCGTGGAGGCCATCGACGGCTACGATCCGGATCTCATCGTCGCCTTCGGCGGGTCCAACATCGTGGCCGACCTGTACGCGGAGGCCGATGCCCGACCGGTGGTCGCCATCCCCACCACCTCCAGCATCACCGTCTCGCTCGCCCACATCGTGCTGGGGTACGAGGAGAACGACCACACCCGCTCCATCCCGGCCCTCTACCGGGCGCCGTTCGCCCGCCGTTTCCGCCCCTTCACCTTCGGCTTCACGCCGCCGCCGTCCGACGGCAAGCGCGTCGAAACCGGCTTCCCGGACGACACTTTCCTCTTTGCGGTGGTCGGCACCCGCCTGGACCTGGAGGTGGGGGCGGAAACTCTGGAGCTGTTCGACGAGATTCTGGAGCGCTGCCCGGGCAGCGCGCTGGTCTTCGCCGGCGAAGTGAAGGAACTGCCGGGCCGGCTTGCCGCCTTGCGCAATCGGGACCGCATGCGCTGCCTCGGCCATGTCGCCGACATCCGCGCCTTCTATGCCCGCTGCCACGTCTTCCTCAATCCGCCGCGCCAGGGCGGCGGCGGCGGCGCCTCCTATGCCCTGGCGGAGGGGGTGCCGGTGATCAGCTATGGTTCGGGCGATGTCGCCAGCAATGCCGGCCCGGCGTTCTGCGTGTCCGGCCGCGATGCCTATCTGGCGCGTGCCGTGACGCTCGCCACCGATGCCGGGGCCCTCGCCGAGGCCAGGCTTGCGGCCAAGGCGCGCTTCGTCGAGATCGGCGACCGCACCCGCTGCGTCGAAAGGCTGCTCGCCTATGGCGAGGAAGCGCGGACCCTGCTGCGCGGCGGCGGACCGGCCACCGGAAATTAACCTTCCTTCATGATTTCGTGAAAGACTGGGTCCGTCAGACCGATCCGATTGGAAAACCTGTCCGTGTCGAATCCCGCTCCAGGCCATGCCAACGGCCGTCTCCCCAGCCGACCGCCGATGTCCATCGCGGGGTGCCCGATCGGGCAGGGGCATCCGCCCTACCTGATCGCGGAGATGTCGGGAAACCACAATGGCGACCTCGGCCGTGCCCTGGCGCTGGTGGATGCGGCGAAGGAGGCGGGGGCCGACGCGGTCAAGCTGCAGACCTACACCGCCGACACCATCACCATCGCCCATGACGGTCCCGGCTTCCGGCTGGAGGGCGGGCTTTGGAACGGACGCACCCTGCATGACCTCTACCGCGAGGCGCACACCCCGTGGGACTGGCACGCCCCCCTGTTCGAGCGGGCACGGTCGCTCGGGCTGACCATCTTCAGCTCTCCCTTCGACGAGACCGCCATCGAACTGCTGGAGGATCTTGATGCCCCGGCCTTCAAGATCGCCTCCTTCGAGGTGATCGACCTTCCCCTGATCCGCCGCGCCGCACGGTCCGGTAAGCCGCTGATCATCTCCACCGGCCTTGCCACGCTGGGCGAGATCGAGGAGGCGGTGGCCGCGGCGGGCGATGTCCCGCTCGCCCTGCTGCACTGCGTCAGCGGCTATCCCACTCCGCCGGAAGACTGCAACCTTCGGACGATCGCTCACTTGGCCGAGGCTTTCGACGGCGTCACCGCCGGCCTGTCCGACCACAGCCAGGGCATTGCGGTGCCGGTCGCCGCCGCGGTGATGGGTGCGACGGTGATCGAGAAGCACTTCACCCTGTCGCGCGCCGACGGCGGTGTCGACAGCGCCTTTTCGTTGGAGCCGGCGGAGTTCAAGGCGATGGCCGATGCCGTGCGCACGGCGACCGCCGCCATGGGCCGCGTCGATTACGGGGTGAAGCCCAGCGAGGCCGGTGGCCGCGACTATCGCCGTTCCCTCTATGTCGTTGCCGACGTTAAGGCGGGAGAGCCGCTGACCGCCGCCAATGTCCGCTCCATCCGTCCCGGCTTCGGGATGGCGCCCAGGCATCTGCCGGAGGTGCTGGGCCGCCGCGCCGTCCGCCGCCTTCGCCGGGGAGAGCCGCTGGGCTGGGACATGCTGGCGCCTCCAGGGGAGGGGCCGCATGGCTAAGCCCCCGGGCAGGCAGAGGATCGTCGCCATCTCGCAGGCGCGCATGACCTCGACCCGGCTGCCGGGCAAGGTGCTGATGCCGGCCGCCGGCCGGCCTCTGCTGGCCCATCATCTGGAGCGGCTGTCCCGCACGCCCGGCCTGGATGCGGTGGTGCTGGCGACGACGGTGAATGCCACCGACGACCCGGTGGCGGAGTGCGCGCACGGACTTGGCGTCGCCGTCTTCCGCGGCGACGAGCAGGATGTGCTGGGCCGCTTCGCCGGCGCGGCCGCGATGGCCGACGCCGATCTGGTGGTGCGCGTCACCGCCGACTGTCCGCTGATCGATCCGGCGCTGGTCGGCCGGCTGATCGCCGCCTTTCAGGATGGCCAGCCGCTGGACTATCTGTCGATCGACAGCACACGCTGTCCGCGCGGCCTGGACGCCGAGATCTTTCCACGCCGTCTGCTGGACGAGGCGGCGGCGAATGCCACCGACCCGGCGGAGCGGGAACACGTCACCCCCTACCTCTACCGCCGCCCCGACCGTTTCCGGCTGGGGACGGCGCTGGTGCCCGACCTGCCGCTGGACAGCGATCTGGAAGGCCAGCGCTGGTGCGTGGACGAACCCGCCGATTATGAGCTGGTGCGCCGCCTGCTGGAGGCGCTCTTGCCGGCCAACCCCGTCTTCAGCTGGCAGGATTGTTGCAAAACTCTTCGTGACCACCCCGATTGGGTGGACATCAACCGCTCGGTCCGGCAAAAGTCGCTGCATTGACCCGGCGCCGGTTCGACCAAGGAGAAAAACTGATGGATCGCAACGAATTCCTTCTCGCTCTTGACGAGATGCTCGAACTGGATCCCGGCACGCTGACCGGCGACGAGGCCCTGGAATCGCTGGAGGCCTGGGATTCGCTGGCGGTCATCAGCTTCATCGCGCTGGTGGACGAGAAGACCGGCGTCGTGGTCGAAGGCGAGAAGCTGGCAAAGACCAAGACGGTCGGCGACCTGCTGGCCCTGGCGGGTGCGCCGGTCGCGGCCTGAGCGGTGCCCGTTTCCCGGCCTGTTTCAGCCCGCCCCGTTTCGGCCGGCCCTGTTTCGGAAGGAAGCCGTCTGCGCGCCGGTGTCGCCACCGTCGCCGGCGGCCCTGCCGCTTATCTTTCGGTGGGCAGCGGCGGCGTGCCCGTGCTGCTTCTGCATGGCTTTGCCGGCGACCGCCTGACCTGGCAATTCAACCTGTCCGCCCTGTCGGCTCGTCGGCGTGCCATCGCCGTCGATCTGCCGGGCCATGGCGGATCGACGCCTGATGTCGGCAGCGGCCTGGTTTCCGACTTTGCGCCGTGGCTGCTCGAATTCCTCGACGGGCTGGAACTGCCGCGCGTGCATGTGGTCGGCCATTCGATGGGGGGCTATGTCGCGCGCGAGCTGGCCAGCGTGGCGCCCGACCGGGTGGCGAGCCTGACCCTGCTGTCGAGCGCCGGCCTGGGCACGCCATTCGACCTGGGCTTCCTGCGGCGGGCCATAGCCCCCGCCGATGTGGCGGAAGGACGCGTCTGCGCCGAACGGCTGTTCGCCGGCCCCTCGCCGCTGATTCCCCGCTTCGGCGAGGTGCTGCACGCGCAGGGCGCCGACCCGGTCCGCCGCGCCGGATTGGAGCGCATCGTCGAGCGGTCCTTCGCTGCCCATGCCGGTGGCGGACCGCCGGTGGACTGGAGCACCTATCCGATGCCGATCCAGGTGATGTGGGGCCGCGAAGACCACATCATCCCGATGCCGCCGGCCGACCGGCTGCCGCCGGCCGCGCTCTACCGGGTGTTCGACAATGCCGGCCACTTGCCGCATATCGAGGCCGCCAGCCCGGTGACCGCCGCCATCCGCAGCTTTCTGGACGATTGCGACGACGGTCGATCCGGGCCGTCCGATCCGTTGAGTTTGAGCAGACCATGACCGACAGCATCTTCGCCCTGATTGCCGAGGAACTCGGCCGCATCGCCGCCGACAAGGGGGAGGTGCTGCCGCCCCTGACGGCGGACAGCCGTTTCCTCGACGGCGATCTGCCCATCGATTCCCTTGACCTCGCGACGCTGCTGGTGGTGCTGGAACAGCGGACCGGCCAGGACCCCTTCCGCGAGGGCTTCCGCCAGTTCACCACCGTCGGCGAACTGGCGGCGCTCTACACCGTCCCGGCATGACCGGCCGCCGCCCCGACTGGCTCCATCCCGCCTTCCGCCTGATCGAAGGGGAGGACAGCTTCGTCTGGGCGGATCTCACGGCACTGCCGGTTCCGGCGGGCGGCATCGTGCCGGCCGACCGGCCGTCGCGCGTGCTGGCCGCTCTGGCGGCGGCGGAAGCGGCGGGGCAGGGCCTTCTGCTGGCCCGTGGCGCCGCAGATCCGGAGGGCTGGCAGCCGGAGCAGGGCTTCACCGTCACGTTGGAGAGCTCCGGCACCACCGGCACGCCCAAGCGCCTGCGCCATGACTTCGCCCGGCTGCGCGGCCGTCTGCGTGGCGCGGCGGAGGACGGGGCGCGCTGGCTGCTGACCTACGATCCCGGCGCCTTCGCCGGCCTTCAGGTGATGCTGACCGCCGCCGCCGCCGGGGCTCTGCTGGTCGCAGTGCCCGGTGGCAGTGGCGGCACCATCGCGGCCCTGGCGCAGGCGGCGCGCCGTCATGCCGTGACCCATGTCAGCGGCACGCCAAGCTTCTGGCGCGCCTTCCTGATGGCGCTCGGCGATGCGGAACTGCCGCTGGCCGCGGTGACGCTGGGGGGTGAGGCCGCCGACCAGCCTCTTCTCGACCGGCTGGCAGCGCGATTCCCCAATGCCCGGCTGCGCCATATCTACGCCTCGACCGAGGCCGGTGCGTTGTTCGCCGTCGCCGACGGCCGCGCCGGCTTTCCCGCCGCCTGGCTGGACGACGCGCCCGACGGGCTGGCGCTCCGCATCGTCGACGGCGTTCTGGACGTGCGCAGCCCGCGCGCCGCCCCCGGAGTGGCCGACGGCGAGGGCTGGCTGTCCACCGGCGATCTGGTGGAGCGCCAGGGCGACCGGGTGCTGTTCGCCGGCCGCCTCGACGGGGTGGTCAATGTCGGTGGGGTGAAGGTCTCCGCCGAAGCGGTGGAACGCCGCCTGCTGGCGGTCGACGGGGTGGCCGATGCCATGGTCATGGCCGTGCCGAGTCCGATCACCGGCCATCTGCTGACCGCCACCATCGTGGCGGCGCCGGGCGTGGACGAGGCAACGTTGCGCGCCGGCCTGCGCGCCGCCGCCGCCGATCTGCCGCCCGCCGCACGCCCGCGCGCCCTGACCTTCGCCGACCATATCCCGCTGAGCGCTGCGGGCAAGAAGAGCCGAAAGGGACGACAATGACCGCTGCCCATCCGACCGTGGACGACGGCTCCCAGGCCAAACGGCACGTCATCGTCACCGGTGGCAGCCGTGGCCTCGGCCTCGCGTTGGTGGAGGCGTTGCTAGCCGACGGCTACCGGGTCTCCACCTGCAGCCGCGCCCCGTCTGACGCGCTGGAGCGGCTGTCCGGCCCCGATTTGTTCTGGCACCCCTGCCGGATCGGCGATGGGGCGGAGGTCCGCGCCTTTTTCGACGCCGCTGTCGCCTGGGGCGGCAATTCGCCGCTGTGGGGGCTGGTCAACAATGCCGGCATCGCCCGCGAAGGCGTGCTGGCGACCTTTCCGGAGGTCGATGCCGAGGCGGTGATCCAGACCAATCTCACCGGGGCGCTTCAGGCCGCCCGCGCCTTCCTGCGCGCCAAGCTGGTGGCCCGCGGAGTGGGCGCACAGGGTGGGCGCATCGTCAACATATCCTCCATCATCGGACAGCGCGGTTACGTCGGTCTGGCCGCCTATTCGGCGTCGAAGGCCGGGCTGGACGGGCTGACCCGGGCACTGGCCCGGGAAGTCGGGCGCCGGGCGATCACCGTCAATTCGGTGGCGCCGGGCTATCTCGACACCGAGATGTCGGGCAGCCTGTCCGACGGGCAGCGCGACCAGATCGTGCGCCGCACCCCGCTGGGCCGGCTGGGCACCGCGGCGGACGTGGTGCCGCTGGTGCGTTTCCTGCTGAGCGACGGCGGTGGCTTCATCACGGGTCAGACCCTTACAGTGGACGGCGGCATCACCTGCTGAGGCCGCTTGTGACGCTGCAGGAAAACGGGGGAGGCGGAGATGGTCGCCAGCCGGATCGACGGGGTGTGCGTGCGCGGCATCGTCGGCTGCGTGCCGGACGGGCGTGAGACGGTTGCGGATCTCGCCCGCCGCTTCGGTGAGGAGGCAGCCCGCAAGGTCGCCGCCGCCACCGGGATCGAGGAGCGGCGGATCGTTGCCCCCGGACAATGCACCAGTGACCTTGCCGAGGCCGCCGCCCGCCGCCTGCTCGACGGGTTGGGGTGGGAGCCGGACAGCATCGACCTGCTGGTTCTGGTGACCCAGACCCACGATCAGACGCTGCCCGGCACCGCGTCGCTGCTGCACCGGCGGCTCGGGCTGCGCAAGGGCGCGGCGGTGCTCGACATCACCCATGGCTGCTCCGGCTTCGTCTATGGGCTGTGGGTCGCCGGCGGGATGCTGAAGCCCGCCGGGCGGCGGGCGCTGCTGCTGGTCGGCGACACCACCTCGCGGCTGATCGACCCGGAAGACCGGGCGGTCGCTCCGCTGTTCGGCGATGGGGCCGCCGCGGTGGCGCTGGAGCTTGACGACAGCGCGGAACCGATCGCCTTCGACCTGGGCAGCGATGGGGCCGGCGCACCCTATCTGGCGGCCGACGGCGGGGGGATGCGCCATCCGGACCGGCCGGCACGCCTGTTCATGGACGGGACCCAGGTCTTCGCCTTCACCCTGCGCGAAGTGCCGGGAAGCGTGCGTGCCGCGCTCGACGGCGCCGGCTGGACCACGGACATGGTCGACCACCTCGTCCTGCATCAGGCCAATGCCCAGATGATCCGCCATCTGGGCCAGAAGCTTGGCGTCGCTGCCGACCGCACCGTCGTCGCCCTGCGCGAGGTCGGCAACACCAGTTCCGCCTCCATTCCGCTGGCACTTGCCGCTTCGCTGGCCGACAGCCTGACCGCCGGCCCCCGCAGGCTTCTGCTGTCCGGCTTCGGCGTGGGCTGGTCCTGGGGCAGCGCGGCGCTCGTCGCCGGGCCGCTGGCGGTGTGCGAAACGGTTGTCCTGCCCGGCAGGAAGTGCCCGGCAGAATCTGCCGCCCCGGCAAGCCCTGCCGCCTGACCGGCAGAATTTGCCGATGGATAGGCAAAATTTGCCGGGCCGTTTGCTGCCCATCGGCACGGATTACCAAGGAAACCCGGCAAATTTGAACTGGCCCGCTTTTTGCCTACCCCTTTGGCGGGGGAATTAGTCCCCTTCCGGTTCAAGCGCCTCGAAAGCAGTGCGCTTCCGGACATTGATCCTCCAAAGGAGTGGCTACCATGGCCGGCAACGTTACCCTGTCCTCTTCCATGCGGACCAACCTCCTGCAGCTGCAAAGCACGCAGGAGCAGATCAACAAAAAACAGAACATCCTGTCGACGGGCAACAAGGTCAACACCGCCCTCGACGGCCCGACCGCCTTCTTCTCGGCCAAGGGTCTGAACCAGCGCGCCGGCGACCTGACGTCGCTGAAGGACGCGATGGGCCAGTCGATCAGCACCATCCAGGCCGCCGACAAGGGCCTGACCTCGATCGACTCCATGGTCGACCAGGCCAAGGGCCTGACCACCGCCGCCTACGCGGCGCTCGGCAACGATGCCGCCTCCATCGCCACCCGCAAGTCGCTCGCCTCCCAGTTCAACACGCTGCGTGGCCAGATCGACAAGCTCGCCGCCGACAGCGGTTACGGCGGCAAGAACCTGATTGCCGGCAACGGCATGGCCATGGACAGCACCAGCGCGTCCCGTGCCGCCGTCAACAGCATGACCGGCGTCGACAACGCCCGCGTCACCAACGTGCAGTCGGCCGACACCTACTCGATCCGCGTCAAGGGCGACGGCTCGATCGAAGGCAAGACGTCCGATATCTCCACCGCGGAGAGCGCGCACGGCCTGACCGGCCTGAAGCTGTCGGGCACGATGTCCGGCTCGACGGGCAGCTTCTCCAACGTTCAGATCGAGGTGCGCGGCGCCGCCGGTCGTTCCCGTGACTTCATCGTGTCGGACGGCACCGAGAGCCGCACGATCTCCTATTTCGACAACACCCAGACGACCTCGACCGCTCTGACGACGGCCGCCAAGACCGGTTCGGCGCAGGTGTCGACGGTGAATGTCGGCGGGACGATCGAAGAAGGCGACATCTTCACCATCACGGTGGAAGGCCAGTCCTTCAGCTACACCGCGACGAAGGGCGACGTCGCCGTCGGCCAGAACGCTTCGGCCCAGGTGGCCACCCAGCTGAAGGCCTCGATCAGCACGGCACTGACCGGTACCGGCCGTCTGGTCGGCAAGGACGTCGCCTCCGCAACCGTCAGCGCAACCGGCACGATCACCCTCACCGGCAACGCCACGGCCGGCGCGGTGACCGACTTCACACTGACCTCCAGTGCCACCAACGCGCTGACCAAGAAGATTTCGGAAAGCTTCGCGTCGGGCACCGTCGTGTCCTTCACGGTCGACCGCCGCCTGCTGGAAGCGGCCAACAACCAGGGCAACGGCATCTCGACCATCGAGAAGAAGGTCGATCTGCAAATCCAGGTCACCAACTCCAACGGCGCCCAGGTCACCCGCGACGGCATGAACGACCAGGGTGACGGCAAGCTGACGGGCGGCGACCAGGCGTTCGCATTCGACAGCGGCACCGTCCACCTGGATGTCGACGCGAAGACGATCAAGAAGGCGGCTTCGGCCAACTGCTCGGCCAACATCGTCACCAAGCAGATTTCCGACGCCAATTCCAAGAACGACATCACCGTCCAGCTGAACGAGACGAACACGAACGCGATCACGGTGAACGCGGTGAACCTGACCACCAGCGGTCAGGGTCTGAAGCTCGACGAAGCGCAGAACAACTGGACGGACCGTTCCGACATCGACAAGGCGGTGGCCGGCCTCGACAACGCGAAGGCGACGATCCGTTCGGCCTCGCAGTCGCTGTCGACCAACCTGAACATCATCACGACCCGCGAGAACTTCACCAAGGAGTTCAGCGACGTGCTGACGGAAGGCGCCAGCAAGCTGACGCTGGCCGACCAGAACGAGGAAGGCGCCAGCCTGCTGATGCTGCAGACCCGGCAGCAGTTGGGCACCATCGCCCTCTCGCTCGCCAACCAGTCGCAGCAGTCGATCCTGCGCCTGTTCTAAGGCGTAGAGTTCCGACGGCGAGTTCGGGTAGGATCACGCCCGGCGGGCGGCGGCATCAGGCCGCCGCCCGTTTCTTTTTTGGGCCGGACCGGTCCGGCAAAGGCCGGTCGGCAACGGCCCGCAAGCCCCGGGTTCCCTACTCATGCCACTCAAGTTCGTGCTTCGTCCCAACGAGAAGGTCATCATCAACGGTGCCGTCATCGGTGCCGGCGACCGTCCGGGTTCGTTCTTCCTCTACAACACCGCCAACTTCCTGCGCGGGCGCGAGGTTCTGAAGGAAGAGCAGATCGACTGCATCGAGAAGAAGCTCTATTTCGTCATTCAGCTCGTCTACATCTTCCCGGAAGATTCGACGCTGAATCTTCAACGATTCGCTTCGATATTGGACGAAACCCGCGAAGCGCGGCCGGACGCTTCCAAGACGCTGGACGAGATCGTGCGTCTGGTCGAAAGCCGCAATTATTATCGGGCGCTCAAGCTCTGCCGCAAGCTGTTCAGGACGGCGGATGGCGGATCGCTGGATGGCGGTATGGCCGACAGCGCCGCCGGCGACGACGAAGACCCACCGACCACCGATCGGACGCCGTGACCGTCGCCGAGCTGCTCGACGCCGCATTACCGCTGCATCGCGCCGGCCGCTTTGCCGAGGCGCTGGCGCTTTACCGCCGGATCCTGACCGATGATCCGGCGCATGCCGACGCACTGCACCTGTCGGCGATCATCGCGCACCAGACCGGCCGCACCGCGGAGGCTCTGGCCAATCTGGGGGCCGCGCTGGCGGTGCAGCCCGGCTTCGCCACGGCCTACAACAGCCTCGGCAATGTCCTGGCCGATCTCGGCATGCTGGAGGAGGCGCTCGCCGCCTATGTGGTCGCAATCCGGCAGAACGACCGCTATGTCGAGGCCTACAACAACCGCGCCACCGTGCTTCAGCGCCTCGGCCGGCGGCATGAGGCGGCGGAGGCCTACGCCCGTGCGCTGACCATGGGGCCGGACAACCTGACGGCCCGTTTCAATTACGGCGTGCTGCAACGGGAATTGGGCCAGATTTCTCCGGCAGCCAACGCCTTCTATGCGGTGGTGCAGGCCGACCCTTCCCATTCCGCCGCATGGCGGCACTTGGCGATCTGTTTGCGTAACCTGGGCCATCCCGATGCGGAGGCCTGTCTGCGCCGCGCGCTGCAGGACGCGCCGGGCGATAAGGATCTGTCGCTGGAACTGGGCGCCCTGCTGAACAGCCGTGGCGACCACGAGGCGGCCTGCGGCGTCCTGGCTGCGGCCGTCGCGGCCCATCCCGGCATTGCGCAGCTGCACTTCAGCTACGGCACCGCCCTTCAGGGCACGCGGCGCCTGAGGGAAGCGGTCGTGCAGTTCCGTCTGGCGCTGGACCGCGAACCGGCGATGCAGGGGGCGTGCAACAATCTGGGCGTGGCCTTGCTCGAACTGGGAGAGATGGGCCCGGCGACCCTGGTGCTGAGCCGCGCGGTGGCACTCAGTCCGGGCGATGCCATGGTGGTGAACAACCACGGCACGTCGCTGGAAAACCGCTACGACCTGGAAGCCGATTCCGAAAGGCCGGCGCGCTGGTATCGGCGAGCCCTGCGGCTCCGTCCCGATTATGGCAAGGCTCTGGTCAATCTTGCCGGCATCCATATCCTGCGGCGCGAACTCCACCATGCCGAACGTCTTTATCGCAGAGCCGCGGTGGCCGACCCGCGCAGCGTGGAGACCTTTGTCAATCTCGGCGGCCTGCTGCTCGACCGTGACGACCTTTCCCAGGCGGGACGGATGTACCGGCGAGCCCTGGCGATCGATGCCGGCAGCCCGTCCGCGCTGACCGGTTACGGTCTGGTCCTGCAAAGGCTCGGCCGTATCGGCGAGGCGGAGGCCGCGCATCGGCGTGCGCTGGAGATCGACGGCCGGCATGCGGAAGCGGCCGGCAACCTCGGCATGATGCTCTGGCAATGCCATCAGGACGATACCGCAGCCGAACCCTGGATGGACCTTGCCCTGTCGGTCAATCCATCGCTCAACACGGCGCATCTCAACCGCGGCATGCTGCGGCTTTCCCGCGGCGATCTGCCCGGTGGCTGGGACGGCTACCGTCGGCGGTTCTGGGCGAAAGGCTATGTGAACCGGCGGATCGCCGCCCCGCTGTGGCAGGGTGAAAATCCCGCCGGTCGCCGTCTGCTCGTCTGGCGGGAACAGGGGGTCGGCGATGAGATCATGTTCGCCTCCTGCTACCCGTCGCTGATCGGGCGGGCCGGGCATGTGGTGATCGAATGCGACCGCCGGCTGGTGCCGTTGTTCGCACGCTCCTTCCCCCAGGCGACTGTCAGGGCGGAGTCGGTCGATGCCCGCGGCGATGAAACCATCCAGCCGCCGGACGTCGATGCCCATGTCCCGGCCGGCGACCTGCCGGGCCGTCTGCGCGCCAGCCTGTCCGGTTTCGACGGGCAGGCGCCCTGGCTGGTGCCGGACCCGATGCTGGTGGAGCGATGGCAGGAGCGGCTGGCGGGGCTGGGACTAGGACCGGGCCTGCGGGTCGGCATCGGCTGGCGCAGCCAGATGATGACGTCGGAGCGCACGCCCGCCTATGTGATGCTGGAGCAGTGGGGACCGCTGTTCGCCGTGCCCGGCCTGGTCTTCGTCAATTTGCAGTATGGCGAGTGCGAAGCGGAGATTCGGGCGGCAGAGAAGCGCTTCGGCGTGACCATCCACCGCTGGGCCGATCTGACCCTGAAGGACGATTTCGATGACGCGGCGGCACTGACCGCCAATCTGGATCTGGTGATCTCGCCGGCGATGTCGGCGGGTGAACTGGCCGGTGCGCTGGGGGTTCCGGTCTGGCGCTTCGGTGCCCGCGACTGGACCCAGTTGGGCAGCGGGGTTCGCCCGTGGTTCCCGACCATGAGTCTGTTCCAGCCGACTCCCGGCGAAGCTCTGGACGGGGCGCTCGCCCGGATGGCGAAGGAGTTGCAGCGCATGGCGTCCGGCAGGCCGCAGGCGCAGCAACCGGCCCAGCAGCCGGCCACGATTGCGCCCGCCAGGCCGGATCCCGACGATGACTGGAAGATGGCGGAAGCCGTCGCCCATTACCGCACCGGCGACTTTGCGCTGGCGGAGTCCGTGGTGCGGCAACTTCTCGACAGGGCGCCCGGCCATTCGGTCGCCCTGCATCTGGGCGGTGTGCTGGCCAAGCGGCGCGGTTCGCTGGAGGAGGCGCAGGACTTGCTGGTCCGGGCCTCCGCCGCCGACCCGCACAACGCTTCCGCCCGTGCCGCCCTGTGCGAAGTCCAACAGGGGCTGGGCCAGCTCGAAGCTGCCGACCGTGCATCCCGCGCCTGCGTCGCCGTACAGCCGGACGGTGCCGGCCATTGGGTAAACCGGACGGCGCTGCTCCGCCGCACCGGGCAGGTGGCGGCCGCCCGGTGCGGCGTCATCCGTGCATTGCGCCTGCGCCCCGATCTGGCGCCCGCTCTGGGGCACCTTGCCGAACTGGCCGACACCCCTGGGGATGCGGTGAGGGTCCATCGCATTGCGGTCAGCCTGACGCCGGGAACGGCCGATGTCCTCAGCAATCTGGGCGGCGCCCTCCACAAGCTGCTCCGCTTCGACGAGGCGGCGCGAATTCTGGACCGTGCAACCCGCTGCGACCCCAGCCTTGCCGTCGCCTGGACCAACCGCGGCAATGCCCTGGAAGCGATGGGCCGGATTGCGGAAGCGGAGAGCTGCCACCGGACCGCCATCGAGCTTGCGCCGTCATTGGCCGATGCGCACGGCAACCTTGCCTATCTGTTGAAACGGCACGGCCGGCAGGAGGAGGCGCTTGCTGCCTTCGACGCGGCGCTGGCAGCCGACCCAAAGCACGCGCAGGCGCGATACAACCGCTCCCTTCTGTTGCTGGAAACGGGCGCCTTGCGTGCCGGCTGGGCCGACCATGACTGGCGCTTCGCCACGCCGCAATTCCAGGACCAGCGGCGCCGGCTGACCATGCGGGCATGGCGCGGCGAGAACATTGCCGGGCGGCGGCTGCTGGTGTGGCGGGAGCAGGGGGTGGGCGACGAGATCCTGTTCGCCTCCTGCTATGAGGAGGCGATGCGGCGCGCCGGTCGTCTGGTGATCGAATGCGACCGCCGGCTGGTGCCGCTTTTTGCGCGATCCTTCCCCGGCGCCGACGTCCGGCCGGAGAGTGCCGACCCGCGCGACGCCGACCTCCAGATCGCCGCCGGCAGCCTGCCGCGCCTGCTCCGTGCCGATCTGAAGCGCTTTCCCGCCCGATCGTCCTGGCTGGTGCCGGACACGGCTCTGGTGGAGCGGTGGCGGGAGCGGTTGGCGGCGCTGGGCCCGGGCCTGCGGGTCGGCATCGGCTGGCGCAGCCAGCTGATGACCGCCGACCGCAAGGCCGCCTATGTGATGCTGGAGCAGTGGGGACCGCTGTTCGCCGTGCCCGACCTAACCTTCGTCAATTTGCAGTATGGCGACTGCGAGGCCGAGATTCGGGCGGCGGAAGAGCGCTTCGGCGTGACCATCCACCGTTGGGCCGATCTGACCCTGAAGGACGATTTCGATGGCGCGGCGGCATTGACCGCCAATCTGGATCTGGTGATCTCGCCGGCGATGTCGGCGGGCGAACTGGCCGGTGCGCTGGGGGTCCCGGTCTGGCGCTTCGGCAGCCGCGACTGGACGCAGCTTGCCACCGGCGCCCGCCCCTGGTTCCCGACCATGCGGCTGTTCCAGCCTAGTCAGGACGAAGGACTTGAGGCCGCGATTGCCCGGATGACGAATGCGTTGCGTGCCAGTGCGTCGCCGCGGGGCAGGGCGGCCAGTCCGGCAGCGATCGGGGCAGGGGGTGGCGACTCCGGGGCTACCGACGGTGCAGATCCGGACCCCGACCCGGACAGGCTTCTGGAACTTGCGATCGCCGCCCATCGCAGCGGTGCCTGGGATGAGGCGGCTCCCCTCTATGAGCGGGTGCTGGCAAGCCGTCCGCGCGACCCGGTGGCCCTGCACCTGTCGGGCCTGCTCGCCCACCAGTCAGGCGCGTCGGCGCGAGGGGAGGGGCGCATCGCCGCTGCGGTCGCCGAGGCTCCGGAATATGCGACGGCGCATATCAGCCTGGGGAATGTCCGTCTGGCACTCGGGCTGGCGGAGCCGGCGGCGGCGAGTTTCCGGACCGCACTGGCGGTCCAGCCCGACAGTGCGGCGGCCTTGACCAACCTCGGCAATGCACTCGACGCGCTGGAGCGGAGCGCCGCCGCGGCCGACCTCCATCGGAAGGCGGTCGCGGCCGACCCGGATCTGGCCGAGGCGCACGACAATCTCGGCGTCGCCCTCGCCCGGCTGGGCCGTTGGGCCGAAGCGGAGCGGGGGCATGCACAGGCGCTCCGTCGGGCACCGGGTCTGGAGGCCGGATGGATGAACCTGTCGGTGGCGCTGCGCCGCCTCGGCCGGCTGGATGCGGCGGAACGGGCAGGGCGCCGTGCGCTGGCGCTCATCCCCGCCCTGGCCGACGCAATGGCGAACCGCGGCCGGCTGCTGCGCGAACTGGGGGATCCGGCCGCGGCGGGGCCATGGTGCGCCCGCGCGCTGGCGGTTGAGCCCGGCCACGCGGCGGCGGCCTTCAATGGCGGATTGCTGGAGCTGACGGCCGGCCGGCTGGCGCGGGGCTGGGACGGCTATGACCGGCGCTTCGACACGCGCGACATGGCGGCGGCATTCCGGCGCCCCGGTGCCCCTCTGTGGGGCGGCGGGCCTCTGTCGGGGAAGCGCCTTCTGGTCTGGCGCGAACAGGGCATCGGCGACGAGCTGATGTTCGCACAACGTTTGCCGGAGCTGATCGCCTGGGCCGACCATGACGGGGGCCATGTCGTCGTCGAGTGCGATCCCCGCTTCGTACCGCTGTTCGCCCGCTCCTTCCCCCGCGCAACGGTGCGGCCAGCCCCCGCCTCGCCCGGCGAGCCGTCGTCCGACATCGACGCCCATGTCCCCATCGGATCGCTGTCTCGCCGATTGGGCGGCACCCTGTCGGCCTTCGCCACTATGGGCGCCGCTGTGGGACCGGCCTTGCGCGCCGACCCGGCGGCGGTCGAGACTTGGCGGCGGCGTCTGTCCAGATTGGGAGACGGCCTGCGGGTCGGCACCGTCTGGCGCAGCAGCCAGCTCGATCCCGACCGCATGCCCGACTACACGCGCATCGAAGATTGGCGGCCGGTGCTGACCTTGCCCGGCCTGATCCCGGTCAACCTGCAATATGGTGACTGCGATGCGGAACTGGCGGCGGCGCGCGCCGCTTTCGGCCGGGCGCCGCATGACTTTGCCGACCTCGACCTGCGCGACGATCTCGACGGCACGGCGGCGCTGATGTCGGCCCTGGATCTGGTGATCGCTCCGGCGACCTCCACCGGCGAACTGGCCGGAGCGCTCGGCGTGCCGGTCTGGCGGCTGGGACGCACGGGCGATTGGACGGCGCTCGGCACCGGTGTGCGGCCTTGGTTTCCGTCGATGCGGCTGTTCTGGACCGGTCCCGGCGAACGGGTGGCCGACCTCCTTCCCAAGGTGGCGGCTGACCTTGAGCGCGTCCGCCGGGCCGGCGGCTGACGGCTGTTTCCGGAATTCGGATGTCAAAAGGCCGGGATGAGGCGGTCCACCTCAACCCGGCCTTTAACCCCTATTTAAGGGTGAAGATCAAAGGACATTGCTGTGATTGGGGGATCAATTCAGCGGGCCGGGGCGCGTCAGGCGATCGATCTCTTCCTTGACGTGCAGCTTTTCGAGTTTGAGGCGCTTTACTGCGCTCTCATCCGGCCATGAGCGCTTCTCCTCGTCGAGGATCGCCCGGTCCAAGCGCATGTGCTTTTCCTGCAGAGACGAAAGGCGAGCTTCAGTGTGCATGAGTCGCTCTCCATGTGATCAGTCCGCGTCCCGCCCCAATGTGACGGTCCGGTAACAGCAGTGTTCACCCATCCGAACCGCCGAACAACCTTAATCTTGCGTTTTATGCGGTCAAATCATGCGAAAAGATGCCTCAACCGTTCAGACGTATGACAGTGGGTCGCAGGGGTGGGGTCTTGAAATCACTTCGCGCACTACCATCCGGAGGCGAACAGACCCTTTGAACCAAAGGGTTATGCCAGTGGTGGCTGGCTAACGGCCGGTCCGGCGATGTCGGAGAGCGCTCGACGCAGCTCGTCACGGCTAGGCTGAAGCACCAGCGCGCGGCGATACCAGCCTGCAGCCTCGCCCTGGCATCCCAGCCGCTCGAGGATTGCGGCGAGCCTGACGGCGACGGAGGGAACCGTGGAATCGAGGTGGGCGGAGCATCGCAACGCCTCTGCCGCCGCCTCAGGCCGACCGAGGCTGTCCAGCGCGATGCCCCATCGATGCAGCACCGCCGCACCGGTGCCGAGCCGGGCCGCCCGGCCATAGGATTCCGCCGCCGCAGCTGTATGGCCGGCTTCGCGTTCGGCATGGCCAAGCCCCTCCAGCGCAGTCAGAAGAGCGGGCGACAAGGCCAGGGCATGGTGGAACCGGCGGGCGGCATCCTCCGGCCGGTGCAGGGCGCGCAGGATCTTTGCGTGGTTGACCGCCACCTCGCTCGCTCTTGAGTTCAGGGTCAGCGCGCGGGCGAGCAGCCCGTCGGCCTCCTCGAGCCGGCCAAGCTGCGCGACCAGCAGGCCATAGCGGTGCAGGGCTTCGGCCTCCGCCGGCTCACCGGCGAGGATGCGGCGGTAAAGATGCTCCGCCTCGTCGAAACCGCCGGACTGGTGACGGTCGAACGCCTCGGCAAGCAGGCTATGGCTGTCGCTCATCCGGTGGGAACCAGCGCCGCCAGCGCATGAACCGCCCGCCGGGCCGCGTCGGCCAACCCCTGGCCTTCCTGCGGCTGGATCAGGCGCATGGTCGGGAACCAGGGCCGGACTCCGGTGCCGATCTGCGTCCAGTCGCGGGTGCCGAGCCGCCAGACCGGTGTGCCCAGCGCACCCGCCAGTTCGCCGACCGCGGTGGCCGGCGAGATCACCAGATCCAGGTTGGCGATCAGGGCGGAAACGCCTTCGAAATCATCCTTCAGATTCAGGTCGTCCCACCGGTGCAGCCGGCGCGTTGCCGTTTCCACCCGCGCCAGTTCGGCGGTGCAGTCGCCATACTGCAGCATCACCACGCTGATGCCGGGCATGTCGAGCAATGCCGCCCAGTCGGCAAGGCCGGTATAGGCGGCGGCACGCTGCGCGGTGACGATCTGGCTGCGCCATGCCAGCCCCACCTTCAGGCCGGGCAGGGCGGCGAGGCGGTCTCGCCATTGGGCGACGAGGCCGGGATCGGGACGCAGATAGGCCCGACGGTCCGGATAACGCGCCACCCTGTCGCGGACCAGGGCGGGCAGGTTGCCCGCCGGCATCTGCAACTCGCAATCCGGCGGATCGATCGTTTCCCGCCCGGCGGGGTCCGCCGTCTCAGCCCGTACCGCCACCCCGGGGAAGGAGCGGGCGAACAGGCTGACCAGCCGCCGGTCGCACTCGACGGTGACCGGCCCGTCCAACCCGTTCAAGGCATCGAAGCAGGAGGCGAACAGGATCTCGTCGCCGACGCCCTGTTCCGACCAGACCAGCAGTCGCCGGCCCCGCAGCGCCTCGCCCATCCAGACCGGCCGGTCGATGCGGCGGGCCCGTTGCAACTGCCGGGCGGAGAAGCGACGCGAATAGCCGGCCCAGCCTTCCGCGATGCGCCCGTCGGCGAGATCCATCAGCCCGAGATTCCAGGCCGCCAGCGCAAAGCCGGGATCGACCCGCAGCGCGCGGTGCAGATGGCACTTCGCCTCGTCCAGCCGGTTGGCCAGCGTCGCCATGGTGGCAAGGTTGTTGTTGGCCTCGGCCGACTCCGGTTGCAGGGCCAGCGCGCGGCGGTAATGGCCAGTCGCCTCCGACGTCTGCCCGGTCAGCTCGCAGGCATGGCCGAGATTGGCATGGGCTGGAATATGGTCGGGCTGGATGGCGATGGCGCGGCGGTGCAGCCGCATGCCCTCGGCCGGCCGGCCACCGATCTGATGGACAAGGCCCAGATGGGTCAGCGCCTCCGGATAGGCCGGGTGCAGGGCCAGCGCGCGGGCGAAGGCGAAGGTTGATTCGGCGTGGCGCTTTTCCATTTCATGCACCAGCCCCAGATGGTTCCAGGCCTGGGGAAAGGCCGGGTCGATGCGCAGCGCTTCGCCGATCAGGGCGAGCGCATCGTCGTTCCGCCCGGTCTGGTGCATCAACAACCCGAGCAGATGCAGGGCGTCGGGATGACCAAGAGCTTCGCGTCGGGGATCGGTGGCAATGGCGGCACGGTAGGCCGCTTCCGCCTCGTCCGGCCGGCCGTTGCGGTGAAGGTCGGCGGCATGGTTCAGCAGCGCATCGAAATCGGCGGGCGTTTCCGGTTCGGGAACCGCCTTCTCCCCGGGAGCGGGCTTGGGTTCCGGCATCATGGCGCGCAATGCCTGGGCGATGGCTCCGATGATCGAATCCAGCGCTTCGCCCGGCCCCGGCTGGAACAGACGCATGGTCGGGAACCAGGGGCGGGCTTCAGTGCCCAACTGGGTCCAGTCGCGGCTGCCGAAGCGCCAGACCGGAACCCCCAGCCCACCGGCCAGTTCGCCCGCCGACATCGCCGGCGAGATCACCAGATCCAGATTGGCGGTCAGTGCCGCCGCGCCATCGAAATCGTCCTTCAGGGTCAGATCGGCCCAGCGGTGGATGGTCACGCCGAAGCGTTCCTCCGCCGCCCGAATCTCCGCTTCGCAGTCGCCATACTGCAAATTGACGAAGACCAGGCCGGGCACGGCGAACAGCGGTCCCCACTGGTCCAGCATCACATAGGCGGCCTTGCGGTCGACGGTCATCAGCTGGCTGCGCCAGCCGATGCCGACCCGCAGGCCCAGACCTTGGCCCGGGCCCAGCCCCGCCAGCCGCTCCCGCCACCGCTCCACCAGCGCCGGGTCCGCCACCAGCCAGGGGCCTTGCGGTTCGAAGGCGGACAGGCTGCCGCGCAGCAGTTCCGGCAGGTCGCCCGCCGCAACCTGGAGGTCGCAGTCGGGCGGATCGATGGTTTCCCGCATGGGCTCGCCGAAAGCGTCACCGGTGCAGCTTTCGGCCCGCACCGTGGCTTTCGGAAAGGAGCGGCGGAACAGGGGCACTAGACGCGGATCGCATTCGATGGTGACCGGTCCACCCGCCCAGGCGACGACGTCCGGATAGCAGGAGGCGAACATCATCTCGTCGCCCACGCCCTGTTCGCGCCAGATCAGCAGCCTCTTGCCGCGCAGCACCTCTCCACCCCAGCGCGGAATCGGGAAGCGCCGGTTCGGCACCGCCTCGCCGGCGGCGAAGCGCCGTTCGTACCCTGCCCAGCCGCGCGCGATGTCGCCGTGAAGAAGCGCCAGCAGAGACAGGTTGTAGGTGGCGGTGGCAAGGTCGGGCTGCTGGGCCAGCGCCTCCTCGAAGCAGGCCGCCGCTTCCTCGTAGCGCCCCTGCGCCTGCAAGGCGTTGCCGAGATTGTAGCGCGCCTCCACGAACTCCGGGTGCAGGTCCAGCGCCTGCCGGTGGCACAGCTCCGCCTGATCGGGACGGCCCAGCCGCTTCAGGACGCTGCCCAGATTGTTCAGCGCGGCGCTGTGGTGCGGGTTGCGCTTCAAAGCCTGACGATAGGCGATCTCGGCACTCTCGAAAGCGCTCTTCTGTTGCAGGACGGCACCCAGATTGTAGAAGGCGGTGGCATCGTCGGGGCGGTGCCGGGTCACCAGCCGGTGCTGTGCGATGGCCTCGTCCAGCCGGCCGGCCATCGCCAGCGCGTCGCCGAGATTGTTGTGTGCCTCCACCATGCCCGGCGCCAGTTGCACCGCGCGGTCCAGCGCCGTCACCGCCCCGCCATAGCGGTGCAGCGCGGCATGGCCGTTGCCGAGATTGTACCAGGCCTTGGCATAATCCGGCTTCAACGCCAGCGCCGCGGCGAAGGCCCGCTGTGCCTCGTCGTGACGGCCAAGGGCTGCCAGCGCATTGCCCAGATTGTGCCGCCGCTGCGCCCCTTGCGGGTCCAAGATGGTGGCGTTGCGGTGGGCCTGCACCGCCTCGTCCGTCCGGCCGGCAGCGGACAGCGCGCTGCCCAGATTGTCCCAGTAATCGGCGACGCCCCTGGTCTGCGCCAGGGCTTTGACGATCAGGGTCACCGCCTCTTCCGCATGGCCCGATTGCAGGGCCAGCACCCCCAGCAGATGCAGCGCGTCGGCGTTGCCCGGGTCTTTGGTCAGCACGTCGCGGTAGCCGCGCTCCGCCTCGGCGGCACGCCCGGCCTGATGGTGTGCCACTGCCTGCGCCAGCATGTTGGTGTGCTTCGCCACGTTCCGGCCCCGTCCCTGACTGCCCGCACCCTCAAAGGGAGTGCCATCATCGGTGGATCACGGTAAAGATGCCATTGATATCGGCGGGTAATCGACCTGCGGAAGAGGGGAGAACACGCGATGGCAGGGTCACGCTCGTCCTTGCGGGGCGGGTTGCGCAGGGGGCTGGCGGGAATCGCCGTGCCACCCGCGGCTAAGCTCAGCCGGCAGGCGGATGCGCTGGCCGCGGCCGGCGACGCGGCGGGGGCGGAACCGCTCTATGCCCAGGCGCTGGCCTCCGACCCGACGCTCGCGGGCACCCACAACAACCACGGCAACGCCCTGCGCGCGCTTGGCCGTCTGGACGAGGCCGCCGCCGCCTACCGGGCCGCCGTCTTCCATGGCCTGCATGAGGGGATGGCGCACTACAATCTCGGCTCCGTTCTGCGTCAGGCGGAGCGGCAGGACGAGGCGGAAGCCGCCTTCCGTCAGGCGCTCGCCCTTCGTCCCGACCATGCCGAGGCCTGGAACAACTGCGGCAACCTGCTGCGCGACCTCGGCCGCTTCGGTGGGGCGGCGGTGGATTACCGGCGGGCTTTGGCCCTTCGGCCGGACTGGGCCGATGCCCATGACAATCTCGGCGCCGTGCTCTATCTGCTGCACGAACAGGGCGGGGAGGAAGACGCGGCGGCGTTGGCTAGGTTGTGGCGGCGCGACCACCCGGACAACCCGCTGGCCCGCCACATCGGTGCCGCCATCGCCGGCGAGGAGGCCGACCCGCGCGCGCCCGACGACTATGTGCGCCAGACCTTCGACCTGTTCGCCGATGAGTTCGACCGCAAGCTGGCCGAGCTGGATTATCGTGCCCCGGCCCTTCTCGCCGGGCTGCTGTCCGATGATGTCCCGGCCGGCGACCTCGACGTGCTTGATGCCGGCTGCGGCACCGGGCTGTGCGCCGAAGCGCTCCGGCCCTACGCCCGCCGGCTGGTCGGCGTCGATTTGTCGGACGGCATGCTGAACCGCGCCCGTGCCCGCGGCCTGTATGACGGGCTGCATGCGGCGGAGCTGGTCGGCTTCCTGGCCACGCATCGGCTGGCCTTCGATCTGATCATGGCGGCCGACGTGTTCTGCTACTTCGGCGTCCTCGACGACGCTCTTGCCGCGGCTTGCGCCGCGCTACGCCCCAGCGGCCGGCTGGCCTTCACGGTGGAGGTACTGGACCCGGCCGACGGACGGCCCCACCGCGTCGCCACCCACGGCCGCTATGCCCATGCCGAAGCCTACATCCGCACCGCGGTGGCGGATGCCGGGCTTGTGCTGGGGCGATGCGACCACGACCGGCTGCGCTTCGAAAGCGGCGAACCGGTGATGGGGCTGGTGGTGCTGGCCGAGCGGCCAGCGGTTTAGGGCGGCGGTTTAGACCGGGGGGTACGAACGCCGCTCAGGACCGACGGCGCGGCCGGCGGAACGGAGGAGCGGGCTTGGGGGCCGGCTTGACCGGCTGCAGGGGCGGCGCGGGCATGAGCAGCGCGTCGGCCTCCTCGGCATGGCCCAGCGAACGCAGCGCCAGCGCCAGCGTGTCGCGGGGCGCCGGATGGGCCGGGTCGATGCGGACGGCATGGCGGAGCGGGGCCAGCGCCGCGGCGGCATGGTTGGTCGCGGCCAGCGCGATGCCGAGATTCAGCGCCGCCGACAGGAAATCCGGCACCAGGGCCAGCGCGTTGCGGAAGGCGATCACCGAATCCGCGCGCAGCCCGGCGGCGAACAGGGCATTGCCCAGAAGGAAGGCGATATCGGCATCCTGCTGGTCGAGTGCCGCGGCCCGGATCAGGTCGGACAGCGCCGGCGTCACCTGCCCGGATTCCAGCCGCAGACGGCCGCGCGCATGCAGCAGATCGACCAGCTTTTCCCGCGCCGGATCCAGTGCCGGCTCGATCCGCAGGGCGCGCTCCAGCATCGTGGCGGTGGCGTCGATGGCGGCCGGATCGCCGCGGCCATGGCGGGCGAAGGCGCGGTCGGTCCAGGCCTCCGCAAAATCGGGGCGCAGGGCCAGCGCGCGGCGGTAGGAGTCCTCGGCCTCGTCCAGCCGGTCGAGCCCACGCAGCAGATTGGCGCGGTTGGCGTGAATGTCGGCCGCCTCCGGCCGCAGGGCCAGCGCCTTGCCGATCAGCGTCAGGCCGAACTCTCCACGGTCGATCTGTCCGGCGAGGACGCCCAGATAATGCAGCGCGTCCGGCTGCTCTGGCTCGACATCGAGGATGCGGGTATAGAGTTCCTGCGCCTCACCGAAACGGCCGGCGAGATGCAGGTCGAGCGCCAGCGTCAAGGCTTCGAGGATGGTGGCCATAGCTCAACGCTTTAGGACGACCGGGGCAGTCACCGCAAGCATGTGGACAGGAGTATCTTAGTTTCCGACCTAAATATTTTGCGCATCGGAAATCCCCTTTCTCCATATGAGTTAGAATCCCTACTCCAAATAAGTGTAAAGAAACCCTTTACGCGCTGCCAGGGTTAAGGTAATTTAATGTTCAACATTCACCGATCCGGACAATCTGGTCATGAACGTGGCGGTGGCCACATCGACGGTCTCGCGGCCGTTCGCCTTCATGACGCCCCGCGGCAGCGATGCCGTTGACCCAGGGGCCGGCACCCGGACTCCGACCTCCAGCACCGTCCCGCAGGCGGAAGCCGATACGGCCGGCACAACCGAGCCGCTGGTCAACCGCTTCCCGACCGTCGCCTTCAGCTACGACACCGACGCCTCGCGGCTGGTGATGCTGTACCGCGACCCGGCGAACGGGAAGACCGTCTCGCAGATTCCGACCGAAGCCGCCCTGAAGCAGTACAAGGAAGCCCAGCAGAAGGAAAAGGACGCGGAACGCGCCTCCCTGCTGAAGCTGACGGTCGGCGCAAGCGGCCAGGGCAGCCAAACGGGAGGACAGGCCGGCGGCCGCTCTGCGGCCTATGGGCGCGGCGGGACCGATGGGACTGCAACGGCCGGTACCGCCACCGCTTCCACCCCCCGGACCGCGGCTCCGGTCACGTCGACCGCTTCCGCCGCCGCGGCATTCGTGGCACACTCCGCTTCGGTCGCGACCACTTCCACCGGCACATCCGCCGGTCGGGTCAATGTCGTGATCTGAGGACGCCCTGTTCCAGGGGCGCGGCTTGCAGGGGGCAGGATGGGTATGGATGTCACGTCATCGACCGCCGGTGCGGCGATGTCCCTGATGCAGGCGCAGGGGCAAATGGCTTTCGGCGTCAAGGCTTTGAACCAGAATGCCGAACAGCAGCAGGCGACGGTGGAAACCCTGATGCAGTCGGGCAATGGCTCCGGTGGCGGCTCCGGCGGCGGCAACGTCACGCCGACGCGCGGTCAGACTCTGAACATCACCGTCTGAGTTCTCACCAACAGATCCCGACAGCCGAGCTTCCCGTCGGTCAGACTTTGGAATCGAGCAGGGACGTCAACATCTCGTCCTGGGTCCGGACCACGGCGACATTGGCGCCATAGGCCCGGCTGGCCGCCATCTGGTTGATGCGCTCGGTCGCCAGATCGACGTTCGGCGCCGCGACCATGCCGTCGCCGTTCGCCGCACTGTCGTCGGGCGCATATTCCTGCAAATAGGCCGGCGTGATCGGCGTGAAGCTGGTGCGCGTGCCGGGATTGGCGTCGCTCTGCGCGACCGCGATGGGCTGGTAGGCCGCTCGCTTGCCGTCCGCCCCGCCGTCGGCGCTCGGAACGGCCCCGGTGGAGCGCACATTCGCGACGTTGGCGGCCGAGGCGTCGAGCCGCCGGGTCTGGGCGGTCAAACCGCTGAGCGCGATGCCGATACTGCCGACCATGGCGGTCCACCCCTTGTCCGACGGCATATCGGGGGACCTTACCACATCGGATGCGCGACGCCAGCGGAGCATCGCCGGCCTGTAACGCCCCAATGCAATCGCCGCTGTATCTTTCGCGGGGCTTGCGCCATTATCGGGCAAACGGCCGCCGCTCCTTTCCCTTGCCGCCGGTATCCCGCCGGTGCTTTCGGCCCTGATGGGACCGGTTCCAATCGAGCCGGCCCAGATGCGAGACGGGAGCCGCCGCCTGAATGCCGAACGTTGCCTTTGCCCTGACCGTCGCCGGGCTGACCGACGTCGGCCGCGCCCGTTCCCGCAACGAGGACGATTTCCAGGTCAACATTGCCGGGGAATTCGCGGTTGTCTGCGATGGCATGGGCGGTCATGCCGGCGGCGACATCGCCAGCCGCAAGGCGGTCGAGGTGATCTCCGGCATCCTGCTGGACCATGCGCCGTCCAATCCGATCGCTCTGGCGAAGCGTGACGACGCCGACCGCACCCAGACCGACCCGGCGGCGACAGAGCCGGCGGTGCGCCATGGGCTGTCGGTTGCACGGTCTGCGGTGCAGCAGGCCAACCGGGCGATCCACGAGCTGAATCTGGCCCGCGGGTTCTCGTCGGGGCGCGGCATGGGCACCACCGTCGCCGGGCTGTGGCGGATTCCCGGAACCGCCTACATGGCGGTGTTCCATGCCGGCGACAGCCGGGTCTATCGCCTGCGCGACGGAGAACTGCGCACCCTGACCCGCGACCACAGCCTCTATCAGATATGGCTGGACAATGGCGGGCGCGGAACCGCGCCGCAACGGAACATCATCGTCCGCGCGCTCGGCACGGCTGAGGATGTGGAGCCGGACGTCAGCGTGCAGTCGCTGATGCCGGACGATGTCGTCATGCTCTGTTCCGACGGGCTGAACGGCATGCTGCCGGACGGCGTCATCGCCCGCATCCTGCGTCAGGAATCCGACCCCGCCCTTGCCGCCGCCGCGCTGGTGGATGCCGCCAATGCGGCCGGCGGAATGGACAATGTGACGGTGGTGGTCGGACGCTTCGCCGCGACTGCCTGACCGTCCCGGCAGGATCCATCCATCGAGCCTTGCCGGTCACCCTGTCGGTCAAGGCCCGGTGGCGATGAAGCGGGCATCCGCCAGCGCCGCCGGGGCATCGTCCGGCAGCGCGGCCAGCGCATCGGTCAATGCGGCCAGATAGTCGGCTGCCGGCTCCTGCTCCGGCCGCGGGGCGGCGAAGAGAGGCACCGCCGTGGCGATGGTCAGCAGCATTTCGGTTCCATAGGGCGGGCCGATGGTCCAGGAACGCCCGGTCCCCGGCTTCCCGTCCTCCCCCCTCTCGCCCAGCCGGCGCGATGCGCCTGCCGCAAGCGCGATGGCGCTGTCCGACGGGTTGGGGAGCAGATGCACGACGCTGCCGTCGATGGTGAAATAATCGACCTGCAACCGGACCGGACGGGCCGGCGCCCGGATCTCCAGCATCAGCTGATCGCCGGCATTCAGCGCCGGCCCCTCCGGCATGCTCACCGTCAACGGCTCGGCCAAGCCGCGGTTGGCGTCCAGCGCCATGGCGACGCTGCCCAGGGGCGCACAGAACTGCGCATCCGCACTGGCGAGGTCGAAGCCATGGTCCCAGCCGGCGGCAAGGGTCTCGACCGTTTCGCGCACCGCCGTCTCCGCCCGGGCCCCGGCGACCGTCCCCGAAACCAGCAGCCTCCCCCCGGTCGTTTCCACGCCGACCAGCGCGCAGGGAATGGAGCGCAGCGCCGCCGCCACCGCCGCGACCTGCGGCTGCCGGGGTGCTGCCGGGGGAGGGACCGGCGGCAGGGAGGGTGCCGGTGCAGGGGGCGCTGTAGGGGAGGATGCAGGCGGCTCGGATGCCGGTTCGGGCAACGCGTCTTTGACCATCGCCACGGGTGGCGGTAGAGGCGGGGCAGGCCGGTCCAGGACCGCTGCCGCAGCCAAGCCGCCCAGCACGGCAATGCCGCCGAGCAGCAGCGGCCAGCGGCGGGCTCGTCCCGGTGCCGCGCCAGCCGACGGAGCGGACGCTCCATTCAACGCGCTGACGGCCCGGAGCAGCGCACCTGCATCCGGAAACGCTCCAGCCCCATCGGCGCGCAATGTCGCCAGCAGGGCCGACACCCCCGGCCGCTGGTCGTGCCCGGCCAGAAGCCGTTCGGTCAGCCCCACGGCGGCGGCCAGATCGTCGCACCGGTCCACCGCTACCGCGGTCAAGGCCGCACGTCCGAACCCGGCGACCACCGCCGCCGGTCCGGCGCGCAGCACGGTGTCGGCGCCAAGCGCGCCATGGATCACGCCGGCCCGATGGGCTGCGGCGAGCGCGTCCAGCACGCGGTCCAGCGTCGCGACGGTGTCCTCCCACTCCAGCGGTCCGTCGGCCAGCCTCGTGGCGAGCGTCGGCCCATCGGCCGGTGCGGTGGCAACGAAGGCGGTGCCGGCAAGCTCGCCGGAGGCCAGGATTGCCGAAATGGCCGGGTGAGACAGCCGGGCCGCGGCGCCCGCCATCCGCCGGAATTTCTCCAGCCCGGCGGCATCGGCGCACAGGCGGGCCAGCGGCACGGTCCACAGCGCCACCGCCTGTCCGTTGGCATCCAGGGCGCGGTGCAGCCGGGCGTCGCCGTCCTGCCGGATCAGGTCGAGCAGCCGGTAACGGCCCAGCCGCTTTTCGCCTTTCGCCATGGCCGTTTCAACCGCCGTTCCGTCGCGCCGCATTTCCGCTCCCCGGCCAGAGCCGCCATAACCGCGCCGCTGGTATAGCCGCAGCGCCTCCCAACGGCCAAGGCTCAGGGCACCCACCCGCAAGTTTCTGTCCCGATGGCCGGTCCCGCCCAACGACCTAGTCCTGTGACGACGAACGGCCGGTAACCTTTCGTTAGCCATGAGGCAGGAAGCTGATACCGCGAGCCGCACCTCTGCGACCCGCATGTGCACCACCCGGCGCGGAGCCTGCTGCCTTGCCCCACACTCTTTCCCTTTCCCAATCGTCCGGCCCGAACCTGTCCTGGCTGAACGGGGCGGCGCTCTACCAGATCTATCCGCTCAGCTTCCGCGACCATGGCGGCGACGGCTGGGGCGACCTCGACGGCGTGATCGAGGGGCTGGACCATGTGGCCTCGCTGGGTGTCGACGGGGTGTGGATCAGCCCCTTCTACCCGTCGCCGCGCACCGACTTCGGCTATGACGTCGCCGACCACCGGGCGGTGGATCCGCGCATGGGCAATCTCGCCGTCTTCGACCGGCTGATCGAACGCGCCCATGGGCTGGGACTGAAGGTGCTGGTCGATCTGGTCTGCGGCCACACCTCCAACGCCCACCCCTGGTTCGTCGAAAGCCGCCGGTCGCGCGACAACGACAAGTCGGACTGGTATGTCTGGGCCGACGCCAAGCCCGACGGCACCGCGCCGAACAACTGGCTGTCGGTGTTCGGCGGCGCCGCCTGGAGCTGGGAGCCGCGGCGGCGGCAATATTACCTGCACCATTTCCTGTCCAGCCAGCCGGCGCTGAACCTGCACCACCCCGCGGCGATGGATGCGCTGTGCGAGACGGCCGAATTCTGGATGGAGCGCGGGGTCGACGGCTTCCGCATCGACGCCGTCGACTTCTTCGCCCATGACCCGCAACTGCGCTCCAACCCCGCCGCCGTCTGGCGCGGGTCCGAACCGCCGCTGAAGCCCTTCGCCTTGCAACAGCACATCTACGACATGATGCACCCGGCCATCGGCAGCATCCTGTCCCGCCTGCGCGAGACGGTGGAGCGCTATCCCGGCCGCGTCCTTCTGGGCGAGCTGTCCAGCCAGCCCGGTGCCGGCCAACGCATCGCCGCCTACTGCACGCCGCAGGGACTGCACGCCGCCTACACCCTGTCTCTGGCCAAGCAACCCTTCAGCGCCAAGGGGTTCGCCCAGGCCTTGAGCGCCGCCGGACGGCCGGAGTCGATCTGCTGGAGCCTGTCCAACCACGATGTGGAGCGGGCCGCCAGCCGCTGGCTGCCCGCCGGCGCCGATCCACAGGCCTTCAACGCCCTGCTGGCGACGCTGGCGGCCTCGCTGCCCGGCACAGTCTGCCTCTATCAAGGAGAGGAATTGGCCCTGCCCAACGCGGCACTGGAACAGCACCAACTGCGCGACCCGTTCGGCATCACCTACTGGCCCGATTTCCAGGGACGCGACGGCAGCCGCACGCCGATGCCTTGGCGGGCCGCCGAGCCCCATGCCGGCTTCACCGTCGCCGACCCCTGGCTGCCGGTGCCCGACACCCATCGCGACTTCGCCGTCGACCGGCAGGAACGGACCGCGGGCAGCCCGCTGGCGGTTTGGCGTGCCGCCCTCTCGCTCCGCCGTGACCTGGAAGCGCTGCGCAGCGGCGGCGTCACCGCGGTGGAGGAGCATGGCGACCTGTTGTCCTTCGAGCGCAGCACGGGCGACGACCGTCTCCTCGCCGTCTTCAACATGGCCGACCGGCCGGCGGAATTCGCTCTGCGTGGCCGTGGCGAACCGGAAGCCCTGCCCATTCCCCGCGCGCCGGGCGCCCTGCCGCCGGAGCTGACCGCCGATGGGCGGACGCTGGTGATGCCGCCGCTGTCGGTCTTCCTGGGACGCCTGCGCACCCCCGCCTGACCCGTCCCTGCGTAAGCTCTTCGAGGGTGCCGGTTACACCCTCGAAAGGCAGGCATGCACATTTATGCGATGCAGGGCGCCGCATCGGATGCTTTGTTACGCTCTCGCCTAAGTCGCTGAAATTCCCTGATTCATCGCGGGTCGCGGAAATTGTCGGCAATAGCAATAATCTTGCGGAGTAGCGGGAGTGGAAAGAAGAGCGTTTCTCACCAAGGCCGGCGTCGGTGCCGTTTCGACCGTTGCCGCCTCGACCCTCGCGGCCCCGGCCATCGCGCAGAGCCAGCCGGCCATCCAGTGGCGTCTGGCTTCGAGCTTCCCGAAGAGCACCGACATCCTCGTCGGCACGTCGGAACTGATCGCCAAGCGCGTGTCCGAGGCGACCGACGGCAAGTTCCAGATCCGCGTGCATGCCGCCGGTGAGATCGTCCCCGGTCTTCAGGTGCTGGACGCCGTGCAGAACGGCACCGTCCAGTGCGGCCACACCTGCGGCTACTATTATGTCGGCAAGGATCCGACCTTCGCCTTCGACACCGCGATTCCCTTCGGCCCGAACGCCCGCCAGCAGAACGCCTGGTTCCAGTATGGCGGCGGCCAGGAGGTGATGCGCACCTTCTTCGCCAAGCACGGCATCGTCCAGTTCCCGGCCGGCAACACCGGCGCCCAGATGGGCGGCTGGTACCGCAAGGAAATCAAGTCGCTGGCCGACTTCAACGGCCTGAAGATCCGCATCGCCGGCATCACCGGCCAGATCATGGCCAAGCTGGGCGCCGCTCCGACGCAGATCGCCGGCAGCGACATCTACCCGGCGCTGGAAAAGGGCACCATCGACGCCGTCGAGTTCGTCGGCCCCTATGACGACGAGAAGCTGGGCTTCGTCCAGGTCGCCAAATACTACTATTATCCGGGCTGGTGGGAAGGCGGGCCGCAGGTCTCGCTCTACATCAACCAGAAGGAATGGGAGGCGCTGCCCAAGTCCTATCAGGCGATCATGACCGCGGCCTGCGCCGAGGCGAACGGCGCGATGACCGCCCGCTACGACGCCGAGAACGCCAAGGCGCTGAAGCGTCTGGTCGCCAAGGGCGCTCTGCTGCGCCCCTATCCGCGCGACCTGATGGAAGCCGCCCACAAGATCGCCTTCGAGCTGTACGACGACATCGCGAAGACCAACCCGGACTTCAAGGCCGTCTACGACAGCTGGAAGCCCTTCCTGGAGGAGGTGCAGCTGTGGTTCCGCGTGGCCGAGCTGCCTTACGACAACTTCACCCAGTCGGCCGGCCGTTCCAAGTGATCGGCTGCGTGTTCTGACGGAAAGCAGGGGGTGGCCGGTCTGGCCGCCTCCTTTCTTTTTCAGGCCAGATAATTCAGCAGCGACAGCTTCTGTGTCTGGCCGGCGACGGTGTAGGTCGCCTGCTGGACATTCATCGCACTGCTCAGCCGGGCCGCGACCTCGGTCTGGTCGATGCCCTCGATCTTGGCGACGCGGTCGGTCAGGGTGGCGACCGAGTCCGTGTGGGCGTCCTTGTTGGTCTCCAGCGTGGCGGCGTCGGAGGCGACCTTGGCGTGGACCGAGCGGATCTGGTCGGATGCCTGGGTCAGCATCTCGCGCGCCTGGGTGCTGTATTCGGTCCATTTGCCGGGGTTGGCCGCCGCCGTCCGCACCAGCTGCATCGCCTTCACCAGCGTCTGGAACGCCTGATCGTCGGCGCTGACCCCATAGGTCAGGTTCAGGTTGTCGTCGATCGTCACCTGCGACTTGCGGTACGCGTCGGGATTCTTGCCCTTGGTCAGATATTCGGAATCGTAGAAGGGCAGGTCCGGCGGCTCGGCATTGGGCACGGCGGTCTGGCTGTCCTGCTCCGGCGGCAGCGTGCCGACCGAGATGGTGTTCTGCAGCGACCCGTTCGTCACCTTGGCGCTGGTCGAGAACAGCGACGAGCGGCCGGGGTGGTTGGGATCGGCATTGGCCGTGCTGGTCAGCGCGATGCCCGGACCGTTGCCGAGCGCGTCGATGGTGACCGGCGGGGCAGGGTTCAGGTTGCCGAACTGCTGGCGCAGCTTGTCGGCCACCTGCCCGACATTGGTGACGCCGGCGGCATAGTCGGTGTCGCTGACCGTGTAGCTGACCTTGTAGGACTGATAGGGCGGCAGGTCGTGCGGCTCGGTCGGATTCTTCATATAGTAGTTCTGGTTGTACGGATCGTCGGGATCGCCGACCGCGACCGTGAATTCGAAGGTGTCGCCGATGTCCACCGCGGCGCCGTTCAGGGTGAAGCGGTCGATCTGCGGCAGGGTGGCCGTCGGCGCCTGGGTGGTCGAGGGCGCGGTCGCGGTGTTCTCCACCGTGGCGGAGTTGACGACGCGGGCGGACAGGTCGAACTTCTGCCCCGGCTGCTGGCCGACCAGGGAGATGATGCCGTTGGAGGTCGACACCGTCATCGGCAGCGGCGGGGTGGCGGCGTTGATCTGGGTGGTCAGCGTCTGGGCGACGAAGGTCAGCGTCTTCGGGTCGGATGCCTGGATCTGATAGCCGAAGGTCTTGCCGGAGACAGTCACCTCGAAATAATCGTCGGTGTTCACCACCGCGCCGTTCAGCGTGATCTTGCTGGTCTGCGTCGTCGCCGTCAGGTCGGTGACCGGTTCCGTCCCGAAGCGCGAGCCGGCGAACAGGTAGCGGTCGCCGAAGCGCTGGTTCAGCAGCGCCTGGATGTCGCGCATAGCGCCCTCGGCACGGTCCTTGACCTGGTCGGCCTGCGGGAAGCTGACGGAGAAGCTGCTGCTCGACGCCGCCTTCAGGCTGTCGAAGGTCAGGTTCAGGATCGCGCCCTCGCCGGGGCCGCCGGAGATGTTGAAGTTGTAGCCCTTGCCGTCGTTGGGCGGGGTGGTGCCCAGGTTGATGGCGCGGGTGGTCTTGCCGCCCAGACCGTCGGTCACCGTGACGTCGAAGGTGCCGTTGGTGCCCTGCTGCGACGGGACCGCAGTAACCGTGTATTTGGCGCCGACTGTCAGCGTCGACTTGGACGCGTCGATCGACAGCTTCATCCCGTCGGGGTTGGTGTTGGTCGGCGTGGTGACGCTGGCCGGACCGGGCTGGAAGGGGAAGGTCGTGCTGGAGGTCCAGCTCGACACGATCGACTCCATCGAGGTCAGCACCTTGTCCGTCGCGGCAACGCGCGGTGCGGCGGTGTTGATGCTCTGGATGTAGTTGCTCTTCTTCGCCATCTCCGCCCTGAGGTCCAGAAGCTTCTGCACCTCCGGACCGTAGGCGTTCAGATCGACCGACTTCTTGCCCGTGGTCAGCTGTTCGGACAGCTTGTTGATGTCGTTCTGGCCCCCGGACAGGTTCCGGACAAGGCTCAGATATTTCGAGTAGCTGCTGACTCCCGTTATCGAGCTCATCGGACCACCGCCTCCAGCGCATCAAACATTGCATTGGCCACTTGCATGACCCGTGCCGAAGCCTGGTAGGAGGTCTGGAGCTGTTGGAGCTGGGCGATTTCCTCGTCGATGTTCACGCCGGTCTGCGACTGGTAGCGCTCGCTGAGGAGCTGCATGGACTCCTTGTTGGAATCGGCGGCGGTGCTGGCGGTCTTGGCCGCGGCCATCCAGGTGCCGGTGATGGCGCTGCCCATGGCGCTGTAAGTGGTGTCCTTCATCTGCAGGCCGTCGGCGCTGAAGCTGCGGCCGGCGGCATTGACCGACTTGACGATGTCGTCGATGGCGGACTGCTTGATTTTGCTGGTGTTGTCCAGGAGCTTGGCGTTGATGTTGATGGTGAAACGGTCGGTTCCGGTGAAGAACTGGTTGGCCTGTTCGCCGGCGGCGGCCGTGCCGCCGTTGTCGTAGGCGTCGGCGAAGCTGGTGGGCTCGCCCGGCTTGGTCGGGCCGGTGAAGGCCTTGGCGAACTCGTCCAGCTGCGAGCGCAGCTTGCGGATGATCTCCGTCGTCGGGTCGCCGCTGGCCGGGGTCGGCGGCTCGGTGGTCGAGCCGTCCTTGCGCATCTGGATCAGCGAGCCCAGCTTGCCGGTGGTCAGGTGGTTGTTGATCGAGGTGACTTGATTGCCGACCTGTAGGTTGATGTTGCCGCCGTCATAGGAAAGATTTGCCGGCTGCGCATCGACCAGCGCCAGGCCCGACGGGGTGAAGATCGCCAGCCGGCCATCCGGCCGCTCCACCGTGCGGATTCCCATGTAGGTGCTCAGTTCGCGGACCAGCCCGTCGCGCTTGTCGGCGACGCTGTTGGCGGCGGCCCCCTGGCCCTGCAGCGATACCATGTCGTTGTTGATCGAGTTGATCTGCTTCAGCAGGTCGTTGACCGTGTCGACCGACTTGGTGATGTCGGTCTTCATGTCGCGGTCGATCTGCTCCACCCCCTCCGACACGCGGCGGATCTCGCGCGAGAAGCTTTCGGCCGCCTGGACCAGCTGGTACTGGGCGGTCTCATCCTCCGGCGAGGTGGACAGCGTCTTGATCGCGGCCTGGAACTTGTCGGAATACTCGTTCAGCAGCGGCGTCCCGTTGGTGGTCCGCATCAGGTCGCCCAGCTGCTGCATGTAGGTGGTCGTCACCTGCGATCCGCCATCGCGCGAGGTCAGGTCCATGACCTGGGCCATCAACGCCTTGTCGACCTCCCGCCGATAGGTCGTGCTGACCACCTGACCGCTGGCGTCCACCGACTGCTGGGCGGTGTGGCGCGTGCGGTTCGGGTCGTTGGCCTGCGCGATGTTGTCCGAAACCAGCTTGACGCTGGTCTGGACCGTGCGCAGCCCGGCCGTGGCACTGTTCAAGGCTGCGAAGAGGGACATGGCGGGAGACCTTTCACGGATCGGGATGGTCGGGGCGGTGCCGGGACGGCTGCCGCCCCCCATTCAAACGATCAGGGAACCGGCGATCGGGAAGCTGGCGATCGGTAGAGAAGCGATCAGGCAATCAGAAGGTCAGGACCGCGCTTAGCGCTTCAGCCCCAGCACTTCCTGAAGCATTTCGTCCGAGGTGGTGACGATCTTCGCGTTGGCGGAATAGCTCCGCTGGGTGACGATCATCTTGGTGAATTCGTCGGCGATGTCGACGTTGGAGCTTTCGACGCTGTTCGCCACCACGGCACCGGCGCCGTTCGTCTCCGGATCGTTGAAGTTCGGCTTGCCGGCCTCTTCGCTCTCGATGAAGACGCCGCCGGATTCGCGCTGCAGGGCGTTGGGGTTGTTGAAGGTGATGATCGGCACCTTCGCCACCATCTTCGACCGTCCGTTGTCGTAATTGACCATGACAGTACCGTTGTCGCCGAACACCACGTCCTTGAACTGCCCGCGTGGCGCGCCGTTCTGGACCAGCTGGGTGACGTTGATCTCCTCGCCGGCATATTGGGTCAGGCCGCCCGGCTTCTGGTACTTGCCGAGGTTCAGCGTGATCTGCTGCGGGCCGAAGCCGTAATCGACGGTGAAGGTGACGTTGGCGTCGGATCCCGCGGACTGGTTGGCGGCGCTGACCGCCGAGCCGGTGCCGACCAGGGCCGTGGAGATGTTGGTCAGCGTGCCGACCGTCTCCGGGGTCTTGCCGAAGGTCAGGCCGATATGGGCCGGCGTCTGGCCGGCGACCGCGCTCTGGTCCAGGGTGAACTGGGCGGCGGGGGCGTCGACGACCGTGCCGCTCGCACCGGCCAGCGTCAGCGTGTTGCCGCTGGCGGTCGCACCGGGGACGACCGACGCGAAATACTGCATGACCTTGGCCGGCGTGTCGTACAGGCCGTAATTGGCGTTGGTGATCGTCAGCGGGTAGGTCGTGCCGCCGGAGTCCGTGATGTTGTAGGTGTCGCCGATGTCGATGGTGGATCCGTTCAGCGTCACCGTGCCGGTGCCGGTCATCGTGTTGGTGCCGGTCGGGCTGGCCGCGGTCTTCGAGGTGACGGTGATGACGCCGCCCTGCGCGGTTGCCGTCACCGGCAGCGAGGTGTTGGAGTTGATCTTGTTCGCCAGCGCCGCGGTGATGTCCTCCATCGTCATCTCTTCACCGGTGGTGCTGTAGGTCACCGCCGTGCCGTTGATGCTGAGGGTGTACTGCGTGCCGATGTCGCCCGGCGTGCCGGTCAGGGTCACCGTGCGGCTCTGGCGCACGCCGGCCACGCTGGAGACCGACGGCAGCGAGCTCATCGTGTTCACCGCGGTGGAGGAGTTGGTCACCGTGGCGCTGGAGGTGACGTTGGTGTTCACCGCATTGGCCTGGATCGACAGGATATTGCCGGCCGACGAGGCGGTGACGGACGAGCCCAGCGCCTGGTTGATCTTGCCGGCCAGCTGCGAGACGACGTCGCTCACCGACGAATAGCTCTGATAGGTCGCGGCGGTCACCGTGTAGCTGATCGGCGTTCCGTTCACGTTGATGGTGAAGGAGTCGCCGACCTCGACCTGGGTCTGCGGGAACTGGAACTTGTCGATCTCACCCGCGCTGGCGGTCGCCGCAGTCGAAGTCTGATTGACGATGGTGTTGGTCGTGTTGGTGCCGGACACCACGTCCGTGTTCAGCTTGAACGGCGTGCCGGGATTGCGGGCGGTCACGCGGATCGTCTGGCCCGACGAGGTGGCGAGCACCGAGGCCGCCGGCGAGGCGGAGTTGATCTGGTTGGCCAGCGCGCCGGCCAGACCGGAATAAGTGCGGAGCGACCCGATGTTGTCGGCGGTGACCTTCAGGCTGTAGTTGGTGCCGTCGACCTTCACCGAGTAGGTGTCGCCGATGCGCAGGTTGTCCTGGCCGTTGGTGTTGTTGCCGGCGATGGTGATGACGTTGACCTGTGCCACCGCGGTCTGGCCGGCGATGTTCTGGCCGAAGGTTACGGTGGCGGGGTTGCCCGAGAAGGTGCCGTCGACCGGCTTGGTGTTGGAGCCCGGTGCGTCCAGGACCATGCGCCAGCTGCTGTCCGCCTGCTGCCGCCACTTGAAGTTGACGGTGCGCGGGTTGCCCTGGCTGTCGAAGATCTGGATGCTGCTGTCGGGGACCTTTTCGCCTTCCTTGGGCGTCGCCGGCAGGTTGGCCGCCAGGTCGATGGTGTTGGTCGCCACCGGCTTGTCGATCAGGGAGTTGACCTGGATCGGCGCCACCTGGTCCTTGTGCAGGACGCCCGTCACCGGATCGACCAGCCAGCCGTTCAGGGCATAGCCGGCGCTGTTGACCAGATAGCGGCTCTTGTCCAGTTCGAAGTCGCCGGCGCGGGTGTAGAAGGCGGCCGACGAATTGACCGTGCCCGTCTGCGTCTGCACCAGCGTGCTGGAGCCCTGGGTCGCCACCTTGGTGACGCTGAAGAAGCCCTGGCCCTGAATGGCGATGTTGGTCGGGCTCTGCACCTGGGTCAGGCTGCCCTGGATGTTGTTCATGAAGACCGGTTGCGCCGTGACCCCGCCCGGCTCGTGCAGACGCTGGCTGGACTGCAGGACCATCGTCTCGAAGGCCGAATCGACACGCTTGTAGCCGATGGTCGAGCTGTTCGCGATGTTGTCCGAGATATGTCCGAGCGCCTTCGACTGGGCATTCAGGCCGAGAACGGCGGTTGTCATCGAACCGAAGATGCTCATGGCCGGGGGTCTCCGAAAGAAAGGGCAAAGGTCTTCTGCGCCCTATCTAGCAAGCGGAATGCCAACTGCCGCTCCGGATCCAAACCATTGAAAACGCTATATTCTTTCAACAAGCTGTACGGCGGGGCCGGAAATTGCCGCCAGCTAGGAAAGTTTCGCCTAGTGCCGCCGGGGCGGAGGGGCAGAAAGCTCCCGCCGAAGTTGCCGCTTCTACCGGGCGGTCCGGACGGCGCGGGCAGCCTGCGCTTTCAGCACGGCGGCGGCGGTGCCGAGCGTCGTGGCCCAGTCGCCGGGGCGCGGCTGGCGGAACAGGCGCAGCGACGGGTACCAGGGGCTGTCGGCCCGGTCGAGCAGCCAGCGCCAGTCCGGCACATGGGGAAGCATCAGCCAGCACGGCACGCCCATCGCCCCGGCAAGATGGGCGATGGCGGTGTCCACCGTCACCAGCAGGTCGAGGTTGGCGAGAAGGGCGGCGGTGTCGGCGAAGTCGCGCACCCGCTCCATCGCGTTCGGCACCGTCACGCCGGGCAGGCGGTCCAGCCCGGCGGCGGCCTCGCCGGTTTGCAGGCTGACGAAGCGCACGCCGGACACCATCAGCAGCGGAAGCAGGGCCGCCGCCGGGATCGAGCGGTTGCGGTCGTTGCGGTGCTGGGGGTTGCCGGCCCACACCAGCCCGACCCGGAGGGCTACGTCCTCCTCCCCCGGTCCATCCAGCCCGTCCAGCCGGTCGCGCCAGCGGGCAAGGTCGCCGGGATCCGGGGCGAGATAGGGCACGGCGGCCGGAATATCCGACAGGCCGGTGCCGAAGGCCCGCGGCAGGCTCATCAGCGGGCAATGGATGTCGTGCGGCGGCGGGTCCTCGCCGCGCGACAGCACCTGGATCGTCGATCCCAGGCAGCGGTTGAACAGCCGGTACAGCAGCATATGGCTTTCCAGGATCACCCGCCCGCCGCCCGCCGCGGCGATCTGCGCCACCAGCGGGGCATAACGGACGAACTGGATGGCGTCGCCGAAGCCCTGGTCCATGTGCAGCAGGATGGTGGCGCCGCCTGGAGGCTGTCCGGCCCAGGGCGGGGTGGCGAAGCGCTGCCAGCGGCGTTCGAACCCCTCCCATCCCGCGCGCAGGTCGCCGCGCACCAGCCGCCCCACCGCGCGGGCGAGATGGGCGTCGGCACGGGAGGGCTGGCGCGCCAGCACGGCGTCGAAGCAGGCCTCCGCCTCGTCGAAACGGCGCTGGTCGCGCAGGACGGTGCCGAGATTGAGCAAGGTTGCCGCATGGCCGGGCCGAAGCCGGGCCGCACGCTCCAGCCAGCGCCGCGCATCGGGGTAGCGCGCCAGCGCATGCAGGGAAGCGCCTTGCGCCTCGAGAGCGTCGCCGTCGGCCGGATCGAGCGCCAGGGCGCGCCGCAGCACCGGTTCCGCCCGCTCTGGCATCTCCGCCGCCCGCAGGGCCGCCCCAAGATGGCCCCAGGGCGCCGGAGCGGCCGGACGGACGCGCACCGCACGGGCGATCCACCGCACGGAGGCGGCCGCGTCGCCGGTCTGCGCCCGCAGGACGCCGGACAGGTGCAGCGTGTCGGGTTGGGCCGGTTCCGTCGCCAGGATCCGCCGGTAGGCGTCGGCCGCCGCATCGGCATAGCCGGCCATGTGGTGGTTGACGGCGGCGTTGAGAGCGTCCAGGAGTGTAGCCATACCCTCTTCTGTACACCGGCCGGCCGGGCAGAGCGAGGATCGAAGAACAGCGAAAATCCCAGGTCAGCGAGAGCTGACGATCAGGAGCCCGTCACGGCAATGGACGACCGCCTTCCGACGCATCTCTGGGTCTCGGCCCACATCCGCACGGCCGATTCCCAGGGCGTGGCGATGACCGTGGTCCGCAAGGGCGACCCCAGCCGCGGCACCGTGATTCTGAAGATCAACCGGCTCGACCGGACCTTCTCCGTGCTGGTCCAGACGCGCGAGGCCGATGGCGAGCGGCTGTTCTGGGCGCGCGGCACCGGCGCCGACCCGGTGCCGGAGGCCGACGCCGACGCCTACATCGCCCGCCAGCTCCGTTACGACCCCGACGTCTGGGTGATCGAGGTGGAGGACCGCCAGGGCCGGCATTGGTTCGACGGGCCGGTGCGCTGACCGCCGCCCTGACCGCCGCCGTCAGCGCGGCGGGCCGATGACGGACAGCCGCAATTCTCCAACCTCCTCCGCCGTCGGCGGACGGGGAGGCGAGCCGGAGGCGGTGATGCGCAGGCGGAGCGTCAGGCGACCGTCCCGCAGGGCCCCGGCCGGCACCGGAATGGTGACCGTCCCGGCACCCTGACCGCGCTGGGGGCCGAAAGGGGCGGCGGTCCCGATCGGCTCGCCGTCCGCCGTCGTGACCTCCACCGTCTGTCCGCGGGTGAGCACGCCCAGGGTGACCGCCAGAATGGCGGCCTCGCCCTGCCGCGGCGGATGCGGCAGGGCGAGCGTCGTTTCCCCATTCCCGTCCGGTCTCCCGGACTGGCCGGCCGATGCCGCGCCCGCGGGCTGGCCCGTCAGGAGGACCAGCAGCGCGAGCAGGGCGACCGGCAATCTGCCGGCCTGCCAAGCCGCCTTACAGGGTGTGGAGCGAGACCGCCTTGACCGCCGGTGCGGCGGTGGCAGTGCCGTTGGATGGGACAATGCGGACCTCCAGCGTTGCGGTTGCCGGCGTCGCCGCCTGCGCGGCCGGGCTCTGGGCCAATGCCGAGGTGCGCGCAGGCTCGGGCAGCGGCAGGGTGAAGGTGGCATCGTCCGCCATGCCGTGCATGGCCGGGCCGAAGAAGCCGATGGTGCCGCCGTAATAGGGGCTGTCCGCCGTCACCTTCGTCACGCCGGCCGGCGCGTTGATCAGCAGGTCGAAATTTCGCGGGGCGTTGCTGCCGGCCGGGCGGGTTACCTTGACCGCCATCACCACCGGGCTGGACGGCGCCGCCGACAGCTGGACCGACCCCACGCCCTTCGCCACCGTGCCCTTGACCGGAGCCGACGGCTTGGCCGCCGCCACCTGTGCCGATTCCGCGTCGCCGAAGCCGTGCCGGTACTCGTACTGGAACCGTTCGGTGCTGAGATAGTCACCGGCGCGGCCGTCGAGGACATAGCTGCCGTCGGCACGGACGAAGAACAGGAAGGGCTCGCGGGACAGCTGCGACAGCTCCTCCTTGTCGGTCGGCAGGATCGGCAGGCCCAGCCGCTGCTGCTTGCGCGTCCACACGTCCCACAGGCGGTCCATGTTCGAATGGTGCAGGAAGAAGACGGGATCCACCGGCGACAGGAAGTTGGTCATGTTGCCGTAGGGGCCCGGATCCCACGGGCCGACACCGCCGATGTAGTTGTGGACGAGGTTGTGCGGCTGGCCCTCCAGCACCGAGAACTGGGTGTCCTTGCCCGGCATGACGTTGTGCGACGCCGTCTTGGAGCTGGTGAAGCTGTGCGTCACGTCGGCGTTGTAGTAGTCCACCGGCAGCAGGCCGGTCAGCACCGTGTGGGGCGAGCAGGCCTTCGCCGTCTTGTCGTCCAGCTTCGGGTTCTCGCGGGTCAGGTAGCGCGCACGGTCGGTCGCGGCGAAGGCCTGGTTGCCGGGATCGCACTTGCCGTGGCTGCACCCGGTGACGTCGTCCCACAGCTTGTCGAAGCTGCTGTAGCCGCGAAGGTCCAGCTGCTTGCGCTGGGCCTCGTTCAGCGTGTCCCAATAGGCCTTCATCGCCGGCTTGATGTAGGCGGTGAAGGTCTTCAGATCCTTGGTGTAGGGAAGGAAGGCTTCGCTGACCGGGGTCAGGGCGCCATCGAACATCTCGTTGGGGATCTGCGGCAGGAGCGTCCAGTCCCAATAGGGGAAGGCAAAATTCGGATTGTCGCTGTACTTGCGCACCGTCTCTTCGAAATAGCCGATAAAGCCGCGATGCCAGACATAGAACCACCAGTTGCCGTGTGGGCAGTCCATGAAATGGACGAAGGCGTTGCGGAACCAGTTGTGCGGATGATCGGGAGGCAGGGCCACCATCTTTTGCACGGCCGTGGCGTAGCTGCGCAGCATCGCCTTGCCTTCGTCGCTGGTCGCGCTGTAGCGGATGTATTTCGCAGTCGCCGCCCGCGCCGGACCGAACGGCAGCAGAGAGGTGCCCGCAGCAGCCGTGGCCGTCGCAAGAAAATCGCGCCGATTGAAATTCATTTTGTTCGAGCTCCCGCATAACGACAAAAACATTGGAAACCTGTATAGGAAACCGACTGTTTGCACGTGAATTCAACCGGCACCGACGGGCGGGCCTGGATTGGGCGGATGGCGCCATACCTGCGGATGTCCGATCGTCCGCGGACAGGTGCAGGCCGGGACCGGGCGGGTCGGAAAGCGGCGGTCGGTTCTAGGCGCCCGCGGTGACTCGGGGAAAGCGCAGGGTGAACCGTGTGCCTTCGCCGGGATGGCTTTCGACCCCGATGGCGCCGTGCAGGCGGCCGGTCACCAGATTGTAGACGATGTGCAGCCCCAGCCCGCTGCCGCCCGCCCCGCGCCGCGTGGTGAAGAAGGGGTCGAAGATCTTGGGCAACACGTCCGGCGCGATGCCGTTGCCGTCGTCGCCGACCGACAGCTCCACCATGTCGGGACCGAGCAGCCGGGCGGCGATGGCGATCCGGCCGGGCTGCTCCGGGTCCAGCGCATGGACCAGCGCATTCATGATCAGGTTGGTCAGGATCTGCGACAGCGCGCCGGGATAGCCGTCCAGTTCCAGGTCGGCCGGGCAGGCAACGTCGATGGTCAGGGCCGTCCGCGCCTTGTAGGTTGGGTGCAGGCTGCGCAGCAGCTCGTCGATGTAATCCCGCAGCAGGAAGGGGCGGCGCTCGTCGCTGGACTGGTCGACGGCGACCAGTTTGAAGCTCTGCACCAGATTGGCGGCACGGGTGCTGTTGGACAGGATCAGGCTGGCCATCTCCATCCCGTCGCTGAGGAAGCGCTGGAAGTCCGACTTCTTCAGCGCGTTCGCCGTGTGGCGGTCCGACAGCTCGCCGATCAGCGCCTGCAATTGCGAGGCGCCGGTAATGGTGATGCCGATTGGGGTGTTCACCTCATGCGCCACGCCGGCGACCAGCTGGCCGAGCGAGGCCATCTTCTCCGCCTGGATCAGGCTGGCCTGGGTCGCCTTCAGTTCGTCGAGCGCGCGTTCGGCGGCGTCGCGCGACTGGCGCAGGGCATGCTCCGCCTCCACCTCGCGCGTCACGTCGACCACCACCGCCTGGATCGCCGGGCCGTCCATCCAGTCGACGCGCCGGCCGGTCAGCTCCACCCACAGCCCGGCGCCGTCGGACCGGCAAGCGCGGATGCGGCGGCGCGGTGTCGACTGCCCGTTCTCCAGCAGCCGGTCGTACCCCTCGATCAGCGCCTGGCGTTCCGTCGTCGCCACCACCGACAGCAGGGACGGCAGGGCGACCACCTCCGTCACCGTCATGCCGAGCATGGCGGCGAAGCTGTCGTTGGCATAGAGCACATGGAAATCGCGATGGATGACGATGCCCTGGATCGAGCCTTCGACCAGATCGCGGAAGCGCCGCTCGTTGTCGGCCAGGGCCTGCTGGCGCCGGTCGATCTCCTCGATAAAATAGCGGATCGAGGCGCCGATGTCGGTGATCTCGTCGTCGCCATCCACCGGGACCGGAACCTGCCGGTCGACCGGAACCGGCCGGCCGGCCGGCGCCGCAATGCCGCACTGGGGGGACTGGCGGTTTCCCGACAGCCGGGCCAGCACCGCCCGATTCATCGCCACCAGCCGCGTCGACAGGAAGCGGCGGAAGAAGAAATAGACGCACACTGCCAGCAGAAGCGACGTTGCGGCCAGCACCATCACCGTGCGGGTGCGTTCGGCGATCAGCGCCGCCAGCGCATCTGTGCGCTCGGCCGACTGGTCGCGGATGGAATCGTAAAGTGCGCGGGTGGAGCGTTCGACCGTCTCGACCAGCACCTGGGCCTGTCCGGTCAGCGCCTGGGCACGGTTGCGGGCCTGCAGCCTGTCGATGGCGCTCTCGAACAGCCCGCCCGGCGCCACCAGCAGCGAGAACAGCTCCTCCTGCACGGTGGACATCATCTGCCCGGTGGGGTCGGGGGCGCCGCCCGACAGGCGGGCCAGTTCGGCCAGCGTGCGTTCGGCGGACCGCGCCTCCCCCTTCAGGCGGCTGAGATGATCGAGCTGCGTCGCTCCCGCCGCCCGCGCCATCAGCGCCCCGATGCGGGCCGCCCAGGCCCCGGTGTCCGGCATGCTCTCGATCGCCGCCGCCAGCCGGCTCAGCGCGCGGGCGGCTTCGGCCTGACGGTCGCCATAGTCGATCTGGCGCGTGACCTCGGCGTTCAGGTCGGCGACCGTGGCGGCCAGGATCAGCAGGGTGGAGCGTGTCTGCTCCAGCAGGCGGACATTGCCGTCGCGCTCGCCCGCGCCGGGATCGCCCTCCTTCATCAGGCCGCGCATGCGGGCGACCAGAAGCTGCATCGAATCCAGTTCCGTCACCAGCCCGTCATAGATGGACCGGCGCTGCGGCGTCGAGGCGGCGCCGGCGAGCTGCGGCAGTTGCGCCACCAGCTTCTGCAACGATCCGTGCAGTTCGGCGCTGGTGATGACCTCCGGCAGGGTGTTGGTGGACAGCGCAGCCACCTCCGCCCGGAACAGGCGGAAGGAGGACATCGACACGCCGCCGATCAGCAGCACCAGCAGCGCCATCACCGACAGGCCCAGCGTGATGCGGAGGGCGATGCCGAACCGCCGCCGCCGGCTCGGCGGCGGCGCCTGCGGCTTGCGCCGTGCCGTGCCGTCCATGACCGCCGCGTCGCGTGCCGGCAACGGGGGGGACGACAAGGCGGTGGAAGACAGCCCGTCCATCACCGCCTCACCGTCATGCGGCCGTCGAGCCGGGGAACGAACTCGCCGCTGCGGGCGATCTGGTCGATCATCTGGGTGGAGACGAATTCGGTGTTGCGGTCCTCCACCAGCCGCGGTGCGCCGGCCAGGACGCCGTAGCCGTCGCCCCCCGCCGCCAGGAAGCTGCTGGTCGCCAGACGGTAGCGGCCGGACAGGGCGACGGGCTTGCCGCCGACCGACAGGCTGCGCAGCCGCTGGCCGGGAGGACGGCCGAGGTCGATCTCGGCCCGGGCATTGGACAAATGGGGAAAGCGGCCCTGCAACTGCTCCACCGCCGACACGCCGCTCTCCACCACATCCCAGAGCTGCTGTCCGGAGACGTCCAGCACCACCCCGACATCGTGGAAGGGCAGTTCGGTGTAGATGTCGCGCCGGGTCAGCAGGGTGCCGGCCGGATACTGGCGGTCGCCGCGGATGCCGCCGCCATTGAACAGCGCCACGTCGCCGTCCAGCGCCTCGCGCAGCGTGTCGACCACCGCGTTGGCAAAAGCGTTCTCGCCCGTCCGCAGCGACTCCTTGCGGGTGTCGAGCGGTGCGGTGAGGCGTCCCACCTCCATCCGCAGCATGGTGTCGAGCCGCGCCGCATAGGCCCTGGCCTGGATCAGCACCGCCGGGTCGGGCGCCACCGTCGCCGTGTCGATCAGGCGCGGCGCCGGGGTCCAGCTCACCACCGGCTGGCCGTCCGGTCCGGCGGTCCGCTGCATCGTCAGGTCGAGCGCCAGCACCCAGGCGGCCTGCGGCCCGACCGTTGCGGACAGGAACCGGCCGTCGTAATCGACGGCGAAGGGGCGGCTGCGGTCCTGGTACAGCACGATGTCGGCCGGCCGGGCGGCCAGCACGCTGCGGTGGGTGTCGCCGGCATAGCCGGTCATCGCCACCACCAGATCGACACCCTCCGCCCGCAAGGCCGCGGCCTTGGCAGCCAGTGCCCGCACCGGATCGCGGAACTCGGTACGCTGGGTGCGGGTGGTCTCCCGCGTCAGCACCGGCGTCGCCGCCATCACGCCGATGCGCAGGGGGCCGGCGGTCAGCACCACCGCCTCCTCCAGACCGTCCGGCGTGCGGCCGGTGGAGCGGTCGACCGCGTTGGTGGTGACGATGGGGAAGCCGGCCTCGAAGGCGCGGGCGCTCAGCCGGTCGTCGCCATGATGGTATTCGCGGTTCAGCGCGGCCATCGCGTCGATGGTCATGCCGTTCAGCAGGTCGATTATGTGGGCGCCCTGGTCGTAGAAGGCGAGCACCGACGGCGCCAGCGTCTGTCCGCCATGCAGGACCAGCAGGTTGGGATGGGCGGCCCGCTCCTGCCGGATCATGCCGGCCAGCCGCGCCATGCCACCGCGCCCGGCGGTCTCGTCCAGGTCGGTGGTGCCCTGGGTGTAGAGGATGGTCAGCCGCACCGGCCCGCTGTCCGCCACGGTCGCCTTGGGGGAGGCGTCAGTCTCCTGCGCATAGGCCGGCAGGATCGCGGCGAGGCCGATGGCAAGGCCCAGCGCCAGCGATGCGGTCAGGGGCGGCGATGTCCTGCCGGGCCGGGTCCGCACCCCGCCGGCAGCGCCGATTGAAATACCGATAATGTCCATAGCCCGGCGTCACCATTGCCCCCGCACAGGATTATGCTCATTTTCCAGTCTTTGTTGAAGCGAAGCCGCGTTACGGGATTGTCATATTGATGACGCACCGCGGGGAAGTGCACTTTTCAACCACTCGTAGACTCCAAGGAGTCTCAGTATTTCGATCAACTTCATCCGAACCGGTGCCGGAACTGCGGCAAAACGTGGCGCCAGCCCCGCCCGCCGGGTCTTCGCCAAGGCGGCGCGGCGGGCATAGGCGACGCGATGCAGGGTGACGCGGCGCGCGGCGGTGTCGTAACAGGCGAAGCAGGCGCGGGCGTCGGCCCCGCGCGGCTCCCCCACCGTGCCGGGGTTCAGCAGGTAGAGCCCCTCCGCCCGCAACTCCACCCCCGCCGGGCTGTCGAGCGGCACCGCATGCACCGTCCCGTCGCGCCATTCCCACAGCCCGGCGCGGTGGGTGTGGCCGAAGGCGCAGATCCGCGCGCCCGATGGATGCGCCGCGAGCGCCCGCAGGCTCAAGGCCCGCTTTCCGTCATCGTCGAGCCGGACCAGCTCCTTGCCCATTTCCGGATGCAGGGCACCGTGGACGGCGACCAGCGTGCCGTCCACATCGGCGGTCAGGGGCAGGCCGGTCAGGAAGGCGCGGCTGTCCTCGTCCAGCCTTGCAACGGTCCAGGCGACGGCACGCGCCGCCGGGCCGCTGAACCCGTCGGTGCCGATCAGGCCCGCCACCGCCCGGTCATGGTTGCCGGCGATGCAGACTACGCCGGACTGCCGCAGCAGGGCGATGCAGGCGGCGAAGTCGGTGTTGTAGCCGACGATGTCGCCGAGGCAGACGATGCGCTCCGCCCCCTCCGCCCGAATGGCGTCAAGCGTCGCCTGCAACGCGTCCAGATTGGCGTGGATGTCGGAGATCAGGGCGATCTTCATGGGGTATCGGAGCTCAGGGCTTCACGAGGCGGGCGGACCGGATGCCGCCGGGCATGCGCGCGAGCAGCCGGTCCAGCTTCGGCCGCAGGAAGGGCATCGGGTCGTCCGGCGCGATTGCCTTCGCCTCGCAGCGCGCCACCCAAGCCAGCCAGCGCGCCGCCGGCACGCCGCCCTCCCGCGCCGCCAGCCGGTCCTTGCTGATGTGGCACCAGCAGGCGCCAGGCCGGGCCTTGGCCGGGGCAGGGCGGGGCCGGCCGGTCAGGTCCGCCTGCACCATCGCCGGCAGGTTCACCCCGGCCACCGCTCCCAGATGGTGCCACAGGTTGAAGCGCGGGTTGATCTCCAGCAGATGCAGCCGTCCCTCCGGGTCGCGCTTGAAGTCGAACTTGGCGACGCCGCGCAGGCCGATCTTCGCCGCGATCTCCCGACCGAGCGCCGCCACATCGGCGCCCTCGCCGTCGATGTCGGTGATAGTCAGCGCCGTGCTGTGGCCGTAATCGACGGGGTAGGTGCGGATCTTGCGCCCGGTGAATTCCCCGGCCACAGCGCCGCCGGCGTCGATATAGACATGGTGGCTTTCGATCCGCGTTTCCGGCCCGGGAATCAGCTCCTGCGCCAGCAGCTCGATGCCGACCGGGATCAGACGCGGCCACAGGGCGCGAAGCTCATCATGCCCGTCCAGCCGGATCGCCTTGCCCAGCCCCTCGATCTCGTCCCAGGGCGGACGGCGGGTCAACGGCTTGACGATGAGGGGATAGCGCAGATCCAGATCCGGCGCCTCGCTGCCCGGCAGAGGGCGCAGACGTCGGGTCCGCGGCACCGGCAGGCCCAGCCGTTCCGCCATCGCCTGGAACCGGCCCTTGTCTACCAGCGTCTCCACCAGTTCGGCGTCGGCCAGCGGAAGGCGGAAGACCGAGGCCAGCCGGTCGCGGTTGCGCGACACCATCAGGAGCTGGGCGTCCTCCTCCATATAGAGCACTGGCTTTTGCGACTGGGCGGCGCCGAAGCGCAGCAGACGGTCGACCAGCGTGCCGTCATTGCCGCCTTGCCAGGGGATCCGCTGGGCGGTGAAGCGGGAATGGGCGGTCGCCCCGTCCGGCGGCCCGACCACGGCACAGCGGATGCCGGCAAGCCCCAATGGGCGCACCAGATCCATGTCGCCCAACACGCAGGCCAGCGGCCCGGCCGTCATCCCGGTCTTCATCGCCAATTCCCCCGTTCGGATCCCGCACTCAGATACCTTTGGCCGGCGCGATCCATCCGCGCAGCGACCGCTTGACCGCATCGGCCATCACCCCACGCGCCCGGCGGACATGCGCCTCCATCCGCCGGCTGAACCGGTCGGGGCCGAGCGTCAGCCAGTTCATCGGCTGTTCGGCGTTGGAAAGCAGCGGCTTGTGCCCGGCCGGCGTCGACATGAAGTCGTAGCAATCCTCCCCGCGGGCCAGCGCGTCCTCGATGGCCAGCACATGGCTCAGCAGCCCCGGCTTCAGCCGGTTGTCGGCCTCGAAGGCGAAGCCGCCCTGATAGTTCAGCACGCGGTTGCGGTGGACGAAGTTGTAGAGATAGCCGACCGCCTGCCCGCCGGCGCTGACCCGGCTCAGCCGCACGGCGCCCTGCGGCATCCCCTCGGCGATCAGCCGCCGATGGAAGGGGCGGAAAGCGGCATTGGCGAAGGCCCCGGCCTGCCCACGCGCCTGCCATCCGGCCTGATGCAGCACCTCCAGCCCGGCGAAATACTCCAGCGCCTCGTCCACCGTCGTGGCAACGCGGTGTTCCAGCACGCCGCGGGCCCGGTAAAGCCGCTCGCTGCGGTTCACCGCCGCCCGCGTGTTGCGGCCGAGCCCGCCGCGGAAATCGCCTCCCGCCGCGCGCACCGTGGCGAAATCCACCCACTGTGCGGAATCGGCGACGCGCAGTTGCAGCGTGTGGCCGGTCCGCGCCGCCACCCGCCGGGCCGCCCGCTCCGCCGCCAGGGTCAGGCCGCCCAGCACCAGCTCGTCATTGGCGCTCAGCCGCTCGCCCAGCCAGTGCAGCATGGCGTCCGTCACCTCGTCGGCAAAACGGCGGTCGGCGAGGATGCCGTTATACTCCATGAACAACCGGTCATAGCCGCGGTCGCCGGTCTCGTGCAGCATCCAGCACCGGCTGGGCAGCAGCCCGAACCGTCGCCGCAGGCGCGGGCAGAGCAGGGCCAGCCCGACCGTTTCGCCCCCCTGGCGGGCGACCAGCAGCTGCGGCTCGATCCCGTCCGGCATCTGCGCCAGCCAGGGCCCGATCCAGGTCCAGGACAGGAAGAAGGAGGAGTCGGAGCGGCTTTCCAGCTCCGTCCATGCCCGTGCCAACTCCGGCATGGAGGGCAGGGCGCGCAGGGCGACCTGTATGTCGATTGGGGTTGCGGAACCGGTCGCCCTCTGCGGAAGGGTGCCGTCGGAGTCGGTGCGTGGCCAGATGCTCATCGGCGCGGCATCTCCGGTAGATATTCTCTACCGAAAACAACACGCTGGTCAGACGAACGGTCCCGTCTACGCCGGGGACACCCGAAAGTCTGCGCGGCGCGAACGGGTGCCGCGAAGTGGTAGGGGGCTATACGAAGTTGTCCGAATTCCCCTCCCCATGGAGAAGAGGGGAATTCGAACCCGAGCTCAACGCTTCACCGTGTCGGCGGACTGGCCGAACAGGATCTTCTTGCTGTCCTCATTCACCGTGGGCGTGCGGTTGGGGTTGATCTCCTGTCCCTTTTCATAGGCGCGCACCACCGCCGGCCGCTCCTTGATCGCGGTGAACCAGCGTTTCAGGTTGGGGAAGTTGTCTAGATCCTGCTGCTGGCGTTCGTGCGGGACGATCCACGGATAGCTCGCCATATCGGCGATGGACAGTTCGGCCCCGCCCAGGAACTCGTTGTCGGCAAGGCGCTTGTCCATCACGCCATAGAGACGGCTGGTCTCCTTGACGTAGCGCTCCATGGCGTAGGGGATGCGCTCCGGCGCGTATTGGACGAAATGGTGGTTCTGGCCGGCCATCGGGCCGAGGCCGCCGACCTGCCAGAACAGCCATTCGAGAACCGTCTTGCGGCCGCGCACGTCGCTGGGCAGGAACTTGCCGGTCTTCTCGGCGAGGTAGACGAGGATGGCGCCGGATTCGAACACGCTGATCGGCTCGCCGCCGTCGGCCGGGGCATTGTCGATGATCGCCGGCATGCGGTTGTTGGGCGAGAAGGCCAGGAAGTCCGGCTTGAACTGGTCGCCGGTGGAGATGTTGACCGGCTTGAAGCTGTAATCCAGCCCGGCTTCCTCCAGAAAGATCGTGATCTTGTGGCCGTTCGGCGTCGGCCAGAAATAGAGGTCGATCATCCCAAACCCTCCTGCGATTTATCGGCCCGATGGTCCAGGCCGTGATTTCGGGAAAAAGGTTAACCGCTTCGATCCGGCTGGCAAGCCCGCGCAGACGCGCGGCAGACCTCCAATCCGCCACATATATTTCGTCTAACGGAATTCAATTTCATTTTGTTGACAGGCATTTTCGCATCTGTCAGCGTGGCCAACGAACAGACGAGGCGGCGCCCCTCGATTTTTGATTTCCCCTGAAATCATTCTCCCCGGACGGAGAGCACGCATGGCCTTGGACACGGACGTTTTGGATCAACTGCTGGACACGCTGGGGCGCTTCGTCCGCGAGAAGCTGGTCCCGCTGGAGCACAAGGTGGCGGAGGACGACGCCATCCCGGCCGAGGTGATCGGCGCGATGCGTGAGATGGGCCTGTTCGGCCTGTCGATCCCGGAGGAGTATGGCGGACTCGGCCTGTCGATGACCGACGAGGTGCAGGTTGCTTTCCAGCTGGGGCAAACCTCACCGGCCTTCCGCTCGCTGATCGGCACCAACAACGGCATCGGCTCCCAGGGCATCGTCATCGACGGCACGGCGGAGCAGAAACAGCGCTACCTGCCACGTCTGGCCGCTGGCGAGATCGTCGGCGCCTTCGCCCTGACCGAGCCGGAGTCCGGCTCCGACGCCGGCTCGCTCCGCACGACCGCCCGGCGCGACGGCGACCATTTCATCCTGAACGGCACCAAGCGCTACATCACCAACGCGCCGCAGGCCGGACTCTTCACCGTCTTCGCCCGCACCGACCTGGACAGCCGCGACGCCCGCGGCGTGTCGGCCTTCCTGGCCGAAGCCGGAACGCCCGGCCTGTCGCTCGGCCCCATCGACAAAAAGATGGGCCAGAAGGGTGCCCACACCTGCGACGTGATCTTTGAGGACTGCCGCGTTCCGGCCAGCGCCATCCTGGGCGGCAAGGAGGGGCAGGGTTTCAAGACGGCGATGAAGGTGCTGGACCGCGGCCGTCTGCACATCGGCGCCGTCTGCGTCGGCCTGGCGGAGCGGCTGATCCGCGACAGCCTGTCCTACGCCATGGAGCGCAAGCAGTTCGGCCAGCCTCTCGCCGAGTTCCAGCTGATCCAGGCGATGCTGGCCGATAGCCGGGCGGAGGCCTATGCCGCCCGCTGCATGGTGCTGGAGACCGCGCGACGCCGCGACGCCGGGCAGAACGTCAACACCGACGCCGCCTGCTGCAAGATGTTCTCGACCGAGATGGTCGGCCGCGTCGCCGACCGCGCGGTGCAGATCCATGGCGGGGCCGGCTACATCGCCGATTACGGGATCGAGCGCTTCTACCGCGACGTCCGCCTGTTCCGCATCTACGAGGGCACCACCCAGATCCAGCAGCTCGTCATCGCCCGCAACATGATCCGGGAGGCGGCATGACCGCCGGGCGGCCGGTTCCCGATTTCACTGAAATGGTGGCGGCGCTGCCGCCACGCCTCAGCAACGCCGCACTCGCCTGGGCGGAACGGACTCCGGACGCCCCCGCCCTGTTCGACGGGACGCAGGAATGGAGCTACTGCCGGCTGGCCCAGGCGGTCGGCAGCGCCGCCGTGCAGTTGAATCGGCTGGGGGTGGTCGGCGGCGACCGGGTGATGATCGTCTGCGAGAACGGCCTCGCCGCCGTCACCCTGATCCTGGCCGCCAGCGAGTGCGACGCCTGGCCGGTCATCGTCAACGCCCGCCTGTCGGAGCGCGAGATCGACGGCATCCGCGACCATTGCCAGCCGCGCCGGATCTTCTATACCGATACGGTATCCCATGAGGCCGCTGCCCACGCCGCCCGCCATGGCGCGGAGCCGCTCGCCGACCCGGATCTGCCGCCGATGGCGGTCGGCCCGCTGCTGGACGCCGATCCGGAGCCGGTCCATGCCGGCAACATGCGGCAGGTCGGCGCGCTGATCTACACCTCCGGCACCACCGGCAAACCGAAGGGCGTGATGCTGTCGCACCGCGGCCTGCTGTTCGTCGCCTCGGTGTCGGGCTGGATGCGCGGGCTGGGGCCCAGCGACCGCACCTATGGCGTGCTGCCGGTCAGCCACGTCTTCGGGCTGGCCTCGACCTGCCTCGGCACCCTCTATGCCGGCGGCTGCCTGCACACCGTGCCCCGCTTCGCCCCCGCAGCGGTGTGGCAGGCCCTGGAACAGGATGGGGTGACGGTGTACCAGGGTGTTCCAGCCATGTACGCCAAGCTGGTTGAACACGCCACCGTCACCGGCCGCACGCCCACCGCGCCGGCCCTGCGCTACCTGTCATCGGGCGGCTCTGTGCTGGACCTCGACCTGAAGCTGGCGGTGGAGCGGGTCTTCGGCCTGCCGCTGCACAACGGCTACGGCCTGACCGAATGCTCGCCTACGGTGACGCAGACCCGGCTGGACGCGCCGCGCGGCGACACCTCCATCGGCCCGGCCCTGCCGCTGGTGGAGATGCGCTTCGTCGACCATGTCACCGGCCTGGATGTGGCCGATGGCGAGCCGGGGGAGCTGTGGGTCCGCGCCCCCAACGTCATGCTCGGCTATTATCGCGAACCGGCACTGACCGCCCAGGTCATCACCGACGACGGCTGGCTGAAGACCGGCGACGTCGCCCGGCTGGAACCGGACGGCTGCGTCGCCGTGGTCGGCCGCATCCGCGAGATCGTCATCCGCTCCGGCTTCAACGTCTATCCGGAGGAGGTGGAGGGGGTGCTGACCAGCCACCCGGCAGTGACGCTGGCCGCGGTGGTCGGCCATGCCGTCGCCGGCAACGAGGAGGTGGTGGCCTTCGTCCAGTTCGTTCCCGGCCGCGGCGCGACCGAGGAGGAGCTGAAAGCCTGGGCCGCCGAACGGCTCGCCCCCTACAAGCGCCCGTCGCGCATCGTCGCCATGGAGGCCCTGCCGGCCAGCCCGACCGGCAAGCTGCTGAAAAGCGGCCTCCGCGCGCTCGCCGCCGAGGTGACGGCCGCCTGACGCAGAGAAAAGACTCCGAAAAACAAAGCCTCAAAAAGCAAAGCCCATGGGAGGGACCAAAAGCATGACCCGGACGCTCGTCAATCTCGTAACCGTCTCGGCCCTCGCTCTGTCGGCGGCGTTCGGCGCCGGGGCGGCGCAGGCCAAGGAATTCCTCCTGGGCTCCGAACTGCCGCTGACCGGCAGCCTCGCCCGCGTCGGCCAGGGCATGCATGAGGGCATCTCCGTTGCCGTCGAGATGGCGAACAAAAGCTATGCCGGCAAGCACAGCTTCAAGGTCCAGACCATCGACGACGAAACCTCCCCCGCCAAGGGCGTGGCGGCGGTGGAGAAGCTGGCCGGCGACGGGGTGGTGGCAATCACCGGCGGCTACGGGTCCAACATCATCGGCCCGGCCTCGGAGGCGGCGCAGAAGGCCGGGCTGGTCTACATCACCTCGGGCGGCGTCTCCCCCGAACTGACCCAGCGCGGCTATCCCACCTTCTTCCGCATCAACAACACCGACGGCTATGCGCTCGCCATGATCGGCATGTTACAGGACATGGGCGCGAAGAAGGTCTCCATCGTCTATCTGAACAAGGACGCCACCAGCAGCCTCGCCAAACAGGTCAACAGCGCGCTGACCGCCAAGGGCGTCACGGTGGGCATGCACGAGTTCGACGGCTCCACCAGCGACTTCAAGCCGCTGATGAACAAGGTCAAGCTGCAGGATCGTCCCGACGTCATCGCCATGGTCGGCTACGAGAACGATTATGTCGGCATCCTGCGCGCAGCCAAGGTGCTGAAACCGCAGGTCAAGGCGATGGTCGGCGTCTGGTCGCTCGCCACCGCGCAGATGGCCAAGGAATTCCCTGACTTGATGGAGAACGTCTACGGCACCTCCATGCTGCCCTACCCGGTGGAATTCACCCAGCCGGAGGCGGTCGAGTTCGCCGCCACCTACAAGACGCTGTTCAACAAGGATCCCGACTATCTGGGGCAGTTCGGCTATGTCCAGACCCGCCTGTTGATCGACGCCGTCGTCCGCGCCGACGATACCGGGACGCTGTCCAAGGGCGGCTTGGCCGACGAGCTGCGCAAGACCGACGCCAACACCCTGATCGGCCGCGTCACCTTCGACAGGAACGGCGACAACCTGAACTTCACCCACCGCATGGGCCAGCACCAGGGCAGCAAGGTGGTTTTGGTCTGGCCGAAGGACGCCGCCAACGGAACGATGAACTTCCCGGCGGTGCCCTGGTGAGCGGATAGGCCCTCTTTCGCCCCCCGCCACCCCCCAATAGGGCGCATCCATGCTTGAACTGACGCTCCAGGCACTGTTCTCCGGCCTGCTCGCCGGCGGCTATTACGCGACCGTGGCGGTCGGGTTGGCGCTGGTGTTCGGGACCATGCGGGTCATCAACCTCGCCCATGGCGAGCTGGTGCTGCTGGCCGCCTATGTCGCCTATGCGGCGGAAACCACCTATGGTGTCAACCCGGTGATGGCGATCCCGGTGGCGCTGGTGATCGTCGGGTCGGCATCGGCCATCGTCTATGCGCTGCTCAGCCGCATCCGGCAGGACCGTGAGATCAACTCGCTGATCCTCACCTTCGGGCTGGGGATCATCCTGACCAACGCCATCCTGTCGATCTGGAAGGCCGACATCCATTCGACGTCCGATCCCTGGTTCCAGGATTCCCTGGTCGTCGCCGACACGCTGTTCGCGATGAATGCGGAGGTCGCGTCCTTCGTCGGCGGGCTGGTTCTTATGGCCGGCGTCTGGTGGTGGCTGAACCATTCCTGGCAGGGGCGCGCGGTGCGGGCGCTGTCGTCCAACCGGGCGGCGGCGACGCTGATGGGCGTCAACCCGCGCAAAATCGAGATCCTGTCCTTCCTGATCGCGGCCCTGCTCGCCACCTTCGCCGGCTTCGCCATCTACACCGGCAAGACCGTCTTCCCGGCGCTGGGCCATGTGCTGACGGTCAAGGCCTTCATCATCACCGTGCTGGCCGGGATGGGCTCGATCCCCGGCGTGCTGATCGGCGCGATCATGATCGGCGTCATCGAATCGCTGACGGTCACCTACCTGTCGGCCTCGCTTCAGGAATTGGCGGGCATGATCCTGTTCCTGGTCGTGCTGTTCGTCTCGCCTTCGGGCCTGTTCGGCGGGGGGAGGGCACTGGCGCGATGAGAAATTCCCAGATGAACCGTCTTCTTCTGATCGCCGCACTCGCCGTCGCCTATGTCGGCGTGCCTTTGCTGTTCGGCGGCAACGCCTATGTGCTGGGGCTGATCGTGGCGGCGCTGACCATCGCCGGGGTGGCGGTGGCCTGGGCGCTGCTCGGCAATCTCGGCGGCATGGTCAGCTTCGGCCACGCCGCCTTCTTCGGGGTGGGCTCCTACACCTCCGCCGTGCTGGCGATGAAGCTGGGGGTGCCGGTCTTCGCATCCATGCTGCTGGGCGGGGTGGGGGCGGCGCTGTCGTCCATCGCTATGCTGCCGGCGCTGCGGCTGCGCGGGCCCTATTTCGCGCTCGCCATCCTCGCCTACGCCCACATCTTCCAGATTCTGACGACCGAGATGACGCCGGTTACCGGCGGGGCCGGCGGGCTGCTGTCGATCCCGCGCTTTCCGAAAGTCCTGGGCTTCGATTTCGGCGAGAAGCTGGGCGGCTACCTGATCATCCTGACCATCGTGGTGCTGGCGGCCCTCGCCTATAACGCCATCCGGCGCAGCACCTGGGGCCTCGCCCTGAAGGCGATGCACGACACCGAGGTGGCGACCCGCGTCGTCGGCGTACCCAGCACCCACCTGAAGGCGGCGATGCTGGTGCTGTCGGCCTTCATCACCGGGGTGGTTGGCGCTTTCAACGCCCATTTCATCAGCTTCCTCGACCCCGACTACGCCTTTTCCAGCGGCTGGACCGTGCTGCCGATCGCCGCGGCCATCTTCGGCGGCTACCGCACGGTGTGGGGGCCGGTGGTGGGGGCCTTGGCGATCTATCTGGTCGACCAGCTGCTGTTCAAGCCGATCCTGCCGCATGGCCACCAGATGATCCTGGGCGTGCTGCTCTGCGCCATGATCCTGTTCAGCCCCGGCGGGCTGATGCCGGCCCTGCGCCGCCGCCCGGTGAAGGAGAGCCGCCATGCTCACGCTTGAAGGCGTCCAGGTCAATTTCGGCGGCGTCCAGGCGCTGAAAAGCGCCAGCTTCTCCGTCGCCGAAGGGGAGAGCATCGGTCTGGTCGGCCCCAACGGCGCCGGGAAGACCACGCTGTTCAACGTCATCTCCGGGGTGGTGCGGCCGACCGCCGGGCGGCTCGACTTCCGCGGCACCTCGCTGCTGAAGCTGCCGGAATGGAAACGGGCACGGCTCGGCATCGGCCGCAGCTTCCAGATCCCGCGCCCCTTCGGCCACTGCACGGTGCGGGAGAACCTGCTGGTCGCCCAGCGCTTCGGCGCCGGGAAAAAGGACCCGAAGCGGATCGACGAGATCCTCGAAATCCTGAACCTGCGCGACAAGGCTGACCGCGAAGCCACCGGCGAACTGGCATTGACCGAGCACAAGGCGCTGGAGGTCGGCAAGGCATTGGCGACCGAGCCGAGCCTCCTCCTGCTGGACGAGGTGCTGGCCGGGCTGGAAACCAGCAGCAAGCGCGCCTTCATGGAACGGCTGGCGGCAGTGCGCGACCGCTACCGCCTCGCCATGGTCATCATCGAGCATGACATCGCCACCATCGCCGCGCTCTGCACGCGGGTGCTGGTGCTGAATTTCGGCCAGATCATCGCCGACGGCTCCCCCGACGCGGTGTTCCGCGACCCGGAGGTGATCCGCAGCTACACCGGCGAAACCACCCTTGCGGAGGCGTCATGACCAACGCGCTCGACATTCTGACGCTGCGGGCTGGCTATGGTGCGATCAATGTGCTGTGGGACGTCTCGCTGTCGGTGCAGGCCGGCAAGACCACGGTGATCGTCGGCCCGAACGGTGCCGGCAAGACCACGCTGCTGCGCGCCATCATGGGGCTGGTGCCCGCCACCTCCGGCGACATCCGCGTCGACGGGCAGAGCCGCAAAGCGGCGAAGACCTGGGACAGGGTGGCCGACGGGCTGGTGATGATCCCCGAGGGCCGGATGATCTTCCCCGACATGACGGTGGAGGACAACCTGATGATGGGCGCCTTCCCGCGCGGCTGCCGCAAGGACTGGAAGCGCAACAAGGCCATGGTCTTCGACATGTTCCCGCGGCTGGCGGAGCGGTGCGGCCAGATCGCCGGCACCCTGTCGGGCGGCGAGGCGCAGATGCTCGCCATCGGCCGCGGCCTGATGGAGCAGCCGCGCGTCTGCCTTATCGACGAGCCGTCGCTCGGCCTCGCCCCTGTGGTGGTGGACGAGATCTTCCGCATCCTGGCGCGGCTGCGGGCGGAGGGCCTGACCATCCTGCTGGTGGAGCAGAACACCAGCCGCGCCCTGAAGATCGCCGACCATGTCTATCTGATGCAGTCGGGCAAGGTCGTGCTGTCCGAACGCGGCGACCGGGTGGACCTGGAGCGTCTTCACGCGCTTTACTTCGCGCACGAAACAGCCGCGTGATGGAACAGGGTATGGACGATCTGCTGAACGGGGAGCCGGAATCGGGCTTCCAGCGCCTGCTGGGCTACGCCTTGAGTCGCTGGGAGGAGGGCGAGGCGGAGCTGGCGATGGCCATCGATGACCGCCACCTGAACCGGGCCGGCGTGGTGCATGGCGGGGTTCTGGTGACGCTTTTGGACACGGTTTCCGGATTCTCGGCAACATACTGTCCCTTCCCCGGCCGGGTGCGGCGGGTGGTGACGCTGTCCCTGTCGACGAGCTTCCTGGGTCAGGCACGCACCGGTACGCTGGTCGCCATCGGCCGGCTGCGCGGCGGCGGGCGCAAGATCATCGGCATTGCGGCGGAGATCCGCCACGCCGATACCGGCGCCCTGATCGCCACGTCGGAAGGCATGTTCAAATACCGGCCGGGCAGCGAAAACCGGGAGGGAACCGAGCTATGAGCGGACAATTGACCGTCGCGCGCCAGGGCCGCGTGATGGTGCTGACGATGGACGACGCGGCCACCAAGAATGCGCTGGGCCCGGAGATGATGGCCGCCGCGCGCGACGCGCTGGTGCAGGCGGCCGAGGATCCGGGGGTGGGCGCCATCGTCCTGACCGGTGCCAACGGCACCTTCTGTTCCGGCGGCAACCTGGGCCGGCTGCTCGGCAACGCCAAGGCCGACCCGGAGGTGACCCGCGCCAGCCTGGAGCGCTTCCATGGCTGGACCCGCGCCATGCGCGCCTGCCCGAAGCCGGTGATCGCCGCCGTCGAGGGGGCCGCCGCCGGGGCGGGCTTCTCGGTGGCGCTCGGCTGCGACCTGATCGTCGCGGCGGAGGATGCCGTGTTCACGCTCGCCTACGTGAAGGTCGGGCTCAACCCCGACGGCGGGGCGTCGGCCTTCCTCGCCCGTGCCGCGACGCCGCAGCTGGCGGCCGAGATCATGTTCGAAGGCGGCAGGATCGGTGCTGCGCGGCTGGCCCAGCTTGCCATCGTCAACCGGGTGGTGGCGCCCGGCGCGACGCTGGCCGAGGCGCTCGCCTGGGCGCAGCGGCTGGCGGACGGGCCGACGCTCGCCATCGGCCGGGCCAAGCGGCTGATCGAGAGCGGTTTCGGCGCGCCCGACGACCAGCTCGACCGCGAGGCCGCCTTCTTCGTCGAAGCCCTGCATGGGGCGGAGGCGGCGGAGGGCATCACCGCCTTCTTCGAGAAGCGCGCGCCGAACTACCCCCGTTGAAAACCTGCCATAACGGCCGGGCTTATCGTCAGGCCAGCAGCGACAGGGTAGGATCGGGCGGAGTGGGTGCGGCGTTTTCCAGGGTGCGGACGATGTCCGACGGCGCCCCGGTCAGCCTCAGCGGCTCCGCCCGGCCGGCGAAATACAGATCGGTGCCGCCGTCGCCCGCGGTGCGCAGGTAGGCGACGGCGATGGGGTTCACCAAAACGGTTTCCCCGGACGTGTCGGTCAGTTCGACGAATGCCATTGCGTGTATCCTCTCTCGCGTCCGGGTAAAACGCTCCGCAATGGTATATGTTTCCAACCCGGACGTTCAGTAGGGCGCCATGACCGGAAGGGAGTACCCCTTCGACCTCTTGAACGGAACGGAACCGCGACAAACATGGGCGGTTCAGTTGATCGAAGCCGAACAGGCTTCGGAAACCGGACGGAACGGGCTATAAGCCCGCACCGTCATTCAAGGGAGCATGCCGTCTTGAAGGTGCTTGTCGTCGAGGACGATCCGCTGATCGGTCCGGCCGTGAAGGCCGTTCTGGAGAATGCGGGCTATACCGTGGTTGGACCGCTGCGCGACGCCGCCAAGGCTACGCGGGTCGGTGCCCGCGAATGTCCCGAACTGGCGCTGGTCGACGTCAATCTCGCCGGTGGGGAGAATGGCTTGGTCCTGGCCCGTCGCCTGTGGGAGGAGAATGGTATCCCGTCGCTGCTGATGACCGGCTTCGATCACCATGCCGCCGAAGCCCGTGCCTTCGCCATGGGCCTGCTGCGCAAGCCGGTGATGCCGGACGCGCTGGTCCAGGCCGTCGGCGCCGCCGGCGAAATCCTGGGCGGCCTGCGCCCGTCCTCCACGCCGGCCGCGCTGGAGATTTTCCACGGCTCCGCCGCCATGGCCGCCGGCCTGCCGAAGGCGCGCACGGCCTGACCGTTCGCTGTCGCCGAGACACGTGGAAACGCCCGCCCTTCGGCGGGCGTTTTCGTTTCGGCCGGCCGCGCGATCATTCCTGGCCGGGCTTGTTGGTGTGATGGCAATCGGGGACGAACCGGACCCCACGGACAAGTTTCCGGCCCGCCGCCATCCGGCGTTGACGGGCCGCCCAGCGAAAGGAATCCCCATGAAGAGCCTGATGATCGGCGCCGCCACCGCCCTGGCCCTGCTGGCCGCCCCGGCCTTCGCCGCCGACAGCGGTTCAATCTCCGGCAGCCCGGCGGCCAACAGCGCCGGCTCAAGCACCAACTCAAACCAGACCAACCCGCCCTGCACGTCGAACAACCAGCTCGGCTGCGGCAGCATGGGTGGGGTGGACAGCAAGAGCGGCGCCACCAGCGGTTCTTCGAAGGGCAGCGGGTCGATGACCGGTTCCGGCTCTTCCAGCTCGACCAACGGCACCGGCGGCAACAGCCTGGGCAACAGCGGCTCGATGGGCACCGGTTCCGACGGCCCGGTCGGCACCCAGCAGCCGTCAGGCTCGATGGGCGGTTCGACGGGTGGCGGCTCCTCCACCGGCACCGGCAGTACCGCCCGCTGACCCAGGCGGTCCAGACATGAGGAAGGGCGCGCGGTCACCCGCGCGCCCTTTTCCGTACCAGACTGTCCGTCAGCCCTCGGCGGACAGCAGCGCCACCGGCAGGTCCGCGAACAGTGTCGCCGCCATCACCGCGTCACCGCCCTCGACCTCCGCCCCCGTCAGGCGATTGCGCCAGCCGGTGCCGCGCGGCAGCGGGATGGCGGTGTTGCCCCAATCGGGCTTTTCGCCCAACTGACCGACCAGCCGCGGCACGGCCACCACCACGGTTGCGTCACCGTTGCGGCGGGCATAGGCCACCACATGGTCGGCACGCTCGCCGGCGGCCTCCAGCGGCAGATACTCGCCGGCGCTGAAGACCTCCGGCATCTCGCCACGGACCGCCAGAGCCTGACGGGTCACCGCCAGCTTCACCGCACCGTCGGTCCAGCGCTCCAGCAGGCCGGCGACGGCACCACGCTCCGCGACACCTTCGACCTCCTCCAGCAGCGTGCGGCGGGCGTCATAGTCCACGGGCAGCCGGTTGTCCGGATCGACGAGGCTGAGATTCCACAGTTCGCAGCCCTGATAGATGTCGGGCACCCCGGGGCTGGTCAGCTTCAGCAGGGCCTGGGCGAGGCCGTTGACCATGCCGATGCGGGCCAGCGACGCCTGGAAGGGCAGGAATGCTTCCAGGAAGGCATTCCGGCGGGTCACGTCCAGCGCATCGTGGATGAAGCTGACGACCGCCCCTTCATAGGCCTCGTTGGGCGCCGCCCAGGTCGAATGCACCTTGGCCTCGCGCATCGATTTGGTCATGGCGCCGACGATGCGCTCGGCGAAGGCCGTCATCGCCGACTGTTCGATCCGGTCGACCGGGGCGCCGGTCAGCTCCGCCGGCCAGGCGCCGAGCAGCAGCTGATAGAACAGATACTCGTCGTTGCGGTCGGGCGGCGCGGTGCCTTCCACATCGCCACGGCGGGCACGCAGCAGCCGGCTCCAGGTCTGGATCTGCCGCTCCCACTCCTCCGGCATCTCCGACAGGGCATAGAGGCGGGCGCGGGTGTCCTCGCCGCGCTTGGTGTCATGGGTCGTGCTGGCCAGCATGTTGCCCGGCCAGTTGCGGGCCCGGTCCTGGTTCGCCCGGTGGAAGGCGGAGACGCTGACGCCGAAATGGTCGGGATGGCCGCCGACCTCGTTCAGCGCCACCAGCCGGTTGTAACGGTAGAAGGCGGTGTCCTCCAGCCCCTTGGCCATCACCGGCCCGCTGTATTGCTGGAATCGCATGGCGAAACGGGTGACCTGCCGGTGGCTGTAGCCGCTCTTGGGGGCCGCCACCAGATCGGTGGTCAGCAGGCGTTGCAGGAAATCATAGACCGAGCCGTCCGGTCCCTGCTCGACCCGCCGCGCTTGGGAGATCGCCCAGTCGATGTCACGGCGGTCCAGATCGCTCGGCACGCCGCCGTCGACATAGGTGCGATAGACGGGGAAGCGCGCGATGGTCTCCTTCAGCGCCTGATGCAGGATGTTGGCGGTGAAGTCGGCGGTGGCGGGGTTGGAGCGGGCGATGCGCGCCGCCTTGCGCGACAGCACGTTCAGCTCGCTCGCCATCTCGCTTTCCATGATGCGGATCTTGCACTGCCGCACCACCTCTTCGAAATCGTCGCGCCGGCCGATGAAGTCGGCATAGAGGCGGGTGAAGGCCTCCTCCGCCTTGGGATCGACGAACAGGCCGCCCATCAGGTTGGCATATTCGTAGCCGGTGGTGCCGTCGATGGGCCAGTCCTCCCGCAGCCGCTCGTGCCGGGCCAGAATCTTCTCGACCACCAGATAGAAGGGCTTGGAGGACGCGGCGACCAGCCGCTCGCAATAGCCCTTGGGGTCGATCAGCCCGTCGATGTGGTCGATGCGGATGCCGTCGAGCGTGCCGTCCGCCACCATCCCCAGCACCATGCGGTGGGCGACGTCGAACAGCTCCGGCTCGTCCATGCGCAGGCCGGCCAGTTCGTTGATGTTGAAGAAGCGGCGGTAATTGATGTCGTCGGCCGCGACCTTGAAATAGGCGACGCGCCAGTTCTGCCGGCCGATCAATTCGTGCAAATGACCCCAGCTGTCGATCTCCCCCTGATAACCCCGGAAGACGGACAGCCGTTGGGCAATCGCATCGGCCACGTCCGGCCGTGTCGCCACCAGCGTCGCCAATTCCGCCTTCTGAACGCCGGCCCGCGCGATCTGATGGGGCCGGGCGTAGGCAAGATGGGCGAATGCATCGCCGATCCGCTCCAGATCCGGGTGGTCGGTTCCGAGGATGGTGCCGTAATCCTGCGGCCGCACCGGCAGCTTGTGGCTGTCATAGGCCCAGACGGCGAAGCTGCCGGTCTCCGGATCGAAGCGCAGATCCAGCCCGCCCGACACCAGCACCGCGCCATACTGGTCGCCCAGGAAGGGGACCAGAAGCTTGCCCTGGAGATAACGGTAGTCGGATTCCCATTCGATGTCGAAATACCCGGCATACGGGCTTTCCGGCCCCCACTCCAACACATTCAACCACCATTCGTTGTCGGAACCGCCGACCCCCATGTGGTTGGGAACGAAGTCCAGGATCTGGCCCAGCCCGTTGCGCTTCAGTGCCTCCACCAGATCGCGGAAGTCGTTCTGGTCGCCGACCTCCGGGTTCAGCTCGTTGTGATTGACGATGTCGTAGCCGTGGGTGCTGCCCGGCCGCGCCTTCATGTAGGGGGAGGCGTAGAGATGGCTGACGCCCAGGCGGGCGATGTAATCGGCGATGGCGGCGGTGCGGTCGAAACCGAACTCGCCATTCAGTTGGACCCGGTACGTCGCACGAGGGATGGGTTTGCCGGCGGCGGGGGCCATGGGTGTGTGCTCCTCGGAATGGGAAGGGCGGAGTGGGAACCGATCAGGGACTTAAGCGCGGACGGGGGCGGAGGATGGACGCGCCGCCGCCAGGATGTCGGCGACCGCCGCCGGTTCCGGCGCGTCGGCCAGTTCCTCCAGCGTCATCGACAGCTTGCGGCGCCAGTTGGGGTACTGGTCGGTGGTGCCGGGCAGGTTGACCTGATCGCGCTCGCGCGTCAGGTCGTCCAGCTGCGCCACCGCCAGGGCGGCGTTGGTGCGGGCGAGGAAGGCGTGCACCGCATGGTCCAGCGCCTCGTCATAGGGGCTGTCCGGCGTGAGGCTGGCGGGCAGGGCGATCCCGGCGGCGCGCAGGGCATCGACCAGGGCGCCACGGTCGGCCGACCGGCGGGTCTGCTGCTTCTCCTCCTCGTCGTCGGCCGGATAAAGGCCCGTCTCGGCCTTCAGCGTGATGTCGTCACCTTCCCACCAGCCCCGCAGCGTGGCAAGGTCGTGGCTGCCGACGGTGGCGAGAGCCAGTTCCGGATACTCGTCTGGCCCCTTGAAGGCGCCGTCCTCGGTCCATTCGAAGAAGACAACGCGGTAGCTCAGGACGCCGGCCTCGGTCATCCGCTCGCGGAAGCCCTCCGGCACGGTGCCCAGATCCTCGCCGACGACGAGGCAGCGGTGACGCTGGCTTTCCAGCGCCAGGATGCCCAGCAGATCCTCCATCGGATAGGCGACATAGGCGCCTTCGCCCGGCGGGTGGCCGTCCGGGATCCAATAGACGTGCTGGAGCGCCATCGCATGGTCGATGCGCAGCGCACCGGCATGGCGCATGTTGGCGCGGACCAGATCGATGAAGGGCTGATATCCCGCCGCTCGCAGCGCCTGGGGATGGAAGGGCGGCAGCCCCCAATCCTGGCCGGCCGGGTTGAACAGGTCGGGTGGGGCGCCGACATGGGCGGCGTCCACCACCGCCTGCGGCGTCATCCAGGTCTCCGCCCCGCTGGCATCGGCGCCGACCGCAAGATCGCGGTAGAAGCCGATGGCCATGCCGAGTTCGGCGGCCCGCTCCGCCGCCAGACGCAGCTGGTCGTCCGCCAGCCATTGCAACCAGGAGAAATAAGCGACGCGGTCGGAATTCTCCTTGGCGAAGCGCTCAACCGACGGCGCCGTGGCGTCGTGGTAGTCCGCCGGCCACCGGTGCCAGTCCGCCTTTCCCTCGGCGGCGAAGCGTTCGCGCAAGGCCTGGAAGATGGCGAAGCGCTCCAGCCCGATGCCGCCCTCGGTCCGGAAGGCGTCGAAGGCGGCGCGGCGGTCCGGCTTGGCCGATGTCCGGAAACCGGCGAAGAGCTTTTCCAGCATCGGCAGCTTCAGCGCGGACACCGCCGTGTAATCGACGTTGGCCGTGGCTCGGGCGGCGTCCAGCGCCTGCCGGAACTCCGGCGAGGCGACCTCCTTCCGCAGATCCGCATCGTCGAGGAATTCCGCCACCGCGGTGACGTCGATGTAGAGCGGGTTCAGGAACAGCCGGCTGGCCGGGGAATAGGGGCTGGCATGTTCGGGATTGTCGAGGAACATGGCGTGCAGCGGGTTCAGCCCGATCACGGCCGCCCCACGCGCCGCCGCGATGTCGGCCAGCGTCCGCAGGTCACCGAAATCGCCGATGCCCCAGTCATGATCGCTGCGCAGGGTGTAGAGCTGCGCCGACAGGCCCCACAGCTTTTCCCCCACCAGCATCGGCGTCGGCAGATGGCAGCGGGCGGGTGCCAGGATCAGGCGGGTTTCCGCCGCACCATGCTCCGTCTCCACCCGGAGCGTGTGGTAGCCGGCCTGGGCCAGCCGCCCCAGCGGCAGGCGGCGTTCGGCATAGGTCACGTCGCCGGCGGTGATGCAGCGGCAGCGCGGCAGGCTGCCGAAGCCGACGACGCCGCTCTGCGTCTCCCCGCTTTCCAGCGTCAGGGTGTAGCGCAGGGTGCGGGTGCCGTGGGGCAGGATGACTGGCACGGTGACCGCCTCGCCCGCCCGGCGGACCACCGCCGGGGGCAGGGCGCGGCCATACTCCTCCTCGTCCAGCCGGTCGAGATGGGCGAGTGCGGCGGCCTCGTCCCCCGCCTCCACGCCCATCGCCGACAACAGGGCGCGGACGGTGTCCTCGCTGGCCGTCACGGTTTCCCCGGCGGCATTGTCGAAGGACCGCTCCACCCCCATGCGGTCGGCCAGCCGGTCGAGTGCGGAGGCTTCCTCCAGCCACAGCACCACCGACCAGGGGCCGAGCGTGTCGCCGGTCAGCCCGGCACCCTCGGTCCACAGCACGCGGCCCGACACCTCGGGGAAGCCGGCGGCCGGGCTGTCGGCCAGATTTGCGAAGGCATGCAGGCGGCTGCCGTCGCCCAGTTTCCAGCAGACGGTCAGGCCGGTCTTGCCGGCGACGCCGTGGCTCGATGCACCGCCGGGAACGCCGTCCAGCCGCGGCACGATCTCCGCCCGCCGCAGGGCCAGCGCCCGGCGATACCAGTCGAGCCAGTCGGCATGCTCCGGCGCCCCGCGGGCCTCCCAGTCCAGCTTGGCCGATTCCGCGGTCTCCGGCGCGGTGGGGTCGGGGATGCGGGCGCGGGCCTCGGGGTCCTGGAATTCGGGGAACTTGGCGAACTCCTCCGCCCGGCCCTTGCGCACCGCCTCGGCCAACTCCTCGCCGAAGTCGCAGAAGAAGGGGAAGGGTTTGGCCGATGCCCATTCCTCGCCCATGAACAGCATGGGGATGCCGGGACCCAGCAGATAGAGGATGGTGGCGGCGCGAACAGCCTCAGGCTTGGCTATGTGGGAGATGCGCTCGCCGAAGGCGCGGTTGCCGATCTGGTCGTGGTTCTGGATGAAGGTGACGAAGGCGGTCGGCGGCAGATGGGCCGACGGCTCTCCGCGCAGCTCGCCGTCGCGGTAGGCCGACGGTTCGCCCTGGAAAGCGAAGCCCTCCGCCAGGGTACGGCCCCATTTGGCCGGATCATGGGCATAATCGGCGTAGTAGCCGCCATCCTCGCCGGTCGCGGCACTGTGCAGGCAGTGATGCAGGTCGTCGTTCCACTGGGCAGAGTGCCAGCGCGGATCGCCCTCGCGGTGGCGGGTCAGGAAGCGCGCCTGGTTGGCGTCGTTTTCCAGCACCAGATGGACATGGCGCTGGTTCTGGAAATGGCTGTGAACCCTCTCCGCCAGCTCTTCCAGGACATGACGGTCGCTGTCGTCGATGATGGCATGGACGGCGTCCAGCCGCAGCCCATCGAGGTGGAATTCCTCCAGCCAATAAAGCGCGTTGTGGACGAAGAAATCGCGCACCGGCCCGCTGCGCTCGCCATCGACGTTGATCGCCGCGCCCCAGGGGGTCTTGTGCCGCTCGGTGAAGAAGCTGTTGGCGAAGGCGTGGAGGTAATTCCCCTCCGGCCCGAAATGGTTGTAGACGACGTCGAGGAAGACCATCAGCCCGCGGGCATGGGCCTCCTGCACCAGAACCTTCAGATCCTCCGGCCGGCCATAGGCGCTGTCGGGGGCGAAGGGCAGCACGCCGTCATAGCCCCAGTTGCGGCTGCCGGGGAAGTCGGCCACCGGCATCAGTTCGATGGCGGTGACGCCCAGCTCGACCAGATCGTCCAGTCGCTCGATGGCCGACAGGAAGGTGCCGCCGGGCGTGAAGGTGCCGACATGCAGCTCGTACAGCACCGTCTCGTGCCAGGGCCGGCCGGTCCAGGCGGCATCGGTCCAGGCATGGACGCCGGGGTCGATCACCTCGGACAGGCCATGCACGTCGTCCGGCTGGTAGCGGGAGGCCGGATCCGGCACCGCCAGCCCGTCCGGAAGGACGAAACGGTAACGGCTGCCGGCCTGCGCCCGCGCCGTGGTCAGGCTGAACCAGCCGCTGCCCTGGTCCTCCATCGCCACCGGCTGCCCGCCATCGTCGAGCGACAGCAGGACGGACGCCACCGACGGCGCCCAGAGGGAGAAGCGGACGGAGCCGTCGGCCTGCACCTCCGCCCCGAAGGGCATGGAGTGGCTGCGGCGGCGCTCGTCCACCGGGGCGATGCGGTCACGGTCGCGGCTGGCGATCTCCGGACCGGCATCGGCGCGGATGATGGCGGTCACGCCGGCCAGCGGGATCGCCACCCAGCCCGGCCGGTTGGCCAGTTCGTAGCCGACCTCGTACAGTGCCTTTTCCAGCAGGAACAGCTTCAGCAGGGCCGGGGCCGCCTGGGCATCGCGCGGAAAACCGGGGCAATCGCCGATGGCGCCGCGGTAGCCGTCGAGGAAGGCGGCGGATGCCGCCCCCTCCCACCAGGAAAGCCACGCCGTGCGGGCGTCGCGCGACGGGCTGTCGAGACCGGCCGGCATCGCGTCGCGCGCCATGGCGGCGGCATAGGCGATGGACCGCAGCATCCCGGCGACATCGCGCAGGATGCAATGCTTGGCCCGCCGTTCGGCCAGCGGGCGCATCGGCTCGCCTTCGAAATCGACGATCTGCACGTCGCCGCGCGACACCAGCACCTGCCCCAGGTGATAGTCGCCGTGCAGCCGCATGGCGCTGAGATCGGCGGTCGCCGGGATCAGCGCGTCGATCTGCGCCATCACCGCGGCCTCGCTGGCGGCAAGCGCGTTGGCCTGTGCCGAAATCGCCGGGTCCAGCGTCGGACCGGCGGCGCGCAGCCGTTCCAGCACGCGCTTGGCCAGGGTGCGCACGCCGCCCGCCCACTCCGTCAGCCGCTCCGCGGTCGCCGGCTCCGGCGTGAAGGCGTCGCCGCCGCCGGGGGTGGCGAGCGCCCGGTGCAGTTCCGCCGTCCGTTGCCCCAGCAGGCGCAGGAAGGCGACGCTGTCGGCATCGCCGGCCTTGGCCGTGTCGCTGTCTTCGAAGCGGGCGACGCGGTCGTTCAGGTGGCCGGTGACATGGCCCCAGGCGTCCTTCGCCTCCGGCACCAGTTCCTGCATGACGCACAGCGTGGTGGAGCCGGAGCTGTTGGCCCGCTCCACCCAGCCCAGCAGGGCCGGCGTGTTGGGGAACTGCGCCACCTCGGTCAGGAAACGGCTGACCTCCAGTTCGGGATGGATGCCGGGCTCCAGCTTGCGCAGGCCCTTCAGGATTGCGGTGTCGCCGATGCGGATGGAGGTATTGGACTGCTCCGCCGTCATCCGGTGCAGCGGGGCGTCGGCGCGCAGCCGGTCGGACAGCGCCTCGCAGGCGCGGGTGTGGCCGGCGGTCAGGCCGGCGGACAGCGCCGTTTCCCCCGGCACCGTGTCGCGCTTCAGGATGGCGCCCAGCAGCGCACGGACCACGCCGTCATCGGCATAGCCGTCGCGCAGCCGGCCGGGAATCTGCAAATCCTTGGAACCGGCAATCGCCGATGCATCCTCGCCGGTGCCGCGGTCGAGGATCAAGGGAAGCTGATAGAGCTGAGGGTCACGCCCCGGCGGTTCGACCCGCAGCAGGCAGAGCTGGGCCTGCGCCCCGCCGGCCAGCGGCAGCGGCAGGGCATCTACGATTCGCACGACCGGCCGTCCGGCGTCCTTCGCCGCATACCAGCGGCGGGTCAGCAGATGGTCCGGCAGCAGATCGTCCTGGAGGCGGGACAGGATTTCGCTTTCCAGCGGGTTCGCCAGCACGGTCGGCTGGGCATGTGACTGCGGCGCAGTGGGCACGAGGGCTCCTCCCCTGTTGAGCGCTGGGTGGCACGTCGCTCAAACAGCACGGAGGGAAGGAGTTCCCGCACCCGCGAAGCCGCTTCCACGAACGACCGCGCCATTCTCCCAAAAGAGTGGTCAGACGGTTCGCGGGTGATGCGGCAGATGGGCGATGCGGCCGATCCTCTCGGCCACTTGAAGGGCCTCGACGACGTCGTCCAAACGCCCGTCGCGCATCAGGTTGTGCGCATGGGTGTTCAGCGCAGCGACGACGGCCCGTTCATCGGACACCCCGCGGGCCGGCTGACCGTCGGGGTCGAGCACGGTGGCGCCCAGCGCCGCCATGGCCTCAGCGGTCAGGTTCACGGCCTCCGACAGGGCCTCTTCGTCGTCATCCGCGGCGGTCAGGATCGGTTCCAGAAGCTCCGCAAGGAGACGGGGGGTCATGGTGCTAATCCTCGGTGACATTCTCAGGCCGTCCCCTTCGACGTCGGTGCTGCACGGTCTATCGGTACAACAGCCGGAACGAAGGAAAGGTCCGTGCGGCCGCGCCACCCGCGGCGCCGGCCGGACGGGTGGAGACGGCACATGGGAACCGGCAGAACCACTGGCAAGCTTGGGCGTTCGTCAACTGCCCCGATGGGAGAGTTGCAGGACGGGACGGCCAGCCCATCGGCCGGCCGTTCCGTCAGGTCGGAGAGACCGAGAACCAGTCGGCCGAGACCTGCCACTGCTTCACATTGTCGAGCGAGAGCGTGAAGCCGTTGCCGGTAACGCCCGGTGCCGAAAGCCCGAGTTCACCGTTGGTGAAGCTGGCCACCACGCCCATTCCGTCCGCGCGGTCAGTGAAGCGCGCCATGATGTCGGAAAGGCCGAGCGAGGTGTGGCGGAAGCTCAGCACATCGACGCCCGGCTGGAAGTCCGTGACCGTCGTTACCGACGTGCCCGACCACAAGGACATAGGAGCTGCCGTCGGGGCCCGGATAGGAGGTCCAGGCCTTCGGATCCTGCCAGAGACGGTTCGGCGGAGAGCCGAGATCGACCAGGAAAGTGTCGGCGCCATTGCCGCCGGTGAGGCGGTCGTCGCCGGTCCAGGCCACCAGCGTGTCGTCGCCGTCACCGCCGCTCAGCGTGTCGTTGCCCGACGCCACCCAAGTGTAGAATCGCGCGTCGTTGTATCCGACCGCCAGCAGATAATCGTCGCCGGCGCCCCCCTCCACGACCGCACCGCCGCCACTGCCGAAACCGCCGTTCAGCGTGTCGTTGCCGGCGCCGCCCAGAAGTTGGATTTCGTTGTTGGTGCTGCCGGCGGAAATCCAGTCGTCAGCCGCGCTTCCCGCGATGGTCGGAACCGACGGATCGGCGATCGGATTGATGAACACCCGCATGCGTTCGACGTTGGCCGGCATGGAATAGGTGTAATAGCCGCTGATGCCGTCCTCGATCAGGACAAGTTCGTCGGTGCCCGCATCGGTCGCTTCGGTCACCAGCACGCCGGCGGAATGGACGTAGTAGGTGTCGTTGCCGCTTCCGCCATTCAGGGTGTCGTTCTGCGCACCGTACAGCGTGTCGTCGCCGGTTTCGCCGAACAGCCGGTCACTGTAGTCGCTGTAGCCAGTGTGGCCGCCGACCATCGTGCTGGTGGAAATGGTGTATCCGTCGATCCCGTCGAGTAAGTCATCGCCGGATCCGCCATTCAGAATCCGGACATGGCCGGGCGCTCCGTCGAAGGCGATCCAATGGTCGTCGCCATTCAGTGCCGCCACGTCGTTCGGCAGGCGGCCTTCGCGCCTGCCGAAGGCGTCGTAATGGGTGCGGGCGGTCATCCAGCCGGCATTCACCGCATCGCGGACGTCCGGATAGGCCTGGAGATACCACGTCCCGTCGAAAGCGCCCGACGGGGCAGGGGGAAGCGGCGGAGTGGGCCTCGCATAGAAGTCCACCCCCTCGTAGCGATAGCTCGACAGGCTTGCCATCACCCCGTCCCGCTCGCTTTCGGAGGCGGTGAAGAAATAACTGCCGGTCGCCGTGTCGAGGAAGCGGTAGACGGGCTGGGAGAATTGATAGTTTGGGGTCGCGGAGACGAGGAAGGCCTGCGGGTCCTCCAGACGGTAATGGTCCGCCATGTTCTGGAGGATGTAGTCCCGTTCGGTGACGCTGGCGGTGTAGAAATGCTCTCCGGTGTCCAGCCTGACGAAGCGGGCCACCGACACCGGGTTGCTGACGCCGCCGCCCTGCAGGAAGGCGACGCCTTCATAGCTCATGTCGGCCATTCCGGCGATGATGCCGTCCCGCTCGGCCGCGCTCGCCGTGTAGAAATGCTCTCCCGTCCTGCGATTGAAGAAACGGAAGGCTTTTGAAGTCACCCCGTCCATCGCCGCATCCGCGATTGCCGCCGATCAACCCCCGGTAGGGTGCCGCAGTAACCCTTCGGCGACAATGACCATTCCGTTCGCCGAACGGGGTGTAAAATGTCGCATACCCTCAGTCGAGGAAGTCGTCACGGCTCAGCCCATAGCGCTTGAGCTTGTCGTAGAAGGTCTTGCGCGGGATGTTCAGCGCCTCGATGGCGGCCTTCACGCTGCCGCGGTGGCGGGCGAGTTCGGCCTGGATCAACCCCTTCTCGTACAGATCGACCTGCTCGGCCAGCGACAGGACGGAGGGTGCGGTGACCGGCGCCGGCGCCACATCCTCCAGCCCCAGAACGAAGCGGTCGGCCGCGTTGCGCAGCTCGCGGACATTGCCCGGCCAGTCCTGCCCCGTCAGGCGCTGGATCTGGTCACGGCTGGGCACCCGCGGCTCGCGGTTGTAGCGTGCGGCGGCCTGGGCGACGAAATGCTGGAACAGCAGCGGGATATCGTCGCGCCGCTCGCGCAGCGGCGGGATGGTCAGCACCACCACATTCAGCCGGTAATAGAGGTCGGCCCGGAACTTCCCGGCATCCGCCGCCTGCCGCAGGTCGGATTTGGTGGCGGCAACCACCCGCAGGTCGACCGGCACCTGCTCGTTCGAGCCCAGCGGTTCGACCACCCGTTCCTGGATCACCCGCAGCAGCTTGACCTGCAAGGCCAGCGGCATGCTCTCGATCTCGTCCAGGAACAGGGTGCCGCCGCCGGCATGCTCGATCCGGCCGACCCGGCGCTTGGCGGCGCCGGTGAAGGCGCCGGCCTCATGCCCGAACAGCTCGCTTTCGAAGATCGATTCCGGCATGGCGCCGCAATTCAGCGCGACGAAGGGGTTCTTGCGCCGGCCGCTGGCGGCGTGCAGCGCGCGGGCGACCATTTCCTTGCCGGTGCCGGTCTCGCCGAACACCAGAACGTCGGCATCGGTGTCGGCGACGGCGGCGATGGTGGTGCGCAGCCGCTCGATGCCCGGCGTGCGGCCGACGATGCTCTCCGCCGGATCGATGCCCCCTGCGATCTGCGCCCGCAGCCGGCGATTCTCCATCACCAGCCGGCGCTTCTCCACCGCCCGCCGCGCCACCTCGGTCAGCCGGTCGGACGGGAAGGGCTTCTCCAGGAAATCGTAGGCGCCGTTGCGCATCGCCTCCACCGCCATCGGCACGTCGCCATGGCCGGTGATCAGGATGACCGGCAGGTCGGGATCGATCTCCTGAACCCGTGCCAGCAGGGCCAGCCCATCCATCTGAGGCATGCGCACGTCGGTGACGAGGCAGCCCGGCCAGTCGCGGCCGACATGGCGCAAGGCCCGCTCCGCCCCGTCGCAGGCCGTCACCTCGAACCCCGCCAGTTCCAGCGCCTGCTGTCCGGCCAGCCGCACCGCGCGCTCGTCATCGACGAAGATCACGCTGCCGGCGGCCTCTGGGCCGGCGACCTCGGGAATGGACCGGCTCATTGATTCTGCTCCTTGGCGTACGGCTCCGTGGTGGTGAGACGCAGGGTGAAGACGGCGCCATGGCCGGGCTTCCCGTTGCGGTTGGCGGCGGTCAGGCTGCCGCCGAAATCCTCGACGATGCCATGGCTGATTGACAGGCCGAGCCCCAGCCCCTCGCCGGCTTCCTTGGTGGTGAAGAAGGGGACGAACAGGCGGGGCAGGTCGGCCTCGGCGATGCCGCTGCCGGTGTCGGCGACGCTCAGCAGGGCTTCACCCTCGGCCGCGACCAGCCCGATGCGCAGGCGGCGCACCGGACAGCCGCGCATGGCGTCGGCGGCGTTGCCGATCAGATTGACCAGCACCTGCTGGAGCCGCACATCCTCCGCCATCACCCGGACCGGCTGGTCGGGCAGATCGGCCTCGACGGTGATGTCTTCGCGCCGCAGCTTGGCCTCCAGCAGGGCCAGCGCCTGGGTCACCGCGCCCTGCACCGACACCGGCCCCAGCGTGCCGGAGGCGCGGCGGGCGAAGCCCTTCAGCTGGCGGGTGATGGCGGCCATGCGGTCGGTCAGCTCGGCGATCTCCGCCAGATTGTCGCGCACCGAGTCCAGCCGCCCGCGTTCCAGCAGCACCACCGCGTTGTCGGCGAAGCTGCGCATGGCGGCCAGCGGCTGGTTGATCTCATGGGCGATACCGGCCGACATCTGGCCCAGCGCCGCCAGCTTGGCCGCCTGGGTCAACTCGTTCTCCGCCGCACGCAGGTCGGCGGTGGCGGCGGCGACCCGGCGCTCCAGCTCCGCCCGCGACTCCTCCTGCAGGGCGATCCGCTCCACCAGGGCCACCCGGCGCAGCGCCACGGCATAGGCGGCGAGCGCCGCCATCGCCACCGCCGCCGCGGCCAGCAACCCGGCGACCCAGGCATGGGCGGTCACCGGATCAAGGCTGGTCAGGCTGTGCAGGGTCCAGTCGCCGCCGGGCATGGCGACGGAGGTCAGCAGATAGCGCTTCTGCCCGTCCTTCTCCTCCAGGGCGATGCGGTCGGACGCGCCGCCGAAGGCCCAGGGCAGCACGTCCAGCCCTTCGCTGGTGCCTTCGGGGATGATCGGCAGGCTGATCGGCAGGCGGCGGGGCAGGGCGTGATAGCGCCAGGACGGCACGTTGGTGATGAAGACCACCCCGTCGCGGTCGGTGACCAGCAGCCTCTCCTGGCCCGGCGTCCAGGCCGATTCAAGCCGGTCGAAGCCCAGCTTCAGCACCACCGCCCCCACTGTGCGGTTTTCCGCCACCACCCGGTTCGCGGTGTAGAAGCCCGGCACCAGGGACGTGGTGCCCAGCGCGAAATGGTGCCCTTCGCCCTGGTCCATCGCCATGCGGAAATAGGGCCGGTAGGAGAAATTCTCACCCACGAAGCTGGCCGGGCTGTTCCAGTTGCTGGCCGCCACCGTCGTTCCCTTGACGTCCATCACGTAAAGCGCCAGCGCATCCAGCGCGCGGGCGATGTCCTGGAGCTTGCGGTTCAGCCGGTCGACGGCATCCGGCGTCGGGTTGGCCAGCAGGGCGCGCACCTCCGCATCCTGCGCCAGGGCGAGCGGTACGGCGGCATGCCGCTCCAGCTCCGCCCGCAGGTTGGCGTTGTAGAGCGCCAGCTGCGCCCGGGCGCTCTCCCGCAGATCCTCCTGCGCCAGCGACGAGGCCCAGCCCGCCGCAAGCCCGGCCGCCACCGGCACGCCCAGCAGCAGAGCGGCCAGCAGCAGCCGGCGCGGCCGTTCCAGCGCCCGCGCCACCAGCTGCGCCGCCGGCGAGAGCGTCACGCCCGGGGCGGGAGGGGTGGTTGAATCTGTCGCCTGTTCGCCCGGATGGATAAGCAACGCCGCCCCTGGTCATGCTGCGCCGCAACAATGATGCCGCAGCGCTGTGAAGTGTGTGGATTTTCGCACATCGCCGGACCCCGTGTCGTGCGGATTTTCGCCCTCGCCATTTCGCCAAATGCTTGATGTTGCTGGATTCAGCAATTGGCCCACCGCTTGCTTTCATAGGCAATCAGTTGGGGGCCGCCCGCCCAGCCGGCGCCGAATGCCGGACGAAAGAACGGGCACCCCGCCAGGAACGCCGTTCTGAGGAACGCCACGAGGAGAGCAGCATGAGCGCAGACGCGACCGCCGTCCGGCAGGGCACGGTGAAGAAGCCCTTCTACACCAACCTGACCTTCCAGGTTCTGACCGCCATCAGCATCGGCATCCTGCTGGGGCACTTCTACCCGTCCATCGCGGTGGAGATGAAGCCGCTGGGTGACCTGTTCATCAAGATGGTCAAGATGGTCATCGGCCCGATCGTCTTCCTGACGGTGGTGACCGGCATCTCCTCCATCGGCAACCTGAAGAAGGTCGGCAAGGTCGGCGGCAAGGCGCTGCTGTATTTCGAGGTGGTGACCACCTTCGCCCTCGGCATCGGCCTGATCGTCGTCAACCTCGTCCGCCCCGGCGCCGGCATGAACATCGTCCCCGGCCAGTTGAAGGCCGACGCGGTGCAGAAATACGCCACCTCCGCCAAGGAACACGGCTTCATGGACTTCGTCGTCGGCATCGTGCCGGACAACGTCGTCGGCGCCTTCGTCCAGGGCGACATGCTGCAGATCCTGTTCTTCGCGGTGGTGTTCGGCGTCGCGCTGTCCGCCATGGGCCAGAAGGGCAAGGCCGTCGAGGACATCTTCGACAAGATCAGCCATGCGCTGTTCGGCGTGATCGGCATCCTGATGCGCGTCGCCCCGGTCGGTGCCTTCGGCGCCATGTCCTTCACCATCGGCAAGTACGGCATCTCGTCGCTGACCGCTCTCGGCCAGCTGATGGCGTCGGTCTACCTCACCATGGCGATCTTCATCTTCGTCGTGCTGGGCAGCATCGCCAAGGCCTACGGCTTCAGCATCTGGAACTTCGTCCGCTACATCCGCCAGGAACTGCTGATCGTTCTCGGCACCTCGTCTTCCGAATCCGTGCTGCCGCGGATGATGGAGAAGATGCAGAAGTTCGGCTGCTCCAAGCATGTCGTCGGCCTCGTCATCCCGACCGGCTACTCCTTCAACCTGGACGGCACCTCGATCTACCTGTCGATGGCCGCGATCTTCATCGCCCAGGCCTTCAACGTCGACCTGACGATCTGGCAGCAGCTCTACATCCTGGTCATCCTGATGCTGACCTCCAAGGGCGCGGCGGCGGTCACCGGCGGCGGCTTCGTGACGCTGGCCGCCACCCTGTCGGCCACCGGCGTCCTGCCGATCGAAGGTCTGGCGCTGCTGCTGGGCGTCGACCGCTTCATGTCGGAAGCCCGTGCGCTGACCAACCTGATCGGCAACGGTGTCGCCACCGTCGTCGTCGCCAAGATGGAAGGCGAGTTCGACGAGAGCAAGGCGGTCGCCGAATACCAGCAGCACTTCAAGGAGCCGGCTCTGGCCCGTCTGTGAGCACCTGCACAAGACGCGCGGCAAGCATGCGCGGGCCGGTTTTGGAAATTCCAAAGATGATCCATCCGGCCCGGTAAAGGTTCCTGTAAGATCAGGGGGACGCTTCGATTTGGTTCGAATCGTCCCCTTCTGTATTCCGGGTGGTTGGCGCATCAGTCCGAATGGGCTATAACCGCCATCCAGGTGAAGTGAACCCAAAGAATTAACTGAAATCTCGTTAACCGGAGGAAGAGACCCGATGTCCGGCGATTTTGAGGCGATGGCGCTTGAGTATCACCGCAACCCGCGGCCCGGTAAGCTGGCAGTCGTCGCGACCAAGCCCATGGCCAACCAGCGCGATCTTGCACTGGCCTATTCGCCGGGCGTGGCCTACGCCTGCACCGCCATTGCCGAGGATCCGTCGAAGGCGGCGGAGCTGACGGCGCGCGCCAATCTGGTCGCCGTCGTCACCAACGGCACCGCCGTGCTGGGGCTGGGCAACATCGGGCCGATGGCCGCCAAGCCGGTGATGGAAGGCAAGGCCGTCCTCTTCAAGAAGTTCGCCGGCATCGACTGCTTCGACATCGAGCTGAACGAGCTGGACGTCGATGGTCTGGTCGACACCATCGTCCGGCTGGAGCCGACCTTCGGCGCCATCAACCTGGAAGACATCGCCGCCCCGGCCTGCTTCGAGATCGAGCGCCGCTGCCGCGAGCGCATGAAGATCCCGGTGTTCCACGACGACCAGCACGGCACCGCCATCGTGGTGGGTGCGGCCGTGCTGAACGGGCTGGCGCTGGTCGGCAAGGACATCTCGAAGGTCAAGGTCGTCTCCACCGGCGGCGGGGCCGCCGGCATCGCCTGCCTGGACCTGATGCTGTCGCTGGGTGTCCGCCGCGAGAATGTCTGGCTGGTCGACCGCATCGGCGTGGTCCACAAGGGCCGCAACGAGGAGATGAACGAGTACAAGGACGCCTACGCGCACGACACCGAGGCGCGCACGCTGTCCGACGTTATCGATGGCGCCGACATCTTCCTCGGCCTGTCGGGTGCGAAGGTGCTGAAGCCGGATCTGCTGGCCCGCATGGCCGACAAGCCGCTGATCCTGGCGCTCGCCAACCCGGAGCCGGAGATCATGCCGGATCTGGCCCGCGAGGCCCGTCCGGACGCCATCATCGCCACCGGCCGCTCCGACTTCCCCAATCAGGTCAACAACGTCCTGTGCTTCCCCTTCATCTTCCGCGGTGCGCTGGACGTCGGCGCCACCACGGTGAACGAGGAGATGAAGATCGCGGCGACCCACGCCATGGCCAACCTCGCCCGCGCCGAGCCGTCGGACGTTGTGGCGGCGGCCTATGTCGGTGAATCGCTGCGCTTCGGCCCGGACTACATCCTGCCCAAGCCCTTCGACCCGCGGCTGATCGTCGAGGTCTCCTCGGCCGTCGCCAAGGCCGCCATGGATTCAGGCGTCGCCACCCGGCCGATCGCCGATTTCCGCGCCTATCAGGACCAGCTGAACCAGTACGTCATCCGCTCCGGTCTGTTCATGAAGCCGGTCATCACCAAGGCCAAGACCGCGCCCAAGCGCGTCGTCTATGCCGAGGGCGAGGACCCGCGCGTGATCCGCTGTGCCCAGGTGGTGGTCGACGACGGCCTCGCGCACCCGGTGCTGATCGGCCGTCGCGAGGTGATCGAGCGTGTCATTGCCGAGATGGGCCTGCGCCTGAAGATCGGCCAGGACGTGGAGGTCATCGAGATCATCCGCGACCCGCGCTATCACAACTTCACCGAACATTACCGCAAGCTGATGGGCCGCCGCGGCGTCTCGCCCAGCCATGCCGCCAATGTGGTCCGCACCCAGCCGACCGTCTTCGGCGCCCTGATGGTCCGCCGCGGCGAGGCCGATGCGCTGGTCTGCGGCACCACCGGCCGCTTCAACGAGCATTGGGCGCACATCTGTGGCCTGATCGGCCTGCGCGACGGCGTGAAGGTCGCCGCGACGATGAACGCGCTGATCTCACAGAAGGGCGTCCACTTCATCACCGACACCTACGTCAACCCCGACCCGACCGCCGAGCAGGTGGCAGAGATCGCCCGGCTGGCGGCGGACGAGGTGAAGCGCTTCGGCATCGAGCCGAAGGTGGCCCTGCTCTCCCACTCCAACTTCGGCAGCGCCGACACCCCGTCCGCCCGCAAGATGCGCGCGGCGGTGGAGCTGGCGTCCGAGCAGATGCCGGATGTCGAGATCGACGGCGAGATGCATGCCGACGCCGCCCTGGCTCCGGCCATCCGCAAGGAAGTGCTGCCCGACAGCCGCCTGAAGGGGGAGGCGAACCTGCTGGTCATGCCGACCCTGGACGCCGCCAACATCGCCTTCAACATGATGAAGATCCTGGGCGAGGCGCAGAATGTCGGCCCGATCCTGCTGGGCGTCCAGCGGCCGGTCCACATCGTCACCCCGTCGGTCACCACCCGCGGCCTGGTCAACATGACCGCCGTCGCCGTGGTCGATGCCCAGCTCGCCGACCCGGTCAGCGCCGCTCCGACGCCGCCGGTCGGCGTGGGCGCGTAAATCAAGGGAGGGCAGGGGGCGCGGTCGTTGCCGCGCCCCCATTCCACCGCAACGGAATCGTGCTATCCCTTACCCGTAGCCAACAGGAACGGCACGGGGCATGAACAACCAGCGCAATTCTGGGCAGCGCAATACGGGCCAGCGCAATTCCGGCAACGCCGCTGCCGCCACCGCCGCGGCGCTGGTCGCGCAGGCCGTGCCGCTGCACCAGTCCGGTCGGTTGGCCGAGGCGGATGCGCTCTACCGTCAGGCGCTCGCCGCCCAGCCGCGCCAGCCGGACGCCCTGCACCTGCTGGGCATGATCGCCTGCCAGACCGGCCGCTTCACCGATGCCGCCGACCTGATCGGGCAGGCGGTGGCGGCCAGACGCGACGTTCCCGATTACCACGCCAACCTCGCCTACGCCCTCCAGGCGCTAGGCCGCTCCGCCGAGGCGGAACGCGCCGCCCGCAACGCCCTGCGCCTGCGCCGTCCGTTCCCGGAAGCAGCCAATACGCTGGGCAACGCGTTGAACACCCAGGGCAAGGCGGAGGAAGCCGCCGACGCCTACCGTGCTGCCCTGCGCGCCCGTCCCGATTATGCTGAAGCGGAAGGCAACCTCGGCACCGTGCTGCGTAGCCTCGGCCGCTCGGCGGAGGCTGAACCGCTGCTGCGCCATGCAGTGGCGGCCAACCCGTCCCTGCTGGAGGCGCACGCCGCCCTCGGCCTCGCCCTGCTCGACCTGGGGCGGAGCGAGGAAGGGGAAACGGCGTTGCGTGCCGTGCTGGCCCGCCAGCCGGATCACGCGCCGGCCGCACTCGCTCTGGCCGGATCGCTGCAACGCCGCGGTGCCGATGCACTGCCGGCCCACCGTCGCCATCTGATGCTGGAGCCGGCGGATGGCGAGGGTTGGAACGCCCACGGGCTTGCCCTTCAGGTTGCCGACCGGATCGCCCCGGCCGGCGAGGCCTTCACCCGCGCCCTGCGGCTCGCCCCGACGATGGCGGAGGCGATGACCAATCTCGGCACCGTCCGTCGCCAGCAAGGACGGATCGTGGAGTCCGCCGACCTGCAACGCCGGGCGCTGGATCTGCGTCCGGGCTATGCCGCCGCCCACACCAATCTGGCGCTCGCCCTTCAGGATCTCGGCGACGAAGCCGCTGCCGAGCGGGAGTTCACCCTTGCCCTCGATGCCGAACCGGCGCAGGCGCTTGCCCGCTTCAACCGATCCCTCCTGCGGCTGCGGCAGGGCCGGCTGGCGGAAGGATGGGAAGACTACGCCGTCCGCTTCGAGTCCGGCCGCCTGAAACCGAAGCACCCTCTCAACATCCCGGAATGGGACGGTGGCGACCTCGCGGGACGCCGCCTGCTGCTGTGGGCTGAACAGGGGCTGGGCGACGAGCTGATGTTCGGCGCGCTGCTGCCGGAGGCCCTGGTCCGCTTTCCCGGCGCCATCGTCGAATGCGAGCCGCGGCTGGTCCCGCTGTTCCAGCGCTCCTTCCCCGGCACCACCGTGCGGGGGCCGACGCGAAGACCGGCCGATGCCGACTGCCATCTGGGCTTCGGCTCCTTGCCACGCCTGCTCTGGCCGACCGCTCCCCTGACTCCGCCGCCTGCCGGCTGGCTGCAGCCCGACCCAATGCGGGTCGCGGCGTGGCGGTCGCGTCTGGATGCACTCGGGCCCGGCCTGAAAATCGGCATCGCCTGGACCAGCCAGCGCCTCACCACCGAACGTCGTCATTCCTATACGGAGCTGACGGACTGGGCGCCCCTGCTGCGCCTGCCCGGCCTGCATGCCGTCAGCCTGCAATATGACGGGCGGGAAGCGGAGATCGCGGCCATCGAAGAGCGTCTGGGCGTGTGCGTCCACCGCTGGCCCGACCTCGACCAGATCGCCGATCTGGAGGGCACTGCCGCCCTGATGGCGAACCTCGACCTTGTGGTCACGGTGGCCTCGTCCGCCGGGGAGATGGCAGCGGCGCTCGGCACTCCGGTTTGGCGTCTGGGCCGCCGCGACTGGACCCAGCTCGGCACTGCGGTTCGCCCATGGTTTCCCTCAATACGCTGCATCCAGCCCGATGCCGGTGATAGCGTCAAAGACGCCATACGAAAGGCAGTTCAGTTGTTTACCAGGCTTTCCGCAGGTGATCTGTGAACGCTGCCGATTGGTTTGCCGAGGCGTTGCGCCATCACCAGCATGGAGCACTGGACGCTGCGGAATCTCTGTATCGACGGGTGCTGCAAGCCGAGCCGCTCCATGCCGACGCCCTTCATCTGCTCGGCGTTCTCAACCACCAACGGAACGACAACCTTCAAGCTGTTGAGCTGATTGCCAAAGCCGTCGATCTGGCTTCCGGAGTGGCGGACTATCACGCCAATCTCGGTATCGTTCTGCAACGTCTGGACAGGCTCGCAGAAGCCGAGGCAGCGCAGCGCCGGGCGCTGGAGCGCGATCCCAGCCATGTCGGTGCCCATTTCAATCTCGGCCTTGTGCTGGCGGCGCAAGGCCGCTTGGCGGAGGCGGCGGACCACTATGCGGAGGCGGCACGGCTGTCGCCCGAACTGGCCGATGCGCACCTCAATCTCGGCGCTGCCCTGCAAGGGCTCGGGAGAGCGGACGACGCGTTGGCGTCCCACACCCGCGCTGCGGATCTGCTTCCGGGAGATCCCCGTCCCTGGACCAACCGGGCCGTCAGCCTGCGCCAGCTCGGCCGGTTGGACGAGGCTGTCGAGGCCTTGCGGATGGCCTCGGCATTGGGCGGAAGGGCCAGCGATGCCTCGGCCCTGTCCGCTCTGGCGGCCGCCCTCCACGCCGCCGGGCGGATGGAGGACGCAGCGGAACGCTACGCCGATGCCCTGAGGCTCGACCCACGTGATCCATTCTGTCTCAATGGCTTGGGTCTGTGTCTTAAAGCTCTTGGTCAGCTGGATGACGCCGCGACCTGCTTCGACGCGGCCACCGCCATTCAGCCCGACCATGCCGACGCGCTGGACAATCTCGGCAACGTCCGCATCGCCCAGGGCCGCCCAGCCGAGGCGGAGGCCCTGCACCGGCAGGCGGTCCACCACCGGCCCGATTTCGCCGGCGCCTGGAACAATCTGGGCAACGCCCGCCACGCCGCCGGCCGCACCGCCGACGCCTGGAGGGCGTGGCACGTCGCCGTGGCGCTCGACCCTGCATTGGCGGAAACCCACACGAACCTCGGCAACGCCCTGCGCAGCGCCGAGCGTTTCGCCGAGGCCGAAGGGTCGCAGTGCCGCGCCATCCGTCTTGCTCCGCTGGAGGCGCCGGCCCGCAACAATCTGGGCCATCTGCGCCAGGGCCGGCACGACTATGCCGGTGCCGCCGACTGCTACCGCAGCGCCCTGGCGCTCGACCCTGTCTATGGCGAGGCCTGGAGCAATCTCGGGCTGGCCCGCCAGCGGCTGGGCTACAGTGGGGAGGCGGAGCGCTGCTACGACCGGGCGCTGACCCTGCGGCCTGACCTGTCGCTGTCCCACTTCAACAAGGGCCTGCTGCGGCTGGAGGCCGGCGATCTCGACCGCGGCTGGCCCGGCTATGCCTGGCGTTTCGGATCGGGTCAGGTCGGACAGGGGCGCCAGCCCCGTACCCCGGCCTGGCGTGGCGAGGATTTGACCGGCCGCCGCCTGATGATCTGGGGAGAGCAGGGGGTGGGCGACACCATCCTGTTCTCCGCCCTCTGCCCGGAGCTGGCCGGACGGGCGGTCTCCACCATTCTGGAGATCGACCGCCGTCTGGTGCCGCTGTTCGCCCGCTCCTTCCCCACCCTGAGGGTGCGGGCGGAGGCGATGGACGGGCAGGGGCGGGAGGCGATGGCGATCCCGGATTATGACCGCCACGTGCCGATGGGGTCCTTGCCCCGCGTCCTCCGCCGCCGGCTGGCTGATTTTCCGGCGCGGCCATCCTGGCTGGTTCCCGATGCCGGGCTGGTGGAGCGGTGGCGCGAGCGGCTGGCGACCCTCGGTCCGGGCCTGCGCATCGGCATCGGCTGGCGCAGCCAGATGATGACCACCGAACGCAGCGCCGCCTATCTGCCGCTGGACAGCTGGGCGCCGCTGTTCGCTCTGCCCGGCATCCAATGGGTTTTGTTGCAGTATGGCGAGGTGGAGGAGGAGGTCCGGCAGGCCGAGAGGCGCTTCGGCATCCACCTGCACCGCTGGGACGATCTCGACCGCAAGGACGATTTCGACGGCGTCGCCGCCCTGATCGCCGGTCTGGACCTCGTCATCTCGCCCGCCATGTCGATCGGCGAACTGGCCGGCGCGCTGGGCACCCCGGTCTGGCGCTTCGGCACCCGCGACTGGACACAGCTGGGAGCCGGCGTGCGCCCCTGGTATCCGTCGATGCGGCTGTTCCAGCCCCGCCCCGGCGAGCCGCTGTCGGCGACGATGGCCGACATGGCGCGTGCGCTAGGCTCCCTCTCCCCCCAACGGATGCCCTTTCCCCCCCAGGCAGAGGGCTTGGAGAGGGGGATTATCCCGGATGGCGAGAGGCTGGCGGCACAGGCGGTCGCTCTGCACCAGCAAGGCCGGTTTGCGAAGGCCGAAACGCTGCACCGGCAGGCCGTCGCCTTGGTTCCGACCCAGCCGGCCGCCTGGGCCAACGGCGGCCTGACCCTGCTCCGGCTCGGCCGGGCCAAGGAAGCCATCCACTGGCACCGACTTGCGGTGGCGCTGAACCCGGCCTTCGCCGAAGCGCTGGGCAATCTCGGCGTGGCGCTCCAGGCCGATGCCGCCGCGCCCGAGGCCGCCACGCTGCACCGCCGCACCGTCCGGCTGCGCCCGACGCAGGCGGAGGGCTGGGGCAACCTCGCCGCAGCGCTGCTCGCCGCCCGCCGCTTCGCCGAGGCGGCAAACGCCTGCACCCGTGCGGCGGTCCTGGCGCCGGCCCTTGCCGGGGTGCTGACCACGGCCGGCGCGGCTGCGAAAGGACTGGGGCGCTTCGCCGAGGCTGCCCGCCAGTCCCGCCGGTCGCTGCACCTCGTCCCGGCATCGCCCAAGGGCTGGTCGAATCTGGGCATGGCGTTGGCCGGGCTCGGGCGCTGGGACGACGCGCTGCACGCCCACCGCCACGCGATGGCGCTCGCCCCCGACCTGCCGGATGTGCTGGTCAATCACGGCCACACGCTGCTGATGCGGGGGGAACGCCGGCTCGCCGCCCTGTTGGTCGACCGCACACTGAGGCTGGCCCCCGGCCGGGCCGAGGCGCGGATGAACCGGGCCCTGCTGCGGCTGGCCGACGGCGATCTCGGCGGCGGCTGGGCCGACTACGCCCACCGCTTCGCCACCGGCGACGCGGTGTCCCGCCGCCTCGACATCCCCGAATGGCAGGGCGAACCGCTGGCCGGCCGCCGCATCCTGGTGTGGGGGGAGCAGGGGTTGGGCGACGAGATTCTGTTCGGTACGGTGCTGCCCGATCTGCTCGGTCAGGCCGGGACGGTCATCGTCGAATGCGACCCGCGCCTTGCCGGGCTCTTCGCCCGCGCCCTGCCGGCGGCAGAGGTCCGGGCGCCCAGCGCGGCTCCGCGGGATGCCGATTGCCACGCGCCGCTGGGCAGCGTCGCGGCACGGCTGCGGCCGGACTTGCGGCGGTTCCGCGCAACCAGCCCGCTGCTCGCCGCCGACCCCGGGCTGGCGACAGGCTGGCGCGAGAGGCTGGCGACGCTCGGCTCCGGCTTGCGGGTCGGCATCTGCTGGCGCAGCAGCCGGATGACGGCGGACCGGGCCGGTGCCTACAGCCGGGTCGCACAATGGTCACCAGTCTTCGGCATCCCCGGCATCGCCTTCGTCAGCCTGCAATATGACGGTCACGACGCGGAGCGGGAGGAGGTCCTGCACCGCTTCGGCACCGTCCTGCATCACTGGCCCGATCTGGACCAGCGCAACGATCTGGACGGGGTGGCGGCGCTCATGTCCGGCCTGGATCTGGTCGTATCCGCGCCGACCGCAGTGGGGGAACTGGCCGCGGCACTCGGCGTGCCGGTCTGGCGGATCGCCGGGGCCGGGGACTGGTCGGCCCTGGGAACGACGGTGCGGCCCTGGTTCCCGACGATGTCGCTGATCGGCCCGTCCGGCGACCATGACGCCGCTCTTGCGACCGTCGCGCGGTGCCTGCGCCGACTGGCTGACGACCGGTCCCGGTCGGGGTGACCATCGGAGAGTGGATGATTCGGCGCAATTCCGCATTGCGATTCCCGAGCGCGCCCTTTATCGACTATGGCCGCCGGGTCCCGCGCAGGGTGGATGACCCGGCGCCCGCTCCGTCGTAAGCTGCTCCGGCAAGCCGAATGACGACAGCGGGACTTCAGCGAAAGGACGGTCGGTGCGGTCTGAGGACGCTCTTGCCAACATAGACGTCGCGGTGCTCGCCGGCGGGCTCGGCACGCGCATCCGGGGCGTTTTGGGTGACACGCCGAAGGTACTGGCCCCGATTGCGGGCCGCGCCTTCCTCGGTCACCTGCTCGATTATCTGTCCACCTACGGGTCGCGCCGCGTGGTGCTGTGCCTGGGCCATCTGGCCGACCGGGTGACGGCCTGGCTCGCCCGCGGGGATTCGGCCGGCACCATCGACGTGGTCTGCCAGATCGAACCGCGCCCGCTCGGCACCGCAGGCGCGCTCGGCTATGTCCGCAAGGAATTGCGCAGCAGCACCATCCTGGTGGTGAACGGCGACACCTTCCTCGACGCCGACCTGCGCGCCTTCATCGCCTCGCACCGGCTGTCGGGGGCGGAGGCGTCGGTGCTCTGCGTGACGGTGGAGGACGCGTCCCGCTTCGTGCGGGTGGAGATCGGCCCCGACAGCCGCGTCCGCCGTTTCCTGGACAAGGCGCCGGGGGCGGGCACCATCAATGCCGGGGTCTATCTGTTCTCCGCCTCGTTCCTCGACCGCTTCGTCGCGTCGGGTGCGGTGTCTCTGGAAAGCGACGTGCTGGAAAAGCTGCCGGCCGGCACGCTGAACGCCCACGTCGCCAAGGCCCGCTTCCTCGATATCGGCACGCCGGAAAGCCTCGCCACCGCCGCCAGCGTCATTGCCGGCCGGGAGTCCTGAGGGGGGACTCCCGGCGCGCCGTCCCGAGGGCCGCAATTTACCCCCGCACGCCCCCGGTCTGTCGCTGGACAGGCGCAAAGTGCCGGGCCAAGATGCTGGCCACCCCGATCCCGCGTGCCGTGGTAGGACAGCCACGCCGTCTCTTACGGACCCGCGCCATGGCCGTCATCCTCATCCGTGCCGACGCCTCGCCGACCATCGGCACCGGCCATGTCATGCGCTGTCTCGCCGTGGCGGAGGCGCTGCGCGACCAGGGGCACGAAGCGCTGTTCGCCGCCGTGGAATCCACGCCCGCCATCGACCGCCGCCTGACCTCCGACGGCTTCCGCCATGTCTCCATCGCCGGCCCGGTGGGGGAGGCGGCGGATCTGGCCGCCACCCGCTCGCTGCTGCGGCGGGAGCATGGCAGCGCGGTGATGCTCGACGGCTACCGCTTCGGCGAGGCCTACCGCGCCGGGCTTCAGGCGGCGGGCGCACGGGTGCTGGCCTGGGACGATCTGGGCGACGGCACGCCTCTGCACGCCGATCTCGTGGTCAATGCGGCACCGCAGGCCGCCGGGCTCCCCTATGACGCGATGGCGCCCGGCGCCGTCCTGCTGCTCGGCCCCGGCTATGCCCCGCTGCGGCGGGAGGTGCGGCTGGCGGCGCAGGCGCAACGGCTCGGCATCGCCGACCGGCAGGTGCTGCTGGTGACCTTCGGCGGTTCCGACCCGCTGGGATTGACTGGGCCGGTCCTTGAGGCGTTGGCGACGCGGCGGCCCGATGGCTGCCGGATCGTCGCCGTCGTCGGCGGCAGCAATCCCCGCGCCGCGGAGCTGGCAGGGCTTGCCGGCGATGGGATTGCCGTGGAGATCGACTGCCCGCGCATGGGCGCGTTGATGGCGGAAAGCGGACTGGCGGTGTCGGCCGGCGGCGGCACCATGGGCGAGTTGGCTGCCCTGGCGGTGCCGACCCTGCTGGTGGTCACCGCCGACAATCAGGCGATGGCGAGCGGCGATGCCGCGGAACTCGGCTGGAGCAGCGCCGTGGACGCCCGTGGCCGCCCCCCGGCCGAGGCGGCTGGGATTATCGCCGAGCGAGCGCTCGCTCTCTGGACCGATGCGGAACAGCGGCAGCGGATGCAGGATGCCGCCGCTTCACTGCCGCTGGATGGCGAGGGGGCGGTGCGCATCGCCTGCGCCCTCACCGGTCCCGCCCCCAAATCGGGCAGCACCGCCCGGCGTCGGACGGCGCTCGCCTGAGTTTCTACCGCCGATACGTCAGCTGACCACCCGCCAAGTGCCGTCCGCCTGCTGACAGGCGGTGCCGAAGCCCTGCTGGGTGCGGCCCTGGACGACGATGGTCGTCTGGTATTCACGGCAGAGCTGGCCCTGCGGCCCGGTCCCCTCGCGCACGGGGGTGTAGGTGCCGTAATTGCCGGTCTCGGGGTTGTTCCAGCGCACGGTGCTGCCGGTCGGCGCGCTGTAGGCGTTGACCGCGGCCTGCTGGGCATAGGTCTGGTCGGCACGGTCGAGCGAGGCGCCGGCCGCATTGCCCAGCGCCGCACCCAGCAGAGTGCCGACGCCCACCGCCACCAGCTTGCCGCTGCCGCCGCCGAAGCGCGAGCCTGCCAGACCGCCGACCACGCCGCCCAGCACGGTGCCGGCCGTCTGCTTGTTGGCGCTGACGCCGCCATAGGAATCGCCATAGCCGGGCTGGGCGCAGCCGGCAAGCGGGGCCGCGAGCAGGCTGGCGGACAGCGCGGCGGCGAGGAAGGGGCTGGCTTTCATGGTGGCTCTCGTCCTGTTGGGTCCTGTTGGGATCGGCACGAAACCGTCCGTTCCTGACGCCATCAACATGGCTGACCCGCATATTATTCCCGATGCGTGACGCGGTGCCTCGGTTGCTCCTATGATCGACCCAACGGTTCCACAAAGGAATCGACGACAAGCCCTTGGGAGGGAACGAACATGCTGCCCAACGCGGACAGCTGGGAAGGGGTGTCCCGCGCCTTCGCCTGGCGCGTGCCCGACCGCTACAACATCGGCGTCGACGTCTGCGACCGCTGGGCGGAGGCGGAGCCCGACCGCATCGCCCTGATCAACAAGCGGCGCGACGGCGGGGTCGAGGAATACCGCTTCTCCGACATCCGCGCCCTGTCCAACCGCTTCGCCAACGCATTGGCGGCGCAGGGCGTGGCGCGCGGCGACCGGGTCGGCATCCTGCTGCCCCAGGCACCGGAAACCGCCATCAGCCACGTCGCGGTCTACAAGCTGGGCGGCATCGCCGTGCCGCTGTTCTCGCTGTTCGGGGTGGAGGCGCTGGAATACCGGTTGGCCAATTGCGGCGCCCGCGCCGTGGTCACCGACGCCGTGGGCGCCGCCAAGATCGCCCAGATCCGCGACCGCCTGCCGGAACTGCGCACCGTCTACCGCATCGACGGCTCGGGGCCGGGCTGTCTCGACTGGCACGGGCTGTGCGATGCGGCGTCCGACAGCTTCGACCCGGCCGACACCGGCCCGGACGATCCGGCGCTGGTCATCTACACCTCCGGCACCACCGGCCAGCCGAAGGGGGCACTGCATGCGCACCGGGTGCTGCTGGGCCATCTGCCGGGCGTGGAGATGTCGCACGACCTGTTCCCGCAACCGGACGACCGGATCTGGACGCCGGCCGACTGGGCATGGATCGGCGGGCTGCTCGACGTGCTGCTGCCGGCCTGGCACCATGGCGTGACGGTGGTGTCCCACCGCTTCGAGAAGTTCGACGCCGAGGCCGCCTTCGCCCTGCTGGCCGAATTCAAGGTGCGCAACGCCTTCCTGCCGCCGACCGCGCTGAAGATGATGCGGGCCGTGAAGAACCCGCGGGCGCGCCATGCCATCGACATGAGATCGGTCGCCAGCGGCGGCGAGACCCTGGGCGCCGGGCTGCTCGACTGGGGGCGCGAGACCTTCGGCGTGACGATCAACGAGTTCTACGGCCAGACCGAGTGCAACATGATCGTCTCCTCGGCCGCCACGCTGATGGCGCCGAAGCCCGGCATCATGGGCCGCCCGGTCCCCGGCCATGACGTGGCGGTGATCGACGGCGAGGGCAACCGCCTGGCGCCGGGGCAGCTCGGCCTGATTGCGGTGCAACGGCCGGATCCGGTGATGTTCCTCGGCTATTGGAACAACCCCGACGCCACCGCGGCCAAATTCATCGGCGATTGGCTGGTCACCGGCGACCAGGGCGAACTGGACGAGGACGGCTACATCCGCTTCGTCGGACGGGACGACGACGTCATCACCTCGGCCGGCTACCGCATCGGCCCCGGCGAGATCGAGGATTGCCTGATCGGCCACCCCGCCGTCCGCATGGCGGCGGTGGTCGGCGTGCCCGATTCGCTGCGCACGGAAATCGTCAAGGCCTTCGTCGTTCTGCAGGAGGGCGTGACGCCGGACGATGCGCTGGTCACCTCCATCCAGGAGCACGTGAAGACCCGGCTGGCGGCCCACGAATATCCGCGCGCCATCGAATTCATGGACAGCCTTCCCATGACCACCACCGGCAAGATCATTCGCCGGGAGTTGAGGAATCGCTCGTAATATCATGATCGAATTGATTTTATTGGCTGCGGCATTTTTCGCCGGGGCGATGAATGCTGTTGCCGGTGGGGGCAGTTTCCTGACCCTGCCGGCCTTGATTTATGCCGGAGTGCCGCCGGTCGCCGCCAACGCCACCGGCACGGTCGCCCTGCTGCCCGGCTATGCCAGCGGAGTCTATGGCTATCGCCAGGATCTGACGCCGGTCGGCACGCTCAGCCTGCCGCTGCTGTCGGCGGTCAGTCTGGTCGGCGGTCTGGCCGGGGCCGGGCTGCTGCTGGTGACGCCGGATTCGGTGTTTCGCGGCATCGTGCCGTGGCTGCTGCTGCTGGCGACCGGTCTGTTCGCCTTCGGCACCATGCTGGCACAGCGCCTGCGCAGCCTGGGACTGCACGGCAACGGGGCGATGCTGGGCACTTTGTTCGCCGTCTCGGTCTATGGCGGCTATTTCAACGGTGGGCTCGGCATCCTCCTGCTGGCGCAGTTGAGCCTGTTCGGCATGACCGACCTGAACGCGATGAATGGGCTGAAGAACCTGTTCTCGGCGGTGCTGACAGCCATCGCCGTGGTGGCATACGCCGCCGGCGGCGCGGTCGAGTGGCCGAAGGCGCTGCTGATGACGGTGGCGGCGGTCGCCGGCGGCTATGTCGGCGCCCGTCTCGGCCGCCGGATTCCGAAACCCGTGCTGCGCGCCGGCATCATCGCCGTCGGGCTGGTGATGAGCGCGGTATTCTTCCTGAAATGATCGCGCTATAGAGGGCGCAACTTTGCGCCTGTCTGGACCCCCGCCGCCATGCTGACCGTATCCGATCTCGACCTGTACTATGGTGACGCCCAGGCGCTCGACGGCGTCACGCTGCAGGTGCCGGCAGGGCAGGCCACCGCCATCGTCGGCGCCAACGGGGCGGGCAAGACCTCGCTGATCCGGGCCATCGCCGGAATCCTGAAGCCGGCGCGCGGCAGCATCCGCTTCAAGGACCGCGAGATCGCCGGCCTGCCCAGCCATGTCGTCTGCGACCTCGGCGTCGGTCAGGTGGCGGAGGGGCGGCAGATCTTCCCGACGCTGAGCGTGCGCGAGAATCTGGAGATGGGCGCCGTCATCCCGCGCGCCCGCGCCGGCGCGCGCCAGACCTACGACCGCGTGCTCGACCTGTTCCCGCGCCTGCGCGAAAGGCTGGATCAGGCAGCCGGCACCCTGTCAGGCGGCGAGCAGCAGATGCTGGCCATCGGCCGTTGCCTGATGGGCAAGCCGGAGCTGATCATGTTCGACGAGCCCTCGCTCGGCCTGTCGCCCGCCCTGGTGCAGGAGCTGTTCCGCATCATCCGCTCGCTGGCCGCCGAGGGCATGACGATCATTCTGGTCGAACAGAATGTCGCGGCCTCCCTGCGCATCGCCCAGTCCGCTTACGTGCTGGAGAATGGCCGCGTCGTCCTGTCGGGAACGGGCGAGGCGCTGCTGGCCGACCCGGCGGTGAAGCAGGCCTATCTGGGGCTGTGACGCCACCGGCCCTCCAGCCGGCGATACCTCCCTTATCCTCCTATCGTTGAATATACGAACCATCTACAGTCCTCGTAAGCTGGCAGTCCAAAGAATGAGCGGACGGGGACCATGGCGGCAGGCTGTAGCAGACGGACGACCTTGCTGGCGGCCGGCGCGCTTCTGGCGTCGGCACTGGTCCGGACCGCCGAGGCCTCCGAGTCCGCCGCCAGCCGTCCGGCCGTCCGCGCCGGGGTGCTGAAATTCGGCACGGTCAGCTGGGAACTCGACACCGTCCGCGCCAATGGCTTCGACAGGCAGGCCGGGATCGACCTGCAACTGGTCGAGCTGGCCGGCAACCCCGCCACCCAGGTGGCTCTCCAGGCCGGTGCTGTTGAGATCATCGTTTCCGACTGGCTGTGGGTGTCGCGGATGCGCAGCAAGGGGGAAGCGCTGTGCTTCATCCCCTATTCGACCGCCGTCGGCGCGTTGGTGGTTCCCGCCGCCTCCAAGATCGCCGGTGTCGGCGATCTGCGGGGCAAGCGCATCGGCGTCGCCGGCAGTCCGCTCGACAAGAGCTGGCTTCTGCTGAAGGCGGTGGCGGCCGACCGGCACGGGCTGTCGCTCGACCGCGATGCGCAGCCCTTCTTTGCCGCGCCGCCCCTGCTGAACAGCAAGGTCGCCGACGGCGACCTGGATGCCGTGCTGACCTATTGGCCATTCGCCGCCCGGCTGGAGGCGAAGGGCATGCGCGTGTCGATGACCGTGGCCGACATGCTGGAGGCGTTGGGCCAGCCGGCGACGGTGCCGTCCATCGGCTATGTCTTCCGCGAGGAGTGGGCGCGCGCCAACCCGGCCGCCCTTGCCGGCTTCCAGGCCGCCACTGCTCAGGCGAAGACCCTGCTGGCGCAGTCCGACACCGCCTGGGAGCGGCTCGCCCCGCTGATGCAGGCGGAGGACGACGCTACCTTCCGCACGCTGCGCGACCGCTACCGCGACGGCATCCCGCGCCGCTGGACGGAGGAGGAGCGGGCAGGGGCGGCGAAACTCTACGCGCTGATGGCAAGGCTGGGCGGACGGGAACTGGTCGGCGATGCGCCCGCCATCGCCCCCGGCACCTTCTGGACCGGCGGGGCGTAGCCGGTGCGCCGCGCCCTGATGCCTGCCCTGATGCCAGTGGTGTCGATCCTGCTGCTGCTGGCGCTGTGGCAGGCCGCGGCCATGATCGTCGGCGGGCGCCTGCTGCCGGGACCGCCGGTGGTGGCCGAGGCTCTTCTGCGCGAGGCGGAGAGCGGGGCGCTGTTCCATCATATGGGCGTCACCCTGCTGCGCGTGCTGGCGGCCTTCGCGCTCGCCATGTCCATCGGCGTCGGCATCGGCCTGCCGATGGGGCGCTCGCCCGTCATCGACCGGCTGTTCGGCCCCTGGCTGGTCTTCTTCCTGAACCTGCCGGCGCTGGTGGTCATCGTGCTGGCCTATGTCTGGTTCGGCCTGACCGAGGCGGCGGCCATCGGCGCCGTCGCCATCAACAAGATCCCCAACACGGTGGTGCTGGTGCGGGCCGGTGCCCGCGCCATCGACGAGGGGCTGGTCGACATGGCCCGCGTCTACCGCCTGTCGCCCGCGGACCGGCTTCGCCATGTGCTGCTGCCGCAACTCACCCCCACCATCGCCGCGGCTGCGCGGTCCGGCCTGGCGCTGATCTGGAAGATCGTGCTGGTGGTCGAACTGCTGGGCCGCAGCGACGGTGTCGGATTCCAGATCAACCTCCTTTTCCAGACGTTCGATGTCGCAGGAATCCTGGCTTACACCATCGCGTTCGTGGCCGTGGTCCAGCTTCTGGAATACGGCGTCCTCCAGCCGGCCGAGCGGCATTGCCAGCGATGGCGGCGGATGCCCGCTGACGCTTAAGATCCGCTCCAAGCGCTTCGGCGCGGTGGAGGCGGTGCGTGGCCTGACCCTGTCGGCCGCGGCGGGAGAGGTCGTGGCGCTGGTCGGTCCCAGCGGCTGCGGCAAGACGACGGCGCTCGGCATCGTCGCCGGGCTGGACCGCGCCTTCGACGGCAGGGTGGAGATCGGACCGCGGCCGGATGGCGGGACGGCCCGCATCGGCTATGTCTTCCAGGAACCGCGCCTGCTGCCCTGGCGCACGGTACGGCAGAATCTGGCGCTGGTTTTGCCGCGGGCGCAGCGGCGCGGGCCGGCGGTCGACGCCATGCTGGAGGCGCTGGAACTGTCGCCCTTCGCCGACCGCTTCCCGACCCAGCTGTCGCTGGGCATGGCGCGGCGGGTGGCGCTCGCCCGCGCCTTCGTGGTGGAGCCGGACCTGCTGCTGATGGACGAACCGTTCGTCTCGCTGGACGAGCCGACGGCGCTGCGGCTGCGCGGACTGCTGTCGGACTTGCTGGACCGGCGGCCGACCACCGTCCTGCTGGTCACCCACAATCTGCGCGAGGCGTTGGCTCTGGCCGACCGGCTTCTCCTGCTGGCGCCTTCGCCCGGCCGGGTGGTGGCGGAGGTGCCGGTGGCCGTTCCCCGCGCCGCCCGCGACGACGCCACCATCGAGGCGCTGCGCCGCGACCTGCTGTCCCGGCCGGAACCCGCCTTCCGCCTGCTGGCCTGACACAACGGGCCGACCCCGCACGGCCTGTGGGTCCATTTGCCGCTCGTCCGTTCACGAACGCTGCGCTATCGTGGCCGCATCCTTGCCGGGAACGCCCGGCGTTTGCAGAGGGCGTCGAAGCCGGATGGCTTTCGGTCGGATGACAGTGCGGCGGGTGCGGCGGCTCGGCCTTGTGGCCGGGATGGCTGCCCTTTTGCTGCAGGTCATCGCCTGGGGGTGGATGCCCCTGATGAGCAGCGGGATCGCCCAGGCCGGGGAGACCGTGTCCCTGGCGATCTGCTCTTCCGGCGGCCTGACCACCATCCAGGCCGCTGCGGCCGATTTCGCGATCCCCCATAACGGCGATCATGGGAAGTCGCCGGACCCGGCATCGTCCGGAACCGGCCATTGCCCGCTCTGCCCGCTGGTGACCGGGCTGGCCTTGCCGCCGCCGCTGCTGGCGGTCGGCCCCGCCCTAGCCATGGACCGCGACACCCGCCTGCTGCCGGCCGAGCATGTCGCCGCCGGCTGGTTCCTGTCGACCCTTCAGGCGCGGGCTCCCCCACCGCTCGCCTGATTTTCCTCCCGCTTCGAATCATCGCCGCTGCCGGTCGCCACGCCCGATCCCTGTGCGGATTGCCGCGTTCCGACCGCCGCAGCACAGCGTGCCCGGTGCACGCCCCTTACCCACGAGCCCTGCGGCGTCATCCGCCGTGGCGGCCATCCCCTGTTCTTCACATCCGCATCCCAGGAGAAGAGTCCATGAAGCGCATTCTCGGCATCGCCGCAGCCATCGTCCTGTTCGGTGCCAGCACCGCCCTGGCCCACGGCTTCAAGGCCGGTGCAATCGAGATCGGCCATCCCTGGGCCCGCGCCACCGCGCCGTCCGCGCCGAATGGCGGCGCCTATCTGTCGCTGACCAACACCGGAACGACGGAAGACCGTCTGGTCGGCGCCTCCACCCCCGCGGCGGAGAAGGCCGAACTGCACACCCATCTGAACGAGAATGGCGTGATGAAGATGCGTGAAGTCGCCGGCGGCATCCCGGTCCCGGCGGGCGAGGCGGTGAAACTGGCGCCGGGCGGGCTCCACATCATGCTGCTCGGCCTCAAGCAGCCGCTGGTGAAGGGCGCCCACATCCCGATGACCCTGCGCTTCGAAAAGGCCGGCACCGTCGAGGTCGAGATCGCGATCGAGGCGGCCGGGCAGGCCGCGGCGCCGGCCGAAGGCCACAGCATGGGGGCTGCCGACGCCGGCCACACCCACAACGCCGCACCGGCCCAGAAGCAGTAACGGAAAAGGCCGCCGGCAGGGGACCCCGCCGGCGGCCTTTTACAATCCACGCCGTTATTCGGCCGGGGCGATCCCCACCGGCTGGGCCAGCTTGGCCGCCTCGGCCGCCCGATAGCGGGGCGACAGCACGCCGAACCGGCGCGCCCACCAAGCGGTCAGCGGCGGCGTCAGCAGGGCGGTAACGACGACGCTGGTGGCGATCAGCGCGGTGGCGGACGGAGCGACCGGCGCGAAGGTCGGCTCGATGGAAGCGATGATCGGCGGCACCGTCACCGCAGCCCCGGCGGTGGAGGCGGCGCCGATGCCGGCCGTGCCGTTGCCCTTCGCCAGCAGGATGTCGGCCAGCACCAGCATGAAACCGGTGACAGCGATGACGCCCAGCCCCAGCACGATGCCCAGCAGGCCGGTGTTGAGGATGGTCGAGAAGTTCAGGTTGTTGCCCAGCGCGAAGGCGAAGAAGGGAACCATCACCGAGACGCCCTGGGTGAAGAAGGCCCGCAGGTCCTTGTCGAGGTTGCCCAGCGCGAAGCCGATCAGGAAGGGCAGCAGGGCGCCGACCATCGTCTGCCAGGGGAAGGCGGCCAGACCGGCGATGCCCAGCGTGACCATGGTCATGAAGGGGCCGGATTCCAGGCACATCAGGCAGAAGGCGCCGGCTTCCTCCTTGGTGCCGTACTGCTGCATCAGCGCCATGTACATGCCGCCGTTGGTGTCGTTCATCACCGCGATGATCGCCAGCACCGACAGGCCGGAGAAGAAGCCGGAGGTGATGCCCTCCGCCGGGATGAACCAGGAGGCGATGACGCCCGCCATCGCCGCGGTGAGGATCTTGACCGAAACCAGCACGCCGCTCTTGCGCAGGACCAGCGGGGTGGCCTTCAAGCTGATGCTGGCGCCGATGCAGAAGAACCACACCGACAGGATCGGCAACGTGCCGGTGATCAGGCCGTTGGTGAAGGACCCGAAGAATTTCCCCGTATTGGGAGCCAGCGTGTTCAGGCAGGCGCCAAGAAACAGGGGGACGATCATCATCCCGCCGGGGATACGGTCGATCCGGGATTTGATGTTCATGGAAGACACTCCTGCGAATTTCATCCCGTCGCCGCCGCGCCCCTTCGCCATCGGGCATGTTTCAGCGGCCGTCAATCTCGTTGAAGCGGCCGCCGAAGCACCGCTTTGTGCATACTAGTATACAAGTTAGCCGGTCATTGTCAAAGCCGCTGATTGTCAGCCGCGACAGGTTGTCGCGCCGGGCGGAAAGCGGAGGAGCGGGACGGGGAGGCAGCGATCGGCAAGCCGCACGCAGGGCTGCGGCTGGACCGGGGTCGGTCCAATGTCGATGCGGGTGGGGGCCGGTCCCGCCGGTGCCGGTTGTTGTGTCGGAACCGGCGGGACAGGCGGTCAGCGCGGCCGGTGGCGGGCGAGGGCGTCGGTGATGTCAACGTCCCGGAACGGCTTGCCGATCACCGGCCGGGTGCGGTGGGCATCGGGCAGGCCCTCGGCCCCATGGCCGGTGGTGAAAATGAAGGGGATGCCGGCGCCGGCCAGCCGGTCCGCCACCGCGTCCACCCGTTCGCCACGCAGATTGACGTCGAGCAGCGCGATGTCGAATCCGCCCGCTTCGATCATTTCCAACGCCGCGGACACCGAACCCGCCGGGCCGAGACAGGCGACTCCCTGGTCGATCAGGGCGTCCTCCAGGCTCATAGCGATCAGCGGTTCGTCTTCGACGATCAGGACGGTCAGGTTCGACAGATTAGCGTCGGTCACTGCGGGCTCACTCGCGACGACAGAGGAATGACAAGCCGGCATCGCACGCCGGCGGTTTCGAAAGCAAGGGCAACATCGCCCTCCAACTCATGCGCCAGACCGCGCTCGATCAGGCGGGAACCGAAGCCGCGCCGGGTCGGCGGCGCCACCGGCGGCCCGCCGCTCTCGCGCCAGCGCAGCACCAGCGCGCCGGCACCGCCCCGGACGGATCGACCGCCGGTCAGGCCGGAACTGGCCTGATTGGAATCGGCCAGACTGGAACCGGATTGGCTCACACCATCATGCACCGGCATTTGCGCCGGCTTGACGATTTCCCAATCCAGGTCGACACGGCCGTTCTCCGCCGACAGCGCGCCGTATTTCGCGGCGTTGGTGGCAAGCTCGTGAAAGGCGAGGTGCAGCGACACCGCCACGCCGGTGGTCAGATTGACCGGCGGACCGCCAACCTTGACGCGGCCGGCATGGACATGGGGTTCCAGCGTCAGCGCGGCGATCTCGCTCAGCGAGGCGCCCTGCCAATGGCGGCGGGTCAGCAGGTCGTGGGCCTGGGCCAGCGCGCGCAGACGGGACTGGAAGGCATCGGGGAAGGCCTCCACCGACGGGGCGGCACGCAGGGTCTGCTTGGCGATGGACTGCACCATCGCCAGCGTGTTCTTGACCCGGTGGTTCAGCTCCTCCAGCAGCAAAAGCTGCCGCTCCTCGGCCTTCTTGCGGTCGGTGATGTTCAGCGAAACGCCGGCTAACCCGGTCGGCACACCGTCCTTGTTATAGATGGCGCGGCCGCGCACCTGCACCCAATGGACGCTGCCGTCGGGCCAGATCGTGCGGTATTCCATGTCCAGCGGCGAACCGCTGCTCACCGCCTGCCGCACCATGGCCTGCTGATGCTCGCGGTCTTCGGGATGGACCCGTTCCAGCAGGCGGTCGTAGGTCGGGATGTCCGCCGGGTCGGCCAATCCGAGGTTGGCGGCGCAGATCGATGAGACGCGCAGCCGGTGGGTCGCCAGCGTCAGCTCCCAGGATCCCAGCCGCCCGGCTTCCAGCGCGAAGCGCAGCCGCGCCTCGCTTTCAGCCAAGGCGGCGCGCTTGTCGGCCAGCTCGTTGCGGTCGCGCGCCTCGATCAGGGCGCGGCGGACCACCACCTGCAACCGCTCCATCCGCAGCTTCACGACATAGTCGGTGGCGCCCTTCTTCAGCGCCTCGATCGCGTTCTCCTCGCCCAGCATGCCGGACACGAAGATGAAGGGCACCCGCGGCAGTCGGTCACGCGCGATGGCCAGCGCCGACATGCCGTCGAAATCGGGCAGGTCGAAGTCGGACAGGATCAGGTCGAAGGGGCCGCCGCCGGCGACCGCCTCGATGAAGGCCTGCCGCGTCTCGACGCGATGGACGTCGAACGCATGGTCGTCGATCATCAGAAGATGTTCGCGCACCAGATCGGCGTCGATGCCGCTGTCCTCCAGCAGGAGGACGCGGCAAGGCGTCGGCGGATCCAGACCCGCGGCATCGCCGGCGGCGGTGTCGATTACGTCAGCCATCAGGTGCCGCGCGGCCGGCGGGAATGGCAGCCGGGCGGCGGCTCGTTCAGAATCGCCCAGAAGCTGCCGATGTCGCGGATCGCGTCGAAGAACTCCTTGAAGCCGACCGGCTTGACCACGAAGGCGTTCACCCCCAGGCGGTAGCTGCGGACGAGATCCTGCTCCTCCTTCGAGGAGGTCAGCATGACCACGGGGATGGCGCGGGTGTTCTCGTTCGCCTTGATCCGCTGCAACACCTCGATCCCGTCCACCTTCGGCAACTTGATGTCGAGGATGATGACGGCCGGATATTTCGGGTCGGTCGGCTTCGACACCGCCTGACCGTCGTCACGGAAAAGATAGGACAGCGCCTCCGCCCCATCGCGGGCGACGACGATGTCGTTGGCGAGCTGCGCCTCGGCGAACGCCTCCAGCGTCAGCTCCAAATCCTTCGGGTTGTCCTCGACCAGCAGGATCGGTTTCAGCGTGGCCATGGGGCTACCTCGATTCGGCGGCGACGGACCGCGGCAGAGAGAAATGGAAGGTGGCGCCGCGATCCAGCCTGCCTTCCGCCCAGACCCGCCCGCCGTGGCGCTCCACGATGCGGCGGACGTTGGCAAGCCCGATGCCGATGCCTTCGAACTCTTCCTCGCGGTGCAGGCGCTGGAATACGCCGAAGAGCTTACCGGCATAGGCCATATCGAATCCACGGCCATTGTCGCGGACGAAGAACTCGTGCGCATCGGCATTGGAGCGGCAGCCGATCTCGATCTCCGGATCGGTGCGGTCGCGGGTGTATTTGATGGCGTTGGCCAGCAGATTCTGCACCACCAGCCGCAGCATGGTCGGGTCGCCGGTCACGCCGGGCAGCGGATGTACGGTCCAGCGCATATTACGACCTTGCAGATCCGGCTCCAGCAGATGGCGCACCTCGTCCACCAGCTGGCCGACATCGACCTCCACCCGCGCCAGCGTGGCGCGGCCCAATTGCGAGAAATGCAGCAGCCCGTCGACCAGCCGCCCGGCCGAACTTGCCGCCTCGATGATGCTGTCCAGATAATGGCGCTCCCGCTCGCTCAGCTTGTCGCCCGCGCGGGACCGCAACAGTTCGGCATAGCTGGTGACGTGCCGGAACGGAGCCCGCAGGTCGTGCGACACCGAATAGGAGAAAGCGGCAAGCTCGCCGTTGCTGCGGCGTAGCTCCTCGTTCAGCGCGGCCATCTCCTCGGCCTTGCGCAGAACGATGCTGACGATGGCGTTGCGGAAATCGCCGGCCGCCTCGATCTCGCCATGGCGCCAGGGCAGGGACTGGCCGCGCACCGTCTCCTTCCACGCTTCGAAGGATCTGCGGGGCGACAGCCCGCCGTTGGAGTCCAGCGGCTTCCTGGGCTCGCCGGCCCAGTCGATCGACTGCACGATCTCCGGCCGGAACCACAGAAGATAGCTGGGGTGAAGCTGCGAGATGGAGATTGCCAGCAGGCCGCTGGCTGTCCGCTCCATCCCGGCGGCGGCCGGCATCTCGGCCGGAAGCCGATGGCTGACGAACAGATCCTTGATGCCCTGTCCGGCCAGTTCGGCGGCGATGGTTTCGACCACCTCCTGCGGCGGGGTGCGGCCGATCAGCCGGCAGTCGCCGTCGAACAGGATCGCGGCGCCATCGGCGTTGACCAGCCCCAGCAGATCCTCGCGGTCCTCGCTCAGCCCGTCGATGAAGCTCTCCGCCGCCGCCATATGGGCGAGCAGGCGGGCCTGCGTGCTTTTGGAGCGGATGCGATGGTCGGCGTCCAGCGCCCGTTCCAGCGCGATCATCTGGCTGGACAGCACCTGCCCGAGCAGATCGCAGGCGGTGCGCACCGCGAAGGAGACCTGCCGCGGCTCCGCATGGTGGCAGGAGATCAGGCCCCACAGCCTGTCGCCATCCATCACGGAGATGGACATGGAGGCCGGCGTGCCCATGTTGCGCATATATTCGAGATGCACCGGCGAGACGCTGCGCAGCACGGAAAAACTGAGGTCCAGCGGCGTCGCATCCAGCTTGGGCGACAGAAGGGGAACCGGCTGGTAGCGGGCGTCGGCGATCAGCCGCAGGCGGTTCAGCGCATAGAGCCGCCGGGCCTGCTGCGGGATGTCGGAGGCCGGAAAACGCAGGCCGCGGTAGGAGGGCAGGCGGTCGTTGCCGTCCTCGGCGATGACGGTGCCGTTCCATTGCTCGTCGAAACGGTAGACCAGCACGCGGTCGAACCCGGTCAGCGAGCGCACCTCCGCGGCCGTGCTGGCCAGCAGGGCGTCGAAATCATGGGCGGCCTGCATGCGGCGGATGCCTTCGCGCATCTGCGGGTACAGCGCCTCCAGCGTGCCGACGCCGGTGGCGGGCAGTTCCTCCAACTCCAGGATCACCAGCCCACCCGAGCGGTGGGCGATGGCCTGATGGTCGCCGCCGCGCAGGCTGAGGATTTCGAGCTGCACCGGCTCCGCCGGGGCGGTGCGCAGTCCATGGACCAGCGAAGCCGTCGACGCACAGTCGATCAGCCGGTCGACTGGCAGTCCGAAGGCTTCGGCGGGCGGACGGTTCAGCACCGCCCCCGCTTCGGCGCTCGCGCAGACGAGACGCAGGCTGTCCGCCTCCACTGCCAGCAGATGGCCGTGCGGCTGGATGCTGCCGGGGAGATGAATCGGTTCGCGCGCGCAGGCGTCGAGGTCGAGTGTGCCCGCCATGGTCGGGGGCCACGGTTCCGGTCCGGTTGCAGGCGTCACAATCGTCCTTTGCTCGTCTCGGTCACAGTTCGACGGTCCGTTCTTGAGCCGGACCGGACTTCAAATCGGAGCCGCTGATGTGGCCTGCTGGCTTTCGCCGGTATTCAGCATAATCAGCGACTTAAAAACGCTGTTTTCGCCGCGCGCACCGCGTCGAGGTGAACGAGGCGACAGGATAACCTGTCAGACCCTATACTTCATTATCATAGGATACGTTGTATGATCGTTCTTGGATTTCTCAGAGTTTCGCTCTTTCTTCATACGCCGAAGATCATACCCCGAATCGGCGTCTGGGATCGTTTATAAGGAAGTATGCCGCAGTGGTTCCATGACTGGCTGCGACAAACGGTCAGATATGGGGAGGGGGACGCCATGAAAACCGAGGTAACGCGCCTGCTCGGCATCGATTACCCGATTGTGCAGGGCGGGATGCAGTGGGTGGGGCTGGCAGAGCTGGCCGCCGCCGTATCGAATGCCGGCGGCCTGGGCATACTGACCGCACTGACCCAGCCGACGCCGGAGGATCTGGCGCGTGAGATCGAGCGGTGCCGCGCGATGACGGGTCGGCCATTCGGCGTGAACCTGACGATGCTGCCCGCGGTGAAGCCGCCGCCCTATGAACGCTATCTCGACGTCATCATCGACAGCGGCATCACCATCGTCGAAACGGCCGGCAACAGCCCGCGCGCCTTCGTGGAGCGGATGAAGGCCCATGGCATCCGCATCCTGCACAAATGCACCAGCGTCCGCCATGCGCTGAGCGCCGAACGGGCCGGAGTGGACATCATCAGCATCGATGGGTTCGAATGCGCCGGCCATCCGGGGGAGGACGACATCCCGGGCCTGATCCTGATCCCGGCGGCGGTGCGGGCCTTGCGGATTCCGGTGATCGCGTCGGGCGGGATCGCCGACGGGCGCGGCATGGCCGCCGCCCTGGCCTTGGGCGCCCAGGGCGTCAACATGGGCACCCGCTTCCTCTGCACGCGCGAGGCGCCGGTGCATGACAGCATCAAACAGGCGCTGGTCGCCGCCGGGGAACGCGACACCAACCTGATCCTGCGCAGCATGCGCAACACCGCCCGCGTCTTCAGGAACGCGGTATCCGACGAGGTCGTGGCTCTGGAGAAGCGCCCCGGCGGCGCCCAGTTTGAGGATGTTCGGCCGCTGGTCGCTGGCCAGCGCGGCCGGGCGGCCATGCAGTCAGGCGATGTTCAGGACGGGATCGTGTCCGCCGGCATGGCGATCGGCCTGATCGACGACATTCCGAGCTGCGACGATCTGATACGCCGGATGGTCGCCGACTGCCGCGCCCATCTGCGCCGCGCACTGGCTCTGGCAGAGGAATAGACGGGCGGGGCAGGGCAGGCTGCGCTGGGGTTGTTCGTGCGGGCCGGGCAGGGTCAGAAGATCAGCTTCAGGATGCCGGTGACGACCAGCAGGCCGATGATGAAGATGATCAGGATGGCCCAGCCGAGAATCTTGAGCATGGTGTGGTCCTTCAATCGCCTCGTTGGCAGCGCCGCCGGCCTCCGGTGACGCCACGGTCATGCTTGGAACAACCCGCAAGGCTGTACAGGGGTTCCCGCCGGACGGGCAAAGATGCCGGCCATGCACCGTGCCGGGAGAGCGCCCTCCAGTCAGCGCGCACAAAAGACGCATAAGATAACTTATGGAAATTAACTGATGGAGCAGGGCCGCTTCTCAGGGAAATCCCCTATGGGAAAATTGCCTGCCGCCGCGCAGGACTTCCGGCCCCGGCCGCGTATAAAAGCCTGACAGCAACCGGGAGCGGGCGGACGACGGCGTGAAGCCTACCGAGGAGACGGTAACGGACGAGGCGTTGATGGCGGACGCCGCGGCCGGTGACCGGAAAGCGTTTGGAACGCTCACGCGCCGGCATCTGCGCCGCAGCATCGCCTTGGCCCAACGGGTCGTCGGAAACGCCGCCGACGCCGAAGAGGTCGCGCAGGACGCCTTCCTGCAGATCTGGGCCAACGCCGACCGCTGGCGCGGCGACGGAACCCGCTTCACGACCTGGCTGTACAGGATCGTGGTGAACCGTGCCATCGACTACAAGCGGCGGCGCAGCTTCGCCCCCCTGGATGCCGCCGATGAGATCGCCGATCCGGCCTGGAGTGCCGAAACGGTGATCGACGGCATCCGGATCGGCGCCGCCGTGGATGCCGCGATCGCCGCTCTTCCCGAGCGGCAGCGGGCGGCGCTCAGCCTTTGCTACCATGAGGAGATGACGTGCGCTGAAGCATCGGAAATACTGCAGGTGTCTGTTTCGGCTATGGAAAGTCTGCTGGTCCGGGCGCGCCGCGTCGTGCGGGCCCGGCTTCAACCCCTGATCCGTCAGAAGGACGGTGTACGGTCATGACGCTCAAAGAGTTCAAACGCTACGCCGAGGCCTATGGCGCCGATCTGGACCGCTGGCCGCGGTCTGCCCGGGTCGATGCCCTGGCCCTTCTGGACGACAGTGCCGAAGCCCGCGACCTGCTGGCCGATGCCGCCGTCACCGACGCGCTGCTCGATGCCGCCTCGACCCCGCTGGTCTCATCCCGACGCGAGGCCGAGGTCTTCGACCGCATCGCCGACTGTCTGGCGCAGCGGATCGTGCCCGAATTCGTGCCGTGGTTCCTGTCGCGGCCGCCCTTCCGCCCTGCCCCGCTGGCCGGATTCCTGGCCGGCATGGCGCTGGTCGGCTTCCTCAGCTACGGCCAGGGCCTGATTTCCTTCGAAAAGACGAGCACTCCCAGCCTGTCCGGTGTGATGATCGTCAGCTATCTGGGAGACACGCGATGACGCCGTCGATCCGGCGCCGCTGGCCCTGGTTCCTGCTGGTCGGGTCCCTTGCGCTCAATATGCTTGCCGGCGGCTTCGTCGTCGCCCACAGCTTCCGCCCACCCCCGCCGCCCGGCGGTCCGGACCAGATGCTGGAACGCTTCGTCGACGACGTGTCGCGGCGCCTGTCGCCGGCCGATGCCACGGTCCTGCGCAAGGCGCTGGACGACGCCCGCCCGCTGTTCGTCCGCATGCATGTCAGCCGGGAGGAGTTCACTCCCCGTCTGCGCACCGCCCTGATGGCACAGCCCTTCGATGCGGCCGGCGTCAAGGCCATGTTCGACAGCGTCCATGCCAAAGACGCCGCCGTGCGAAGCGAGGTCGAGGCGCGCGTCGTCGATACCCTTTCCCGTCTCTCCCCCGAAGGCCGCCTGCGTTTGGCTGAAAGCCGCCTTCCCTGATCCTTTCGGTTTCGACCGGCGGCAGACACATCCGGGGTCAGGCCGGGGCGGCATGTCCGTCCCGGCCTTTTTTCCTTTGTCCGGAAACGGGCTGAGCAATCGAAAAAGAAAAGGCGGCCAGACGGTATCGCCGTCGGGCCGCCCTCAAGTTGGTTCGGGAGGAAACGCAACCAAGTTGCACGCAAAGATATAGGCCGATATGGTTAACGGCCGATGAATGGAGGGGAGAAATCGCCCCCTACCACTTATTTGCGAAGATCGTCGCCGCATGGTCACGCTGGCGGTTGACCTGCCCTGCCCTGTCTCTCTGACGAAAGGCCGGGGTGGCGCCACCCGCCCCCGACGCGCTATGACAGACGCCCGTTGTTTCGTCACCAGTCCGCAGGATCCCTGCCTCATGCTGTCCATCAGCCAGCGCATCGCCGACGAACTGTCGGTCCGCGAGTCCCAGGTCGCTTCCGCCATCGCCATGCTCGACGAGGGATCGACCGTTCCCTTCATCGCGCGCTACCGCAAGGAGGCGACCGGCGGCCTGGACGACACCCAGCTCCGCACCCTGGAGGAGCGCCTGGGCTACCTGCGCGAGCTGGAGGACCGCCGCGCCAGCATCCTGTCCACCATTCAGGACCAGGGCAAACTGACGCCGGAACTGGAGCGCCAGATCAAACAGGCCGACACCAAGACCCGGCTTGAGGATCTCTATCTCCCCTACAAGCAGAAGCGCCGCACCAAGGCCCAGATCGCCCGCGAGGCCGGGCTGGAGCCGCTGGCCGATGCGCTGCTGGCCGATCCGAAGAAGCAGCCTGATTCGGAGGCTGCCGCCTTCGTCAGCGCCGACAAGGGCGTCGCCGACGTCAAGGCGGCGCTGGACGGCGCCCGCCATATCCTGGTCGAACGCTTCGGCGAGGATGCCGAGCTGGTCGGCCGACTGCGCACCGCCATGGCCGACAAGGGCGTCGTCACCTCCAAGGTGATCGAGGAGAAGAAGGCGGAGGGCGCCAAATTCTCCGACTATTTCGACTTCTCTGAGAACTGGTCGAAGCTGCCGTCGCACCGCGCGCTGGCTCTGTTCCGCGGCCGGGCGCAGGGCGTGCTCGACATCCGCCTGGATCTTCCGGTCGAGGAAGGGCAGCCCCACCCGGCGGAGGGTACCATCGCCGTCCACACCGGCATCCGCGACCAGGGCCGCCCGGCCGACAAGTGGCTGTCCGACGTGGTGCGCTGGACTTGGAAGCTGAAGATCGGCCCGCACATCGAGACCGATCTGATGGGATCCTTGCGCGAGCGCGCCGAGGATGAGGCGATCCGCGTCTTCGCCCGCAACCTGCACGACCTGCTGCTGGCCGCCCCCGCCGGTCAGCGCGTCACCATCGGGCTCGACCCCGGCATCCGCACCGGCGTCAAGGTGGCGGTGGTCGATGCCACCGGCAAGCTGGTGGAAACGACCACCATCTATCCGCACCCGCCGCGCAACGACTGGGACGGCTCGCTGGCGGTGCTGGCGGCGCTGGCGGCCCGGCACAAGGCGGAACTGATCTCCATCGGCAACGGCACCGCGTCGCGCGAGACCGACAAGCTGGCCGCCGACCTGATGAAGCGCCACCCCGAGCTGTCCCTGACCAAGCTGGTGGTCAGCGAGGCCGGCGCCTCGGTGTACTCCGCCTCGGAAACCGCCGCACACGAGTTCCCCACCCTGGACGTCAGCCTGCGCGGCGCGGTGTCCATCGCCCGCCGCCTGCAGGATCCGCTGGCCGAGCTGGTGAAGATCGAGCCGAAATCCATCGGCGTCGGCCAGTACCAGCATGACGTGGCCGGTGGCAAGCTGGCCCGTTCGCTGGACGCGGTTGTCGAGGATTGCGTGAACGCGGTCGGCGTCGACCTCAACACCGCCTCGATTCCGCTGCTGACCCGCGTGTCGGGCCTGAACGAGACCATCGCCCGCAACATCGTGGAGCATCGCGACCGCAACGGCGCCTTCCGCTCGCGCAAGCAACTGCTCGACGTCGCCCGGCTGGGGCCGAAGACCTTCGAGCAGGCCGCCGGCTTCCTGCGCATCCGCGACGGCGAGAATCCGCTCGACGGTTCCGCCGTCCATCCGGAAGCCTATCCAGTGGTCCAGCGCATCGTGAAGACGACCGGCCGCGACCTCGGCAGCGTCATCGGCGACGCCCGCTTCCTGCGCGGCCTGAATGCCGAGGAATTCACCGACGAGCGCTTCGGCGTCCCCACCGTCGAGGACATCATCAAGGAGCTGGAGAAGCCCGGCCGCGACCCCCGTCCGGAGTTCAAGACCGCCACCTTCAAGGAAGGCGTCGAGGAGCTGAAGCATCTCCAGCCCGGCATGATGCTGGAGGGCGTCGTCACCAACGTCACCGCCTTCGGCGCCTTCGTCGACATCGGCGTCCATCAGGACGGTCTGGTGCATATCTCCCAGCTTGCCAACAGCTTCGTGAAGGACCCTCACACGGTGGTGAAGGCCGGCGACGTGGTGAAGGTGAAGGTTCTGGAGGTCGACATTCCCCGCAAGCGCATCGCCCTGACCATGCGCTTGGGCGAGGAGGCGCCACGTCCGGCCCGCCGCGAAGAGCAGCGCCGTGACGAACGGGGACCGGGCCGTCTGCCGCAGCAGCAGGATCGCCGCCCGGCGGCGCCTGCGGCCAAGGCTGCGCCGAAGCCGGCCAAGGCGCCGGAACCGGTCAACAGCGCCTTCGCCGAGGCGTTCGCCCGGGCGCAGTCGGGCAAGAAGAAGTAAGGGTCAGGGAGGGGGCAAAGCGTCCGCCGTCAGGCGGACGCCCAGTCCGCCGATGGCGGCGGCGGCAACCCGGTCGACCCAACGCTTGGACTGCAGGTAGGCAGCACGCGGCCGGCCGGCGGAGAATGCCGCGGCAACGATGGCGTACCAGCCGGCTTCGATCAGGAAGATTGCCGGCGGCAGGAAGACGAACAGCCAGACCGGCGGTGAGGCCGGCATCAGCGCGGCGAAGATGCTGCCATAGACCAACGCCGTCTTCGGGTTGCTCAATTGCGTCAGCAGCCCGAACAGCAGCGGCCGCCTCAGCCCGGCAGGTGCCGTCTGCCCCTCTTCCGCCATCACAAGAGGCTCCGCCGCCCCGCGCCAGATGCGGACGGCGAGGTAGAGCAGATAGGCACCGCCCGCCAGCTTCAGCACCACATAGAGCCAGCCGACCTGCGACAGCAGGGCATGCAGACCCAGCAGCGCCAGGGACGCGAAGAACACACCGCCGATCCCCATGCCGAGGGCGGTGGCCAGACCGGCCCGGCGGGATACGGCGATGGAGGTGCGGGCGACCAGCACGAAGCTCGGCCCTGGGCTGGCGGCGCCGACCGCAATGGCCCCGGCGATGCTGACGAAGGCAAGTGCGGGATCCATGTTCGCTCCCCGTCCGCTCGAAGGTGGCGACGATACCACAACCGCGACAACCCGCGAATGGCGGACAAAAAAGTCCCCTCGTCCGCGGGGGGAACGAGGGGACGAAGGCCGATGGCTTGGCCGTTACGGGGATGTCATTCGGCTGCCATCAGCATCGGGGCCTCGTCGCGCACCCGGTTCACCGCCACATAGCGGTCGAGCGCGTCCAGGCATTCGCTGAGGGTTCCGGAACCGACCGCACGGCAGTCCTCGAAGGCATGCGGTTCGGGGCGGAACCAATGGGTGATGTAGCATTCCTCGCGCCCGTCCAGGCTGAGGGTGAGGGCGAAGCGGCCCTCACGCCCGAGATGGGCTTGAGCGGCGCGCAGACGCGCCTGGACCTCTTCTATCGTCATGGGATGATATCCTTCCCTTGATGCCGCCTGCGGTCAGGCGGCGTGAGCGAACTTGCCGTCTTCCGAATCAGACTCTTCCAACCGTCGGGCCCAGTCGATGTCACGCGACAACGAGTCGACAAGGACGCGGGCCGCACCCGCGGTTTCCGCAGGCGTGTCGGACCGCAGCAGTCCCGACAGCCGCATCGCCAGCGTTTCGGCCTCCGCCTCCACCCAGCGGGCGTAATGGCGGCGGCGCTGGTCACGATTCCAGTACCAGCGCGGCAGCTGCGCGTTGGCACGTTCGAACTCGCCTTCCCAGGCGCTCATGCGGAAAAGACCGCTGGGCGACCGGTCGCCGGTGCTCTGAGTCGTCTGGGTCATGACGTTCCGTCAGGCGGCTTCCCGCCCGTCCTCTTCCTCGCGCTTCAGAATCTCGGCCTTTTTCTGGGCGAACAGGCCGGTGATGCGGTGCTGGGCGGCGCGGTCCACGGCGCCGATCTCGCGCAGTCGGGTGCCGACGCCCGACCGCCAGACCTCTTCCAGGTCGTCGAGGTCCAGGCAGGCCCCCAGCCGGCGCTTCACCTCCGCCTCGAAGGCTTCGACGGCCGCGGGTTGCAGGTCCGGGTTGGACTTGGCGGCATAGAAGGCCTCCGATTCCTCCCGGTACTTGCTGTCGTCGAACTGGCCCATATAGACGTCGGCGGCCAGCCCGATCTGCAGCAGGCATTTGCCAACCGCGTCGGTCATCGACATCTTGAAGCACTCGTCGTCCGGCATCTCCATGCCGTTGCGGCGGCGGACCATTTCGGTCCCGCCCCACTGCGGGCCGGTGAAGCACTTCTCCTTGGTCTCCGGGTCGATGTACCAGACGCGGGCGCAGATGAAGATCATCCGTTCCGCGATGGTCCAGTCGACCTGCTCATAGCCCCAGCCCTTGCCGATCGGGCCGAATACTTCCGTCATCATCTGGAAGCGCCAGGTCGGGTCGATCTGCGTGCCGCGGAAGCCGCCGGCACGGGTGAAGGGCTTGGTCGCCTTCGGGTCGGTGCGCTTCAGCCGGTTCCACAGGAACATGGTGTCGATGCGCAGCGGCTCTTCCGCCCGGCTGGCGCCGGCGGATCCCTTGGACCCTTGCGAGCCGCGGCTGCCGCCGGACTTCGCGTCGGCCGGAACGGTCTCCGTCACGCTGGACTCGGTCATGTTGGACTCGGTAACGCTCGACTCAGGGGTCTCGGTATCGGCAACGAGGTGGTCGGTCTTGCTCATGCGTCCCATGATTTGGGTCCTTCTTGTCCAAACGTTTCGGCTCTCCCCTCACCCCAGCCGGCGGTCAGCGCTGCTTCCAGGCTGAATTCCACCCCGTTCGGGTCAGCGGAGGGCACCCAGGATTGCGCGTCTGCCAGAGCCCGGCGCGGCGGTGCGCCATAGCGCAGGCTGAGCCGGCCCTCGCGGTCGCGCGAGAGATAGAGGCCACCGGACCGGCCATCAGACTTGCCGTCGGCCTGACCGGTGGCGACAAAAGCGATGCGGGCATCGTCGGGCATCAGCGCCTTGAGGGCGGCCTCGGCCTCCTTCACCTCCAGCGCCGCCGCCCGGTTGGCGACCAGCCGGTCGGCCAGGTCACGGAAGCGGTTGTGCCGGCCCATGTCGAAGACGCGGCCATTCTCATAGGACGGGCCGTCCATCGGCAGCGGGTCCGACGGCTCGACGTCGTTGACGACATGCCACCAGAAGGCTTCCAGCGTCTCGACCAGCCGCTCGACATCGTCCGGCCGCCGGTCAACCGTCATCAGGCTGTGGCCGGTGGGGCGCAGGATCGACAGCAGCGCGCGGTCAAGACCGACGACCTCCAACTGGTGCTGGACCTGCCAGTGATAGCGGCGGGCGAGGTCGGCATCGCTCTGGAAACCGCTATTGAACTTCGCCTCCACGATGGTGTCGAGAGCGCCATCGGCCACGCTGCCGGTCAGGAAGTCGGGATGGGCAACCATCCAATCATGCTCGGCGTGTCGGTAGGTATCGGGTGCCGCCACGCAGGCGCGGCCGGTGGCATGGGCGACGAAGCGCGGGTGCAGATGCTCGGTCGCGATTCCGATCTGCACTGCAGCGACGAGATCGAGGTTTTCGGGCTCGACCCGGCCGGTCTTCTCGCGCCACAGCGACAGCCAGTCGCCGGCCATCACGCGCGTCGCATCCGACGACCCGATCCGCCCCGCCCGCAAATCCCGCTGTGCCTGAGTGATCGCCATGCTGTTCCGCTTTTCCCGGTTTCAGGGCCCTTCCGGACCGCCGTTCCGGCTTCGAAGCGTGGCCCCTGCTGCGACTTCGCAGCATGTGTTTCGGACCGCCTCACCGGACCCTGAATATGGGATGCGAACACGCAGCTTTCAAGAACAAAACGTGAACCTATGGCTTGGCCGTAGACCAGATCAAAGACCTGAAAACACGCTATATTTGGTGTGTTCTGACGAGAGTCGTCACAAGTCAAAACGGATGGAGTAGAGGTGACCGTTTTTGCGAGTCGAGGTGGATGGAAACGCGCACCGCGACTCTGTCCGCCACGGTCTTTTACATGCGAAGCGCTCGCACCACGTGAACGGCGACTCCGGCCACATGGGCACGGTCGAAGGCAGTGGGGTGGCAATCCGGATCGGTCGAAACCGGCATCAGATGGGGCGGAAAGAAGCGGTATCCGCAGATGGTGCCCTCGCCCACCGTCACCACCACGTCGCCGGCCTGCGGCGTCAGCACGTCCAGCGGTTCCAGCACCACGCAGTCGCGCGGCAGAACGCCGGCGGCGTCCAGGCTCTTGGACAGGATGCGCAGCGCGAAGGCCCGGCGGGAGGTGGGTCCGTCCATGGCGACCGACGCGGCGCCCTCCTTCAGTGCCCCGGCCAGGAACGCCTCCCCTGCCCGGCGGCCGAGGTCGAGGAAGATGTGCGCCTGTTCCAGCGTCAGCACCGGCACGCGCGTGACCGGCGCATAGGCATGCTCGTCGAGGAAGCGCGGCTCCGACCCGGCGACACGGGCCAGACGGGCCAGCGTGTCGGCGCTGGGCACGCTGCCCATCGCCGGATCGCGCAGGAAGCGGGTCAGGTTGGTGGCGGTGACGCCGGCCAGCCGCGCCCAACCGCCGGCGCTCCAGCTCTTCGCCTCCATGACGCCGGTCATCCAGCGCAGGATGGCTCGCCGCGTGTCGTCCATCGTTCTCCCCCTCGGCAGTCCCCCACCCTGTCCTACACGGTCCCGACCGGGTGGGGGAAGGCGCGATGGACTAGAAGCCGCTGCGATTTCGCAGTGCCGCCTTGGACTCCGCCGTAACCGCCCCATCTGTGCGGCATCGAAGTCAACAGAGGGAGTTGCGACCATGATCGTCACCAGCACCGATTCCGTCGAAGGCCACCAGATCGCCGAGTATCTCGGCATCGTCGCCGGCGAGGCGATCATGGGCGTCAACGTGTTCCGCGACCTGTTCTCCTCCGTGCGCGACATTGTCGGCGGCCGGGCCGGCGGTTATCAGGCGGCCCTGCGCGAGGCACGCGAGGCGGCCTTCGCCGACTTGCAGGACTCGGCCCGCGCCCTGGGCGCCGATGCCGTGGTCGGGGTGGACGTCGATTACGAGGTGCTGGGCAAGGAGAACGGCATGCTGATGGTGTCGGTGAACGGTACCGCCGTGCGCCTCCGCTAAAGGCAGCCCCTGACCGTAAGCGTCAGCGATGGCGTCTGGACAGGCCGGACCTTATGCGTAGACTCCCCCTCCAGCTAACAATCTGAGGGGGGATGCACATGCGTGGGGTTGTCCGCGGTTCCATCCGGTCAGGCTGCATCGGCGGCCTCGCCATGGCGGCGTGCCTGTTCGGCGCCCTGCCCGCTCTGGCACTCGACGCCATCGTCGAGAAGAAGGTCTTCGAGATGCCGTCCTACACCACCACCGGTGGCGGGACGATCAAGAATGTCCGCATCGGCTGGGAAAGCTACGGCAAGCTGAACGACGCCAAGGACAACGTCATCCTCATCACCCATTTCTTCAGCGGCAACAGCCATGCCGCCGGGAAATACAAGGCCGATGATGCCGCTCCCGGCTATTGGGACAGCATCATCGGTCCCGGCAAGCCGCTGGACACCGACAAATACTTCATCATCGCCTCCGACACGCTGGTGAACCTGTCGCCCAAGGATCCCAACGTCGTCACCACCGGCCCGGCCAGCATCAATCCGGACACCGGCAAGCCCTATGGCATGAGCTTCCCCATCGTCACCATCCAGGACTTCGTCAATGTCCAGAAGGCGCTGGTCGACAGCCTGGGCATCAAGACCCTGCAAGCGGTGATGGGCGGCTCGATGGGGTCGCTCCAGGCCTTCGAATGGGGGGCCGACCATCCGGAGATGGTCAAGCGCGTCATCGCCGCCATCGGCGGGCCGGAGGCTGACCCCTTCCTGATCGGCTGGTTGAACCTGTGGGCGGCCCCGATCAAACTCGACCCCAACTGGAACAACGGCGATTATTACGGCAAGGCGGAGCCGAAGGCCGGCCTGACCGAGGCGCTGAAGCTGGTCACCCTGCACGCCCGCCATTGGAAATGGGCCGACGCCGCCTTCGGCCGCAAATGGGCGGAGGACGGCAAGGACCCGAAGGCCGCGATGGGCAACCAGTATGCCATCGAAGCCTGGCTGGAAAAGGCGGCTTCTGGCCGTGCCGCCGTCAGCGACGCCAACCACTTCCTCTATCTGGTGAAGGCCAACCAGACCTTCGTCACCGGCAACGGCGCCTCGCTGGAGGACGGTCTGGCGAAGATCAAGGCCCCGGTCCTGTTGATCCCGTCGGCCGACGACCTCGTCTTCCCGCCGGACCGCAACATGCGCCCGCTGAAGGACCGGTTGGAGAAGCAGGGGAACGCGGTGGAATACACCGAGTCGATCACCTCGACGCTCGGCCATCTCGACGGCGTGGTGAACATCGGCAAGGCGGGCGACACAATCGCGCAATTCCTGGCGAAGTGAGTTGCCGGGGGGCTTTGGACGCCGGAGCCCCCTACTCGCCGCTGACCGGCGCTCCGCGGAAGTTCAGCAGGCTCGGCGCCTTGTCGATGATCTCTTCCAAGATCAGCGACGCCGTCTCCAGGTCGCGGTCCAGTTCCGGGCCGAGCTTGCCGACATAATTGGGCCGCTTCAGCTTTTCCGCGGCATCGTGCAGGCTGCGCAGCTCGGCGACGAAGATCTCGCGGGCACCCATCGGCAGGATCGGGTTGGCCGACAGCACGAAGAAGAAGCGCATGCTGGCCCGCACCAGAAGGGCCAGCATCACCATGTCCAGCTTCTCGAACTGGTCGCGCAAATCGTCGGAACGCGCATCGACCAGATTGCGCAGGCGCTGCTCGATCAGGATGACCAGCGCCTGGAACTCGCCCACCTTGTCGCGGAAATCGCGGTAGGCGCCGAAGCTGTGCTTGCTGGCCTCATGCTCGGCCAACTGGGCCAGCTTCGATGCCTCGCGGCACTGGCGCTCCAGCGCGCCCAGCAGTTCCTTGACCTCGGTTCGGGTGTATTGGCGCTTGCTCATGGGACTCGACGGGGTTCGTGCAGGTGTTCGGACTGGCGGTCTGACGTTCCGTCAAGCTATAGCACAACCCATGGGCGGCAACCTATCCCATGCTCAGTGGTCCGCCTTCACCGGCGCCCCCGGACGGCGCACCAGCGGCATGAACAGCAGCGCGCCGAAGAACACCGCCGACATCATCAGCATGGCGTCGTTAAAGGTCAGGATCAGCGCCTCGCGCTGGACCAGCCCGACCAGCCGGGACATCGCGGCGGCGGTCGGATCGGCCACCAGCCCGTCGAAGCGCTGGCTGAGATTGTCGACCATCTGCTGCACCTCCGGACGGGCGAGGTTCACATTGTCGCCGAGCCGGTTCAGGTGCAGCGCGTTGCGGTCGGTCAGCACCGTGTTGATCGCGGCCAACCCGATAGCGCCGCCGAGGTTGCGCATCAGGTTGTAGAGGCCAGACGCGTTCTTCAGCTTGTCCGGCGGCAGGGTGCCCAGCGCCACGCTGTTGATCGGGATGAAGCACAGCATCAGCGACATGCCGCGCACCGCCTGCGGCAGGAACAGCTCCCAGAAGCCGGTGTCGGCGGTGAAGTGGCTGTTCAGCCAGACGCCGGTGCCGAACAGGATCAGCCCCAACGCCAGCATGGCGCGCAGGTCCATCCGCTTCGACAGTGCGCCGGCGATGGGTGCCGACATGAACTGGAAGATGCCGGTCACGAACATGATCTCGCCGATCTGCAAACTGTTGAATCCGCGCACGCGGGCGAGGAACAGCGGTTGCAGATAGACCGATCCGTAGAGACCGATGCCGAGAATGAAGCTGTAGAGCGATCCGATGGCGAAGTTGCGGTCGGCGAAGGCGCGCAGTTCCACGATGGGATTGCGGTAGGACAGAACCCGCCAGAAGAAGCCGGCGGCGGAAACGGCGGCGACCACGGCCAGCGCGAAGATCGCCTCGTCGTCGAACCAGTCGTTGCGCGGCCCCTCCTCCACCACGTACTCCAGGCTGCCCAGGAAGGCGGCCATCAGCCCCAGCCCGAGGAAGTCGAAGCCCTTGCGCAGTTCCGGATTCGGCCGGTCGACATCGACCAGGAACCAGACCAGCGAGGTCACCAGGATACCGGGGATGACGTTGGCCAGGAACAGCCAGTGCCAGGACAGGTGCTGGGTCAGATAACCGCCCAGCGTCGGGCCGATGGTCGGCGCCATGGTGGCGACCAGCCCCATCATCACCGACACGCCCGCCCGCTTTTCCGGCGGGAAGATCATGAAGCTGGTGGCGAACACCGTCGGGATCATCGCGCCGCCGATGAAGCCCTGCAAAGCCCGCCAGACGATCATCGATTCGATGCCGCCGGCAAAGGCGCAGGCGACGCTGGTCAGGGTGAAGCCGGCCGCCGCCAGGGTGAACAGCACGCGGGTCGACATGATGCGCGACAGGATGCCCGACAGCGGGATCATCACGACCTCCGCGATCAGGTAGGAAGTCTGCACCCACGAAATCTCGTCGGCGCTGGCGGCGAGACCGGCCTGGATTTCCGACAGCGAGCTGGAGACGATCTGGATGTCCAGGATCGCCATGAACATACCGACGACCATCGCGAAGAAGCCGGCGATGTCGCGGGGGGTGAGGGGACGCATGCCCTGGGCCGGTGTCGCCATGGAACCGCTGCCTTCCGTCGCGGCCGAACGACTGCCGCCCCGGGGGTGACCCCAGGGATGGCTCCGGCCGATATTCTGCCTGGATCTATTGACGTGAATTACGGACAGGGACGCCGCCCCGAAGGGGGAGGAGGAGCGGCGTCCCCGCCGGAGCCGTGGCCGCTTACTTTGCGGCCACCGCCTGCTTGTCGATCAGCGCGCCGAAGACGCCGCCGCTGGCCAGATGCGGCTGGCTGTCGGCACCGCGGGTATCGACCTCCGCCTCCACGGACAGGCCGGGGCGCAGCAGGCCGGCCAGCGCGTTGTCGCGCGGCAGGGCGATGCGGACGGGAACGCGCTGAACGATCTTGGTGAAGTTGCCGGTCGCATTCTCCGGCGGCAGCAGCGAGAACTTGGACCCCGAGGCCGGAGCAAAGCTTTCCACCGTGCCGATCAGATGGCGGTCCGGGAAGGCGTCGACGGAGATGCTGACATGCTGGCCGGGGCGCATGCGCGACAGCTGGGTCTCCTTGAAGTTGGCGACCACATAGACGTCGGGCAGCGGCACCAGCGACAGCATCTGCACGCCCGGCCGGGCATACTGGCCGACCTGGACGCCGCGGTTGCCGATCACGCCGTCGACCGGCGCGCGGATCACGGTGTTGTCCAGATCGTTGCGCGCCGTCTGCAGGGTGGCCTGCGACTGGGCCAGATGGGCTTCCGTCTCGGTCCGGGTGGCGCGCAGGACGTTGACCTGCTCGTTCTCCGAGGCCAGCGCCGCCCGCGCCTTCGCCACCTGGGCCACCGCCTTGCGCAGGTCGGCGTCAGCGGTTTCCAGCTTCTGGCGGCTGGTCCAGCTGTCGCTGGCCAGCGAGCGGTTGCGCTCATAGTCCTGCTGGGCCCGGCGCTGTTCGGCCTCGGCGCTCGCCAGCGTGGCGGCAGCCTGATCGATCACCGTGCGCTGAAGCTCCAGCTTGCTGTCCAGCGTGCCGAGCGCCGCCTTCTGGGCGGTCACTGCGGCTTCGGACTCCGCCACCTTGGCGCGGAAATCCTGGTCGTCGAGGATCGCCAGCACGTCGCCCGTCCGCACCAACTGGTTTTCGGCAACCTTCACATCGCGGACATAGGCGGAGATCTTCGGGCTGACGACGGTGATGTCGCTCTGCACATAGGCATTGTCGGTCGATTCCATGAACCGGCCTTCCGTCCACCAATGTTGGCCGGCGACGGCGCCACCTGCCAGCACGGCCAGCGCAACGCCCGACAGCACGATCTTCCGCACGCCATTCGCCATTGTCTCTATCCCCAATCCACCGCGGCCCGGTCCGGATTCCGCCGGACGCTCTTGCCGGCGCCGTCACGGAAAAGAAACTGAACCGTTCAGTTTAGTCTTGCCGGAAGATGGCGGACGGCCTATCTGTTGTCAAGACCGAACTGAACGGTTTAGTTTTTGTCAACGGGTGTCAGGGGGCTTGTCGGGCGATGCGGAACGCGGTAGGGGCCAAGCACATGGACTCAGGCGAGGCGCGCATGACCACGTTGGTTGCCCCCACTCCCGAAGCAGGATCGAAGCCGGCCCAGATCATGGACGCGGCCGGTACCTTGTTCCTGGAACATGGCTACAGTGCCGTCAGCATGGACGCGGTCGCCAAGAAGGCGAACGTGTCCAAGGCGACGCTGTACGCCCATTTCGGCAGCAAGGAGGAACTGTTCCGGGCGATGGTCGCCTCCGAATGCGCGTACTCCGTACTGGCCGGGGTCTGGGACGAGGCGATGCACCTGCCGGCGGCCGACGGGCTTCGTCTGATCGGCCGGACCTTCGTCCGCTTCATCGCTTCGGCCAAGGCGCTGGGCCTTTACCGGATGGTGCTGGGCGAGGTTCTGCGCCAGCCCCAGCTCGCCCAGGCCTTTTACGAAAGCGGCCCTGCCGAGACCTTCCAGCGCGGGCGCCAGTTCATGGCCCGTATGGTGGAGAGAGGCGAACTGGCAATTACCGACTGCGATCTCGCCACCCACCAGTTCTTCGGTCTGCTGAAGGCCAACATGCACATGAAGCTGCTGCTTTGCCTGAGCGAACGGCCGGGCGACGCGGATCTGGAACGATTCGTCGATGCCGCCGTCGATCTGTTCGTCAAGGGCTATGCACCTGAAAGGCGCTGAGGGGCGTTACGCCTGAAACACGCTCATTGAGAGTTGAGCGGCAGCGTCCGCAAACCCTCAGTTGGTGCCAGCGACAATCCAGATCCAATAGCCATAAATCCAGCCGCAAACTTCGCCCCCTTCGGCTTGTCACCGGCCAAGGCTTCGTATAGCGTGCCCCGACATACCGGCGTAACGGTGCGTGGCGGGTTTGCGGATGGATTTCGAGACGACCTTCATCGCGCAGGTCATCACCGTTATCGGCTTTGCGGTCGGTCTGTCCATTGCCGTGGCCTCCGGCCGCTACCCGCGTCACATCCGCAATTCTCTGCGCGCCTATGCCTATGGAAAACTGCTGCTGGGGTCCGCCTTCCTGATCGCAGGCTTGCGCGGCGGTGCGGCGCCGGACCTGCTGGTGCCGCTCGCCAACGGGTTGGGGATCGCCGGGTTGGCGATGAACTACACCAGCGTTCGCCATCTCCAGAACCGGCCGGTCAGGCCTCTGACGCCGGCCGCAGTCGGACTGGCAGTGGCCCTGGCCTGCTCTCTGCTGCTGCTCGCCGGCGGCGGCATATCCTTCGTTCGCATCCTGACCAGCTTCGCGACCTCTGCCGTGCTGCTCGTCATCGCCTTCGAGGTTCTGGTGCGTTACGAGGATCGCGGCATTCCCCATTATGTCACCGGGCTGCTATCGGCCACATTGGCCATGGTGTATCTGGTCCGCATGGGTGCGGGCATGGTTCAGGGGGAAATGCCGCTCGATCAGATGGTGGACGACCGTGTGGAGCGGGTCACCTTCCAGCTGTCGATGCTGGGCACCGTCATGGGTGCCATCAACTATGTCCTGATGGCCAGCGACGAGTTCAACCGCGAACTGACGAAGCTTGCCCACACCGACGGGCTGACTGGCAGCCTGAACCGCCGCCGCCTGTTCGAGCTGGGCGAGGTCGAGTTCCGCCGCGCCCGCCGCCACGGTCGCGACCTGACGGTGCTGGTGCTCGACATCGACCGCTTCAAGGCGGTCAACGACCGGGCCGGCCATCCGTTCGGCGACCGGGTCATCCAGGCGGTGGCCGACTGCTGTGCCGCGCAGATCCGGCGCGAGGATTCGGTGGGCAGGATCGGCGGGGAGGAATTCGCCATCCTGCTGCCGGAAACGGGCTTGGAGGCCGGCCGGCTGCTGGCCGAACGGCTGCGCAGCGCCATCGAGCGGCAGCTGGCCCAGCTTGGCGCCGAAGGCGGCGTGACGGTGACCTGCAGCATCGGCGGCGTCAGCCTGACGCGGGAACACAGCGAGTTTTCCGACCTGATGGCCCAATCGGACAGCGCGCTCTACGATGCGAAGCATGCCGGGCGCAATCAGGTGCGTTTCTACCCCGCGGTGGCGCTGACCCCTGCGTTGCACGTCTGACAGCCAGGAAAGGCCCGCGCGGAACCGCGTTAGAAAAAGCGGCCGCGCGGGCAACGGCGCACGGCCGCCTTTACCCGCGGGGCCGCTTGCCGCATTATCCGCGCCGGTCCCCGCCGGCCGGCTTACTCCGGTCGATAGTCTGGGGCCGGCTTGCCGGGTCCGACCCGGTTCCGTCCCTTCCGGCAACATCGGCGCAAGGTCGTGGTTCTTTCCCATCTCGGCTCCGGCGGCCTGGAGCCGCAGCGGTCGCAGCTGACGCTCGGCACAAAATTCAGGCTCATCAACTGGGGGCTGGTCCTGCTGATCTGCACGATCACCGGGGTCGGCGTCGGGCTGCTCTATTCCGCCGCCGGCGGCCATTGGAAGCCGTGGGCGCAGCCGCAGCTGGTCCGCGCCATTCCCGGCCTCGTCCTGATGCTGGGCATCGCGCTGGTCGACATCCGCCACCTGATGAAGTCGGCCTACGTCATCTTCTTCATGGTGCTCTGCCTGCTGATCGCGGTGGAACTGATGGGCCGCATCGGCATGGGCGCCCAGCGCTGGATCGACCTCGGCTTCTTCCAGCTCCAGCCGTCGGAGCTGATGAAACCGGCGCTGACGCTGGCGCTCGCCCGCTATTTCCACGGGGTGACGCTGGACCAGATCGGCCGGCCGCTTCTGCTGATCCCGCCGCTGCTGCTGGTCTTCACGCCCGTCGCCTTCGTTCTGATGCAGCCCAACCTCGGCACCTCGTTGCTGCTGATCATGGGCAGCGGCGCCATCTTCTTCGCCGCCGGGGTCCGGGTGTGGAAGTTCCTGCTGGTGATCGGCGGCGGCCTCAGCGCCATCCCCGTCGCCTGGGAGTTCCTGCACGACTACCAGAAGCAGCGCGTCTACACCTTCCTCGATCCGGAAACCGATCCGCTCGGCGCCGGTTACAACATCCTGCAGTCGAAGATCGCGCTCGGCTCCGGCGGCATGTTCGGCAAGGGCTTCATGTCCGGCTCGCAAAGCCAGCTGATGTTCCTGCCGGAAAAGCACACCGACTTCATCTTCGTCGTCCTGGCAGAGGAGTTCGGCATGGTCGGCGCCGCCACGCTGCTCGCGCTCTACGTCCTGCTGTTCATCTATGGCTGGGTGATCGCGCTGAACAGCCGCAGCCAGTTCGGCCGGCTGGTCGCGGTCGGCATGACGGCGCAGTTCTTCCTCTATGTCTTCGTCAATGTGGCGATGGTGATGGGCCTGATCCCCGTGGTCGGCATCCCGCTGCCGCTGGTGTCCTATGGCGGATCGGCGATGATGACGCTGATGATCGGCGTCGGCCTGCTGCTGAGCATGTCGGTCCACCGCGACGTTCGCATCCCCAAGAGCGGCGTCACCGACGTTTGACGTCCCGCGTCTGACTTCCGACGTCCGACATCCCCCATTCGGTTCGGTTATCGGCTGAGGTACGCCGGGCAAGTGCCTGTCGCACCCCGGCCGCGCCGTTGCCGCTTCGCCCCGCCCTCGCGATATCGGGGTGCAGGCCGACCGATCTTGCGGATAGGCCCGGTATCAGCGGGAGGAAATAGCCATGCGGAGAGATGCCTTAGGACAAAGCGGACGGACCACGGCGATCGGGGCGGGCCTTGCCGCCCTTTTGCTCGGCAGCGCGCCGGCGCTGGCGGAGTCGCCGTTCAGCCATATCGGCGGCAGCTTCAGCGAGAATGCCGGGTCCTTCGAGACCTCGCGCTGGCAGCGGTCGGACGGCTGGAAGGCCGGCGGGCACATGAACTGCACCTGGAGCCGCGCCAACGTCACCGCCGAAAAAGGCCACCTCGCCCTGTCGGTCAGCGACCGGATTACTGGCAGCGAGCGCATGTCCGGCAGCGACCGTTATTCCTGCGGCGAATATTCGACGCACCGCTTTTACGGCTACGGCGCCTACACGGTGTCGCTGAAGGCGGTCAAGGCCGACGGGGTGATGACCTCGGTCTCCCACTACACCGGCCCGCCCTTCGGCGATCCGTGGGACGAGATCACCATGGGGATCGCCGGCAAGGACACCACCAAGCTGGAGATCAGCTATGTGGTCAACGGCGCCGGGCACCGAAACACGGTGGTGGATCTCGGCTTCGACGCCGCCAAGGGCGTCCACAGCTATGGCTTCGACTGGAAGCCCACCGGCATCGTCTGGACCGTCGACGGCAAGCCGGTCCATCAGGTGTCGGGCAAGCCGGAGGAGCTGCCGCGCATGCCCGGCCGGCTGATGCTGCGCTTCTGGAGCGCGTCCGGCGACACCGAATGGCTGCGCCGCTTCACCTATCCCGGCCATCCCCTGGCCGCCGAGGTCGCCTCCGTCACCTACCGCGAGGATCCGGCGAACCTCAGCAACTGAGGACCGCCCGGTCAGTCCAGCGCTTCGGCGCCCAGGTAGGATTCGACGACGCGGGGGTCGGCGACGACCTCCGCCGGGGCGCCGTCGGCGATCTTCTCGCCATGGTCCAGCACCACCACGCGGTCGGACAGCGCCATCACCGCGCGCATGACATGCTCGATCATCAGGATGGTCAGGCCTTCGCGCCGGTTCAGGTCGCGCAGGACCTCGACCATCCGGTCGACCTCGGTCGGGCGAAGCCCCGCCAGCACCTCGTCCAGCAGCAGCAGGGTCGGACGGGTGGCCAGCGCGCGGGCGACCTCCAGCCGCTTGCGGTCGGGCAGGGTCAGGCTGCGCGCCGGGCGGTTGGCCTGATCGGCCAGCTCCAGACGCTCCAGCACGGCGCGGGCCTGCCGCCTCGCGGTCTCCACCGACCGTTCGCGGGCCAGCGCGCCGACCACGACATTCTCCTCGACCGTCAGCTGGCCGAAGGGCTTGACGATCTGGAAGGTGCGGCCGATCCCGGCGGCGCAGACCTGGTTGGGCTTCAGGCCGGTCAGGTTGCGGCCCTTCAGCGTCACCCGCCCCTCGTCCGACGGAAAGACGCCGGCGATCAGGTTGAAGGTGGTGGTCTTGCCGGCGCCGTTCGGGCCGATCAATGCCAGGATGCGCCCCTCCGGCACGGTGAAGCTGACCTCCGACACCGCCTTCAGCCCGCGGAACCGCTTGGACAGGCGCTCGACCTCAAGCAAGGCGGTCATCTCAGGCGCCCTCCCCCGGCTGACGGACAAGACGCAGGCGGCGGGCCAGCCAGGGCCACACGCCCTCCGGCCGGAACACTACGATCACCACCAGCGCCGCACCATAGAACAGTTGCTTCAGGCCGGGCAGGTCCAGCCCGCCGGCCTCGATCAGGAAGGTCAGCGCCTCGCCCAGCGGCGTCAGGATGAAGGCGCCCAGGATTGGGCCGACCAGCGTGCCGATGCCGCCGACGATGGCCGGCAGGATGATCTCGATGGACCGGCCCATCGAGAAGACCTGCTCCGGGAACAGGTTGTTGAAATAGAAGGCCTGGAACACGCCGCCCAGCGCGGTCAGGGCGGAGGACACCGCCACCGCCGTCATGCGGGCGCGGAACAGGTCGACGCCCGACGCCTCCGCCGCGTCCGGTTCCTCGCGCACCGCCAGCCATTGGTAGCCGAGCCGGCTGTGCAGCAGGGCACGCGACAGGAACAGCGCGCCGACGACCAACGCCAGCGCCACGTAATAGAACAGCACCGGCGAGCCGCGCAGGTTCAGCGGATCGCTCGCCCCCGCCTCGACCGGCAGGAAGAAGCCGCCGGACCCGCCGACCCAGGTGATGTGGTCGAAGCCGATGCGCGCCACCTCGGCGAAGGCGATGGTCAGCAGGGCGAAATGCACGCCTTTCACCCCGAAGCGGAAGCCCAGGAAGCCGATGACGCAGCCGGCCACCACCGCGACCAGCATCGCCAGGACCATGCCGGCCCAGGGGCCGATGCCGAAATGGACGAACAGCGCCGCGCTGACATAGGCGCCGAGGCCGACATACAGCGCATGGCCCAGCGACAGCAGGCCGGAAAAGCCCATCATCACGTTCCATGCCTGCCCGACATAGGCGAACCACAGCACGGTGGTCAGAACCGACACCAGATAACGGTCGGCAACGAAAGGCGCCACCGCCAGCCCCAGCGCCGCCAGGACCAGCAGCGCCATCCCGCGCCCGGTAATCCCGGAAAACATCACGCCCGAAAGCCCGCTCATGACCGTTTCCCCAACAGCCCTTGCGGGCGCAGCAGCAGAACCACGATCAGCACCCCGTAGCTGAACAGGGATTTCATGGACGGCGTCAGCAGGAAGCCGGCCAGCGCCTCCGACATGCCGATCAGCACGCCGCCCAGCAGCGCGCCGGGCAGGCTGCCCAGCCCGCCGACGATGACGATGATGAAGCTGAGCAGCGTGTATTCCGGCGCCAGCTGCGGTCGGGCATCGACCAGCAGCGTCATCAGCGCACCCGCCACCCCGACCACCGCGGCGCCGATGCCGAAGGTCAGGGCATAGAGTCCGTCGATGTTCAGCCCGACCACGCGGGCGCCCAGCGGATTGTCGGCGCAGGCGCGGATCGCCTTGCCGGTGCGGCTGAAGCGGAAGAAGGCGAACAGCGCCGCCGCCACCACGATGGCCGCCGCCCCGGCACGCAGCCGCACGGCATCCAGCAGCATCGACCCGATCTCCACCGTGTCGAAGCTGTAGGGCACCTGGACGTTGCGGGCGTCCGGGCCGAACAGCATCAGCATGGCGTTGACCAGGATGGTGGCGATGCCCAGCAGCAGGATGAACTGCATGTGCTCCGGCCGCTCGACGAACTTGTTCACCAGCCCGCGCTGCAACAGCCAGCCGCAGGCGAACAGCAGCGCCGCCATGAGCGGGGCCGACAGCAGCGGGTCGAGGCCCAGCCAGCCGCCCAGCAGCACCGCGCCGTACATGCCCGCCACCATCATCTCGCCATGGGCGAAGTTGACGACGCGCACCACGCCGAAGATGACCGAAAGCCCCAGCGCCGCCAGCCCGTAGACCAGGCCGGTCAGCAGGCCGGAGGCCGCGATGTTCAAATAATAGTCGATCGGCATGGGCGGCGGATTGTCCGAACGGTTGGGTTCTGCGGGTTAGCAGTCCAAGGGGGATGCAGGCAAGCCAGAACGACCGCCGGCAACGCGATTCGTCCCGATCCCGCTATGGCCGGCCGGCAATCCGGGTCCCGCCGCGCAGGCTCGCGATACGCTCCGCCACGTCATTCAACCGGCGGTCGAGTGCGGTCGCCAGACAGGACTGCGCCGCCGCAGCCACCGCCGGGTCTCGCTCGGTCCCGCTGCGAATCCAGCAGAGTGCCGCGATCCGCTCGTGGAAGCGGCGCTCGTCCTGAATCAGTTCATAGGCCGCGCTGGCGCGGGCCGCCGGATCGGCGATGCCGGCCAGAAAGCGGTCCTGCGTTCCGCGGGCACGGCCGTCGAGAAATGCGAGCGCCGGGACGTCGCAGATCATCCGCCGCAGTGGCGCCGTCACAGTGGCACAGCGCGGATCGGCGATCGGCGCTGGCGGCGGCTCCGGTGGCGGCTCCGGTGGCTTGGCGATGGCGGTCGCAGGCACCGGAGCGGCAAAGGACGGCGGTGGGGGCGGCGGTGCGGTCTTGACCGCGACCGCAACCGTCCCGGACGGCCGGGAAGCTGGCAGCGACGGCTTGCCACCGCCCAGCGACTCCCGAACCACCCGCACGGGCATGCCGACCTCCGCCGCCGCGAAGACGGTCTCGATGTCCGCGGGCAGCATGCGGAAACAGCCGCCGCTGGCCCGTGTGCCGATCGAGTCCGGGTCATTGGTGCCGTGGATGGCGATGGCCGGCCAGCCGAGATCGAGCGCGAACCGGCCCAGCGGGTTGTTCGGTCCGGGCGGAACCGCCCGCGGCAGGGCGGGGTTGTCGCGTCGCTGGTTGGCGGTCGGCCGCCATGTCGGGTCGCGGCGCTTGCGCTGGATGCTGCTGTCGCCGACGGGGATCGGCACGCCGGGACGGCCGATGGCGACCGGAAAGCTGCGGGTTCCGCCATCGGGATCCGTCAGATAGAGGCGTCGGTCGGCAAGGCTGATGGCGATCGACCGGCCGCCCGCTCCCAGATCGGCCGGTCCCGGATCGGCCGCCTGGGCCAAACCTTCGCCGGCGATCCCGGCGAGGGCGAGGAGGGCCCACAAAAGACACCGTGCCAGGATGGCGGTGGCGGCTGTTGTCGGTCGGAGGATGACGCCGCGGCCGCGGTCTCCCCGAAAGGTCGTAAATCCATGCATGCGGAAAGTTGATCGCGTGTCCCCTAAAACAGGGTAAACAGCATGGGACGACGGTCGCCGGGGAACGGGGCCGCCCCGGACAGCAAGGACGTGCATCATGGACCAGATCGAGCAGACGTTGGCCGTCGCAACGGAACACCACCGCGCCGGCCGCACCGCGGAGGCCGAACGGCTGTATCGCGACGTGCTGGACGCGTCGCCCGGCCATCCGGACGCCCTGCATCTGCTGGGGGTGATCGCGCTGCAATCCGGCCGGGCGGACGAGGCGGTGGACCGCATCGCGCAGGCCGTGGCCGGCGATGACGGCTCCCCGCTGTTCCATGCCAATCTGGGTCATGCCCTGCACGCGTCCGGCCGCCACCGCGAGGCCGCGATGAGCTTCGCCCGCGCCCTGACCCTGTTGACCAACGAAGGAGAGGGCTGGGGCAATGTCGGGGCGCTCGCCAACCTGATCCGCCGCTATGACGACGACATCCGCGCCGCCGCCGCCGCCGAGGTCGATGCCCGTTACACCATGGGCGACGTGATGCGGCGCCAGTCGCTGCTTTTCCTGCTGACCGGCGACGTGGCCTATTACCGCGTCCTGGTGAACACGGCGCTGGACGACCCGCTGCGCTTCTCCATCCCGTCCATGCATTACGCCTACTGGGGCATCGCCATGCGGTTGTTCCAGGGCGACACGCGCAAGGGCGATGTCAGCGCCTTCACCACCGGCGAATTCCGCCGGTTCTACCGCCTGCTGGTGGAGGAGACGGCGCGCCGCTACGGCCTCGACACCCGACTGCGCCGGGTGGCGCCGCGCACTGCGGTGAGGCGGGTGGCGCTGATCACCAACCAGATGCTGGGCGAGGGGCATCAGCCGACCGCCGACGCCTTCGATTATGCCCGCCGGCTCCAGGACCACCATGGCTGCCAGGTGCTGATCGTCAACCCCAACGCCATGGCGGTGGAAGGCGAGAACGGCTTCGTTCCCGAATACAGCTACAACGTCACCGCGGAATATGACGGCGAACAGACCCTGACCGCCTTCGGCGCCGAGGTCCGCATGCTGTCCTTCCCGCAGCCGCGTTTCGACGAGGAGAAGCTGACTGCCATCGTCGATGCGGTGCAGCGCTTCGATCCCGATGTGATCGTTGCCTTTGGCGGCTCCAACACGGTGGCCGATCTGTTCGCCCGCAGCCGGCCGGTGGTGTTCCTGCCGACCTCCAGCGGGTTGCCGCCCTCGCTCGCCACGCTTCTGCTGGGCTATGCCCCGGAGGACAGCGCCGCCGGCTGGCCGGAGGAGGCGCGGGCGCGCTTCCGTCCCTTCTCCTTCGGCTGGACCCTGCCGGATGCCGGTCCGGCACGCAGCCGCGCCGATTTCGGCCTGCCGGCCGACGGGCCGCTCTATGTCGTCGTCGGCAACCGCCTGGATCAGGAGGTCGGGCCGGAGTTCCTCGAAACGCTCGACCGCCTGCTCGACCGCGTGCCCGACGCGCATGTCGCCTTCGCCGGCGCGGTGACCGACCTGCCGGGCCGGATCGCCGCCGCCCGCAACGCGGCGCGGATGCATGCGCTGGGAGACGTCGACGCCATTCGCGGGCTGTATGGCGTGGCGACCGCCTATCTGAACCCGCCGCGCCAGGGCGGCGGCGGCAGCGCTGCCTTCGCGCTGGCGGACGGGTTGCCGGTGGTGAGCTATGCCCAGGGCGATGTCGCCGGCATCGTCGACGCCGCCTCGACCGTTGCCGACGAGGCCGCCTTCCTGGACCGCGCCGCGACGCTTGGACAGGATGCCGCCGCACGGGCGCAGGCTGCCGAGGCGGCACGCACCCGCTTCGCCGAAACGGCGGACCGCGCGCGGTCGGTGGAAAAGCTGTTGGACTATGCGCGCGAGGCGCAGGAGCTGTACTGAACCCCGGCCCCTCCCCTGCCCTCCAGACAGACGTCCGCCCGGCCCCCGTACGAAGCAGACCTTCGTACAGGGGCCGGGCGGAATTGTTTCAGACGCTATCCGACGGCGGAAGTCTCAGGCCGTCACTGATCGTACGTCCCGGCGCCGACGATGTAACGGCCATCGCGGGTGACGTAGGAATGCTTGTGCTCGACCTTGTTGGTCTGGCGGTTCAGCCAGACATAGTCGATGACGGCGTTCGGCTTTTCCTTGGTCTCGGTGATCATCGCCTGGACGATGGGCTTGCCTTCCGCGTCCTTCAGATCGGCGGCGTTGGAGCCGGCCAGCTTCGGGTTGGCGCCGGAGGCGACATAGCGGCCGTCGGTGTCGAAGACGAACACATACAGCTCACCGCGGCGGAAGCTGCCTATGGGGTCCTGGAAGGCCTTGGTCGCCTCGTCCGGCCCCTTGGCCTTCAAATAGGCGACGGCCTCGGCGACCAGCGACTTGGCCTGTTCAGGCGTGGCGTGATCGGCGGCGAAGGCCGGTGCGGTCAGCAGGGCTGCCGCGACGGCGACCAGGGATGCGGTTCTGCGAATCATGGATGACCACCTTGGAAGAGAGGAATAAAGGGAAGGAGCCGACGATCCGGCAGGGGGTCACTCCTCGTGCACGGTTTCCAGCCAGGAGCGGATCGACCACAGCGCCTCTTGCCCCAGCGCTTCACCGAACTGCGGCATGTAGGTTACGCCGTTTCGGATCGAACCATTGGTGACGCGCTCCTTGAACCACTCGTCGCCGGCATCACCCTTCTCAAGGTAGCGCAGGTCGGGGGCGATGCCGCCGGACACCGCGCCCAGCCCATGGCAGCGCGCGCAGTTCTGGTTGAAGGCGGACGAACCGATCTCGATGGCGCGCGGGTTGCCGCGGTAGGGATTGCTGTCCCGCCACTTTTCACCCAGTTTGTCCAGCCCGGTGGTGTCCACCGGCTGCGGGACGACATCGCCGTGGGCATAAACCAGACCGGGAACAGCGACGGCGCCGATCAGACCAATTGCGGCTGCAAGCCGAACAATCCGTGCATTCATGAGAAAGACGTTCCCTCTGTTTCTGGCCGCCCTGCGGCCTTTGCTTCGCATGAGCGGACGTTATCAGCAGTGGAACCCACGAATAATTGGACTATGGTAGGACATGGTCAAATCTGTGAGAAGAATGACTTCCCAGGCCGTAGACACGGGAATGGGCGGACCGGATCGCTCCGGCCCGCCGTCCTCCCGCCTGTCAGCGCCTGATGTCAGGCCTTCGGCAGCTTGAAGACCCAGAGCGAGCCGCCCTGGTTGATGTCCTTCACCAGCTTGGCGACGTCGCCGCCCCACAGCGGCACCGCACCGCCCCAGCCGGAGACGACGGCGACATACTGCTCGCCATCCATCTTCCAGGTGACCGGGCTGCCGACCACGCCGGAGCCGGTCTGGAACTTCCAGACCTCCTGGCCGGACTTGGCGTCGAAGGCCTTCAGATAGCCTTCTGGCGTACCGGTGAAGACGAGATTGCCGGCGGTGGTCAGGACGCCACCCCACAGCGGGGCCGGGTTCTTGTACTCCCAGACGATCTTGCCGGTCTTCGGATCGACGGCGCGCAGCGCACCGATGTAATCGTCGTACAGCGGCTTGATGGTGAAGCCGGCGCCGAGATAGGCCGCACCCTTCTTGTAGGTGATCGGCTCGTTCCAGATGTCCATGCCCCACTCGTTGGCCGGGACATAGAACAGCTCGGTCTGCGGGTTGTAGGCCATCGGCATCCAGTTCTTGGCGCCCAGGAAGGCCGGGGCCGCGAACACCGACTTGCCCTTTGCGTCATGCGCATCGGCGGTCGCCGGGGCGCCCGGACGGTTGTCGTCGTTGTACATCGGACGGCCGGTCTCGATGTCGATGCCCTTGGCCCAGGTGATCTTGGTGACGAAGGGCGAGGCGTTGATCAGCTTACCGTTGGTGCGGTCGATGACGTAGAAGAAGCCGTTGCGGTCGGCCTTGCCGCCGGCCTTGATGACCTTGCCGTCCTTCTTCAGGTCGAAGGACACGAACTCGTTCACACCGTCGAAGTCCCAGCCGTCATGCGGCGTGGTCTGGTAGTGCCACTTGATCTCGCCGTTGTCCGGATTGATGGCCAAGGTGGAGGAGGTGTAGAGGTTGTCGCCCGGACGCAGGTGCGAGTTCCAGGGCGCCGGGTTGCCGGTGCCGAAGAACAGCGTCTTGGTTTCCGGGTCGTAGGTGCCGCCCAGCCAAGTGGCGCCGCCGCCGGTCTTGTACATGTCGCCGGGCCAGCTGGCGTTGGTCTTGCCAGTGACGGTCGAGTCCTTGCCGTTCAGCGTGCCCATATTGCCTTCGATGGTCGGGCGCTGCCAGACCAGCTCTCCTGTCTCCGCATCGCGGGCTTCGACCATGCCGATGACGCCGAACTCGCCGCCGGAATTGCCGGTGATGATCTTGCCGTCGATGATCAGCGGGGCGGCGGTATTGGAATAGCCTTCCTTGTATTCCTGCAGCTTCTTGTTCCACACCACCTTGCCGGTCTCGCGGTTCAATGCGACGAGGCGGGCGTCCAGCGTGGCGAAGTAGATCTTATCCTTGTAGATCGCAGCACCGCGGTTGACCACGTCGCAGCAGGGCATGATGCCGTCAGGCAGGCGGTGGTTGTATTCCCACTTCTTGTGGCCGGTGCGGGCATCGACCGCATAGAGGCGGGAATAGGACCCGGTGACGTAGATGGTGCCGTCATAAATGATGGGCTGGGCTTCCTGCCCGCGCTGCTTCTCGCCGCCGAAGGAGAAGGACCAGACCGGGACCAGCTTCTTGACGGTGTCGGCAGTCAGGTCGGTCAGCGGGCTGAAGCGCTGGGCCTGCGGCCCCATGCCATAGGTCAGGACCGCTTCGGTGTTGGTGGCGCTCTTCAGCAGATCGTCGCTGGACGGGCCACCGGCGTCGGCGGCGAGGACGCCGGTGGCGCTGAACGCGGTCAGCGAGGCTGCCAGGGCGAGACTTGTAACCAGGCGCTTCATGTGCGGTTGCCTCCCAAAACTGATGATGACGGCACCGCCCGGGCAAGACCCGCCCGTTGCCGCCGGACGGGCGGGTCCGGCGGTGGCGAACGGAATCGGGGCGGCTTTTTCAAGCTTTTGGCGGCCGGAGGGGCCGCGTCGCTCTACGATATTCGGCAGTGTAGACGGATGATCTGTCAGGTAAATTGTCGGATAGTAGCAGGCGTAAGCGTCAGTTCTCTTCCGGATCACCGGACCGTCAATTGACCCGCGGCAGACTTGCCTGCTCGATCTTCGGCCAGAGATGGGCGACGGAGCGGCGATACTCTTCCCGCAGCACGTCAAGCACTTGGAACCGCTCCGGAATCGGCAGTTCCAGCGCTTCGGCCATATCGAGGCCGGACTCCACGGCATGGCGCAGCGTGCCGTCGAGCCAGGTCAGCCAGTCGCGGGTCTGGGCGACGCAGGCCTTGTCGGGACGGATGTGCCCGTGGTTGGGCACCAGCAGCCGGATGTCCAGCGCATCGACCGCGTCCAGCTCTTTCAGCCAGTCGGCGACGGTGGCGTGCGGGGTGGTCGGGGTGCGGTCGCAGAACACCACGCCGCCGGAGAACAGCACGCCCGTCGATTCGTCCAGGATCATCAGGTCGGCGGCGGTGTGGCCGCTCAGCGGGATCAGCCGCAGGCGGTGGTCGCCGAACTTCACGGTCGAGCCATAGATCGGCTCCGTCGGCAGCGTCACCTCGGTCCCGCGCATCCAGTCGCCGACCAGCCGGTACATGTTCTCGGTGATGCCGTTGCCCTCCTCCTGGATGCCGGCGATGGTGCCGGGAAGCGCCGCGACGGGCACATCGGCGAAGGCCTGGTTTCCCAGCCAGTAATCCGGATGCAGGTTGCTGATGAAGACCTTGCGGATCGGCTTCTCGGTGACCTTGCGGATGGCCGCGCGCATCTCCTCGCCATAGCGGCGGGACGGGCCGGTCTGGATGACGATCACCCCATCCGCGGTGACGATGAAGCCGGAATTCAGGATGTTGCCGCCGTTGGCGCGGGTGAAATGCTTGGTGGAGCCTTCGAAGACGTAAGTGTCGGGGGCGATCCTCGTCGGCTTCAGATCGTAGGTCGGCGTCCCGGCGGCCTGTGCCGCACCGGCCATCGTACCGGCCGCCAGCGATGCGGTGAGGACAGCGGTCAGCGCCAGCCGGCGCAGCAGCGGCATGCTCATTGCCCGACACTCCACGGCTGCCCGGCAGGTTTCAGGGACATTGCCGGTTTGGCACCGGGTGGCGGCATCGGGATGGTCGCCCTGATCTCGCCGCCCTGGTTGTCCCGGCCGCGCAGAATCAGTGCCGTGGCGTCCGGCGGCGGGCGGATGTCCAGCGAGTAGACCGGATTCTCCGACACCGGCTCCAGGCTGTCGATGCGCGCCAGCGTCGGCGCCCCGCTGGGGGTCTGCGCATCCACCTGCAGGGTTTCGACGAAATAGGCCGGAATGCCGTCGACCAGCCCGGTGTCGTTGGGGTGGCGGATGCGCAGCCGCAGCCGCGCCACCCCGTCCTCGCCCGCCGGCCACAGCCGGGCCTGCACCTCGCCGACATGATCGGCCCAGTCCTTCTGGGCATAGGATGCCGGCGGCGCGCTGCACCCGCCGCCCGCCGCGTCGACCAGCACGCCGGAGACATGCCAGACCCCGTCGGCGGTCCGCGCCGCGCCGCGCACGGCGGTGGCCTGCTGGATCTTGATGCGGGTGGCGATGTAGGGCGCCGCATTGCCGGGATGGTAGCGCATCACCAGCGGGAAGGGGTTCAGGTCGGCAATCGCCACCATTTCCACCACCCGCTCCAGCGCCGTGGCATCGACGGAAAGCGGCACCGCGCGCGTGTCTTCCGCCGCCGCCGGAGCGGTCACCTTGACCGCAGCGTCGAACACCACCGGAGCGCCGGCGAAATACTGGTCGCGCAGGATGTCCCACATCACGGACTTCAGCGGATCGGACGGGGAGCTTGCGGCGAAGGCGGGGGTGGCGACGGCGAGCATCGCACCGGCGAGTCCCACATGGCGCAGCGTGTATCCCATCCACCCCTCCCGACTCACTTTCTCATGGCCCACGTCTCTCGACCGGCAAACCGTTCTTTTGCCGCCGGTTCACTCCACCAGCGGCGGCGGCGTGTGGGTGACGCCATAGGCGGCGAAGATCTTGGCCATCGTTCCGTCCTCGGTCAGCGCCGTCACCGCGTCGCCGATGCTGTAGGCGAGGTCGCGGGAGTTCTCTTTGGTCGCCATGCCGATGTTCCAGCTGGAGGTCATCATGCCCGGCAGGGTCACGGTGGTGACCGGGAACTGCTCCATCCTGGCCCCGAGCGCCGCCTGCACCTGGCTCAGCGGCGCCAGCACCGCCGCCGCCTCGCCGGCAGTCAGCTTTTCGATGGCGGCCTCGGGCGTCGGACAATGGATGATGCGGCTGCGCAGCCGGCCCCCCTGCAAGCCCAGCAGGAAGAAATCGGGAACGCTGTCGATCTCCACCGCGATCGGCTCGTCCGGCAGGGTCGCCAGCACGGCGGAGCGCACCCGTTGCGGATCGCGGGCGAGCGCGAAGACCTCCTGATGATAGGGGCCGAACAGCACGGCCTCCGGATTCATCAGACCGAAGCGCTTGTCATAGGGGATGTGCATCATGATGTCGGCCAGCTCGCCGCCGAACAGGCTGCCGCGCCACACCGCCACGCGCAGATCGTCCGATACCGTCTCTCCCGGTATCTGCTCGTAGATGTCGGCCTTGACGCCCAGCTTCCCCGCAATCGCCCGCGCCAGATCGACATCGATGCCAACCAGGGTGCCGTCGCGCTGGAAGGAGAAGGGTGGAAACTCACGATAGACCGCCACGCGCAGCCGCCCGCGCTCCATCACCTCGTCCAGCGGCCGGGCGGCAGCGGGCCGGGCGCCAAGCGTGGACGCAGCCCCGGCGGACGCACAGCTTGCGGCCAGTCCGGACAGGAAACGGCGGCGTGTCACAATCGCCATGGCAGGTCCTGGCAGTGGTGGGTTCATCGGGGAACGGGCTGGCAGGATAGCCATCGCTCCGTAGCGCCAATAATTGGACTTTCGTACAAGACGCCCTCCGGCCCGTCCCGCAGTCCCCGGTCGGCGGGCCTCGGCCGGTCGGCGCTGCCCACCCCGTCCCTTGTCCATGCTTCCATAGTCGCATTCCGGAGTTGTGCGCCGCCCGATAGGCTGCACTCCAAACTGTTGGCATTCCGACGGATACGATGACCAAGCTCCGCCTGCCCCGCCTTCTCAACAGCGTGTCGCTGGCGGCACTCGGCGCCCTGCTGCTGGCCGGGGCGCCCGGTGTCGGTACAGCCGCCGACGCCGTGGGCGAGATCCGCATCGGCTTCCTGTCGCAGACGCCCGAGCCGCCGCCCTCCGTCGCCAACCCGGACGAGGCGGCGGTCGACGACGGTCTGGCCGGGGCATCGCTCGCCATCGCCGACAACAACACGACCGGCAAGTTCCTGAAGCAGTCCTTCGTGCTCGACAGCGTGGAGGTTGCGCCGGACGGCGATGCCGCCGCGGCCCTGCGCGAACTGGCCGGCCGCGGCGACCGCTTCGTCGTCGTCGATGCGCCGGGCGCCACGGTGGAGGCGCTGTCGAAGCTGCCGGAGGCGCGCAACCTCCTGCTGCTGAACGCCACCGCGCCCGACGACGCCCTGCGCGGCGGGGCCTGCGCCGCCAACCTCGTCCATGTGGCGCCCAGCCGGGCGATGCTGGCCGACGCGCTCGGGCAATATCTGGTGAAGAAACGCTGGCCGCGCTGGTTCCTGGTCACCGGCCGCCGGCCGGAGGACAAGCTGTACGCCGATGCCGTCCGCCGCGCCGCCAAGCGCTTCGGCGCCCAGATCGTTGCGGAGAAGGAGTGGACGGCGGAAAGCGACGTCAACCGCACCGCCGAATCCGAGATCCCGGTCTTCACCCAGGCCAAGGCCTATGACGTGCTGGTCGTCGCCGACGAGGTCGGGGAGTTCGGCGACTATCTGTCCTACCGCACCGCCGATCCGCGCCCGGTCGCCGGCACCCAGGGGCTGGTCCCCACCGTCTGGCACCGCACGCACGAGCAATGGGGGGCGGCACAGCTGCAATCCCGCTTCAAGGCGGCGGCGAAGCGCCCGATGACAGCGCGCGATCACAATGACTGGACCGCAGTCCGCGTGGTCGGCGAGGCCGCCGCCCGTGCCCGCACCGCCGATCCCGACCGCCTGATCGCCTTCATCCAGTCGCCCGACTTCTCCATGTCCGCCTTCCGCGGCGCACCGCTCAGCCTGCGGCCCTGGGACGGGCAGCTGCGCCAGCCCGTGCTGCTGGCCGCCGACCGCTCGCTGGTGTCGGTGTCGCCGCAGGAAGGCTTCCTGCACCCGCGGACCGAACTGGACAGCCTGGGTTACGACCAACCGGAAACGCTCTGCAAGACGCGAGGAAAAACCACGCCATGACCGCCGCCCGCTTCACCGGCATTTCCTTGGCCGCATTGATCGCCGCCACCCTGGCGTCCGCCGCCTCGGCCCAGACCATCTATGTGTCGAACGAGAAGGACAACACGCTGTCGGTGATCGACGGCAAGACCATGGCGGTCACCGACACCATCAAGGTCGGCAAGCGCCCGCGCGGCATCACCCTGTCCAGGGACGGCACCCAGCTGTTCATCTGCGCCAGCGACGACCACACGGTGCAGGTCTTCGACCTTGCCAGCAAGACGGTGGTCCACAACCTGCCGTCGGGCGAGGATCCCGAACAGTTCGCCCTCAGCCCCGACGGCAAGAGCCTGATCATCGCCAACGAGGACAGCAACATCGTCACCGTGGTCGACGTGCCGACCCGCAAGGTCGCCTTCCAGGTCGATGTCGGGGTGGAGCCGGAGGGAATGGACGTCAGTCCCGACGGCCGCTGGGGCGTCAACACCTCCGAGACGACCAGCATGGTCCACTGGATCGACATGGAAAAACGCGCGGTGGTCGACAACACGCTGGTCGGCCCCCGCCCGCGCTACGCCCAGTTCACCAAGGACGGCTCGCAGCTGTGGGTGTCGTCGGAGATCGGCGGCACGGTCAGCGTCATCGACACCGCCACCCGTCAGGTGAAGAAGGTCGTCGATTTCCACATCAAGGGCGTCGCCAAGGACCGCATCCAGCCGGTGGGCGTCAAGCTGACCGACGACGGCCGCTATGCCTTCGTGGCGCTCGGCCCGGCCAACCACGTTGCGGTGGTCGATGCCAGGACCTTCGAGGTGAAGGATTACCTGCTGGTCGGCCGCCGCGTCTGGCATCTGGCGCTGACGCCGGACCAGAAGATGCTCTACACCACCAACGGCGTCAGCGGCGACGTGTCGGTGATCGACGTCGACAGCCTGAAGGTGACCAAGACCGTCAAGGTCGGCCGTTACCCCTGGGGCGTGGCGGTCAAGGGCTGAGGCACAGATAAGGGGAAGGCGGAATGACGGTGCCGGCACTGGAGGTCGAGGGGCTGCGCCACGGCTATGGCGGAAACCGCCTTGCGCTGGAGGATGTCGGCTTCCGCGTGATGCCCGGCGCCTTCACCTGCCTGCTCGGGCCGAACGGGGCGGGGAAGAGCACGCTGTTCGCGCTCGCCACCGGGCTGCTGCGACCGACCGACGGGCGGGTGCGCATCCACGGCCACGACATCGCGCAGGCGCCGGGCAAGGCGCTGGCGGAGCTGGGCGTGGTGTTCCAGCAGCCCACCCTCGACCTCGACCTAACGGTTTTGCAGAACCTGCGCTATTTCGCTTCGCTGCATGGCATCGGCCGCCGCGAGGCCGACCGGCGGATCGAGACCGAACTGACCCGTCTGTCGCTGTTCGAACGGCGGGGCGAGAAGGTGCGGGCGCTGAACGGCGGCCATCGCCGGCGGGTGGAGATAGCCCGCGCCCTGCTGCACCGCCCGACCCTGCTGCTGCTGGACGAGCCCACGGTCGGACTGGACATCCCCGCACGCCGCACCCTGATCGGCCATGTCCACGCCCTGTGCGCGGAGGACGGCATCGCCGTGCTGTGGGCGACCCATCTGATCGACGAGATCGACCCTGCCACCGACCATGTGGTGGTCCTGCACCGTGGCCGGGTGCGCGCCAGCGGGCCGGTCGCCGCGGTGAATGCCGAGACCGGCTGCGCCACCGTGGCGGAGAGCTTCGACCGGCTGACGGCCGCCCGACCCGCCGCCGACATGGAGGTCGCGGCATGACCGGACGGCAGCTGATAGTCTGGAGAATCGCCTTCCAGGGCATCGTCGCGCGTGAGATGCTGCGCTTCATCCACCAACGCGAACGCTTCCTCGGCGCTCTGGTCCGCCCGCTGGTCTGGCTGTTCGTCTTCGCCGCAGGGTTCCGGGCGGCGCTCGGCATCGCCATCATCCCGCCTTATGAGACCTATATCCCTTACGAGGTCTACATCGTGCCCGGGCTGATCGGCATGATCCAGCTGTTCAATGGCATGCAGGGGTCGCTGTCGATGGTCTACGACCGCGAGATGGGCAGCATGCGCATCCTGCTGACCAGCCCGCTGCCCCGCGCCTTCCTGCTGGTGGCGCGGCTGTTGGGCGGGGTGGTGGTGTCGATCCTCCAGGTGGCGGCCTTCCTGCTGATCGTCAGGCTCTATGGCATCGACCTTCCGGCCTGGGCGCCGCTGACCGTGCTGCCGGCCCTGCTGCTGAACGGACTGATGCTGGGGGCGCTCGGCATGGTGCTGGCCTCCACCATCCGCCAGCTGGAGAATTTCGCCGGAGTGATGAACTTCGTCGTTTTCCCGCTATTCTTCCTGTCCTCCGCGCTTTATCCGCTCTACCGCATGGAGGAGGCCGGCCCGCTGCTGTGGTGGCTGTGCAGCCTCAACCCGTTCACCCATGGGGTGGAGTTGATCCGCTTCGCCCTTTATGGCCGGATCGACGGGATGGCGCTGGCGGTCGTCGCCGGATCCACCCTGCTGTTCGCTGCCCTGGCAGTGCGCGGCTACTCGCCCGCGCGCGGCATGGGATCGCGGGCACCGTCGGCAGCAGGGTGACGTCTCAAGCCGCATCGTGGAAGATGATGCCCGTCGTGTAGCGCGCACCTGACCGCACCGGGCTGACGCCATGGCGATGACGGACGCGGTAGAACCCACGTGTGCCCTGCACCGGGCGCTGGTCCACCGCGAAGATCACGGCCTCCCCCAGCCCCAGCGGCACGACGGTGGCGCGCGACTGCATGCGCGGCCGCTGCTCGGTCAGGACGAACTCGCCGCCGGTGAAGTCCGTTCCCGGTGCCGACAGCAGGATGGCAACCTGCAACGGGAACACCGTCTCGCCATACAGATCCTGATGCAGGCAGTTGTAGTCGCCGGGACCGTATTTCAGCAGCAGCGGCGTGGGGCGACGCTGTCCAGCCGCATGGCAGCGCTCCAGAAACCCGGCATGCTCCGCCGGATAGCGGGTGTCGAGCCCCATCGCGGCGGCCCAGCGGTTGGCGATTGGTGCCAGCCGGCGGTAGAGCGGCCCGCGCAACGCCACAATCGGCTCCGGCAGCGGATGGCTGAAATATTTGTACTCGCCCTTGCCGAAGCCGTGCCGCTCCATCACCACCCGGCTGCGGAAGGGGGTGTCCTGCCCATAAAGCCCCGCCAAGGCCTTGCAGCTTTCCCCATCCAGCAGAGGCCCCACAACGGCATGGCCCACCGACTCCAGTTCCGCGCCGATGCGCGTCCAGTCCAGATCCTCCAGCGCCATCACCGTGTCGCCTCCTTGCGTTCGCGGTCCAGCAGGTCCCGCTTGCGCTCCACGCCCCAGCGATAGCCGGACAGGCCACCATCCGACCGCACCACCCGATGGCAGGGAATCGCCACCGCCAGCGGGTTGGCCCCACAGGCGCGCGCCACCGCCCGCACCGCCGCCGGCTCGCCGATGGCAGTGGCGATCTCGGCATAGCTGGCGGTCCTGCCGGCCGGAATGGCACGCAGCGCCTGCCATACCCGTTGCTGAAAAGCGGTGCCGCCGATATCCAGTGGCAGGGCAAGGCCCGTCCCCGGCGCCTCGACGAACCCCACGACCTGCGCCACCGTGGCCTCGAAAGCCGGATCGCCCCCGATCAGCTCCGCCCTGGGAAAGCGGTCCTGCAAATCGCGGAGCAGCAGGTCGGGATCGTCGCCGAGCAGGATTGCGCACACCCCGCGCTCCGTCACCGCCACCAGGATCGAACCCAGCGAGGAAACGCCAACCGCGAAGCGGATCGTTTCCCCCGCTCCCCCCCTGCGGTAGCTGGTGGGCGTCATTCCCAGCCGCGCGCCCGCGGTTTCGTAGAACCGTCCGGA